>NZ_CP040517.1:930847-1669195 GCF_005849285.1 Luteithermobacter gelatinilyticus | reverse complement strand
TGATTGCCGTGCTTTTGGAAGACGGGGAAGATCGGTCCGCCCTGGAAGAAATCAATGGGACCTCTTCTTCAATGCCAGAAAGTTCAATGCCAGAAAGTTCAATGCCGGAGAGCTCAACGCAAAAAGAGCAACAGGCGGCAGGCTCTTCCGGGAAAGAGGCAAAAGAAAAGAACGCTGAGGCATCTGTATTGACGGCGCCAGCTCCGCCAGTCCCTGAAGAAGAGGAATTGCCCGAAGGCACCACCTTTACCACCATGACGGTGCGCGAAGCGCTTCGGGACGCCATGGCCGAGGAAATGCGCGCCGATGAGCGGGTTTTTGTGATGGGGGAAGAGGTCGCCGAATATCAGGGGGCCTATAAGGTGACTCAAGGGTTGCTGGATGAATTCGGGGCCCGGCGGGTGATTGATACGCCGATCACCGAACATGGTTTTGCCGGTCTTGGCGTGGGCGCGGCAATGGCGGGGCTCAGGCCAATTGTGGAATTCATGACGTTCAATTTTGCCATGCAGGCCATTGACCAGATTGTCAATTCCGCGGGCAAGACAAACTATATGTCCGGAGGGCAAATACGCTGTCCCATTGTATTTCGTGGTCCCAACGGTGCGGCGGCACGCGTCGCGGCCCAGCATTCGCAAAACTATGCCGCCTGGTATGCACATGTTCCAGGGCTGATCGTGGTCTCTCCCTATAGCGCGGCGGATGCCAAGGGCTTGCTGAAATCCGCGATCCGCAATCCCAATCCGGTAATTTTTCTGGAAAATGAAATTCTATATGGTCAGAGTTTCGAGGTGCCGGATGTGGAGGACTATACGGTGCCCATCGGTAAGGCAAAAGTGGCGCGGAAAGGTGATGATGTCACCCTGATCAGCTACAGCATCGGCATGAAAGTGGCGTTGGAGGCCGCAGACCGCCTGGCAGAAGACGGCATTAGTGCTGAAGTCGTGGACCTCAGAACTATCCGCCCGATGGATATCGACACGGTCATCAAATCGGTGAAAAAAACCAACCGGGCTGTGTGTGTGGATGAAGGCTGGGCCACCTGCGGGGTGACGGCGGAACTTTCTGCCCGTCTTATGGAAGAGGCTTTTGACTATCTGGACGCACCAGTGATGCGCTGCACCGATGCGGATGTGCCCATGCCCTATGCCGCCAATCTGGAAAAGCTGGCGCTGGTTTCCGTGGACAGCGTGGTCAAGGCCGCCAAGGCTGTCTGTTACAGGGATTAATCAAAGGGGAGAGGAAACATGCCTATTGAAATTCGTATGCCGGCCCTGTCCCCGACAATGGAAAGCGGGACATTGGCCAAATGGACGGTAAAGGAAGGGGACGCCGTGGAAAGCGGCACCATCCTTGCCGAAATCGAAACCGATAAAGCCACCATGGAATTTGAGGGTATTGATGAAGGGGTTGTGGGCAAGCTCCTGGTAGCGGAAGGCACTGAAGATGTCAAAGTCGGCGAGGTGATTGCGCTGCTTCTGGAAGAGGGAGAAGATCGGTCTGTTCTTGACGATTACACACCCGCTGCATCGACCGGTCAAATGCCGGCTGCAGAAGAAACCCCGAAACAGGAAGATCGGGCTACTCAAGAAAGCCTTGATAATGTAAAAGCCGTTTCGTCCCAGCCGGAGAAAGCGTCAGAAGAAAATAAAACTCATAAGGGTGAGGGGAAGGGAGAACGGATTTTTGCTTCTCCCTTGGCGCGACGGCTGGCCCAACAAAAAGGGTATGACCTTGCGGACATCAAGGGCTCCGGGCCGCGCGGGCGCATTGTCAAACGGGATGTGGAAGCGTTCACTCCCGCTGAGAAACCGGCAGCAGCAGTAGCGGCGGGAGCGGACCTTGAAGGTGATGCGCCATATCGGGAAATCAAGCTTTCCGGCATGCGTAAAACCATTGCCAAGCGTCTTACGGAATCCAAACAGACCGTGCCGCATTTTTATCTGCACATTGATGTGGAACTGGACAATCTTTTGGCCGCCCGCAAACAACTTAACAGCATGAGTGATGAGTATAAGATTTCGGTCAATGACTTCATCATCCGGGCCTGTGCGCTGGCGCTTAGAAAAGTGCCCGAGGCCAATGTACAATTTGCCGGGAACGTCATGCGCCAGTTCGAGAGAGCGGACATATCTGTAGCAGTGGCCATTGACGGCGGCCTGGTGACCCCGGTGATCCGGGGGGCGGATCAAAAAGGGCTCCAACAGATTTCCGAAGAAAGCAAGGCGCTTGCGGCAAAAGCCCGGGAAGGCAAACTTGCCCCTGAAGAGTATCAGGGCGGCACCTTTTCCGTTTCCAATCTGGGCATGTTCGGCATCAAGCAGTTTCAGGCCGTCATCAACCCGCCGCAGGCCGCTATTCTGGCCGTTGGCATGGGAGAGCAGCGCCCGGTGGTGAAAAATGGCGAGCTCAGCGTCGCTACCCTCATGTCGCTGAACCTTGCCTGTGATCATCGGGCCATTGACGGGGCCGTGGGGGCCAGATTCCTTCAGGCGCTGAAGACCTATCTGGAAACCCCGACCGCCATGCTGTTGTAAGAGGAGGAGCCTGTGTCTCAGCAAAAATTTGATATTGTGGTGGTGGGCGGCGGTCCCGGCGGATATGTGGCGGCCATCCGGGCCGCGCAACTGGGATATCAAACTGCCGTTATCGAACGGGAACATTTGGGCGGGATCTGTCTTAACTGGGGTTGCATTCCGACCAAAGCGTTGTTGAGGTCAGCTGAAGTTTTTCACACTATGAAACACGCTGCGGACTTCGGCTTGAGTGCGGAAAATGTCGATTTTGACCTATCGCAGGTGGTCAAACGCAGCCGCAAAATTGCCGGCCAGCTCAATTCCGGCGTCAAGCACTTGATGAAAAAGAATAAAATTGCGGTAATTGACGGTTTTGCCCGGCTGGAAAAGCCCGGCAAGCTGAAGGTGGAAAAAGACGGGAAGGCCGTGGCTGATGTGGAGGCCAGGCACATCATTCTTGCCACCGGGGCCCGGGCGCGGGAATTGCCGCATCTAAAGGCAGACGGGGAACTGGTCTGGACCTATAAACACGCCATGACCCCGAAAGAAATGCCGAAGTCCCTTCTGGTGATCGGCTCGGGGGCCATTGGTATTGAATTCGCCAGTTTCTATAATGAACTGGGGGCGGATGTCACGGTGGTGGAAATGCTGGACCGTATTCTGCCAGTGGAAGATGAGGAAATTTCTGCCTTTGCCGCCAAGTCTTTCAAGGATCAGGGCATGAAACTGATCACCAGCGCTTCGGTGACCAAGCTGGATAAAAAGAAAAAGTCCGTGGTCTGTACCATCGAAGACAAAAAAGGCAGGCCACAGACCCTGGAAGTGGACCGGGTGATTCTGGCGATCGGGATCACCGGCAATGTTGAAAATATGGGGCTGGAAGAAAATGGCATCAAGGTCGAAAAAGGTCATGTGGTGACCGATGAATGGGGATATACCGGGATCAAGGGAATTTATGCCATTGGCGATCTCACCGGGGCACCCTGGCTTGCCCACAAGGCCAGTCATGAAGGGGTTATCGCCGTGGAAAAAATTGCACGCGATGAGGGACATAAGGAAATTAGGGACCTGCACCCCCTGGATAAGTCCAATATTCCGGGGTGCACCTATTGCCGGCCGCAGGTGGCAAGCGTGGGGCTTACGGAAAAGGCCGCCAAGGAAAAGGGCTATACGGTCAAAGTGGGACGCTTTCCTTTCATCGGCAATGGCAAGGCTATTGCCCTTGGGGAAGCCGAAGGCATGATTAAAACCGTCTTTGATGAAAAAACCGGGGAATTGCTGGGCGCGCATATGGTAGGGGCGGAAGTGACCGAACTTATTCAGGGATATGCCGTGGCGCGAACCCTGGAAACCACGGAAAGCGAACTGATGCATACTGTCTTCCCGCATCCAACACTTTCTGAAATGATGCATGAATCAGTACTTGACGCCTATGGCAAAGCTCTCCATTTTTAGGGCGGACTTAATTTTTAGGGCGGACTTAAATTCTTGAAGAAAGCAGGACTGTGAGTACAGAACGCAAAAAAGTCACAACCTTGAGGGATAATGCAAACCGTCTGCGCAAACCGGACTGGATCCGGGTGAAAGCGCCGGTCTCCAAGGGGTATCACGAGACCCGCAAAATGATGCGGGATCTCAGTCTCCACACGGTTTGTGAAGAGGCGGCCTGCCCCAATATCGGTGAATGCTGGCAGAAAAAACACGCCACTGTGATGATCCTGGGGGATACGTGCACCCGGGCCTGCGCGTTCTGTAATATCAAAACCGGCAAGGGGAATCCGGTGGATCCGTTTGAGCCGGACAATGTGGCTATTGCGGCCGGGAAGATGGGGCTCAACCATATTGTTATCACTTCCGTAGATCGGGATGATCTGCCGGACGGGGGGGCGGATCAGTTTGTCAAGGTAATCCGGCGGCTCAGGGAAGAAGCTCCCGAGACCACCATCGAAATCCTCACGCCTGATTTCCGCAACAAACCGGGGGCTTTGGAAAAAGTTATCGAGGCCAAACCGGACGTGTTTAACCACAATCTGGAAACCGTGCCCAGATTGTACCCGCGGATCCGTCCGGGGGCACGCTACTATCATTCCCTGCGCCTGCTGGACAAGGTGAAACAGGCGGATCCCACCATTTTTACCAAATCGGGCATTATGGTGGGGCTTGGTGAAAGCCGGCAGGAAGTGCATCAGGTGATGGACGATATGCGTTCGGCGGGGATCGACTTTATCACCATTGGTCAATATCTTCAGCCCACCCCGCGCCATGCTGCGGTTGAAGAATTCATTACACCGGATCAGTTTGCAGCTTACGCCAAAATGGCCCGGGCCAAGGGGTTCCTCATGGTTTCCTCTTCTCCGCTCACGCGGTCTTCGCACCATGCGGGCGAGGATTTTGAAAAACTGAAAGCGGCCCGCGCGGAAAAACTCGCCCGCGAGGGGACGGGATCCCTCGAGTCCACTGATGCGCCGGTTGATATTGAGGAAATGGTGCGCCTGAACCCCAATCAATCCTCTTAAACCGGCCATATATCCCATGCCCAAATTCACCGATCAGCGCAAATTACCGTATCGGGTGGACCAGATGTATGAGCTGGTTGCCAATGTGGGCGAATACCAGAATTTTCTGCCCTGGTGTCAGGGTACGCGCATTTATAACCGCAAACCGGGCAGCTTTTATGCGGATCTCATCATTGGCTTTAAGATGTTCCGTGAGCGTTTTACGTCTCATGTTCAGCTCAAGGAAAACCGGATTGAGGTCGAATATGTCAAGGGCCCCCTGAAATATCTGGTAAACAGCTGGGAATTCAAGCCGACCGACGATGGCGGTAGCGAAGTCACATTTCTGGTGGATTTTGAATTTAAGAACAAGCTGTTTGAAAAAATGGTCGGCGGCCTGTTTACAGAGGCTGTACATAAAATGATCAACGCCTTTGAAACCCGCGCCAATGAACTGTATGGCGAAGGGACCCGAGCCTGTTCTTAATAATAAAAAGCTTCCTGAATAATAAAAGGCCCCCTGAAAAATCAGGAGGCCCTTTGAGGATATCTGTTCGGGAATTTTCAATCAGTTCCGGCGTTTTCTAACCAGACCCAGGCCCAAAAGTCCCAGCCCCACAAGCGCCAGCGGTGCAGGCTCGGGAACCTGTGTGAGTTCATATTCCATGAAAATCATACCGATAGACCCATTGCTTTCGGCCCAAACATCATAGGCCTGCCCCAGATCCTGGAAGCCGAGACGTGACAGGGCCAAGGCTTCACCCCCCAGTGTTGTATTGTAATCCCCTGAACTGTCGCGGTAAGTTGTTTTCCCGTCGGCCCAGCCCAGAATGCCCACAATATCCCCGGCGGAAAAAGACAGGGAGGTGGCCACAGAGGCGACATCTTCCCAATAGCCCAGAGAGGTGAAATCATTGGTTGTTGCAGAAAACTCGGGCGGGGTGACATTGAACTTCAGCACTTCAATGGTGCTGTCGGTCACGGTCTCGTTGGGCAGGCTCAGTTTTGTCAGGGTGAAATCGGTGGGTGCGACGAACCAGTAGCCGCGGGTGCCGAAACTGCAGCAGCCGCCGCTGCCCGGCGTACCGATATCCAGAACCAGAGCCGACGCGGACTGGACGACCCATAAATTGGCAAAACCGATTAGAGAAAGCATGACCAGACGGCGCAGTGATTTTAAGGAAAGGACTTTCATTTTAAACCCTACTATATATTTATTACAGATGTTTCGAACTTCGCGGTTCTCTAAGCAAAAGCCATGCCATTCCGGAAAAACCGCAGAAACTCGCCTTTTTCCCAAGAAGTTTCGTCACAAGAAAGGGGAAGGTGTAAAATTATTTGACACTTTCCAGTGAACAACTCAGGTCATAATACTCAAAACAAGTTTCAGGGCGGCAGCAATGGTTTCACGGCGCACTTGCTCCCGCCCGATATCGCCGAAACGGTGTTCTTCGTGCCGGGTGATGCCGCCCCGCCGGTGGGCCGCCATATGCACAAGCCCCACGGGTTTATCTGTCGTACCGCCGCCGGGTCCGGCGATGCCAGTCACTGCCACGGCAATGGTCGAGGCGGATTTGCGCACGGCGCCCTCGGCCATTTCCCGCGCGCAGACCTCGCTTACCGCACCATACCGGCTAAGGGTGTCAATGGAAACCCCAAGTATTTCGGCCTTGGCCCGATTGGTATAGGTGATAAACCCCCGATCAACGACGTCTGAAGATCCGGCAATTTCCGTCAGGCACCCCATGACTAGGCCGCCGGTGCAGGATTCCGCCGTGGCCAGATGAATATTCCGCTCTCGCGCCCGGGTCAGAACGTTGCGGGCCAGATCGAGCAATTCTTCATCAAACATATTGTGTGACTCCCCATAATATGGCGGCGGCCATAATGCCGGCAACCACGTCATCCATCATCACCCCAAAGGCCGAATGCCGCCGGTCAAAGATCCGGATGGGCCAGGGTTTCAGAATATCAAACAGCCGAAACAGGATAAAGGCCAGAACGTAATCCTTGATTTCGGGCGAAAGGGGTAAGGCGAGACAGGTAATCCAGACCCCTGCGACCTCGTCAATGACCACTTCTTCCGGATCCTGTGTGCCGCTGAGCTGCATATATTTACCTGTCGCCCAAAGACCGAGCAGGAAAACACCGGCGATACCAAGAGCCATCGCCCAATATCCACCGTAAGTCCATAACAACCAGGCGAAGGGCAGGGCGGCGAGGCTGCCCCAGGTGCCCGGTGCCTTGGGCAACAGACCGCTGAAAAACCATGTGGAAAGCATAAAGGCCGGGTGCAGCGGAGAATTGGGCCAATTTTTCAGGGAAGTGTTCATGGGCACTCTTCCGGCAGTCGAACCGTGGCAACGGCCTGGGCGGCGATGCCTTCCGCGCGACCGGTAAAGCCGAGTTTTTCGGTGGTGGTCGCCTTGATGCTGATGCGAGACAGGTCGAGACCGCAGATCGAGGCGATGGATTGACGCATGGCCTCCCGATGTGGACCGATTTTTGGCGCTTCGCAAATCAGCGTCAGGTCCAGATGGGCGATGATCCCGCCTTTTTCGCTTACAAGCCGCATGGCCTCTTTGAGAAAAATCTTCGAGGGGGCGCCTTTCCAGCGATCCTCTCCGGGGGGGAAATGATCACCAATATCCCCCGCAGCAATGGCGCCGAGTATGGCATCGGTCAGCGCATGCAGGGCCACATCCGCATCCGAATGACCTTTCAGTTTTTTGTCAAACGGGATGGAGATACCGCCCAGAATAACGGCCTCTCCTTTGGACTCGAAGGCGTGCACGTCAAAGCCGTACCCCGTTCTGACATCGGTAAGGTTGCTGCGCATCATCCGTTCCGCTTTGGCAAGATCCTCTGCTGTGGTGATTTTGAAATTTCGCTCTTCCCCGGTCACTATATGCACCGGATGCCCCATGCTCTCCACCAGGGCCGCATCATCGGTCAGGTTATGCGTGACCAGTTTGTCATGGGAGTCTAAAATGAGATCAAAACGAAACGCCTGCGGTGTTTGGGCGCGCCAGAGGTGGTTACGGTCTATTGTGGCCTCAACGGTCTTGTCGCGGGCCCGCTTCAGCGTATCCGTCACCGCCAGCGCCGGCAGGGCAGCGCCATGATCCCGGGCGGCAGCAATGACCCGGTTAACCAGCTCATGGGACAGAAAAGGCCGGGCGGCATCATGGATCAAAACCAGGTCCGGTCGGTGTTCCTTTAGTGCCTGAAGGCCATAACGTACAGATTCCTGACGGCTTGTTCCGCCAAAAACCGGAGGCGGCAGATCAAGGCCCGTTATGCTCTGTTGATACAGCGACAGATCATCCGGATGGATCACCACCTGAATCAGGCTGATGGCATCATGTGCGGCAAAAACTTCTGCGGTTCTGCGCAGGATCGTCTTGCCGGCAAGTGGCAGATATTGTTTGGGCATTTTTTCGCCCAGCCGGTGCCCCCGCCCGGCGGCGACGATAACGGCAGCGATTTTCATTCTCTTAACCCTCTAATCTTCAGACGGATATGGGACGATGTTTTAGTCAGGCAGACCCTATCACCCCATCCGGGCCTTGTCTGTAATTTTCTTGTATGGATCAGCCTTTGACCCGGCGTCGCTTTTCGAGTATATTCCGCCTCAAAGTGATTATTTTTTGGTCACCCTAGGGGTGTTTGGTGAAGTTGCATAGATTTTAATCATGAAAATCGGAAGTATACTGATTGAGGACCCGGTTTTGCTGTGTCCGATGGCCGGGGTGACGGATCGTCCGTATCGACGTCTGGTCAAACGTTTTGGCGCTGGTCTGGTCACCTCTGAGATGATTGCCAGCGAAGCCCTGATCCGGGCTCATGACCGGACTCTGAAAATGGCGGCGCCGGAAAGCGATGAATATATGATGTCGGTCCAGCTTGCCGGCTGTGAGCCCGATGTGGTGGCCGAA
The DNA here is from genome assembly GCF_005849285.1 of Luteithermobacter gelatinilyticus. Taxonomy (NCBI): domain Bacteria; kingdom Pseudomonadati; phylum Pseudomonadota; class Alphaproteobacteria; order Emcibacterales; family Emcibacteraceae; genus Luteithermobacter; species Luteithermobacter gelatinilyticus. The sequence goes on along the minus strand of NZ_CP040517.1, from coordinate 1,660,246 downwards.
GCTGCCCGCATCAATGAAGACAGGGGGGCGCCGATCATCGACATCAATATGGGATGCCCGGCCAAAAAAGTGGTCAATGGATATGCCGGTTCCGCGCTGATGAAGGATCTGAGTCTGGCCCGGCAGATTCTGGAAAAAACCGTCAAGGCGGTGGATGTGCCTGTGACGCTGAAAATGCGTACCGGTTGGGACGACCAGAATCGCAACGCGCCGGAACTGGCACGTATTGCCGAGGACGTGGGGATTCAGATGTTGACGGTACATGGCCGAACCCGCTGCCAGATGTATCGGGGGAGCGCCGATTGGTCTTTCATTCGCAAGGTGAAAGAGGCTGTGAAAATTCCGGTGATTGCCAATGGTGACATCACGTCCCTAGAAGACGCGAAAGAGGCGCTGCGCCAGTCCGGAGCGGACGGGGTGATGATCGGGCGCGGAACCTATGGGCGGCCCTGGTTTATTTCCCAGGTGATCCATTATCTGAAAACCGGGGAAAAACTTCCCGATCCGCCTTTATCGGTACAAAAAGACATCCTTATGGAACATTATGAGGCGATCCTGGCCCATTACGGCGAACACACCGGTAAGAAAATCGCCCGTAAACATATTTCCTGGTACACCAAGGGATTAAGGGATTCTGCGAGTTTCCGGCAGCTGGTTAATAGCCTTGCGGATGTGGGGCAGGTGCGGGAGCTTATACATCGTTTTTATGATCCTCTGATTGAGGAAATGGCGGCCTGATGGGAAAACATGCCACCACGGAAAAATCACGCCGTAAAGGGGTAAATCTGGATGCACTTCTGGATTCCCTACCGGACAGCATTCTTGTGGTGGACAAAAACGACAAGATCATATTTGTCAATAGTGCCGCTGAAACCCTGTTTTATCAGGGGGCCAAGGTATTGCTGCGGCAACGGGTGACGGATTTGGTGCCTTCTGACAGTCCGCTGGCCTCGCTGATTGAACAAAGTCGCCAGACCCGCCAGGTCATTTCGGAATATGATGTTTTGCTGGCCAATCCCCGCAACCCGGAACACAAGGTGGATATTCATGTAAGCCCGATGCTGGATGATGAGAACCAGATCCTGATTCAGCTTCAGGAACGCAGTATCGCCCAGAAAATCAACCAGCAGCTTTTCCATCGGGGGGCGGCCCGGTCCGTGACCGGCATGGCCGCGGTGCTGGCCCATGAAATTAAAAACCCGCTGTCCGGGATCCGGGGATCGGCCCAGCTCCTGGAACAGGACGCCACGGAGGAGGAAAAAACACTCACCCGGTTAATTTGTGAAGAAACGGACCGGATTTGTGCGCTGGTGGATCAGATGGAGGTCTTCTCTGACCGCAAGCCGATTGACCCCGTGGAGGTAAACATTCACAGTGTACTGGAACATGTCAAAAAACTGGCAGAAAACGGTTTTGGCAAACATGTCCGTTTTCACGAATATTATGACCCGTCTCTCCCCGCCACTGTGGGGGACCGGGCCCAGCTCATTCAGGTATTTCTCAATCTGGTCAAGAATGCGGCGGAGGCCGCGCCAGCCATAGGCGGCGAAGTCACCCTGACCACCGCCTATCGGCACGGGGTGCGGGTAACAGCTCCTGGCGGGCGGGAACGATTGCATCTGCCTTTGGAAATCTGCGTAATTGATAATGGGCCAGGGGTTCCGGAAGATCTGAAACTGCACCTTTTTGATCCTTTTGTGACAACAAAACCCTGCGGCACCGGTCTCGGACTGGCGTTGGTGGCGAAGATTGTCGGGGATCATGGCGGCATTATCGAATGCGATTCGGAACCCGGAAAAACCCTGTTTCGGGTACTGCTGCCGATTGCGGTTCATTAGGAACATGAAGGGGTATGGAAGATGGCGGCAAAAAACATATTGATCGCGGATGACGACCGAGCCATTCGCACCGTCCTGTCCCAGGCTTTGGGACGGGAAGGATATAATGTGCAGGTCACCGGTAACGCCTCTACCCTCTGGCGCTGGATCGCCAATGGGGAAGGGGATCTGGTAATTACGGATGTGGTGATGCCGGATGAAAACGGGCTTGATATGTTGCCGCGCATCAAGAAAATTCGCCCGGATTTGCCGATTATTGTAATGAGTGCCCAGAATACCCTGTTGACGGCGGTCAAGGCAACGGAGCGGGGGGCTTATGAATATTTGCCCAAGCCTTTTGACCTGAATGAGGTCAAGGCCGTGGTCCAGAAGGGGCTGGCCCGGAAACTGAAGGTGGAAGCGCCGGGACCGGAGACGCAGGAGACGGACGATCTACCTTTAATCGGCCGGTCTGTGGCCATGCAGGAAGTTTATCGCACCATGGCGCGTCTGATGAATACGGACCTAACCGTGACCATTACGGGAGAGTCGGGAACCGGCAAGGAGCTTGTTGCCCGGGCGTTGCATGATTTCGGAAAACGTCGTAACGCCCCGTTTGTCGCACTGAATATGGCCGCCATTCCACGGGAATTGATTGAAAGTGAACTGTTCGGTCATGAAAAAGGGGCTTTTACCGGCGCTGACAGTCGGAATATCGGTCGCTTTGAACAGGCGCAGGGCGGCACCCTGTTTCTGGATGAAATTGGAGATATGCCCAAAGATGCCCAGACCCGCCTACTTAGGGTACTTCAAGAAGGAGAATATACCACGGTTGGCGGGCACAGACCGATTAAAACGGATGTGCGCATTATCGCCGCCACCCATCGGGACCTGAAACAGCTGATCAATCAGGGACTGTTCCGCGAAGACCTGTATTACCGCCTGAATGTGGTGCCCTTGCGTATTCCACCGCTCAGGGAGCGCAAGGAAGATATTCCTGATCTGGTGCGCCATTTCCTGAACAGCTATGCCCAGGAAAACAATCAGCCGCCCAAACTGATTGACAATGATGCGCTGAACTATCTGAAACAGCATAACTGGCCCGGCAACGTGCGGGAGCTGGAGAATCTGGCCCATCGTTTGGCGGCGCTGTATGTGGAGGATGTGATCAACCTGGAAATTGTCCGGACAGAACTGACCACCATGCCGGACAGCAAGCTGGATATGGCATCCGAGAGTTTCGGGGACGAAACCTTGCAGGAGGCGATTTTCCGGCATCTGAAAAAATATTTTGATGCGCATGCGCCGCATGAACTGCCACCGGCCGGTCTCTATGGACGGGTCTTGAAGGAGATGGAAAAACCGTTGATTGAGCTGAGCCTGGCGGCGACGCGGGGTAATCAGATCAAGGCGGCTGATCTTTTGGGGCTCAATCGAAACACCCTGAGAAAAAAGATCAAGGAACTGGAAATTGAAGTTGTGCGGGGTGGGTAAGTTGTGGATGTTGCAATTATGCAACAATATGATACTCTGGGTTCCAGAGAACTAATTTATGGATAAAGCCGCACGAAATATGATGAGCGAGGCAAGCAGGACCAGAAATGCGCGGCCTTTTTTCCGTTTTGCCTTATGGGCCAAACGAATCAAGCTGACCAACAAAATCGCCTATGCCCTGGCCCTGGGGGCTTTTTTGTCGGGCATTATCACCTATGCCAGTTTTTCCAATATGGGGCCATTTGCGCCGACGCCGACGACGCTTTATGGACTGCTGTTGTTCAATCTGGTGTTGCTGCTCGTGCTGGGGGCTTTGGTCTCTCGGCAGATGGTCCGGCTTTTTGCAGCCCAGAAAGCCGGTGCTGCCGGCGCGCGACTGCACAGCCGGATCATTACCCTGTTCAGCATTGTGGCGATCACCCCCACCATCATTGTGGCGATTTTTTCGGCGTTGTTTTTTGAGTTCGGGCTACAGTCATGGTTCAGCGATAAGGTGCAGACGGTTCTTGATAATTCCCAGCGGGTGGCCGAAGCCTATATTGACGAACATAAAAAGGTGATCAAAGCAGACATTCTGGGCATGGCCAAGGACCTGAATACCCAGGCTTTTACCCTGTCTTCCAATCCGGAGCTTCTGGAACAGGCGCTCACCGGTATGGCGCAGATCCTGTCCCTGTCGGAAGTGATTGTCTTTGACCGCACCGGGCAGGTGACCGCCCGGGCCCGCTCCACTATTTCCCTGATGAGCGACCCTTTCCCCCTCAGGGCTTTGGAATCCGCGGCAGAGGGAAAAGTGGTGTTTCTGGCCGGCAAGGAAGATGACAGCATGATCCGGGCGCTTGTAAAGCTGGACGGTTATCTGGATCAGTTTCTGTATATCAGCCGGTTTATTGATACCCGCGCTCTGACACTGGTGCATCAGACACTTTCTGCCCGGGATGACTATATGCGGGTGTTGCAGGATCTTTCTCAATATCGGTTATGGTTCAACCTGACCTTTATCGTTGTGGCGCTGCTGATCCTGTTTGCAGCCGTGTGGATGGGCCTGGGACTGGCCAATAAGCTGATGGAACCGATTGGTAATCTGATTGACACTTCAGCCAGAGTCGGCAGAGGAGATCTGTCGGCACGGGCGCCAATCGAGAATACATATGACGACTTGGGCGGGCTGACCAAGGCGTTCAACAATATGACCCGGCAGTTACAACAGCAACAGCGGGCCCTGCTAAAGGCCAATATGCAGCTTGATGAACGCCGCCGGTTTACGGAAACGGTTCTGTCCGGTGTGACGGCGGGAATTATGGGGCTGGATCCGGATGGCACTATTACGCTGCCCAACCGCTCCGCCGCCCGGCTTTTGAATACCGAACCGCGCAATCTCAAGGATCGGCGCCTTCGTGATGTTATGCCGGAAGCGGCAGAACTGTTCGAAAAAATTCGGACAACCAAGAGCAAATCCGTACAGGACCAGATCACCATAAACCGCGACGATATCAAACTTAATCTTCTGGTACGCATCACGGCGGAAATGAAGGACAAGAAGGTGGAGGGGTTCGTGATGAGCTTTGATGATATTACGGATCAGGTTGCCGCCCAGAGAACCGCAGCCTGGGCAGATGTGGCCCGACGCATTGCGCATGAAATCAAAAACCCGTTAACCCCCATTCAACTGGCGGCGGAACGTCTGAAACGCAAATATGGTCGGCAGATTACCTCTGATCCGGCGATTTTTACCCAGTGCACGGAAACCATTATCCGTCAGGTGGGGGACCTGCGGCGTATGGTGGACGAATTTTCCTCCTTCGCCCGCATGCCGGCCCCGGTTCTGAAGACCGAAGATCTCCGGCAGATTATTTCCCAAGCGGTGTTTTTGATGGAGGTCGCCCACCATGATATTGAATTCGTGGTGGATTTGCCCGAGGAGGATCTGAAGATTAATTGCGATGCCCGACTGATCGGCCAGGCGTTGACCAATCTGATCAAAAACGCCGCTGAAGCCATTGAGGTGTTGCGGGAAGAAAACAGTGCCATCAAAGGACAGATAAGAATTTTTATTCCCGATGGGGAGGAAGGAGAAACCAGAGTAAGTGTTATGGACAATGGCAAGGGGTTGCCAGAAGAACTGATCGATCGTCTTACGGAGCCTTATGTTACCACAAGGATAAAAGGTACCGGCCTGGGGCTCGCCATTGTGAAAAAGATCATGAAGGATCATGGGGGGGATCTGATTCTAGTGAATAACAAGGAAGGCGGGGCCACGGCAACACTGATCTTTGCTTCCGAAACGGAAGCGGCAGACATCGCCTCCCAACCGAAAAAAATGAGGATCGTACATGGCGCTTGATATCCTGATCGTTGACGACGAAGCTGACATTCGTGAATTGATCGCCGGCATTCTGGAAGATGAAGGTTATGAGACCCGGGTTGCGGGTGACAGCGACACGGCGCTGGCGGAAATCGAGGCCCGGCGGCCGTCGTTGCTGATTCTTGATATCTGGCTTCAGGGAAGTCGTCTTGACGGGCTGGAGTTATTGGAGGTTGTCAAACAACGCCATAAAGACATGCCAGTCATCATTATCAGCGGGCACGGTAACATTGAAACTGCGGTTTCAGCCATAAAACGCGGGGCCTATGACTTTATCAGCAAGCCCTTTGAGACTGACAAGCTCCTGATCCTTGTCGAGCGAGCCACGGAAATGGAGCGATTGAGACGGGAAAACACCGAGCTCAAGGAAAGATATGGCTTTGACCTGGAGCTGACGGGTAATTCTTCCGCTATCAATGTAGTGCGCAACACCATTGAAAAAGTGGCGCCGAGCGGGAGCCGGGTGCTGATTTCCGGTCCGCCGGGCTCCGGCAAAGAGGTGGTCGCCCGCCTGATCCATAAACATTCCAAACGCGCCAATGGCAAATTTGTGGTGGTCAATGCCGCCAGCATGTCGCCGGATACCATGGAGCATGAACTGTTTGGCACTGAAGAAAACGGCGTTGTCAAGAAAACCGGTGTTTTTGAAGAAGCCCATGGCGGGACGTTGTTTATTGATGAAGTGGCGGACATGCCGCAAACCACCCAGGCCAAGATCCTTCGTGTGCTGACGGATCAGAGTTTCGAGAGGGTAGGAGGGACGACCCGCGTGCATGTTAATGTGCGCGTGGTCAGTGCCACCAGCCGCAATCTGCGGGAAGAGATTGAACAACAAAGATTTCGCGAAGACCTGTATCACCGTCTGAATGTGGTGCCGGTTATGGTGCCGCCCCTGACACAGCGTCGCGACGATATTCCGGCCTTGGTGCATCAGATTATGGGGCAACTTTCCGCGGCCACGGGCCGCCAGCCCCGACAGATCACGCCGGAAGCCATGGCCGCGTTGCAGGCCCATGATTGGCCAGGAAATGTGCGTCAGCTGCGCAACATCATTGAACGTCTTCTGATTCTGTCTTCCGACAATGAGCCTATTACGGTGGACATGTTGCCGGCGGAAATTATTGCTGATATGGAAATTCTCAGCCCTCATCGACATAACGAAATCATGTCCTTGTCACTCCGGGATGCCCGTGAGAAGTTTGAAACGGAATATCTGAAAGTTCAAATCAGCCGATTTGACGGAAACATCTCGAAAACGGCCGAATTTGTTGGTATGGAACGTTCGGCTTTGCATCGAAAACTAAAAAGCCTGGGCATCACCGGGCAGGACCGCAAATAATTTGGTTGATCCGGCGGCCGGGTGGAATGGCACGGGTCATGAATAAAGGTGGAGGGATATGAAAGTCATAATATGCGGTGCCGGACAGGTCGGCTTTAACATTGCGCGGCACCTGGCCAATGAAAATAACGACGTTACGGTTATAGACCGGTCTCCGGAGCTGATCAGCAAAATCCGCAATTCCCTTGATGTGCATGCCATCGTCGGATATGCCTCCCATCCCGATCTTCTGGAGCAGGCCGGGGCGCGGGATGCGGATATGATTATCGCGGTCACGTTGTTTGACGAGGTGAACATGGTGGCCTGTCAGGTGGCGCATTCCCTGTTTGATGTTCCAACAAAAATCGCCCGGGTCCGGGCCCAGAATTATTTGCAACCCACCTGGCGAGAGCTTTTCAGCCGTGAACACCTGCCCATTGATGTGATTATTTCTCCGGAAATCGAAGTGGCGCGGGCCGCCATACGCCGTCTCAAGGTGCCGGGCGCCTTTGACATGATCCCCTTTGTGGGGGACCGGGTTCAGGTGGTTGGTGTGCGTCTGGACGAAGACTGCCCGGTACTTGATACGCCGCTCAGGCAACTGACGGAACTGTTCCCGGATCTCAACATTCTGGTGGCCGGTATTTTGCGGGCCGACAAGGTGATTGTCCCAGGTGGTGATGACCAGCTTCTGGCCGGGGATAATATTTATTTCGTGGCCGAAAAAAATCATGTCCGACGGGCGCTTAATGTTTTCGGCCATGAGGAAGAAGAGGCCCGGCGTATCATTATTGTCGGCGGCGGGAATGTGGGGCTGTTTATCGCTGAACAGTTGTTAGCGGAAAATCCCAAAATTCAGATCAAGATTATTGAGCTTGATCAGGAACGGGCCACTTTTGTGGCCGAACGTCTTCCCAAAGCGGTCGTGCTTCATGGAGATGCTCTGGATCTGGAAATTCAGCGGGAAGCCAATGTTGCCGGAACAGAAACCATCATTGCGGTTACCAATGATGACAAAGTGAATATTCTGGCTTCCACCCTGGCCAAGCAACAAGGCTGTAGCTGGGCGATCACTTTGATTAACAATCAGGAATTTGGGCCGTTGACAGCTTCTGTGGGGATTGATGCCTATGTGGAACCGCGCCAGACGACCGTATCGGGCATTCTTCAACATATGCGCAAGGGCCGGATCAGATCCCTGCACAGTCTGGCCGGTGGCCGGGCGGAGGTGATTGAAGCCGTGGCCCTGGATACTTCGCCATTGGTGGGTAAGCCGTTGCGGGACATTCGTTTGCCGGCGGGCATTGTGGTCGGCGCCATTGTACAGGATGATCAGGTCGTTGTGCCCCGGGGGGGCACCGTTATCAGACCCGGTGATACGGTCGTGATGTTTACCCGAGCGGACATGATCCGCAAGGTCGAGGAACTTTTCTCCGTCAAGCTGGAATATTTCTGAGCATGTTTGCACGGATCGGAAATATTGTCGGGTACATTCTGATCCTCCTGGGGTTTAGTGAAATTGTGCCCATAGGTGTTGCGGCCTATTATGAGGAATATGAGCTGATCATGCCGTTCATGATCAGTGCGCTGGTGACGATTTTTATCGGGGGGGCGCTTTTCTTTTCCTTTAAGGATCTGGATGTGGAAGCCAGCAATGCCGAACTGCTGCTGCTGCTCATTGTCATATGGACCGGCCTGCCGTTATTTGCCAGTATGCCGTTTATGACCTCAGGCCTGCTGACAAAACTGACGGATGCGTATTTCGAGGCTGCCTCCGCCCTGACCACAACGGGATCAACGGTGCTTGTGAATCTGGATCTCGTCCCTCGTGCCTTGCTGTTCTGGCGGGCGCTGCTGCAATGGGAAGGGGGGATACTCGTTTTTACGCTTGCCGTGGCAATTCTGCCGCCGGCAAAAATTGGCGGGCTTGAACTGTTTAACAGTGCGCTGCCACGCCGTGAAGTACGAAACCGGGGCTGGAGAAGCCTGCGGTCGCGTTTGCTGTATGCCGTAGTGCCCTTAAGCAAGGTGTATATGATCCTTACCCTGATATGCACAATATTGCTGCTGTTTTCCGGAATAGGTCTGTTTGACTCGTTGACCACCGCCATGGCCACTTTATCAAGCGGCGGGTTTACGACCCATAGTGGCACAGGTGATAACCCGTTTTCAGGCTGGACAGAATTTATTTTGATTCCGTTCATGCTTTTGGCGGCCATGAATTTTACGTATCACTGGGCCTTCCTTATGGGCGGGCACAAGGTTCGATATTATAAAGAATCCCTGGAAATCCGCTATTTTCTTTATTTCATGGCGGTAGGCTTTCTGCTGCTGCTGTTTTCTTTTATGATGTCCCCGGAGCTTAGGGAGACCGGCCTGTGGCGGCTTGTGGGTCTGGCGGCCTTTACGGTGGCTTCGGTCTCCACAACCACTGGCTTTGCCCCGGATATGGCGGGCCTCATGCCGCTTTCGGTTGTAATTTTGTGTAGCGCCTTGTTGTTTATTGGCGGAACAACAGGCTCCACAGCCGGCGGGTTCAAAATATTGCGGGTGCATCTTTTGCTCAAACACGCCAACCGTGAATTGAGCCGTCTGATCCATCCGCACAGCATCGTTCCGGTGCGCATGCGTGACTTGAATGTCCAGGAACCGGTCTTATATGCTGTTTGGACACTATTGTTCGTGGTGATATCTGCAATCGCCCTTGCTACACTTGGATATGCGATGATGGGGCAGGGGTTGCAGTCCGGTCTGGGAATTTCGCTGGCAAATTTATATAGTGCCGGAGGACTGGTGGCCATTTTTGCGCCGGACTTTGTGGGATATCACAGCCTGTCGATGGCGGGGAAGTGGCTGACCTCTCTCATCATGATTATGGGGCGGCTGGAAGTGATCGCGTTGATGGTGCTTTTTATGCCGTCATTCTGGAGAAATTAAAAAGCGTATGGAGCAACTGATAGCTGGTTTCATGAATGTTTGAGGTATGTTATCATCACCGCCAGGTCAGGGGGTTATGCCTGACCGCTTATCTGTTCAAAGTTTTGAAACCAAGCTTGAACCAAAAACAATAAATGGAAATAAATAAATGTCAGACAAAAACCATAACTTACAAGATGCTTTTCTGAACCACATAAGAAAAAACAAAACCCCTATTACGGTTTTCCTGGTCAATGGTGTGAAACTGCAGGGAATCATCACCTGGTTTGATAACTTCTGTATTCTTTTACGCCGGGATGCAAATGTGCAGCTGGTTTACAAACACGCTATTTCTACCATTATGCCGGGTGGCCCGATCCAGCTGTTTGATCCCGATGAATCGGAAGGAAATGGGTAAGACGTATTTAAATGACCCAGAGGATTAATTCTGACGAACTCACATTTCGCAAAAAAAGCTACAGTTCCGTCTGGGATGATCCGAACAGTAAAGATTTGACGCTCCCGGCTCACACGGCCGGGGCGCATACTCTGATATTCCATCCCTATCTTCGTATCCGACAGAATAAACCCGTTGCTTCCAGGTCGCCTCGCGCGCGACTGGAAGAAGCCATTTCTCTGGCGGCTGCTCTGGATCTGGATGTGTGTCAGGCCGTTGCTATCCCTGTTCAGAACATCCGCCCGGCCACCTATCTGGGGCGGGGAAAAGTGGAGGAACTGGCGGACTATATTAAACATAATGCCATCGAACTGGTGGTGGCGGACTGTGAATTGTCCCCAGGGCAGCAGCGTAATCTGGAAAAAAGCCTAGGCTGCAAGGTCATTGATCGCACCGGGCTGATACTCGAAATTTTTGGCGAACGGGCGCACACGCGGGAAGGGGCTCTGCAGGTGGAGCTTGCTCACCTCTCTTATCAGAAAAGCCGCCTGGTGCGGTCCTGGACCCACCTTGAACGTCAACGGGGCGGGTTTGGGTTCATGGGCGGCCCCGGTGAGAAACAGATCGAAGCTGACCGCCGTATGATCGACGAAAGGATCGCCAAAATCCGCCGACAACTCGCCACCATTACCCGGACCCGGGAATTGCACCGTAAGGGACGCAAAAAAGTGCCTTTTCCTGTGGTGGCGCTGGTGGGGTATACCAATGCAGGCAAGTCCACCTTGTTTAACCGGCTGACCCGGGCGGACGTTATGGCCGAAGACTTGCTTTTTGCCACGCTGGACCCGACCATGCGACAGGTGCGGCTTCCCTGTGGCAAGAAGATCATCCTTTCAGACACGGTAGGATTTATTTCCGACCTGCCTACCCATCTGGTGGCGGCGTTCCGGGCGACGCTGGAGGAAGTTGTGGAGGCCGATATCATTCTGCATGTGCGGGATATTTCCCATCCCGAAACAGATGACCAACGCCAGGATGTAATTGAGGTTCTGAAATCTCTGGGAGTGGAAGAGGGGCCCGAGCGGCCGATTTATGAGCTTTGGAATAAAATTGATTTGCTGCCCCCCGAAGAACGCCAGGCCCGGGAAAACAGCGCCGCCTGGCGGAAGAACATTTCGCTGATTTCGGCCGTAACCGGCGAGGGATGTGATGATCTGTTGCAGAATTTATCCGACCTGCTTTCTGAGGGAGAGCAAATTTACGACCTGGCCTTCCGTCCCGATCAGGGGGCCGAGATTGCGTGGTTGTACCAGCACGGGGAAGTTTTGGAACGTATTGATGGACCGGATCACATCAATGTGCGGGTGAGACTTAATGATAAGTCCGTTGGATTTCTGGAAAAGAAGGGGTTGCATCTTGCCGAGAGGATGGCGGGATGATTGTTTCGGAAAGGATCGCCCCTGAAGAAATTGCGCAGGACATCCGAGAAATCAGTCATCAGGAGATTTTAACCCGCTATCGCCGGCTTGAATCTCATGAAATTCAGGACAAATCCCCCGGGGAGTCTTCGGGGGATCTGGTCACTTCCGCGGATCTGGAAACTGAAAAACACCTATCGCGACGCCTGAGAGCCCGTTATCCGTCGGCCGTGATTGCCGGTGAAGAAAGTATCTCCCGCAATCCCGAACTGCTGCGACAGATTGTACAGGCTGATCTGGCATTTCTGATCGACCCTGTGGACGGAACCAAAAACTTTGTTCAGGGCAACCCGCGCTTTGCCCTGATGATGGCGGCCCTGAAAAAAGGGGAAGTTGCCGCGGCATGGATTTATTTACCGGCCCTGGAGAGAATGGCGATGGCCGAACGGGGCGGCGGCGCCCTGCTTAATGAGCAAGTTGTCGACCTTCCCGCCCCCCCGCAGAATCCCGCGCAATGGATCGCGGCGGCCCATCTTCGGCGCATGCCGGAAAAAATGCGCAACACGGCGCGGGAAAATTTGAAAAAATTCGCCGCCAACCGGCCGGCCTTCTGTGCCGGATATGATTATATCGCGCTGCTTGAAGGCAAAAAACATTTTTCGGTCTATTTCCGGACCTTGCCATGGGATCACCTGCCGGGCAGCTTTATTTTTCAGGCGGCCGGGGGGGTGAGCCAACATCTTTCCGGCGGTGCCTATACCATTCATGACCAGGATAAAGGGCTGATTTCGGCCTGTACACCGGCGCAATGGGGGCAGGTGCGTGAGCTTTTATTTCCCGGCTTTTTCTGAGAGAGCCGGTTTTGCAGAAGTGTCTTTTTCTTCCTGTTTGGCCTGGTCCCAGCAACGATCCAGTTCCTCCAGAGTGCAGTGTTCAGCTTTTTTCCCCTGTTCGCGCAGGATTTCCTCAATCCGGCGGAAACGGCGTTCAAATTTTGCATTGGCGGATCTGAGTGCGCTTTCCGGGTCAATGTCCAGATGTCGGGCCAGATTGGCGTAAACAAACATCATGTCCCCGAATTCCTCGGCAATTAATTCGCGGTTTTGTTCAGCCTTGTTTTTGACGAGCTCGGCGGAAAGCTCAGCCATTTCCTCATTCAGCTTGTCCAGGACCTGATGGGTTTCCGGCCAATCGAAACCGACCCGTGCGGCCCGTTTCTGAAGTTTCACCGCGCGGGTCAGTGCAGGCAATCCCCGGGTGATCCCGTCAAGGGCGCTGGAGGGGCGGGATCCATTTTTTTCCTGTCGCTCCCTGGCTTTATGCTCTTCCCAGGCCCGGGTTTGTTCTTCCGCCGTGCGGATATTTTCTGAACCAAAAACATGGGGATGACGGCGGATCATTTTTTCGCAGATGCCCCGGGCCACATCTTCAAAATCAAAGGCGCCCTGCTCTCGTGCCATTTGGGCATGGAAAACCACTTGCAGCAAAAGATCACCCAGTTCTTCCTTAAGCGCCGCCATGTCCTGCTGTTCGATGGCCTCGGCCACTTCATAGGCTTCTTCTATGGTGTAAGGAGCAATACTGTGGAAATCTTGCTCCCGGTCCCAGGCGCATCCCTTTTGCGGATCCCTGAGGCGTTCCATTATGGCAAGAAGTTTCAGGAGGGAGGTCATTGATCTTTGTGTCCTTCTTTACGACATTCCATCCATTCCTTACGCGTCATACGATATTCTGCCGCCGGCTGTCCATGGACATATAGATCGCCTGCATATCGAAACCCCATCCTTTTTGCTACAGCAACGGAGGCGGTGTTTTCCTTCATGATCAGGGAACATATATTCGGAAAACCGCATGCGTCAAACCCGTAATCCCGCACCGCAGTTGCCGCTTCCGAGGCATACCCCTGTCCCCAGAATTTTTTGGCAAAAGTATAGCCGATTTCCCTTTTCACCAGCTTTTCCGGCCCTTCCGGTCCGTCATACAGCGGGCCCCACGCATAATGTTCTATACCGTCCTGCTCATAACCATAAAAAAAGTTAAAACCGCATCGTCCGATGGGCCGGCTGTCTGCTTTTCGTTCCACCAGATACAGGCCAACGCCTTCCGTGGCATACCAGTTCATTACCGTGTCAAGAAATTCGCGGTTTTCCTCGTGGCTTCTCACCCGTCCGGTCAGATAACGCATGACATCCATGTCGCTGTGTAATTCATCAAGGAAGTTAATATCCTCCTCGCGGAAAGGGCGCAGGATCAGGCGCGGGGTTTCAATCTCTCTCATATAGGTTTCTCCAATGGGCCCGGGGGGACAACCTGAAAGGCGTCGCGCAGAATGGGCATCATTAACCCGGATTAGGTCTAATACCATTTCCCTTTAGAGAAGGACAGGGGGCAGCAAAAAAGATCAGGCAGAAAAAAACGGGAAGGGGGTATATCACCCCTTCCCAGTGCTGTAGGGAGGCACTTGCAGGCCAAAGATTAATCATAGCATTATCAGGGCATTATCAGGGCATTATCAGGGCATTATCAGGGACAGGTGTCGGTGATGCGGCTCCAGGTTTCTTTTTCCATCGTGATATCTGTTTCATATGCCGGGCCGGTTTCGTAGGTGCATTTCAGCCTTTGTGCATCTTCGATGAGGCGGGCAACCAGCATGTTTCTGTCAAGAGGTTTGAGAGGGGCAAGCGCATAACCAAGTTCGCCCATAAGAATGCCAAGAGTCATTTTCTGTTCCATTGTTAAGCTACCTTTCTTTCCGGCAAGGCCGGCGTTGTATCCAAAACGGGTCTGGTGACTTTGTATTTCCAGCGCATCATGTTCAGGGAGTTGGGGTTAATAATTAACATTCCGGCAATGAGTTCTTCTCCATTATCATCTTTATGGGGAATGCCTAACGGGGTGATCCCCCATCCGGCATGGAGAACTGTCGGGTAAAATTTCATCCCGACCACAAAGGTGATCCGGGTGATATGAAAAATCAGGGCCGCTTCGGCCATCCCCAGGAACAACTCCCCGATTATCCCCTGGTCCTGTTGTGAAGGAGGAACACAGGAGCGGGAGCTTTCCCAGATGTTCCTGCCGCGCGGCACAGCGCCTTCCACCAGGTGGCTGAACAGATCAACCATAAGATGGGGGCGCATTGTCGGGTTCATTCTTTTGGAGCCCAGAACCTCCCCGTTATGATCTAGTTTCAGCAGATAAAGCGTGTCACTGGTATCATATTGATCCATTTCCAGGCCGTCCTTGGCCAAGGGCAGATCCCAGTTCAGCATTTCGACAAAAACTTGATATCGTTGCTGATACATCTGCCGCAGCTGGGCCGCATATTGCCTGCGGTTTTCTTTTGTAACCAAGACGATCATCCTGATAACTCTTATCTTTCCGAACGTTATGAGGTTCATGATGATGAGAGACGGGGCACAAGAAACCTGTCTAGGCAGACAGGTTGACGAAGAATATACAGGTGTGTTCCCTCGTAGAGGTTAACCCATGATTGTAGTGTAGGATTGAGAGGTGCGTCTTAGGCGGGTCAGGGGCGGATAATACCGTTTAATACGGCGCGGGCGATGGCCTGCTGGCGTGTGGAGACGCCGAGTTTGCGTTTGGCGTTTTCAATATGAAAATGAGACGTGCGCGCGCTGATATAAAGGATATCGCCAATATCCTGATCGCTTTTGCCTGCTGCGGCCCAGTGCAGGCATTCCCGTTCCCGTGCGGTCAGTTTTGGAACAGGCGTATCGGCATTCAGGTCTTTCAGTTTCAGGGTGAGAACCGCATCATGATAATGAACGGCCATGATATGCAGGATATGGTACACCCGAGGGGGCACATCAAGGTTCTCCCCGGCGATGTTCACGGTACAGGGGGGCTGTCCCGGCACCGTGATCGGGATGGTCATGCCGTTAAGGATGCCGAATTCACTGGCTTCTGAAAAAATCTGCTGATTGATTTTATCGGGCAGAGAAAGATCGGACCAGATATAGGGTTTGGAGGTCGTAAAAACTCGCTGCAACACAACATCATGTTCGAAATAACGCTGTTCGGTATAATAATCGACCCATTTTTGCGGAAACGCAAACAACAGGAGCGATTCCGGGGGCGGATTGGTCCAGTCCACAACACTCAGACAGGTATGCTTGTCAAACCCCAGAGGGGCGGTTTTTTTGCTGAAAGCGGCCTGAATTTCGTCCGCATTTCTAGCGGACGAGATGTCGGAAATAAAATCCTGCACATCCTCAAAGCCGATCAAAATTTCCACCCCCTTTGTTCAAGGCCCTGATATAAAGAATGATGAAAAAAGAGCCTTCCCCGAAAGTGTATTTTAATTGACCGGCGTTGCCAAATAAATTTTTCAGCCTCGCCCTGACGAAGCTGCCAGTCAAAACGGATTAGCCAGATGGATTAGCCAGACAGATTAGTCAGAACGGATTATTGGGGGTGATATTAGATAAAACCGCAGGATGCGGCAATCCAGGGCACCAGGAGAATGGATCGCCACGCCCGTTTTCAAGATTATGACAGGGGATCGCGATGACGTTGTTTTTCGCCATCGCGAGGGGACGCGATGCAATCCATGTTACCCTGAATGAAAACCTAAAACATGGTAGATGACGCAGTCTTCAATGCGCAAACTACGCTAGCTTTTGGGGCGGATGCCGTGTTGTTCAAAGAGCTGGATGAGCTCTCCATTGGCGGCCATTTCGCGCACAATGTCACAGCCGCCGACAAACTCTCCCTTGACATAAAGCTGCGGGATAGTTGGCCATTCGCTGAACTGTTTGATGCCTTCGCGCAGGGCAGGGTCCTGTAACACGTCAAAGGCTTCATAATCCACGTTATAATAGTTCAGCACTTCAACCACGGCGGCGGAAAAACCGCATTGGGGGAACATCGGGCTGCCTTTCATATACAGCACGATATCGTTGTTTTTGATGTCTTCTTCAATTCGGGCGAAAACCGGATTGTTCATGTGTTTAAATTCCTGATAAATCTTTTTCGTCTGTTGATTGACGGCGCTTATTCAACCGAAGTTTGCAATGCCAGGGCGTGCAGATCCCCGCCCATTTTGCCTTTCAGCGCCTTGTACACCATCTGATGTTGCTGCACGCGGCTTTTCCCGGCAAAGGCTTTTGAAACCACAAGGGCGGCATAATGGTCGCCGTCACCGCGCAGATCCTGAATGGTGACTTTGGCGTCGGGAATGCCTTCCTTGATCAGTCTTTCAATCTCTGCCGCATCCATGCTCATTTGAATGTTACTCCACTTGATCCCTAGTTACTTACTCTAGCCCCATATAGTTTGGCATCCAGCCGCTGTGCGCGTCAAGAAGCTCCGCTACTGATATGGTGGCTGCATCGCCGATTTTCAATTCCGTACCGCCGGTAACGCCAATTTTTTGCGCTTTCACGCCGGCCTGTGTTGCAGCCTTCAGAAGGGCGTCGGCTTTTGTTTCAGCAACGGACAGCACATACCGGCTCTGGTCTTCCCCAAAGCCAAAGGCATGTAGGGAAAGTCCCCCGGGGTCTAAGGTCAGATCCATGCCCATCCGGGATGCCATGGCCATTTCCGCAAGTGCCACAAATAGCCCGCCGTCTGAAAGATCGTGACAGGTCTCCACGGTGCCATTTTCAATCTGGGCGCGGACAAAATCGCCGTTTTTCTTTTCTGTTTCCAGATCTACTGGCGGCGGCGCGCCTTCCTCGCGACCTTCAATGATATCCAGATAAAGCGATGCGCCAAGATGGCCTTTGGTTTCACCAATCAGAATCAGGATTTCGCCTTCTTCTTTGGGGGCAATGGTGGCCATTTTGCGGCTGTCTTTGAGCAGGCCCACACCGCCGATAGCTGGGGTCGGGTAAATGCCGGTACCGTTGGTTTCGTTATAGAGCGAGACATTGCCGGAGACGACGGGGTAGTTGAGCATCGTACAGGCCTCCTTCATGCCCTCAATGCAGCCAACAAACTGGCCCATGATTTCCGGCCGTTCGGGATTGCCGAAATTCATGCAGTCGGTAATGGCCAGCGGGGTGCCGCCAACAGCGGTAATATTGCGCCAGGTTTCGGCCACAGCCTGTTTGCCGCCTTCGACCGGGTCCGCATAACAATAACGTGGGGTGCAGTCGGTGGAAATGGCCAGTGCCTTATCGGTGCCATGCACCCGCACCACAGCGGCATCGCCGCCCGGTTTCTGGATGGTATCGGCCATTACCTGATGATCATACTGTTCCCAGATCCAGGCCCGGCTACACAGATTGGGCGAGCCGATCATCTTGATCAGGGCCGCACCAAGGTCATCCGGGGCGGCGATTTTTTCAGGGGGCAGGTAAGGCGCAGGATCCTGTTTGATCCACGGCCGGTCATATTCCGGCGATTTGTCCGCCAGCGGTCCAGCCGGGATGTCTGCGACAACTGCCCCTTTATACAGCAGGGTAAGGTTACCGGTGTCCGTGATTCTGCCAATCACGGCGAAATCCAGATCCCATTTGCGGAAGATGGCCTCGGCCTCGGCTTCCCGGCCGGGCTTGAGCACCATCAGCATGCGCTCCTGGCTTTCCGACAGCATCATTTCATAGGGGGTCATGTTTTCTTCGCGCTGGGGCACCTTGTCCAGGTTCAACTCAAAGCCCACGCCGCCACCGGAAGCCATTTCGACGGAAGAAGAGGTCAATCCCGCCGCGCCCATATCTTGAATCGCGACGATGGCGTCAGTGGCCATCAGCTCAAGGCAGGCTTCAATCAGAAGTTTTTCCGTAAACGGATCGCCCACCTGCACTGTGGGGCGTTTTTCTTCACTGTCCTCGGTAAATTCCGCTGACGCCATGGTGGCGCCGTGAATGCCGTCGCGACCGGTTTTAGAGCCCACATAAACCACCGGATTCCCGACGCCAGCGGCCGCGGAATAGAAAATCTTGTCCGCATCCGCTAATCCCACGGTCATGGCGTTGACCAGGATATTACCGTCATAGGAGGGGTGGAAATTGGTTTCCCCGCCCACTGTGGGCACGCCGACACAGTTGCCATAGCCGCCAATGCCGTCCACCACGCCACTTAACAGATGGCGGGTTTTGGGGTGTTCCGGCCGGCCAAAGCGCAGGGCGTTCATATTGGCGATGGGACGTGCGCCCATGGTGAACACATCCCGCAGGATTCCGCCCACGCCGGTGGCCGCGCCCTGATAAGGTTCGATATAGGAGGGGTGGTTGTGGCTTTCCATTTTGAAAACGGCGGCCTGGCCATCCCCTATGTCAATCACCCCGGCATTTTCCCCCGGGCCCTGGATCACCCAGGGGGCCTTGGTGGGCAGTTTTTTCAAATGTAATTTTGACGATTTGTAGGAGCAGTGTTCGCTCCACATCACAGAAAAGATGCCCAGTTCCGTCAGAGTAGGGGTGCGGCCCAGAATGTCCAGAACCAGCTTGTATTCCTCCTGGGTCAGACCGTGTTCGGCCACCAGTTCATCGGTGATTTCAATATTGTTGTTCCACGCCATATCCCGGGTCCTATTTTAATGAATTCAGAATGCTTTCGAAGAAACCGCGGCCGTCGGTGCCGCCTTGGGCGTCTTCAATGAGGCGTTCCGGATGCGGCATCATGCCCAACACATTGCCGCGTTCGTTAATGATTCCGGCTATGTTATGCTGCGACCCGTTGGGGTTGCCGGCTTTACTGGCCTCGCCCGTCTCGTCCACATACCGGAAAACAACGCGATTCTGGTCTTCCAGCTTTTTCAACGTTTCCTCATCCGCAAAATAATTGCCGTCATGATGGGCTACAGGGATCCGGATGATCTGTCCCTGCTTGTAGGCATTGCTGAAGACGGTATCGTTGTTATCCACTCTCAGAGGAACGTGTTTGCAGATGAATTTCAGGCTTCTGTTGCGCATCAGCGCGCCGGGCAGCAGCCCGGTTTCGGTGAGAATCTGGAAGCCGTTGCAGATCCCGATAATATTGACCCCTTGTTCTGCTCTGCTGATCACTTCCTTCATGGCCGGCGAGCGGGCCGCCATGGCCCCGCAGCGCAGATAGTCGCCAAAGGAAAACCCGCCGGGCAGGGCGATCAGGTCCACATCGGGAATTTCCCTGTTCTGATGCCAGACAACGTGCGGTTTTTGACCCGTAATTTTCTCCAGTGCCACGATCATGTCGCGATCGCAATTGGAGGCGGGAAACACAATAACAGCGCTTTTCATCGACGCATTCCCATATTTTAATCAATCTATCCTGCGTCCCTGACCGGGGCTTATGAAGCATAAAGCCCTCAGGAGAGGGCGTCAGTTTGTTTCTGTCAGTCGATTTCGATGGTGTAGTTTTCAATCACCGTGTTGGCGAGTAGTTTTCGACACATCTCCTCGACCCTGGCCTTGGCCTGTTCTTGGTCGTTGTCTGCGAGGTCCAGTTCGATAAATTTGCCTTGGCGCACATCATCCACGCCCTCAAAACCGAGGGCGGTCAGGGCATGCTGGATGGCTTTGCCCTGGGGGTCCAGGACGCCGTTTTTCAAGGTGACATATACACGTGCTTTCACGATGTATCCCTTTCTGTCTCAAGTCATGTATGTTAGTCGGTCTTTTCAGTCGCCGGCGTCCAGGGAAATCCCCAGGCGGCGGGCCACTTCCTGATAGGCCTCCACCTCACCACCCAGATCACGGCGAAAACGGTCCTTGTCCATTTTCTCACCGGTTCTCATATCCCACAGACGACAGTTGTCTGGGCTGAATTCATCAGCAAGAACGAGCGTATAACCGTCTTCTTCGGCAAGACGCCCGTATTCCAGTTTGAAATCCACCAGATCAATGCCCACGGCCGCAAACATGCCGCGCAGAAAGTCATTAATCTTAAGGGACATTTCAAAAATTTCGTCCAGTTCCTCTTCCGTCGCCAGCCCCAGAATCAGAATGTGTTCCTCGGCCAGCAGCGGGTCCCCCAGATCATCATTTTTCAGCGAAAACTCCACCAGCGGCCGGGCCAGGCGCGTGCCTTCCTCCACGCCGAACTTTTTGGACATGGACCCCGCCGCGATATTGCGCACAATGACTTCCAGCGGTACGATCTGGACTTCGTGAACCAGTTGTTCCCGATCAGACAACCGTCTGATATAATGAGTCGGGATACCGATGCCGGCAAGCCGGGTCATGATCAGGTCGGTGATCCGGTTGTTGATAATGCCTTTGCCGGCAATGGTGCCTTTTTTCTGGTTGTTGAAAGCGGTGGCATCATCCTTGAAATACTGAATGAGCGTGCCGGGTTCGGGACCGCGGAACAGAATTTTGGCTTTGCCTTCGTAGAGTTTTTCACCCTTGGGGACATCAGACGTCATGGGGGAACCTTAATCTGAAAATTTGAGAATCAAGCGTGGCGAACATATATCATAAAATTGTCAAATACAATGCGCCAAAAGCAGAAAACGGCCGTCGAAAATGAAACATGGTTTTTTGGTGTAAAATAAGGTGGAATCCTTTTTTTGAATGACGTACATATGGCACCAAATAATACTGAGCCGGCCGGGACCGCCTTGAAAGCAAGATGTGCGGTAACGGGCAGCAATCTGAGGACAGGATTTAAGACAGGAGTTTGTAAATATGACCCAGTTCAATGACCGGGAAAAGGCGTTTGAAAACAAATTCGCCAAGGATGAGGAATTCGAGTTCAAGGTCGCCATGCGCCGCAATAAATTGCTGGGTTTGTGGGCCGCAGAGAAGATGGGGCTTTCCGGGGCAGACGCCCAGAATTATGCCAAGGAAGTGGTGCAGGCGGATTTTGAGGAAACCGGTCATGAAGATGTTTACCGTAAAATCAAGACAGACTTCGAGGCCAAAGGCGTAGAGATTTCCGAACATCGCCTGCGGAAGGCGATGGATGAGTTTCTTGAAGAGGCCCGTCTGCAACTGAAAGCGGAAGGCAAAAGCTGATTTGCCCGGTTTTGTAAAATTCCGATAGAGTGATGAACCGCCTTTTCCGTGGGGAAATAGGCGGTTTTTTATGAGTTTTAGGCGCGACAGAGAGTGAATTGTCATGAGATGGCCCCCGAATGGAAATCGGCATGAAAACTCTGGTCTGGTTTAGGCAGGATCTGCGTCTTTATGATAATCCGGCCTTGTTCGAGGCGGCACAGCGGGGGCCTGTCATCCCCGTATTTATTCTGGATGAAGAGGGGTGCGGGGAGTGGCGTCCGGGCGGGGCCAGCCGCTGGTGGCTGTATCACAGCCTGCGTTCCCTGCAGCAGCAGTTTGCCCGCAAGGGGACACGGCTCATCCTGCGCCGGGGCCCGGCGCTTAAGGTGTTGCAAGATCTGGTTGAAAAGACGGGTGTGACGGCCATCGCCTGGAATCGCAGCTATGACCCCCATAGCGTTGTCCGGGACAAGGCGATCAAGAACTATTTTCTGAACAAGGGACTGTGCGTCACCAGCCACAATGGTGCTTTGCTCACCGAACCGTGGGAAATCCTGACCGGACAGGGGACGCCTTATAAAGTCTTCACCCCGTACTGGCGTCAGGCCAGCGGGCAAATTGACGATTCCACGTCATACCCGGTGCCGGACCTGGGGACAGTTGATTCTCTGCCAAAGTCGGATGATCTTGGAGACTGGCGCCTGTTGCCCGGGACCCCGGACTGGTCCGGGGGGCTGGCCTGGCGCTGGACCCCGGGGGAGCAGGGGGCCCAACGACGTTTTGAGGCGTTTCTGGAAAAAGGGCTGCCATATTATGCCACAAAACGCGACAGGCCCGACGCAGGAGCCATTTCCGGTCTTTCGGCGCATTTGCATTTCGGGGAAATCAGTGTTCGCGACATCTGGCGCAAACTGCGCCTGTTCGAAGACCTTTCAGATACCGCCACCTCAGTGACCAAGTTTCGCAGCGAACTGGGCTGGCGGGAATTTGGCACGTATCTTCTGTTCCATTTTTCTCATTTGCCGGAACGTCCCTTTCGCCCGGAATTTGTAAATTTCCCCTGGCGTGATGACAAGGAGGCCTTGCGCCGCTGGCAGAAGGGGCAGACCGGATATCCGATCGTGGATGCCGGGATGAGGGAATTGTGGCATACGGGTTTTATGCATAACCGGGTGCGTATGATCGTGGCGTCATTTTTGACCAAACACCTTCTTATTCCCTGGCAGGCGGGGGCACGCTGGTTTTGGGACACGCTGGTGGATGCGGATCTGGCCAACAATTCGGCTGGCTGGCAATGGGTGGCCGGATGCGGTGCCGATGCATCCCCGTATTTTCGGATTTTCAATCCCGTGATGCAGGGAGAAAAATTTGATTCCGATGGGCGGTATGTGCGGCGTTGGGTGCCGGAGGTTGGGGCCTTGCCGGATAAATATGTACACGCCCCATGGCGGGCGCCGCGAGAGGTGTTAATGGAGGCCGGTGTTGTGCTGGGTAAAACCTATCCCGCACCGATTGTGGATCATGCCGCTGCCCGGGAACGGGCGCTTGCGGCGTATAAAAGTATGAAATAACCCCCCTTGCTGATAGAGTGAATTGTGAAGAGGTTGGCTCAATTCTGTTGGCGGATTGTGGCCCGCCTCACGCGGAAGACGGCGCCGGGCGATGCGGGGCATCGGGCCAGGCGTCTGACAAGGTGAGCGGCCCCAAGCCGCCAACCCGAAGGGCCGGGCCGATCTGGTCCAGTTCCGGCGGGGTTTGGCTTGGCCGTACCGCCAGTATGGCCTGCGCCAAACCCCTGGCTCCTGAACCAGACCTGACCGGCAGAATGGGTCAACCTCTTCACAATTCACTCTAGGGAGCCGGCAGGGACAGGAATTTCAGGACGCCAGCCGCAGCAGGGTGCCGTCAGGCAAGGTCAGTCTGACCGTGAGATGGCGGTATTGCGTCAGCAGGGTTTTGATCTCTTCGGGCGACATGACGTAAAAGGCCGTGGATAGGGCATCCGCCTCCAGCGCCGTCGGGGCCTGCACCGTGATGGCGCGGTAGTGGTGGCTGCTGAGGCCGGTAGTGGGGTCCAGAAGGTGGTGAAACCGGCCTTCCGAATCAAATCTGTCGCCATACCCGCCGGATGTCGCCAAGGCACCTTTGCGCAACTGGACGACTTCTGCGAGGGACAGGGGAGCCAGCGGATCTTCAAGCCCTATATTCCAGGCTGCACCATACGGTTGGGGGCCAAGGGCGCGCAATTCACCAAAATCCACCAGAACATGCTCAAGGCCGTTACGCCGCAGATGCGCCGCCGCCATGTCGGTGACAAATCCTTGGGCAATACCATTGAGGGTAAGGGCCATGCCGGGTTTTGTAAGCTGTATCAGGTGACCTTCAAGGGAGAGGTGCTGATAGCCCACATGTTCCAGAACAGCGTCAATTGCTGCCCTTTGGGGTGGTTCCGTCTGGGAAGGGTCAAGAAAATGGTTCTGATAGAACGCCCAAAGCGGTTGGACGGTCACATCAAATTTTCCCCGGGTCAGGGTGCTTATTCGTCGGGCGTATCTTAGGAGCCGTATGAAATCCGGGGGGGGATTTTCAAGAAAACCGGTGCTGTTGAGGCACCGGAGAGCTGAGCCGGGCTGATACAGGCTGAAAAGGGTTTCCTGCTGGCGCACCAGGGCTACGGTGTCATGAAGAATCTTTTCCCCCTCAGCCCGGTCAGGATGGAAAAGCTGTATGGAGGCGTCAAGGCCCATCAGGCGCCCGTTCCAGGAAACAGGGTGATAGCGCGTTTTGTTAGGGATGGAAAAAGCTCGCATCGGGGCAGAGGCCAGTCCTGCCGCAGCGGCAACCAGTTTCAGGGTTCGGCGTCGTGATAAAGATAAAGGCATCTTACGGCTCACTGAAAAAATGGGTCCACTGAAAAATGGGCTGATCCCGAAGGTTGGTAATTTCCTCATTTCTATCTTTTTAATATTGATAATGCAAATCATATCTGATATTCACGGCATTCTTAAGAATGCTTATCATTTTTATTATGCCTTTAAGAGTTACGCTGCGTATTCAAAGAAAATCAGGAGGAAATCATGAAATATCTGTCCACGGTATCAGCCGTTGCGCTTTCTATGGCGCTGTTTGTCCCCGGGGTTCAGGCACAGGATATGCCGAGCCCGGAACAAATGTGGGAAATCATCCAGCAGCAACAAAAGGAAATTGAAAGACTGAAAGCTGCCGTAGGCCAGACTACGGAAAAAGTAACTGCGACTGAGAAAAAGGTTGAAGAAACCCAAAAGCAGGTGGCGATCACCGATCAGAAGGTGGAAGCAACGGGATCAGCCCTGGAGCAGGTGGTGCAGGAGCAGGCTGGCGGCAAGCAGGGCACCACGCTTGGGGGATATGCGGAACTGCATTATAACGGTGGAGACAAGGATCAGATTGATTTCCACCGCTTTGTATTGTTCCTGGGTCATGAATTCACAGACAGCATCCGTTTCTTCAGTGAACTGGAGCTGGAACACTCCCTGGCCGGTGACGATGCACCGGGTGAGGTTGAGCTGGAACAAGCTTATGTGGAATTCGATTTCAACAAGAACCATCGCGCCGCCGTGGGGTTACAGCTTATTCCAGTGGGGATCCTGAATGAAACCCATGAACCGCCGACCTTCTATGGCGTGGAACGCAACAATGTGGAAAAAAATATCATTCCCACTACGTGGTGGGAAGCCGGTGTGAGACTGAGCGGAAATCTGGGGCATGATGTGACCTATGATCTGATGATGCACTCCGGCCTGGAGACCCCAACAGAAGGGGGAAATGCCTTTAAAATCCGTAATGGCCGGCAAAAAGTGGCGGAAGCCGACTGGAAAAATTCTGCTTTTACGGGTCGGCTGACCTGGGCCGGTCTTCCGGGGGTCAAGGTTGCGGCGTCCGTGCAATATCAGGATGATCTGACCCAAGGCGCAACGGATACTTCCGCTACACTGATCGAGGTGCATACAGATATCAATCGCCAGGTAACAGCCAATGGATCCTTCGGTCTGCGGGCGCTGTTTGCCCAATGGGATCTGAGCGGAGATGCCCCCGAAGCCTTCGGCCGGGACAAACAACGGGGCTGGTTTGTGGAGCCGTCTTATAAATTCTCCATCGGTGAACAGTCCGCCGTGGGCGTTTTTGCCCGCTATAGTGTCTGGGACAATGAAGCCGGGGACGAGATTGACAGTGCCTATAAACAGACCAATATCGGTATCAATTACTGGCCACATGAGGATGTGGTGCTGAAAATGGATTATCAGATTGATGATTTTGCCAACGAGGCTAAGGAAGACAACCGCATCAATCTGGGCATCGGTCTGCAATTCTAATTACGTCTATGAGTGTCAGGACGGCCTTCGGTAAGGGGGAGGTGGCCGTCCCAATTTTACGGAAGGAAGGCACGGCATTGTGTCTTCCTTTTTTTTGCAATTAATTCTTAAAATATATTGCCTGAAAGGCCGCTGAATGATATGACCGATTTGAAAGAGAGCGGTTTATGCAGAAGAAAATCTTACGTCACATAAAAAGTTGCCCGGTTGTGGTTCTGCTGTGGCTGCTGGGCGGTGTTTCCGGTCTGACGGCGGAAGAGCAGGTCTTCCAGAAGATCGACAGCTATGTGGCCGGGATGCTGGGAACGCCGGTACCGGAGTCCCGGACCCTTTGGGTGGATCAGGACCTTCGGGATGTTATTGGCGGGATCATTAAATATCCGGCGCCGCTACGGATTC
Source organism: Luteithermobacter gelatinilyticus (assembly GCF_005849285.1). Classification (NCBI taxonomy): domain Bacteria; kingdom Pseudomonadati; phylum Pseudomonadota; class Alphaproteobacteria; order Emcibacterales; family Emcibacteraceae; genus Luteithermobacter; species Luteithermobacter gelatinilyticus. The sequence goes on along the minus strand of NZ_CP040517.1, from coordinate 1,633,883 downwards.
CGTATTGGCAGAAACAGGATATGAGCGTCTGGATCTTGAATGACCTGGGGAAGCTTTACCCGATCACCGCTGGTGTTACCGTCAAGGGGGGACGGATTTATGACATTTCCGTATTGATATATCGGGAAAGCCACGGCGCTGAGGTACGCTACCCTGCTTTTCGAAAACAGTTCGAGGGGGCGAGCCTGACAGGAGATCGGAAACTGGACAAAACCATTCATGGAATTTCCGGGGCAACGCTTTCCACCAATACCATGAAACGTCTGGCGCGGCTGGCGCTGGTCCTGGATCAGAAAATCACCGGGCAGACGGCGACAGGAGACTAGCGTGAAACAGTTCGGGAAACAGGTTTACGGCGTTGTCGCACTGCTGTTTATAAGCGGGGCGCTGTGGCTTGTTTTTCATTATTTCGTCCGCGTGGAGGGGATGTTTGGCCCGGTGCCGCATCCGTTTGAGCCGTGGCTGATGAAGCTGCACGGGCTTTTGGCCATGTTGGCGCTTATTTTGTTTGGCTGGTATTGGGGCATGCATATTCAGCGCTGGTGGAAAACCGGGCGCAGCCGCAAGACAGGTTTTCTGATGGTGGCTGTGGCCGGGGTGCTGATCAGCACCGGGTACTTGCTGTATTATGCAGGAGACGAAACCTTGCGCCAGTGGGCCGGCTATATTCACTGGGGGCTGGGTCTGGCAACACCGTTGCTGTTATTTTGCCACGTCTCCCAGAAAATCAGACAGACCCGGGACATAGAGCCCCAGAAAATAAAACCGGGGAAGAAAATTACCCCCGAAAGGGCCTGAAGCGGATAAGCTTCAGGACCAGCGATTTTCCCGTCGGAAATCCGTCCAGAGGTCACCGGGATGGTCCAATTGCCGGGCGTAAAGATGGCCGTGATAGACTGCCGCCGCAATGGAGGCAGGGGCATAGCAGTCCCCGATGCGGGTTACCGACTTGATGCCATGATCGGCAAACCGGTCTGCCTGCTGATGCAGTTCATGATACAGGTTGTCATGTGGAAGGCGGCTGGTTACAGGCAGAAAATGCGCGGCTTCCAGGACGTCCTCCTGTCCGCTATAGGTACAGGCAAGGGTAAGGGTTCCCCGATCCGCAGCTGTTACGGTGCGATTGCAAATCAGGCGCACGCCAAGCTCCAGCAGACGGCGCTGAATGCGTTTCTGTTCCAGTGTGTTTTCGGTCCAGGCCGCCACCTTTGAGTCCGGCGTGACGAAAATAACCTCCGCTTTTTGTTGCACCAGCCGTTCGGCCAGAACGCTGGCCATATAATAATGGTCATCATCAAAGATCACCACCGGGCCCGTGAACTTTTTTTGTTCTAGGAATTTTTCATCCATCAGGTCATCGGGTCCCAGAACATCCATTTGGCCAAGCGGCAGGGGATAGGGGATTTCCCGTCCCACGCCGTCTTTACGCCAGCTTGACCCGGTTGCCAGAACCACGTGATTAAAGCCGAAGTCCAGAATGTCCCGGGCCTTCAGGGGACTGTTTTTATAAATTTGCACATTGGCCTTTTGTTGCAGCAAATATTCGCGATAGTCGACCACCCGCCGCCAACTGGCCAGTCCCGGCAGCCTGGCCTCGCGCACCACGCGTCCACCAAGGATATCCCGCTGCTCCGCCAGCACGACTTCATACCCCCGATTGGACAGGGCAAGCGCGGCTTCCAGACCGGCGGGGCCGCTGCCGACGATTAGCACGTTATCCTTGCTTCCGGCCGGGTCGATTCGTTCAGGATGCCAGCCCTTGCGCCACTCTTCGCCCATTGTCGGGTTCTGTGTGCACCGCAAGGGCACCGCCTGCATGTCACCGGTAATGCAGATGTTGCAGCCAATACATTCACGGATTTCATCGCTGCGGCCGTCGCGGATCTTATTGGGCAGGAATGGGTCGGCGATGGACGGCCGGGCGGCGCCGATCAGGTCAAGCACGCCACGTTTGATTTGCGATACCATTGTATCCGGCGAGGTAAAACGCCCGACGCCGACTACAGGTTTCCGGGTCACTTGTTTGACAAATTTTATATAAGGTTCCTGATGGCCTTCGGGGCCGAATCGTGAAGGTAGGGAATCATTGGCCCAATCGGACACATTCACATCCCACAGATCGGGAAGGTCCGCCAGAAGTTCGACCACCTCCCGGCCTTCCTCCTCGCATCTGAGGCCCTCAGGGCCCAAAAGTTCGTCCACAGCGAACCGGAACGCCACGGCACATTTTCCTTCGGCAAGCTCTTTGGTGTCTTGCAGAATTTCCCGAAGCAGGCGAACGCGGTTTTTCATGGGCCCGCCATATTCGTCGGTGCGCTGGTTATAACGTGGCGAAAGGAAATGCATCAGCAGGCTGAGATTATGTCCGGCATAAACATAAACGATATCGTAACCGGCGGTCATGGCCCGCTTCACAGCATCTTTGTGCCATTGGCGCAGGGCGCGAATGTCAGCCTTGTCCATACTGCGGGCCTGCACAGGGTCGTAATAACGTGCCGCCCGGGCGGATGGAGCCAAGGGGGGAATACGAGTGAACAGATTGCTGACGGCGGAGCCGTTATGGACCAGTTGAAGGCCGGCCAACGCCCCGTGGGCCTGGACTTTTTCCACCATCAGAGCATGGGTCGGGATGTCACTGTCATCCCACAGACGCATCAATGTACCGCCGGACAGATCGCTGGAGGGGTGAATCTCGCATTCTTCGGTACAGACCGCGCCCCAGCCGCCTTCGGCCTTGATCCGGCGCATTTCTGCCATGGACTGGGGCCAGCGGTGGCCCATGCCATTGCAGTGCGGGACCTGATAAAAACGGTTGCGGATGGTTTTGGGACCGATCTTGAGCGGTTCAAACAGAATGTCGTAGGGGGAAGTCTGCATATGTTGTTTTGGCATGTTTATTTGATGCTATCTGTATGTATTTGTTATGAGAGGGAAAAGTCTCGCCAAGCAGTCTATCCGTCCTGACGGATGAAAGTCCAGTCTCTGAAAAAGGAATTCATGTCTGAACATGAATGTTCAGCAGTAGGGCGGCATGGTCGGAAAAAGGCTGGGGGATGATTTTGAGATCGGCGCGTTCTGCAATTCCTGGGGTGCACAGACACAGATCCAGAGCGTGGCGCTTGCGGTGAAAGGTGAAGGTGGGCTCCTCTTCCTTGTTCAGAACCGTGAGCGCCGTGGTTTCCAATAACGGGTTTAATTCGCGAAAACCTTTCAGGATATTGAAATCGGCTAGCAGGATCACCTCCTGGTCAAGGTCGCGGACCAGATAATAGACCTCCTCGAATTGCCGCAGGCGTATTTTCTGATTTAAGGAAAAATGGGCAAAAAATACATGAATGTCTTCGGACAGAATAAGTTTATAAATCAGGCGCTTGCGGCCATATCCGAAATACAGCCGTTCAAACGGTAGCGGAGCTTTGGCCAAAAAGGCGTTGCTTTTGCCCGCATGAAGTGGTAGCCGCCCCAGAAGGCTGTTTTCGCCATATTTGTCTGCAATGTCGTGATAAGTATATTCCTCGTCCATCAGTTCGTGGATCTGATTGAGTTGGGCAGAATGAACAGACCCCCGGTCGATTTCCACAAAACAGCACAGATCGGGCATTTCCGTTTCGATCAGATTTTTCAGTTGATGGAGCACCTGTTTCTGGACGGAAATATTTGCATAGAAATGGCGATGAAAATATCGCATATGGGACTTGAGGCTACCGTCTATGCCTTTGGCGTAGCCGATATTGCTGAACAGGATCTTATAGCTCATGTCAACATGTCCTTTTGCTCAAAACAACCTCCTCAGGCGCCGGGTCAGGGGGAAAAACAGTCTTTGCAACAGTGTGAAACGGGGATTGGCCCGGCGGCAGAGTTGCAGATCATTTTCAAAAAGCTGTTTCAGTGTGGCGATGGTTTCCGGTTCGTAAATCATCAAATTGCTTTCCCGGTTGTGGAACAGGCTGAGATAATCCAGATTGGTGCTGCCCAAGGTGGCCCAGTGATCGTCAATTACCACATATTTGGCATGCAGGACGGATTGGGCATAAATTCGGATATCTATGCCTTTTTCGGCCAGTTCCGGGAAATAGGAGCGGCTGAAATCCATGGCCAATGGCACGTCGGTCTTTTCCGGCAGCATTAATTTAACGTCAACCCCGCGTCGGACGGCTTCGGCAAGGGCCTGCCGCAGCCGACGGGGCGGGAAAAAATAAGCCGTGGCCAGATAAATGCTTTTCCGGGCGCGGGCAATTTCCCTCAACAGTTCGTTATAGATCGGATGACGGCCAGACGTTTTAAGAATATATTGGTAGAGATGATTGCCGGTCAGAGCCGTATCCCGGGCGCTGTTTTCCGCCATCAATTGGGCCAGTTCCCCGGTGATTCTGGCCTGAAGATCCCGCCAGTCTTTCATGTAATGGGCAACGCACATCCCCCCGATATAGGCGATGCGCCCGTCGATCAGCATGGTTTTGCAATGGTTGCGGGGCAGCCAGCGTGACGGCTGGAAAATGTTTTTCCATCCCAGGGGATTGTAAAAATCAACCTCACCGCCGGCGTCGCGGATTTTCTGAACCAAGGGGGAGCGGCGCAGCCCCCGACTGCCCACACTGTCCAGCGACAGGCTGATTCGAACGCCCTGCCTGGCCTTTTGATAAAACAACTCCAGAAACCGGCTCCCGGTTTCATCGTCTTTCAGAAGATATTGTTCAAAACGGATAGACTCATGTGCGCGTTGACAATCCACATACATAGCGTCCCAGGCTTCCTGGGTTGCTGTATAGAATCTCAACTCTGTAGCCATTGTTTTTCCGCTGAATACATCACGGTAAAGCATTGTTCTAATAATCGTTTATGTTAGGAATTGTTTCTTCAATATAAATCAGAGCTTATCAGCTTCGTGAAGATTGCGGAAGAGACAGCCCGAAGAATGGGGGAGGGGCAATCGGGGAAAGCGTGCCGGGCAGATTTTTACAGAAACCGGCCCAACACATCACGATAATTACGGCTGACCTGGAGGGTGGCGCCGTTTTCAAGAACTACCTCGTATTTGCCACCGGAGACGGGGTGCAGTTCGCTAACCTTATTCAGATTGATGATGGTTGAGCGATGTACACGCTGGAAAATCTCTGGATCCAGACGTTTTTCCATATTTTTCATGGTTTCCCGCAGGATGTGGGTCTTCCCGTCCGCATGTATGCACATATAATCCCCGGCGGCGTCGATCCAGTCAATGCTGGCGACTTCAAGACGCGTGATCTGGCCCCGGTCCTTGATATTAAGGTGGGTTTCGTACGGTGTTTGTGACGTCAAATCGGTGGCATTGATGATTTCCGACAGCTCTACCATAGGCGGGTCATCCATGGATCGGATCAGGTCTACGAGTCGGGCATTCTGTTCAACAGCCATCCGTTCAGCGATATGTTCACGTACCCGCGCAACGGTTTGCGCCAAGCGCTCCTGCTCTACCGGTTTCAAGAGATAATCCAGTGCATGGGATTCAAAGGCCTTGATGGCGTAGTCATTGAAAGCCGTCACAAAACAGACTAGGGGAAGTTCCTCCCGGAGCAGGGATTTGATGACGGCGAATCCATCAAATCCGGGCATCTGAATATCCAGAAACACCAGATCGGGTTTTTCGGTACGGATTTTTTTGATGGCTTCGCGACCATTGCTGCAGGTGCCGATAATGTCAATGTCGTCAAATTCTTCCAGTCTCAGTTCAAGGCCACGCAGGGCCAGCGGTTCATCATCCACAAGCAGGGTTCTGATTTTTTTTAATGTCATTCTGCGACCTCTGGAAGGCTTTCTTTTTTGACTTCATAAGGAATGTTAATGGTAATTTTGACCCCTGTGGGTTCATTGTCCTCCACTCGAAACTCATGATCATCATGATAAAGTTGTTCCAGCCGTTCCTTGGTGTTGGCGAGGCCCACCCCGCTGGACGTTTGAGGCACTTTTTTATCGGGATGGAGGCCGGGGCCATTGTCGCTCAAAATAATCACCAACCGGTTATTACGGATACGGGCCTCCAGGGTGATGGTGCCGCCTTTTTCCAGGGGCGCGATGGCGTATTTAATGGCGTTTTCCACCAGGGGCTGCAACAGAAGGCTGGGGATCAGGGCCTGCTTGGCCCGCTCATCCACATCACATTGAAGTTCCAGGCGATCCTGAAATCGCACCTTTTCAATATCCAGATACAGCCACAGAGCATACAATTCTTCATCCAGGGTCATTTTCTGCATGGGCTGGCTGACCAGGCTGAAGCGCAAAAAGGCACTTAGCTTGGACAGCATATGATTGGCATCCTTGATCTTCTTGTCCAGAACAAGGGTGGAGATGGCGTTAAGCGTATTGAACAGAAAGTGCGGATTAAGTTGATAGCGCAGCATTTTGAGTTGCGCCTGATGTGCCTGGGAAATGGCTTTGAGATACTGGGCGCGCTGTTCCTGAAACAGAAACTGGTAATTAATGATAAAATACAGGCCGCTCCAGGTCAGAAGCACAAAAAAGTCAAATAATACATTGCTAAGGAATTCCCACCCCCGCGGGTTCCAGTCCGGGGCATAGGTCTGCACATAGGTCCAGACCTCGACAGTGGAAAAAATCAGCGAGCCGATTACCACTGCCGTTCCTACGGACAACAGCATGGTCAGCGGCGGTGGGGAGATGGCGCGCAGTTTCTGATAGATATAGCGTAGTCCCAGCGTGATGAGGAACCCGCCCAGGGTACCGAACAGGGCGGCGTAAAAATATTCAGGGGCTTTGCCATGAGCATATCCGTTCAGCGTGCGCACGGCACAAAAGGCCATCCAGCCCAGAATCTGCAATGTCCAGAATAGGCGTTCTTTATAGCGGATGATGCCTTCCAGTTTCTGTTTCACGCCATTCCTCGGGTTTAGTTGCCGGTCCTCAAGTCTGTTCATCTTCAGGATGTTGTTTTTATGGTTATCCAGCGGGTCGGGCCTCCGGGTTACTTCCGGGTTACTTCCGGGTTACAGGGCCGCCGCGTTGGTCATGATATCCACTTCCTGACCGGGGCGCAATGTTTCCCCGCCACGCACCACTACCCGGTCCCCGGATTTCAGACGGCCGGTGACTTCAATCAGGTCGCCCTCGGCGATGCCGGGCACCACGGGAATATTTTCCGACTGACCCGCCTCGTTGATCCGCACCACATAATTTCGCCCGGCGCGAATGATCAGGGCATCCCGGGGAATGGCGGTTACCTGTTTGGGGGCGCTGCGGGGCAGGTTGACCCTGAGGGCTGTCCCGACGACCCATGACCTGTTTTGCTGGATTTTGTTCTCATGGGTATTTTGCGGGACTTCCAGGCGGATTTCGACCATGCGGCTGACGTCGTCTCCCACAGGAATGATGGTGCGGATCCGGCTGGGTATGGTATTGTCCCCGTCAGATACGCGCACAGTCATGCCTTCCTGAAGAAACGGCAACAGGTTGAGCGGGGCTTGGGCGCTGATTTCCTTTTCTTCGGTGTCCACAAAGCGCACCACTTCTTCCCCGGCTGAGACATATTCGCCAACAGAAATAAAACGCTCTACAACCCAGCCATTGGCAGGGGCCCGGATCACGGATTTGTCCAGCAGGTAACGGGTACGATCCCGTCTTGTCCGGGCCTGGGCCAGTTCCTGTTCCAGCACCGCATATTCCGCAAAGGCCGCATCATAGCGGCTTTCCGGGATGCTTTTGCCTTTCAGCAGTTTTTGCAGACGGCCCAGTTCCTTGCGGCGGTAGTCCAGTTGGGCTTCGATGCGCTTGATGTCGGCGTCGTTACTGGCCAGGTCTAGCTTGAGAAGACGTTGATTGAGGCGCGCCACGGGATCACCCTTTTTAACCTGTGTGCCCACTTCGGCGATCCAATCCGCTGTGGCGGAGGTTTCTGCGGCAAGGCGGCTGTCATGCAGACTGACAACACTGCCGGGAACATTCAGGGTCGGCGCCATCAGGGTGTTGACCACTTTCCCCACCAGAACTTTGGGTTTAGGCATATTTTGCGCTTTCGCCATTTGTTGCGACAGCAGGACCGCGGCCAGGGAAAAGGTCAACAAAGAGAGCGCTAAAAAACTCTTCTGGGAAATCCGGTCCATGCGGAGAGCGCGTGTCATTCTCCTACTCCTATCAACTTCTTGTCTTCGGGGGATGTCGGGCGGTTGCTAACCACCAGATGCGGGCGATGGGTCTTGCGGCCCAGTTGCAACAGGCTCGGCATCAACAGCAGGGTAAAGACTGTGCTCACCGCCATGCCGCCCACAATGGACGCTGCCAGGCCGCGATAGATGGCGCTGCCTTCACCGGGGAAAATCAGAAGGGGCAACATGCCAACGATACTGGTCAGCGTGCTCATGAATATGGGCCGCAGTCTGAGTTCCAGTGCCTGTTGCACGGCTTCATGCCGTTCGTATCCTTCGGTTTCGGCCTTGCGGGTCTGGACCACCAGCAAGATGGCGTTGTTCACCACCAGGCCCAGCAGAATGATAAAACCAATCATGGTCAAAAGATCAAGCGGCTGGAACGTGATCAGATTCAGAAGCCGGATGGCGGCAATGCCCCCGACCGTAGCAAGCGGAATGGAAATCACCACCAGTGCCGCATCTTTGAGCGAACGGAACAGGGCGGCCAGCAACATAAACAAAAGACCGAAGGCCAGCAGGAAATTGCTGCCAAGATTTTTGATGGCATTTTTGAGGCCATTGGCGCTGCCGCCATAAAGGATACTCCCTTCATTTCCAAGGATTTCCAGGGCTTCGGGCTCCACTTCCTGCTGGATGATTTCCAGAGCTTCCTGAAGTGCCATGCCGGGTGCCGGTACCACATCAATAGTCATGGTGCGCCGACCGTTGGTGCGTTTGATAAACTGCGGGCCTACGGTTTCTTCCAGACGGACCAGTTCGCCAAGCTGCATGATGCCGCCGGACGGGGTTGCCAGCGGGATGGCGGCGAGTTCCTCGGGACTTCTGTTTTCTTCGGATTTGAGGATGATGTTGAGGCGTTTTTCACCATCAAAATATTCCCCTACATAAAGCCCACTGCCGAGCGTTTGGACAATCCGGCCCATGTCGTTGCGGGTCCAGCCGGCTTCCAGAATACGGCGGTCTATGGGGGTGATTTTCAGTTCGGGCTGGGATTGTTCGGGGCTCTGCTGGGGGTTGATCTGGGCAGCAGGCAGGGCCTCCTGAAGAAGCTGTGTGACCTTCTCAGTAGCCCGTGCCAATGCCGTCCCTACGGAGGACTGGATATGTATGCTGATGCTTCCCTGGCCCCCAAAGCCGCCAAACAGGTTGCCTTGGGCGGCAAAGGCCTGAACGTCGGGAAGGCCAGCAACAATTTCTTCACGAACGATTTTTTCCAGTTCCTTGACCCTGCCCTGATCCTTGGCCCGGATTCCAATGGTGCCGCCATTACCGTTATTCCAGGTCAGAATGTAGTAGTTGCGCAGGGCAGGCTGTTTTTCGCCTTTCATATAAGGATCCAGACGTTTGATCAGGGTCTGGGTGATTTCGTCTTTCAGGACATCCGAAGACATGCCCGCCGGCAGGCGCAGGAAAACATCCACAGCATCACGCTTGACCGGCGGCAAGTAATCCATTTTGGGAAACAGAAGGTAAGAGCCGATCACGGAGACGCTGATCAGGCCGCTGATCCAGCCGGCCTTTTTCATGGGGCTGTTGGTTAGCTTCATGATTCCAGCCGCCATGCGCCGCCACAGATGGGCATTTTTGTCGCGGGGCAGTTTTCCCTTCATAAAGTGTTTATTGGCGACCGGCAGCACCGTCACGGCCACCACCAGCGACAGGCTCACCGCAATGGCGATGGTCAGGGCCAGATCGGCAAACAGTTGCCCTTCCACATCCTCCAGGAACATGACCGGCAGGAAGATGGCGACGGTTGTTGCGGTGGAGGCCAGAAGTGCGCCCCAGACCTGTTGGGTGCCGACCTGACAGGCGTCGGTATCCTTCAGCCCCTTTTCCCGGAGCCGACAGATATTCTCCATAACCACAATGGCCGCATCCAGCACCATGCCCGTGGCGAAGGCGAGGCCGGCCAGCGAAATCACATTCAGGCTCCGCCCGGTAAGCTGCAAGACAATAAATGTCGCCAATAGGCAGATCGGTATGGTGGTGGCGATGATGAAGGTGGCGCGGGTCTGACGCAAAAACCACCACAAGATACCCACCGCGAAGGCCACACCGATCACCAGATTGCTGCTGAGCAGGCCAATGGCACGCTTGATAAAGACAGACGGATCGAACGATTTCTGCATAATCAGGCCGTTGTCTTTCAGCATGCCTTCATTGAGTTGATCAGCGAGGGCGTTAACCTTCTCAATGGTGGCCAACACATTGGCGCCGTTTTCCTTGACAATACGCAGGGAAAGGGCCGGGTTACCGTTCTGAATGCCCACATCCGTGCGTTTGGGACGATCAACGCGGATATCAGCGATATCGCCAAGACGAATGGGGGTGCCGTCCCGCCATTCTAGGATCAGGTCGCCCAGATAGTCCGGCGTATATCGGCCATTAAAGCGCAGCGTATAACGCCGTCGGCCATTTTCAATAAAACCGCCGGAGACATCCCGGGCCTGCCCGGCGAGGGCCGCGACGTCGGGAATTTTGATGCCGAGCTGAGCAGCGCGGAAGGGATCAAAGACGATCTGCACTTCCTCTTCGGGCATGTTGGTCTGGTTATCCACCTGCGCGACACCGGGAATGGCTTCAAACAGGGGGATCAGGCGGTCCCTGGCAAACTGCATATATTCTTCTACCGGCCGCGGATTATCCGGCAAAACCTGCAAGAAATAATAAATCAGGGTTTCTCCGGCATTATCGCCTCCGGCCCCTAGTATCGGCTGGTCCGCATCCAAGGGCAGGGGAGGCAGGCGATTCAGGCGGCTGATAACTTCCAGCAGGGCCCGGTCCATATTGGTGGTAATGGAAAATTCCAGATTGGTCCAGGCGCCGCCCTGATTGGAATAGACATTTATTTCCTTCAGGCCAGGAATGCCCTGCAAAACCTCTTCCAGGGGTTCAGTAATTTCCGATTCCACTTCGGAAGGCGAAGCGGCACGCCAGGGGGTGAAGATGCTCACCCGCGGGTTTTCAATATTGGGGAATAACTGTACGGGCAGACGGGAGATGCTGTAACCACCAAACAGCAAAACCATCGCCACGATCACCGCGACAACGGCTGGATTTTTGAGACTTTTTGCTGTCCAATTCATCTCTCTCCTCCGTACCCTCAATTATCTTCTTCGAATATACGAATGATATTCCTGAGAGTTCAGGGTAACAGGGGAGAGAACAAACAAAAGCGGTTTGCGATGAACCGTATAGCTTTGTCGACGAATATTTTATTCAGCAGAAAGTGAGGTTTTTTCCGGCATACTGATAATATGAAGGTCGCGTTGCGGGAAGGGAATGCTGATGCTTTTTTCGTCCAGCTTGTGTTTGATGTTTTTGGTAAGGGCAAATTTTGTGGGCCAGTAATCGGCATTCTTGACCCAGACCCGCACAATAATATTTACGGAGCTATCGGCCAGTTCCCCCACAAACAGTTGCGGTTCAGGATCTTTCAATACCCGGCTTTCGGCGTCAATGACTTCGCCGATGGCCGCCATGGCTTCGTCCATGTTGTCGCCGTAGCTGATGCCGATCAGCAAATCCACCCGGCGGGTTTCATGATAGGAATAATTTTTGATGGATGCCCCCCAGATGGAGCTGTTGGGTACGATCAACTGGACATTGTCCGGTGTGGCCATTTCCGTAAAAAACAAGCCAAGATCCTTGATTGTTCCGGCAATGCCGCCGGCCTCTACATAATCACCGATCCGGAAGGGGCGAAAAATCAACAGCATGACACCGGCGGCCACGTTGCTGAGTGTACCTTGCAGGGCCAGACCAATGGCCAGGGAGGCGGCGCCGAGGATGGCAATAAGGCTGGTGGTTTCCACTCCAAACTGGTCAAGAACCGCCAGAACCGTGAAAATAAGGATTACGTAACGCACCAGACTGGCAAAAAAGGAAACCAGTGTTATGTCAATCTTTTCGCTTCGAGAGAGCAGCTTTCGGGTGTATTTCTTGCCCCATCCCGCCAGCATCCAGCCGATGATCAGGATCAGCACGGCGCCAATAATATTCAGGCCATGCGTGGCAATCAATGCCATGACGATGTCCATATACTCTTTTGCTTGCTCTTCCATCTCGGGTCCTTTCACGGATTTCGCGTGTGACTGATATTCTTTAGCATTTTGGCATATTATCCGCGCAGCCCGGCTCAAAAGCAATAGCGATCGCGGTCAATTTTCCAGAAAATACAGGTAGTTACAAATAAAAGGGGATCTGCCTGGCATGCGGGAGGTTTTGGATGGGTGGATAGGACATGCCAGGCAGCAGGGTATTGATCAGGGTATGTAGGCTAAATCAGAAAGCGGGCGGCCCCAAAAAGACCAAAAAAAGAGCCGCCCACCACGACGATGATTCCGGCTATATCGGGGATCATCGCCCGTTTCTGATTCAGCAATGACAGTTATACAGTCTTTTTTAAGAATGTAAATGATAATTATTATTAAAAATAGCTTTCTGGATTTTCCCTCCGCTTCTCCTGCGTTCTTGCCGCTTTTCTCCGTCATTGCAGCGAAGGCGGCAATCCAGTCCATAAATAAAACGTCCTCCCCAGTTTTGGGAGAGGTTTTTTAAACGGCTCCTGGGCGGAATGGGGCCATGGGAGGTCGTGATAACGTTTCCCTCTACGCCGTCACTGCGAGACGTGATCGCGACAAAGTCATCCACATGGTGATGTAACGCGAAGCTTCCCGGCCAATTTTATCCTTGCGCCTGGATTGGCGGATCAGCTTTCCACACCTTATCCCCAAGAGGCAGGCTGCCTGGATCCCTGATTGTACAACAGTGGTTTCAGATACCGTCCGGTATAACTTTTTTCATTACAGGCAATGTCTTCCGGGGTGCCTTCAGCGATAATCTCGCCGCCACCGTCGCCGCCTTCGGGGCCAAGGTCAATGATCCAGTCGGCCAGTTTGATGACCTCCAGATTATGTTCGATGATAATCACCGTATTGCCCTGGTCCACCAGATGTTGCAGCACCTCCATCAGCTTGCGCACATCCTCGAAATGTAACCCCGTCGTGGGTTCGTCCAGGATATAAAGGGTGCGTCCGGTAGACCGTTTCGAGAGTTCCTTGGAAAGTTTCACCCGTTGCGCCTCGCCACCCGACAGGGTGGTGGCCGCCTGACCGATCTGGATATAGCTGAGCCCCACTTTTTCCAGCATTTTCAGCTTGTCCCGGATGGCGGGTACCGCGGCGAAAAACTCCACGCCATCTTCTACGGTCATTTCCAAGATGTCGGCAATGGATTTACCTTTATAGGTGATTTCCAGGGTCTCACGGTTATAGCGCTTGCCTTTGCACACATCACATTGCACATACACATCGGGCAGGAAATGCATCTCAATCTTGATCACCCCGTCGCCCTGGCAGGCTTCGCAGCGCCCGCCTTTGACATTAAAGGAAAAGCGCCCCGGCTTGTAGCCCCGGGCCTGGGATTCAGGCAACCCTGCAAACCAGTCGCGGATCGGGGTGAAGGCGCCGGTATAGGTGGCCGGGTTGGAACGCGGTGTGCGGCCAATCGGGGACTGGTCGATGTCCACCACCTTGTCGATATATTCCAGGCCGCTGATATCCTCATGGGGCGCCGGCAGGTCGCGGCTGTTGTTCAGCTTGCGGGCCACAGCCTTGTACAGCGTGTCGATGGTCAGCGTGGACTTGCCGCTGCCGGACACCCCGGTCACACAGGTCAGTGTGCCCAGCGGGAAGGTCACGGATACATTTTTCAGGTTGTTGCCGGTGGCCCCGTGCACAATGATTTCCTTACGCCGATTGCCGGCCTTATGCCCTGGCCGGCGGTCAAGGGGAACCGGAATGATGCGTTGGCCGGAGAGATATTGCCCGGTGAGGCTGTGGGCATTGGCCATGATGTCCTGCGGCGTGCCTTCGGCCACCACTTCCCCCCCATGCACGCCGGCGCCAGGCCCCATGTCGATCACATGATCGGCGGCACGAATGGCGTCTTCGTCATGCTCCACCACCAGCACCGTATTGCCCATATCCCGCAAATTCATCAGGGTTTCCAAGAGCCGGTCATTGTCCCGCTGGTGCAGTCCGATGGACGGCTCATCCAGCACATACAGCACACCCGTGAGCCCCGATCCGATTTGAGAGGCCAGACGAATGCGCTGCGATTCACCACCGGACAAGGTGCCGGAACTGCGGGACAGATTAAGATATTCCAGCCCCACATTGTTCAGAAATCCCAGTCGTTCAATGATCTCCTTGAGAATGCGCGCGGCGATTTCATTCTGTTTTTCGCTTAAGTTTGCGGGCAATTCCCGGAACCACAGGTAACTGTCCCGCACTGAAAGTTCTGCGACCTGCCCGATATGCCGGTCGTTAATTCTGACACACAGCGCTTCCGGTTTGAGCCGGTAGCCGTTACAGGTTTCACAAGTGGCGGCACTTTGATATTTACCCAGCTCGTCGCGCATCATGTTACTGTCGGTTTCCCGCCAGCGCCGTTCAATATTGCCGATCACCCCCTCAAAAGGTTTTTCCACCACATAATTCTTGCGGTCATCGCTGTAGATCATTTCGATGACCTCATCTCCACTGCCATACAGGATAATGTCCTGAAACTGGTGTGGCAGTTTTTCCCAAGGCGTGTCGGTTTTAAACCCGTAATGTCGGGCGAGGCTTTCCAGGGTCTGGATGTAATAAGGGGCACTGGATTTAGACCAGGGGACAAGGGCGCCCTGTTTCAGGCTTTTGGTCTTGTCCGGCACCACCAGATCGGGATCGAAATAAAGTTTCTTGCCCAGCCCGTCGCAGGTGGGGCAGGCCCCAAAAGGGTTGTTGAAGGAAAACAGCCGGGGTTCGATTTCCTCAATAGTAAACCCGGAAACCGGGCAGGCAAATTTTTCGGAAAATAACAGCCGTTCCCCCTGTTGCGCACCGCTGGCGAATTCCGCTATGGCCAGCCCTTCGGCCAGTTCCAGCGCGGTTTGCAGGCTGTCGGCCAGCCGGGTCTCAAGCCCGGCGCGCACCACAACCCGGTCCACCACCACCTCAATGTCATGTTTGAGCTTCTTGTTCAGGTCCGGCACATCATCAAGTTCATAGAAATTTCCGTCCACTTTGACCCGCTGGAACCCTTTTTTCAGCAGATCGGCAAACTCTTTGCGGTACTCTCCCTTACGCCCGCGTACGATAGGAGCCAGAAGATACAGGCGGGTGCCTTCTTCCAATGCCATGATTTTATCGACCATCTGGCTGATGGTCTGGCTTTCGATGGGCAGGCCCGTGGCCGGGGAATAGGGCACGCCGATCCGGGCAAACAACAGGCGCATATAGTCATAAATTTCCGTTACCGTGCCGACGGTGGAACGGGGATTGCGGGAGGTGGTCTTCTGCTCGATGGAAATGGCCGGGCTGAGGCCCTCGATATGTTCGCAGTCCGGTTTCTGCATCATTTCCAGAAACTGCCGGGCATAGGCCGACAGGCTTTCCACATAGCGGCGCTGGCCTTCAGCATAAATGGTGTCAAAGGCCAGTGAGGATTTGCCGGACCCGCTTAAGCCTGTGACCACCACCAGTTTGTCGCGGGGAATATCCACGTCAATATTTTTCAGATTGTGTTCTTTGGCGCCGCGAACGGAAATCTTAGTCAGCATTTTTCATACGCACCCTGAAACGATGGAATTATGTGCAATGTGGTCTTTTTTGGAAAGATGTCAAGTTCTTATTTTGTTCTCATTGGTGGTTTGGGCGGAAACCGGCGTTCAAAAACCTGCAAATTTGCTTTGCAGATCGCTTGGCAGCCGTTATGGTTGGAATACGTTTAACAACAGAATACGGATTAAAGGAAGATAAAAATGGCAGGTAGCGTCAACAAGGTCATTCTGGTGGGGAATCTAGGGCGGGACCCGGAAGTACGGCATACCCAGGACGGCTCCCCGGTGGTGACATTGAGTCTGGCCACGTCCGAGAGCTGGAAGGATCGGATAACAGGGGAGCGTAAGGAGCGCACTGAATGGCACCGGGTGGTCATCTTTAACGAGGCGCTGTGCCGGGTTGCGGAACAATATCTGCGCAAAGGGTCCAAGATTTATGTGGAAGGCGCGCTGCAAACCCGTAAATGGACGGACCAGCAGGGCGTGGAAAAATACACAACGGAAGTAGTGCTGCAGAAATACCGCGGCGAGCTGACCATGCTGGACAGCAAGGGTGAAGGCGGGGGCTATGGCGGCAGTGATACTTTTGAGGATAACGGAGCGTCTAACTATGGCGGCGGATCTTCTTCCGGTCCTGCTGCGGGGGGGGGCGATCTGGATGATGAGATTCCGTTCTAAGCCTGTTTCTTTTTATTTCTGGCTGATTATTTTCGGCTGAATGTTTCTTGAATATTTGGGGTCCCGGTCATCAGGCTGGGGCCTTTTGGCGTTATGATCATGTGAGGATGAACCGACCTTTGACACCTGGAAAAGTTGCCGGAAAAAGGAAGCTGAAAAACGGTTCCTGTCCCAGGCGCCTAAATCCTTGCCATGCTCATGGGGAATTGCTATCAATTGGGCTGCATTTTTCTGCCTCTTGCCCGGCCATGTCCTGTTGGAACAGGCCAGGGCAGAGTGACAAAGCAGAGTGACAAAAGAGACCCGAAAGTAAAAGTATAAATTAAGGGATATTTTCTTGAGTGAGAACACCGTTCTAGACCCCCAGGATCCGAACATTTCTACCATCACTATTGAGGAGGAAATGAAATCCTCCTACCTCGATTACGCCATGAGCGTGATCGTGTCCCGGGCCCTTCCGGATGTGCGTGATGGTCTGAAGCCGGTGCATCGGCGTATTCTCTACAGCATGTATGAGAACGGCTATGACTGGACCAAACCCTATCGTAAATCGGCGCGCGTGGTCGGGGATGTGATGGGTAAATACCATCCCCACGGGGATAGTGCCATTTATGATGCGATGGTCCGTATGGCCCAGCCGTTCTCCCTGCGTTTGCCGTTGATTGACGGGCAGGGCAATTTTGGTTCCATGGACGGTGACCCGCCAGCGGCTATGCGCTATACCGAGGCCCGCATGGATAAGGCGGCCAGCGGACTTTTGGAGGACATCGACAAGGATACGGTTGATTTCCATCCGAACTATGATGAATCCGAACTGGAACCGGTGGTGTTGCCGGCCCGGTTCCCCAACCTTCTGGTGAATGGGGCAGGGGGGATTGCCGTCGGTATGGCAACCAACATCCCGCCTCATAATCTAGGGGAGGTTCTGGATGCCTGCTGTGCCTTTATTGACAACCCGGAAGTGACGTTGGAAGAGCTCATCGAATTGGTGCCAGGGCCGGATTTTCCCACCGGTGGCCTGATTATGGGAGCGGCCGGGGCCCGGTCTGCCTATATGACCGGGCGTGGATCGGTGATGATGCGCGGCAAGACCCACATCGAGGAAACACGCAATGGTCGGGAAGCCATTGTGATCACGGAAATTCCTTATCAAGTGAATAAATCCCGTATGATCGAAACCATTGCTGAAACGGTGCGCAACAAACGTATCGAAGGCATTGGAGATATCCGTGATGAATCCGACCGTGAGGGCGTGCGGGTGGTCGTGGAAATCAAACGCGACGCGGTGGCGGATGTGGTGCTGAACCAGCTGTACCGCTATACCCCGTTGCAAACCAGTTTCGGCTGTAACATGCTGGCCCTGAATAATGGCAAACCGGAACTTCTTAACCTGCGCCAGATTATCGAAGCCTTTGTCAAGTTCCGCGAGGAAGTCATCACCCGGCGGACCAAATATCTGCTGGGCAAGGCCCGGGATCGGGCCCATGTCTTGGTAGGGCTGGTAATTGCGGTCAACAATCTGGATAAGATTGTGGCGATGATTCGCAAGGCTCCCAATCCGGCGGCGGCCCGCGAGGCGCTCATGGCCGAGGAATGGGATGCAGTGGATGTTGAAGGGTATATTCGCCTGATCAATGAACCGGGACGCGGGGTGGTGGACGGCAAATATATTCTGTCGGAAACCCAGGTGCGGGCTATTTTGGAATTGCGTCTGCATCGTCTGACCGCACTGGGCCGGGACGAAATTGGCGAAGAACTGAAAAAAATTGCCGCCGAGATTGAGGAATATCTGGAAATCCTGCGCAGTCGGGAAAAACTTTACGGCATCATGCGCGATGAATTTGTTGCCTATCGGGAGGCGTTTGCTACGCCGCGACGCACGGAAATCGTTCCTGCCGGGCTGGGCGACATCGAAGACGAAGACCTCATCCAGCGTGAAGACATGGTCGTGACGGTCACCCATAGCGGTTATATCAAGCGGGTGCCCCTTAACACCTATCGGGCGCAGCGGCGTGGAGGCAAGGGCCGCAGCGGCATGCAGACCAAAGATGAGGATTTTCTGCAAACGGTTTTTGTGGCCAACACCCACACGCCGGTGTTATTTTTCAGCAATCTGGGGCAAGTCTATAAGCTGAAAGTCTGGAAATTGCCGCCGGGCACGCCGCAATCCAAGGGCAAAGCGCTGATCAATCTTCTACCGCTCAGCCAGGGGGAGACCATTTCCACCATTCTGCCGCTGCCTGAGGATGAAGACAGCTGGGAAGAGCTGCATGCGGTTTTTGCCACGGCGAAGGGGAATGTGCGCCGTAACCTGCTGAGCGATTTTGTTAATGTGCGCGCCAATGGCAAAATCGCCATTCGCCTGAGCGAGAATGACCGCCTGATCGGGGTTGCAGCATGTGCTGAGGACAATGATGTGCTGTTGGCGACCCGGGACGGCAAATGTATCCGTTTCAATGCGACGGCCGTACGCCTGTTTAAAGGACGCAATTCCGATGGGGTCAGAGGGATTCGTCTGGCCGAAGGGGATGAAGTGGTGTCCATGTCCGTGTTGAAAAGCACCACCATCACCATGGAAGAACGTGACCCTTATCTGCGTTATGCTGCGGCCCGGCGCCGGGGGGAAGAAGTTGAACTGCCTGAGGGCCTGTCTGCGGAACGTATTGCGGAACTGGAGGCGCAGGAAGAGTTTATTCTCAGCGTGACGGCCAACGGTTATGGCAAACGCACCTCGGCCTATGAATACCGGCAAACCAACCGCGGTGGTCAGGGCATCATCAATATCGAAACCTCCGAACGCAATGGCAGCGTGGTGGCCGCGTTCCCCATCGAGGCGCAGGATCAGCTGATGATGGTGACTGATCTGGGGCGTCTGATCCGGGTGCCGGTTCATGATGTGAGAATCGCCGGACGCAGCACTCAGGGGGTAACCCTGTTCAGGGTGGGGGATGAGGAACATGTTGTTTCCGTGGCCCGTCTGACGGATGTGGAGGACGATGAAGAGAATGGTGAAGAGAACGATGAGGAAAACCGGGATCTGAATGAAGTTGTAGACGAAAATGCGGAAGCCATCGAAAACACGGAAACATCCGGTTCGGACTCTTCCGGAACATCGTCTTTTGAAGGAAACGCAAAGGAGGAATAAGGGCTTATGACCCAGAAAAAAGAACGTATCGGGCTCTATCCGGGAACTTTTGATCCCATCACTCTGGGGCATATTGATATTATCAAACGGGGCGCCAAACTTGTTGATCGTCTTGTTCTGGGGATTTCCACCAATCCGTCCAAACAGCCGCTTTTTGATCTGGATGAGCGGGTGGAGATGGTGCGTGAAGAAACAGCCTTTATTGAAAAAAACGAAGGGGTGGCCATTGAGGTTCGCCCCTTTGATACTTTGTTGATGAGCTTTGCCGAAGAAATCGGCGCCGGGATCATTATCCGGGGGCTTAGGGCTGTGTCGGATTTCGAATATGAATTTCAAATGACGGCCATGAACTACAAGCTTAACCCGAATGTGGAGACCGTATTCTTGATGGCGGATCCGTCCTATCAGGCGATTGCCTCCCGTCTAGTGAAGGAAATCGCCATCTTCGACGGGGAAATCAAGGCTTTTGTATCGCCGTCAGTGCGGCAAAAAGTCTTGGCGAAGCTGGGAAAAACTGTATAACGCACTCTCCGAGGTGATAAATCATGAAAAACTTGTTGAAGGCGGTTTTGACCGTTTTCTTGATGACGGCAGGAGCACACGCCATGGATCTGGAAAATACCCTTTACCTTGACCTGAAAGATGGTCGGGTGGTGATTGAAATGTATCCGGATAAAGCGCCCAAACATGTGGCGAGAATCAAGGAATTGGTCCGGGCAGGGTTTTATGACGGCTTAACCTTTCACCGGGTGATTCCAGGCTTCATGGCCCAGACCGGAGACCCGAAAGGGGATGGTACCGGTGGATCGGGGCAAAACCTGCCGGCGGAATTTAACGACCTGCCGCATCTGCGCGGGACCGTGTCCATGGCTCGGGCGATGGACCCCAACAGTGCGGATTCACAGTTTTTTATCTGTTTTGAGCCGGCCATGCACCTGAACGGACAATATACCGTTTGGGGACGGGTGGTCGAAGGCATGCAGTTTGTGGACAATATCAAACCTGGGGAGGGGCCGGGCTTTACCGATCCGGACATCATTGTAAAAATGCAGGTTGCTGCGGATGTGGAACAGTAGCTCACGGGTCAACATGGGGTCAGCATGGGGGGACCATTGGAGTGGATATTAGGATGAATATCGGGGTGAACATTGAAGGTTGACCTGTTTGACTTTGAACTCCCGCGGGAGCTGATTGCGCTTCGCCCCGTCGCAAATCGCGACGGGGCGCGCTTTCTTGTGGTGCGAGGCAAGGACCTTGAAGACCGTCGTGTGGCGGATATTACAGATTATCTTAATCCCGGTGACGTGATGGTCTTTAATGATACCCGGGTGATTCCGGCGCGCCTGAGCGGCAGACGGGGGCTGGGCAAAGTTGAATTTACCCTGCATCAGCAGAAGGATGAGGGGCTCTGGAAGGCGTTTGCCCGCCCGGCCAAGAAACTGAAAGTGGGTGACGAGATCAGTTTTCAGGACAAGCTGTTCTGTACGGTAACGGACAAGGGCGCAGGCGGTGAAGTCACTTTACGGTTTGACCGGGCGGGATCGGCCCTGCGCCAGGCGCTTGATGAAGTGGGGGTCATGCCTCTGCCGCCCTATATCGCTTCACAACGGCCGGTAGATGCGCGGGACCGTGAGGATTACCAGACCGTCTATAGCAAAAAAGACGGGGCCGTCGCGGCTCCCACTGCCGGACTGCATTTCACAACGGCCCTGCTGAACAAAATTGACGAAATCGGCGTAAAACGCGTCCAGGTCACCCTGCATGTCGGGGCCGGTACCTTCCTGCCGGTTAAAGTGGAGGACACCCGCGATCATAAAATGCATGAGGAATGGGGCGAGATTACCCCGGACGTGGCGGAGGAGATTAACCGCGCCCACGCCGAAGGACGGCGGGTCGTTGCTGTGGGCACCACGTCGTTGCGCCTGCTGGAAGCTGCGACGGACGAAAGCGGGCACACACGCCCCTTTGCCGATTCCACGGATATTTTTATTACGCCGGGATACAAGTTCCGTTGTGTGGATATGCTGATGACCAATTTCCATCTGCCGCGGTCCACTCTGTTTATGCTGGTGTCGGCCTTTGCCGGGTTGGAAACAATGAAGGCGGCCTATCACCATGCCATTGAAGAACGGTATCGTTTTTATTCCTATGGCGACAGCAGTCTGTTATTTCGTGAGGACCAGTTGTGAAGGATAATTTCAAGCTGCACATCGAGGCGACCGACGGATCGGCGCGCACCGGGGTCTTGAAAACCTGGCGCGGGGATATTCGCACGCCCGCCTTTATGCCGGTGGGGACGGCGGCTACGGTCAAGGCCATGAAACCGGAAACCGTGCGGGCCACGGGGGCGGATATTCTTTTGGGCAACACTTATCATTTGATGCTCCGGCCCACGGCGGAACGGATTCATCATCTAGGGGGGTTACACAAATTCATGAACTGGGAGCGGCCGATTCTGACCGATTCCGGTGGGTTTCAAGTGATGTCCCTGGCGCAGCTTCGGAAAATTAGCGAGGAGGGCGTGGCTTTCCAGTCCCATATTGACGGCAGTCGTCATTTGCTCAGCCCGGAACGCAGTATGGAAATCCAGCGATTGTTGGGCTCTAACATCGTGATGGCGTTTGACGAATGCACGCCGTATCCCGCCACCCGAAAACAGACGGAAGACAGCATGCGGCTCAGCATGCGCTGGGCCAAACGTTCTTTTGACGCCTTTCACAATGGGTCTGAACATGCGGAAAAGAATGCTTTGTTCGGCATTGTGCAGGGCGGGGTGTTTGAGGACCTGAGGCAGGAGTCTATCGCCGCGCTCACCGAGATCGGCTTTCACGGGTATGCCGTTGGCGGCCTTGCGGTGGGCGAAGGGCAGCAGGTGATGTTCGAGGTGCTCGACTTTACCATGCCCAAAATGCCCACAGACAAACCGCGCTACCTGATGGGGGTGGGCAAACCCGATGATATTGTCGGGGCCGTCGAGCGCGGCATTGACATGTTCGACTGTGTGCTGCCGACCCGGTCGGGCCGCACGGGACAGGCCTTTACCCGGCGAGGGGCAGTGAATATGAAAAATGCCCGCCATACGGATGACCCGCGGCCTCTGGATGAAGACTGCCGGTGTGATGCCTGCACGAAATACAGCCGGGCCTATCTTTCGCATCTGATCCGTAGTGGCGAGATTCTGGGGGCCATGCTGCTGACGGAACATAATCTGACCTATTTTCAGGATCTTATGGCAGGATTGCGCGCCGCCATTGCGGCCGGAAAACTGAAACAGTATGTGGCTGATTTTCATGCCAAAAGGGCGCTTGGCGACATTGATCCGCTATAAGAAAATTTTTTAAAAAAAGTGTCAGTTTCCTATTGACCATCCGGGAAACTGACTTTATGTTCCGCTCATCTTTTACGGGCCCTTAGCTCAGTTGGTAGAGCAACTGACTTTTAATCAGTAGGTCGAAGGTTCGAATCCTTCAGGGCTCACCAATTTAAAACCCTTGGGTATTAATGCGTTAGCAGATATCCAAGGGTTTTTTATTTAAGGTTTTCCCCTCTGTGGTACAAAATTTCTGCTTTTTTCAAGCCATTGAAAATATCGGGAAACTTTCCTGTTGATGCACACGGGCACAGCTGCTGTCGATCATGAGGAGGTTACCGTCATGGACCTGAAAGATCGCGTCGAAAAGCCGCTGACAGACACCCGCCTTCGCCACTGAACAAACCGATTAGTGAACAAATCGATTATAGCAAGTGGTGCAGGGACCATAGCGCTCGGCAATATCCGCCTATGGCATGGCCAGCCCGAAACCGCCAAAGTGCCGTTAAGCTTCTTTGGGAAGCACGTTTAGGGGGGTGACTTAGTCTGCTGCTGCAAAAGCAGGGAAGCGCAGAGAAACGCTGTCGTGCAGTGCATAGTGGCGGAGAGGGTGGGATTCGAACCCACGAAGGGCTTGCACCCTTGCCGGTTTTCAAGACCGGTGCATTCAACCACTCTGCCACCTCTCCGTAGCGAATGAAATGCCGTGGGCTAGGATTTATCTTATCGCAAGTATCAGGTCAAGATCCGAATTCACAAGTTTTTAATAATGGCTTGTAAATATGGTGCAAATGGTCTTTTATGCCATGATATGGTCACGATTTGGGAACAGCATGAGCTTCCGTTCTTGTTGGGGACTGATATATGAATCCATGTCCCAAACCCATGAGGCGAACATGAGGCGAACATGGGCAGTTTGACCAAACCGCAAGAACGGAACATAGGGGCTGTGCAGGTAATAACCGCAAAACAGGGGCTATTCAGGCAAAATGAGATATACCGTACTGTTGATGGGGCTGATCGGGATACTGTTAAATATTGGGGCAGCGCAGGCAAAAGACAGCATTCCCGCCAATCCCCTGAGTTTTAAGCAGTGGCTTGAAGAACTGAAACGGGAAGCCCGTGAGCAAGGCATATCCGAAAACACCCTTGCCGTGGCCCTGGACGGTGTTCAACCGGTACCGAAAATCATAGAACTGGACCGCCGCCAGCCTGAATTTACCCAGACCTTTGCCGAATATATCGGCCGTCGGGTCAGTCCGGCCCGTATTGAACTCGGCCGGAAAAAAATGGCTGAGCACCAGGAGGTGCTGACCAAAGTGGGACGCGACATGGGGGTACAACCCCGTTTTATTGCCGCCATATGGGGTATGGAGACCAATTACGGCAGGTATACCGGCGGCTATTATGTGATCGAAGCCCTGGCCACCCTGGCGTATGACATGCGCCGGCCCGCTTTTTTCCGGCGGGAACTGTTACGGGCGCTGGAGATTCTTGATCAGGGGCATATTGACCCGAAAAATATGAAGGGGTCCTGGGCCGGGGCGATGGGGCAGGGGCAGTTCATGCCGTCAAGCTTTTTCACCTTTGCCTATGATTACAACCGGGATGGCCGGAAGGATATTTGGGTGGATCAGGCCGATGTGTTTGCTTCGATCGCCAATTATCTGAAAAAACATGGCTGGCGCGAAGACCGCACTTGGGGTCGCGAGGTGCGTCTGCCGGAAAATGTGGAAGAGTTATGGGAAAAGGTCAAGCAGACCGAACCACCACGTAGCTGTAGGCGTGCTCTGAAACATCATAGCCGGCAGCTCAGTCTCAAGGAATGGTCCGAACTGGGCGTGAAAACCATTTATGGTTCTGATCTTCCCGATGTGGGGGATCGGGATTTCAAGGCATCGTTGGTCATGCCGGCGGGCAAGGACGGGCCCGCCTACCTGACATACCGGAACTTCCGGGCTATACTCAGCTATAATTGTTCAAACTATTATGCACTAGGGGTGAGTTTGCTGTCGGATCAACTGAAATGAAGTTACTGAACCGTTTGGGAAAATATTTAGGACTGTGTATGCTGCTTCTGGGGCTTGCCGCGTGTTCCAGCGGCCCCCGTTCCTATGAAACGCCGCCAGCGGGGCAGGGCAGTTACAAAGTGGGAAAGCCCTATAAGGTCGCAGGCAAGGTGTATTATCCCAAGGAAGACCCCACATATTCCGCCGTGGGGCTTGCCTCTTGGTACGGGCCTAAATTTCATGGCCGCAAGACGGCCAATGGCGAAATTTTTAACATGAACGCCCTGACCGCCGCCCATACCACCCTGCCGATGCCAAGTTATGTGCGGGTGACCAATCTGGAAAACGGGCGTTCCCTGATTCTTAGGGTCAATGATCGCGGGCCATTTGTGGGTAACCGCCTGATCGACGTTTCGCGGCGTGCAGCCCAGCTTCTGGGATTTGAACGCCAAGGAGTTACCAAAGTTCGTGTGGAAGCCGTCCCAGGTCCTGATGCCGCCCCGGTCTATGTCAGACGACAAACTCCACCATCCTCATCCTCGCCGTCCTCATCCTCGCCGTCCTCATCCTCACTGGCCCAGCCCGCTCCCAAACGCGCCCCCGTGGTCGTGGCCGAAGAAACTACGCCACTGTCTCCACCACCGGCCGTGGAGGTGGAAAAGCTTGTCTCTTCTCCACCGCAACAGGAAACGGCACACAAGGAATATGATCTGAAAACGATTTATGTACAGATCGGGGCTTTTGCCGACAAACTCCGGGCTGAAGCCGTGGCGGATGGCATCCGCCATGTAGGGCAGACCCTGCTGGAGCTTGTTGATGTCAACGGCCAGAAACTCTACCGTGTACGCATCGGACCGCTGGAGTCCAGGGAACAGGCAGATGTTACCCTGGGGCGTGTGTTGGCCTGGGGACATAATACGGCCCGAATAGTGATGGACTAACCCTGTTCCGGCATAACCGGTTTGAAATACTAAGTTTAACAAATAAAGACGAGAAACGGATAAATGGTTGATCTCAAAAGATCCTTCTTCACCATTCTGATGGTTTTTCTAAGTGCCCAAGGAGGGACCTCTGCGGCCTTTGGCGCCCAGAATATCCAGACCATTGCGGAACATGCCATCCTGATCGAAGGCGCGACAGGAGATGTGTTGTTTGCCAAGGAGCCCGACACCCCGATGGCGCCATCTTCCATGAGCAAGCTGCTTACGGTCTATATCGCCTTTGAAAAGCTCCGGGACGGGGTGATCACCCTCAATGATGAAATCGAGGTCAGCGAAGCAGCCTGGCGGAAATGGCGCCTTAAAGGCTCCACCATGTTTCTCAAGGCCGGTGACCGGGTCACGGTTCACGATCTTTTGATGGGGATCATTGTGCAAAGCGGCAATGATGCCTGTGTGGTCCTGGCAGAAGGGCTGGCAGGCTCGGAAGCGGTCTTCGTGGACTGGATGAACGAAAAAGCCCGCGAACTTGGCATGACAAACACCCATATGGTGAACAGCAATGGCTGGCCGGATGAAAACCATTACATGTCGGCGCGGGATCTGGCGATCCTGGCTCAGAAAATGATCGCCAATTTTCCAGAATATTATGCCATGTTTGCGGAAAAAGAATTCACCTATAACGATATTCGCCAAACCAACCGCAATCCCATCCTTTATAGCATGCCGGAAGCGGACGGCCTAAAAACCGGTCATACAGAAGCGGCGGGGTTCGGGCTTGTGGCTTCGGCCAAACGGGATGACCGGCGGCTGATTCTGGTGGTCAATGGGTTGCCCAGCGAACGGGCCCGAGCGCGGGAATCCGAACGGCTTCTGAATTATGGATTCCGTAACTTTGATGTTTACAACCTGCTGCAGGCGGGAAAAACGCTTGATTATGCCAATGTGTGGCTGGGGGAAAAGGATCAGGTGCCGTTAGTGTTGGAACAGGATGTCACCCTGTCTATGAGCCGTGAAGCGCGTCGCAAGATGAAAGCCAAGGTAATTTACGAAGGGCCCATTGCGGCGCCGATCGTGAAGGGACAGCCTGTGGCCATGCTGGAGATCTCATCTCCTCATATGGAATCGGTACGTCTGCCACTGGTGGCCGGCGAAGATGTCGGAAAACTGGGTGGTTTTAACCGCTTGAAAGCTGCTCTGAACTATATGCTGATAGGGTCCTCAGGCCGTGGCCGATAAAACACTTGCCCATTCTGGTTCGTCGTTTAAGGGCCGCTTTATTACCTTTGAAGGCGGGGAAGGGGTGGGCAAGTCCACCCAGGCCTTGCGGCTCAGGGAAAGGCTGGAACACCACGGGATAGAAGTGGTGTTGACCCGGGAGCCAGGCGGGGCGCCGGGGGCGGAAGCAATTCGTGGGCTTCTGGTAACCGGTGGCACGGATAAATGGACCCCCATGACCGAAACCCTGTTGCATTATGCGGCCCGGCGCGACCATCTGGATCGGACGGTGCTGCCGGCATTACGGGCAGGGAAATGGGTTATCTGTGATCGTTATGCCGATTCCACCCTGGCGTATCAGGGATATGCCCAAGGGCTTGGGGTGGATAGGATTCTTGACCTGCATAAGATCGTGACCGACAACTTCTGGCCTGACTTTACCCTGCTTTTGAATGGCGGGGCCTCGTTGGGGTTAGAGCGGGCCAGAATGCGGCAAAAGACGGAGACAGGGCAACAGCGCGAAGACCGGTATGAAAGAATGGGGAAGGGATTCCACGAAAAACTGCGTGAGGCCTTTCTTGATATTGCCGCGAAAAACCCGCAGCGGATTACCGTGATCGCTGCGGAAGGCCGTGTCGACGACGTGGAAGAACGCATCTGGCAGTGTGTGAAAGACCGGTTTGGACTGGAGTGAGGGCAATGGAAGAACTTGAAATGGTCCCCCATGCCCGCCTGTGTCGGGAAGTTATCGGGCATGAGGCGGCATCACGCCTGTTCCTTGATGCCTTTAATGCCGACAAACTGCATCATGCGTGGATGATCACCGGCCCGCGCGGTATTGGTAAGGCCTCGCTGGCTTATCACATGGCGCGGTTTTTATTGCATCATGCGCCGACAGAGGAGGCAGGCGGCGGTCTTTTTGGCGACACCCTGGAAAAGACGGCGCTTACAACTCTGGCCACTGATCCCGAAAGCCGGACCAATCAATTGATTAATGCGGGAAGTCATCCTGACCTGTTGAGCATAGAACGGGGCCTGGATGAGAAAACCGGCAAACGGCGCAAGGAGATTGTCATTGACGAGGTGCGCCGGCTTCAGGGGTTTTTTAATACCACTTCCAGCGATGGGGGCTGGCGCATCGCCATCATAGACAGTGCCGATGAAATGAATCGTAATGCGGCCAACGCCTTACTGAAGGTTCTTGAAGAACCTCCTCGTCATGCTTTGCTTTTCATTCTGGCGCATGCGCCGGGCCGACTGTTGCCCACCATCAGGTCGAGATGCCGTCAGATGCGTCTGAAACCGCTCACGGATCAGGCCGTGGCTGAAATTTTGCGGCGGGAAAATCCAGAGCTTCCCGAAGAGGAGCTTGCGGGCTATGCCGTACTTAGCGAAGGCAGCCCGGGATATGCGCTGAACCTGGTGCATCAGAAGGGACTGGAGCTTTACAGTCAAATACTTTCGCTATTATCCACTCTGCCAGAGGTGAACGTGCCGGCCCTGCATGTGTTGGCCGGCGAACTGGCCGGGCGCAATAATCAAGACAGATTCCGTCTGTTTGGAGAGCTTTTGCTGCGTTTCATGAACCGCATGACCCGGCATGCAGCATTATCCGCCCAGGAGCAGGTCTCGTCCGTTCATCCGGTGATGACAGGGGAGCTTGAGCTTATGGCGTCGCTCGGTCAAAGAATTCCGCTTGATCAATGGGGCGAGCTATGGGAAAAGGTTAGCCAATTAATAACCCGCACCGATGCCGTCAACCTGGATCGGAAACTTGTCGTCATCAACATTTTTTCCATGATCAGCCAGACGGTGAAGGGTTAATTTTATCAGGAATTAACCGGAGTAACTGGATTATGTCGTCTGCTTTTTACATTACGACGCCCATCTATTATGTGAATGACAAACCGCATATTGGCCATGCCTATACCACGCTGGCCTGTGATGTTCTTGCGCGTTTTAAACGGCTGGACGGGTATGAAGTGATGTTTCTGACGGGCACGGACGAACATGGTCAGAAAGTCGAAAAATCCGCTCGGGCCGCCGGCAAAACGCCGCAGGAATTCTGTGATGATGTGTCTCAGGGATTCCGTAAGCTGGCCACGTTCATGAATTTTTCCAATGATGATTTTATCCGCACTACTGAAGAACGTCACAAACGGGCGGTTCAGGCGTTGTGGCGAAAACTGGAAGATAATGGTCAGATCTATCTGGATAAATATGCCGGATGGTATTCGGTGCGTGATGAAGCCTTTTATGCTGAAAGCGAACTGATCGAGGGGGAAGGCGGTGAAAAGCTGGCGCCTACGGGCGCGCCAGTGGAATGGGTGGAAGAAGAGAGTTATTTTTTCCGTCTTTCCGCCTGGGGGGAGGAGCTTCTCAAATGGTATGACACGCTGCCGGAGGCGGTTCTGCCCAAAAGTCGCCGCAACGAAGTGAAAAGTTTTGTGGAAGGGGGGCTCAGGGATCTGTCCATTTCCCGCACCAGTTTTCAGTGGGGCGTGCCAGTGCCGGGCAATGACAAACACATCATGTATGTCTGGATTGACGCGCTGACCAATTATCTGACGGCCGTGGGCTACCCGGATATGGACAGCGCTATTTTCCGCAAATTCTGGCCCGCCGATATGCATATGGTGGGCAAGGATATTCTGCGGTTTCATGCGGTCTACTGGCCGGCTTTTCTTATGGCGGCCGAAATTCCCTTGCCCCGGCGTATTTTTGCCCATGGCTGGTGGACCAATGAGGGACAGAAAATATCCAAATCCATTGGTAACGTGATTGACCCGTTCCAGATTGTTGAGGAATTCGGTCTGGACCAGGTGCGCTATTTCCTGATGCGGGAAGTGCCGTTTGGCAATGATGGGGATTATTCCCGGCAGGCCATGATCAACCGCATCAACAGCGATCTGGCCAATGATCTGGGCAATCTGGCCCAGCGCAGCCTCAGCATGATCTACAAAAATTGTGAATCTCGTATCCCCGTCCCCGGTACGTTAACGCAGGCCGATCGTGATATTCTCGCTGCTGCCGACGGGCTTTTGGAAAAAGTGCGTGAAAAAATGGACGAGCAGGCCTTTCACCAGGCGCTGGAAGTTATCTGGAAGGTTGTTTCTGACGCGAATGGGTATTTTGCGGGGCAGGAACCTTGGGCGCTCAAGAAAACCGATCCGGAACGCATGGGCACAGTATTGTATGTCACGGCAGAAGTTATTCGCCAGGTGGGAATCCTTATTCAGCCGTTCATGCCCGATAGTGCAGCAAAAATGCTGGATCAGCTGAACCTCGACCAGGCAGCGCGCGGTTTTGACCAATTGGGCGAAACCGGCCGTCTGCCAAGCGGTACAGTCCTGGACAAGCCGCAAGGAGTCTTCCCCCGATTTGTTGAACAAGAGGCTTGAAAGAGATGCTTGTCGACAGCCATTGCCATTTAAATTACGGCAGCATGACAGAGGATATGCCCGGTGTCATGCAACGGGCCCGCGAGGCAGGGGTCGGCGCGATGCTGGCCATCAATGCCCGGCTTAGCGAATATGACGAGGTGCTGGCCATCGCCCGGCAGTATGATCATGTCTGGTGTACGGTGGGCAGCCACCCCCATGAGGCGGAAAATGAACCCGGAATTACGGCGGAACAGCTGATTGAAAAGGCTCAGCCGGAAAAGGTCGTCGGTATTGGCGAAAGCGGGCTGGATTATTATTACGATCATGCGCCGCGCCACTTACAACAGGAAAATTTCCGGGCTCATATTGCCGCCAGCCGGGAAACTGGTCTGCCGCTGATTGTGCACTCCAGGGATGCTGATGCCGATACGGCCCGGATCATGAAAGAAGAAATGGACAAGGGCGCCTATCCGGCGGTCATTCACTGTTTTACCGCCAGTCGCGCCTTTGCCGAGGCGGCGCTGGAGATGGGGTGTTATATTTCCATTTCCGGGATCGTTACGTTCAAAAACGCTACGGATCTTCGGGAAACGGTAAGGATCATCCCCCACGACCGGTTGTTGGTTGAAACGGACGCGCCTTATCTAGCACCGGTGCCCAAACGCGGCAAACCTAATGAGCCGGCTTATGTGAAATATACGGCCGCCTTTCTGGCTGACCTGCTGGGACTGTCTTATGAAGAACTGGCCCGGATCACCACGGAAAACTTCTTTGCCCTGTTCCATAAGGCGCGTCATAAGGCGTGTCTGTCGGAAGGGGAAAACTGATGAAGGTGACTATTCTGGGCTGTGGCACTTCGGGCGGCGTGCCGCGGATCGGCAATATCTGGGGCGTATGTGATCGCAACAATCCGAAAAACCGCCGCCGGCGGTCTTCCATCTACGTGGAAGAGCAGGGCACGGCACTGCTTGTTGATACGTCACCGGATCTCAGGGAACAATGCCTGGATGCGGGCATTACCCGCCTTGACGGGGTTTTGTATACCCACGATCATGCGGATCATACGCATGGCATAGACGATTTGCGAGGGATTTTTCAATGTATGAAAAAACGCGTGGACGTTTATGCCGGCCCGGAAACCCGCGCCGTTCTGAAGCGGCGTTTTGACTATATTTTCACCAGTCAGGGGGGATATCCGGCGATTGCCAACATGCATGAAATTGAGACGTCCCCCTTTCGCATCGGTGCCATTGACATACAGCCGTTTTTGCAAAACCACGGCAACACCACATCATATGGTTTCCGTTTGAATAAAGTGGCTTATAGCACAGATTTTAATGTGATACCTGAAGAAAGTCACAAATATCTCCATAACCTGGATTTATGGGTTGTTGATGCCTTGCGGCCGGAACCGCATCCGACCCACACCCATCTTGAAAGGACCTTGGATTATATCAAGCTTTTTAAGCCCAAACGGGCGGTGCTCACGCACATGACCTGGGATATGGATTATGCAACTTTGAAAAAACAGCTTCCCGGGCACATCGAACCTGCTTATGATGGCATGGTAATCAACCTGTAGTCGCCATCAGCCCTGTCCTGAGTTATTCATGCCCCGTGAAAAACTGAATATTTTTCTTCTCAGCCTGTGCCAGGCGTTGATGCTGGCCTCCACCATGACGCTGCTGACCTATTCGGCGCTGGTCGGCAAAATGCTGTCGCCGGACCCGGTATGGGCGGCATTGCCAGTGGCGACGGCGGTGCTAGGGTCGGCATTCTCTGCGGTGCCGGCGTCCTATTTCATGAGAAAGTTCGGGCGCAAACGGGGATTTCAGGTCGGGGCCCTGAATGCGCTGACCAGCGGGGCGCTGGCTCTATATGCTCTGGTCCGGCAGGATTTTATCCTGTTTTGTCTGGCGACCTGGTTTCACGGGAATTATCAGGCCTTTGCGGCCTTTTATCGCTTTACCGCCATGGAAGTGAGTTCGCCGAACCGCCAGAAACAGGCGGTTTCCTTTGTCCTCGCGGGCGGTATCGCTGCGGCTCTCCTGACTCCTACCATTACGGGATATTTCACCTCAGTTCTGGAACCTTTAACTTTTGCCGGTCCCTATGCGCTGGTGCTTTGCCTTAGCCTTCTGGCGCAAATTCCGATCGCCCTGTTAAGGGTTCCGCATAAGGTTCAGCCGATGGTTCATGACGGCAACGGCAGACGTAATATGCCGGTGCCTTCCAGCCAGAAAACCCCTTGGGGCGTTCTGCGACGCCCAACTTTTATTTGCGCTTGTCTGAATGCGGGTGGCGGATATCTGCTGATGTCTTTTGTGATGACTGCTTCCCCGCTGGCGGTGATGTTCTGCGGATACCAGACCACCGATGCCGCCATGGTCATACAGGTTCATGTTCTTGCCATGTTCGCTCCTGCCTTTGTGACGGGCTCATTGATTGCGCGATTCGGTGCGGTCCCGATTATTTTTCTGGGTATGGCCAGTTACGCCATCGCTGCGGCAGTGGCCATTTACGATATTGAACTCAGCAATTTTTATCTGTCTTTGGCGCTGGTTGGTTTTGGCTGGAATTTTATGTTTACGGCGGGAACAACGCTGCTCGCCGAGGCCCATACAGAATCGGAAAAGACGTTTGCCCAGGGCGTCAACGATTTTCTG
The DNA here is from genome assembly GCF_005849285.1 of Luteithermobacter gelatinilyticus. Classification (NCBI taxonomy): domain Bacteria; kingdom Pseudomonadati; phylum Pseudomonadota; class Alphaproteobacteria; order Emcibacterales; family Emcibacteraceae; genus Luteithermobacter; species Luteithermobacter gelatinilyticus. Next base: position 1,600,792 of record NZ_CP040517.1, on the reverse strand, counting down.
GTGTACAGTATGATGGCAGCGGCGTCGCTCAGTTCGGGGTATATTTTTGAAACGCTGGGGTGGACCCGCCTTAATCTGATCGTCTATGCGGTCCTGTTATTTTTATTTTTGGTGACGCTCTGGTATGTTGTCTCCCACAGCAAACCCAGAACATCCTCGGCCGAAAAGAAGGGAGAGGCGGCATGAAAGCCCTCAAAAACCTTATTATCGTGGGAATGACGTTGTGCCTGTCTATTATGGCGGCTGGCATGCTCAGGGCTGAAGAGAGAATAATACCGGTGGTGATTAGAACCAGTTTGGGTGATATTACCGTTGCGCTGTATCCGGAGCGGGCCCCGGTAACAGTGGATAATTTTCTCAAGAATATGGAGGCGGGGTTGTATAGGGGCGGCCTTTTTTACCGGGCTGTCCGGTTGGATAATCAACGCCCGGCCGAAACGACCATCACCCTGATTCAGGGAGGGCGAAACCGCGCCGTTGAGGCCCGCCCGCCCATTGTTCATGAGACCACAGAGCAAACCGGCATTTTGCACCGGGATGGCGTGATTTCTATGGCGCGACTTGCCCCAGGTACGGCGGACAGTGAATTTTTTATCACCATAGGCGATAACCCGGCGCTTGATTATGGCAGTGACCGCAATCCGGACCGGCAGGGCTATGCCGCTTTTGGCGTTGTCATTTCCGGTATGGATGTGGTGCGCAAAATCCAACAGCAGCCCACCACGGCACCGGTGGCGGACCCGGCATCTCCCGTACGCAATCAGATCATGAGCCGGCCCGTGGAAATCCTTGACATCGTGCGGAAATGAGTATGCCCCTGAACAATCAGGAAAAACTTCTTCATGAATCCAAAAGCTGGCTCAAGGATGTTTTACGTCTGTATCAGGTGTCGCGGGAAATGTGGCGCGGGTTCAGCCTTTTGCGAAACATTGGTCCGTGCATCACCATTTTCGGATCGGCCCGTTTTGACGAACAACACCCATATTACCATCAGACCCGGACGCTGGCCGGCCGCCTTGGTCAAGCCGGATTTTCCATCATGACCGGTGGCGGGCCGGGCATTATGGAAGCCGCCAACAGGGGAGCGCAGGAAAACGGCGCCCTGTCCATCGGCTGCAATATTCATCTGCCGCGGGAACAGGCGCCCAATCCCTATTTGGACATCAGCGCCACGTTTAAATATTTTTTCGTGCGCAAGCTGATGCTGGTGCGCTACTCACAGGGGTTTGTGCTGATGCCCGGCGGGTTCGGTACATTGGATGAAATGTTTGAAACGCTCACCCTGATGCAAACCGGGAAGGTACGTAACTTTCCGGTCATCGCCTTTGGGCAGGACTATTGGCAGGAGCTGATCCCTTTTCTTGAAAAAACCATGATCCGCTATGGCACCATTGACACTCTCGATCTCAATCTCATCCGGGGTACCGATGATGTCGATGAAGTGGTGGCGATCATGCAAAACGAAACCTGCGAAGAGATGATTTTAGCCTGATGACCAGCGCTTTCCGGAGCTTAGAGTGAATTGTGAATAGGTTGGCTCAATTTACTCTAAAGCAGTGCGCCTCCGGCCAGCCCCGCCACAATGACAATGGCCCAGGCCGGGATGTTCCAGTGTTTGAGCGCAATGAAACTCACCGCTGCGATGGCCAGAGTGGCGGTTCCCGTTATGCCTTCCGTAAAAACAGGGTCGTAAAGGGCGGCGGCGAGCAGACCAACCACAGCGGCATTGACGCCAGTCATGGCCTTGCGGGCCCGTGACATGCGCCGCATGCGATTCCACAACGGCAAGCCGCCGATTACCAGAAAAAAGGACGGCAGAAAAATGCCCAGTGTGGCAATACCGGCCTTGGCGGTGGCGGGCAGGGGGCCAGCGGCTATGGCGCCCAGATAGCTGGAAAAAGTGAAAAGCGGGCCGGGTACGGCCTGGGCAAGACCGTATCCGGCCAGAAAATCTTCGCGGCTGACCAGTCCGGTTTGCACCATTTCCGCCTGTAATAGCGGCAAAACCACGTGCCCGCCGCCAAAGACCAAGGCGCCGGCCCGGTAAAAACTGTCCAGAAGGGTAAGGCCCTGTGCGGGGGTGAAAGTGGCGACAACCGGCAGGACAACCATTAGTGTTGCAAAAAGGATCAGCAAAAATGCCGCTGTACCGGCCCTGGTATTTCCCCCGAGCTTGTGGTTATCCTGCTGTGTTTGGGGGGCGTGACGGCACCAGAATGTGCCAAGGAATCCCCCAATAAGAATGGCCGTGACCTGACCGACAGCACCGGGAATAAGGAAAACCACGAGCAGGGCAACAAGGGCAATGCTGGCTGTGCGCCGGTCTGGCGTGAGAGAGGAAGCCATACCCAGCAGCGCCTGAGCCACGATGGCCACGGTTGCGGCTTTGAGACCTAAAATCCAGCCTCCCCCCAGAAGATCACTATACTGGTTGACCCCATAGGCAAAACCAAACATTATCAGGGCAGAAGGCAGGGTAAAGGCCACCCAGGCAGCGAACATGCCACCATATCCGCCTTTGCTGAGGCCGATGGCCATGCCAACCTGACTGGAAGCGGGTCCCGGAAGAAACTGGCAAAAGGCAATCAGATCCGCATAGGCCTGATCGCTGATCCAGCGTCGTCTTTTGACAAATTCATCCCGAAAATATCCCAGATGTGCGACCGGCCCGCCAAAGGAGGTACAGCCCAGTAGCAAAAACCGCCAGAAAATTTCCGTTACGCCAATTGGTTTGTCGGAAACGCCGTTTTTCGGATCTGTCATGCTTATATCTTCCCTCCACCTCTTTCCCACCAGTAACATATCCGGTTGAAAAAAATCAGCATAATTTGACGACATCCTGCCCCAGCCCTTATTTCGGGATTTCAGACTGTCTTGAATTCTTTACACTTTTGACTGCGAAAATTTCAAAAAATAGCATTTCCACGGTCCAGACTCCCGTTACTGGTGGGGTTGCCCATCATGGTACAGAATTTGCTTAGCACCTTTGCGAAGGGAGGGGGTGTCCCGGATTCTGTAAAAAAAACCGACAGCCCAACCTGTTCATGGGCTGAATCTCAGCCTTCATTTGCGTAATGCGTAACTTTTTGCCCGAGGTTCTCTCGGGCAAACATTGTCAATTCTGGTTTTTAAGGGGATATAAATGAAAAAACCAACTATTTCATTGAAATACCTATATAAATCTATCATAGGAGGGGCCCTTCTGGGCATCGTCCCTTCCTTGGCCATGGCAACCACGCTCACACCAGAGAATGAACAGTATTTGTTGTCTTATGTCCAGCATCAGCACAGCACAACCTGCTCGCATTGGAAGTCATTGCCCATCAGCAAACAGGAAAAGCTCCTGTTGGGACGTAATGTGCCGGAAGTGACGGCCGCCGGTGTTACGACACAAGATCTGTCCCCCTCTATTGCAACATCTACCCAACCGGCAAGTACCGGTGCGTCCAGCCAGGGTCCACAGGTGGTGTATCTGGATTTTGACAGTGCGACCACGGGAACCTACAGCCGGACCTATAAGGAAAACCCGGACGGCACGGGGGCCGATATTACCCGGGTTTTTGATGAACATATTTATTCTGCGGAAGAAAGGGCATATATCCAGCAACGTTTTCAGGCGGATTACGGCCAGTTTAATTTCCAGTTCACCACGGAACAACCTACAGAAGGGGAATACAGCACCATTTTCTTTAATGCCAATATGCCGGGTGAGGGGGCTGATGCCGGCCCAGCCGGAATCATCGTTGACGATGGTGGCGCCATTACGTCAATTTTGTTCGGCATCGCTGATTCCATTGATTTTCGAAACCTGGCCCGCGGCGACAATGCCAATGTGGACGGCAATGTCTGGGCGCTGTTTTCTTCTGGCGGTTTTGAAGCGGTGACAGGGATGGTGGACACGCCAGAGAACCGGGCGCTTGCCACGGTGATTCAAAGCGCCCAGACGGGCGCGCATGAGCTGGGGCATATTCAGGGGCTGCGACATTATGAAGCCTGGGGGCCGATCGGTGAAGGGCTTCCGACCACGGGCACACCTCCGGATGACGCCTTCCTGCCGGAGTATACCGGACCGCGTAACGGAACGGAAACCACCCTGCACCTGATGGGCTCCGGGTTTAGTGCGGGACTGTCTCTGGCTGATTCTGTTGTGACGGACCGGTTTTTCAGTGAACGTTCGGCGATCAAGCTGGCCTTTAACGAAAACGGTCAGGTCGTGGCGGAAACGGATGGCGATCACAGCTCGATCGGTAGTGCGCAAATGGTGGATCTGGCAAAACTTGACGTGCCCAATACCATTGTTGAGGGCCGTAATGCGAACAATCGCCTGAATGTGAATGCCATTTCCATCGAAGGCAGCCTGTCGCAAATTGGCGAATGGGACTGGTATGCGTTTCATGGGGAAGAGGGAGATATCTTTAACCTTGAGGTGATCTCTCTTGTCAACAGTAACAATGACGATTTCTTCGACAGCATCCTGTATATTTTCGATGAACTGGGTAATCTGCTCACCTATAGCGATGATGAATTTGAAAGTCCGGATTCCTTCGTCTTTGATTTCAAGATGGACTATACGGGGATTTTTTACGCGCTGGTCACCGGTTTTGATTATACCGGCACGGGTTTTGACCAGTGGAGCATCGGCAATTACCAGCTGTTCGTTACCCAAACCCGCATTCCGGCACCCTCGGCGTTTCTGTTGATGCTGGGCGCGATTGCCTTTATGCTGCGTCGTCGTCATAATGGCGGTGTGGCATAACAGGAAAAGGACCTGAATGAAACGCAGGTTCAGACAATATCTGATTATTACAGCAATGGCCTTGTCCGCAGTGATGCCGGGCAGGGCCATAGCCCTTGATCCTCCATATATGGCCCAGGAGTTAACTATTTTCAGCGGCACGGCGCGCGAGGCTTTTGATATGGCCGCCATGGTTGTTCTGGCGCGCCCTGTTTCGGCGCCGGTGGTCTCGGGACCGCGAGATCAGCGTCCCGTAAGGTATTTTGAAATTGTTGAGGTTCTGAAAGGCCCTCCGGAGGCAAATGTTGCGTCACCTCTTCAGGTGAAGCTGCCGGGGCAGTTGATCAGCGCGTATTTTCGTCCCCAAACAGCTTATGTATTATTCCTTCTGGGCGGCGGGGAGACGTACAGTCTGATGACCCATTCTTTGTCTTACAGCCTGGCTTTTGCTGTTGATGAGGCCGGATATTTGCGGACGAACCGTCTGCCTCCTGATGGCTGGGCAGAGCTGTCTCTAGAGAGCCTCAGAATGATGACGGCGCGCTAGTGTGGTGAATTTGAAGTTCCTGTTATTGATTATGTCATACGACTTAGGAGCTTCAAATTCAGAAACCACACTAGAGTCAAATAATTAACTAGTCTTCTTGTTGACTCTGAAATTCGAATAGCCTGCTACAAATATGATACGAATTTCAGAGTCAGAAGACTAGAGTGAATTGTGAAGAGGTTGGCTCAATTCACTCTAGAGTCAATCTGACCCCAATTCACCCTAAATTTAAATTTCATCATTAATTCAGATAACGGCGGTTCACAGCAGCCGAACTTTTTTCTGAAAAAAATATTGTAATCCCTTATGGATCCGGGAATTCTATCAGCATCCCGAATCACAATATTTGCCCGGTTTATGACAATAGAATATCTGTCCGACATCATTATATTGCTGGCTGCTGCCGTAATTGCCGTCCCATTGTTTCAGTCTCTGGGACTGGGGGCGATTACAGGATTTGTTGTGGCCGGGATTGCCGTGGGCCCGTCCGGGCTGGGCTATATCGAAAATGTGGAAGATATCGCCCATTTGGCGGAGCTGGGCGTGGTGTTGCTGTTGTTTGTGATCGGCATTGAACTCAAACCAGCGCGCCTGTGGCAGATGCGGCGTTATGTTTTTGGCCTGGGTAGTTTACAGATCCTGATCACCGGGGTGCTTCTGACCTTTGCCATGCATTATGGCTTTGCCATTGCATGGGATGTGTCGCTGATGATCGGGATGGCACTGTCGCTATCTTCTACAGCCTTCGTATTGCAGGTTTTATCCGAAAGACGCCAGATTTCAACGGAACATGGTCGTCCCGCCGTTTCCATCCTTTTAATGCAGGATCTGGCGGTCGTGCCGCTGCTGGCGCTGGTGACGCTTCTGGAAAAGCCAGATATGACGATGGCGGAAGATGTGTTTTATGCATTGGGAGAGGCCGTCACCATCCTGGGGGGCATCATTGTTTTTGGTCGGTATATCCTCAATCCGTTGCTTAATTTTTTGACCCGATCTGGCGCACCGGAGGTGTTTACCGCTTCGACCTTGCTTTTGGTCCTGGTGGCCGCCCTTGCAATGGAACGTATTGGATTGTCCATGGCGACAGGGGCATTCCTGGCCGGGCTAATTGTGGCGGATTCCACATACAGGCACCAGATCCTTGCGGAAATCCACCCTTTCCGCGGCTTGCTGCTTGGCCTGTTTTTTATGTCCATGGGAATGTCCCTGAATTTGCAGGTGTTTTTGGCAGCACCTTTGAACTTTCTGGGGCTGGTTTTGATCCTCTTGCCGGTCAAGTTTCTAGTGCTGTGGCCGTTGACGCGGGCGTTCCGGGTGAGAGGGCGGGCGGCCATGGCGGTCAGTATCCTGTTGGCCCAGAGCGGCGAGTTCGCGTTGGTGCTGTTTGCGCTGGCGCATAATCTCGGCATTTTACAGCCGGACCTGTTCCAGCAGCTTTTGGTGGTGGTGTTGCTCAGCATGTTGAGCACCCCTTTACTGGACAAACTGGCTCAGAAAGTCTTGTCCCGTCGGGAGCCGGAACCTGTTGCCGAAACTCCGAAGCCGGAGGTCCGGGAACGGGCGCATATCATTTTGGCCGGTTTCGGCCGGGTTGGCCATCGGATTGGCCAAATCCTGGAAATGAGCAATATTCCCTATGTAGCAATTGATAAAAATCCCAGCAGGGTTCAATATAAACGTAATGAGGGACATAAGGTGTATTATGGCGATGCCCGCCGGCCGGAGGTATTCAGAGCTGCCGGCATTGAGGAAGCCGCGCTGGTCATTGTGACCCTGGATGACTTTGAAGCCACGGAACATGTGGTCGCCACCTTGCATGCGGTTTTCCCGACGGTACCGGTATTTGCTCGCGGCCATGACATTGAAAGATGCCAGGAGTTGATCCGCATAGGGGCACGCTATACGGTTTCTGAGAATCTGGAAGCCAGTGCCGAACTGGCGAAGGCTGTACTGAAACATATCGGTACGGAAGAGGACAAGGTCCGCACCGTTCTGGAACAATTCAGAAAAAGCTACTATGATAAAATCAACAAAGTCCTTTAAACTTATATAGTTACACAAAAACTCTAATTTAAAGTCGTAGATTTTGGATTCAGAGTATATCTTTTTCTGTTTCGGCGCGCTGCTCTGGCTATGGAAAGGTATGACGATGGGCATTGAGCTGCTTATTCCACCACGAAGGAAGGATCTGGGCGGATTCTCTGTCCGCCGCCTCCTGCCTTATGCGAAACGGCGTATGGTGGGGCCGTGGATTTTTTTTGACCATATGGGGCCGGTCAGTTTTCCGGCCGGGAAGGGGGTGAATGTGCGTCCGCACCCCCATATTAATCTGGCAACCGTTACATATCTGTTTGACGGAGAAATCCTGCACCGGGATTCTCTGGGCAGTTATCAGGTCATTCGTCCAGGGGATATTAATCTGATGCTGGCCGGGCGCGGCATTGTTCATTCCGAACGGGAACATCCCGAGGTGCGCCATAGTGATCATGTCGTACATGGCCTGCAATTGTGGCTGGCCTTGCCGGAACAGGACGAGGAACGACCCCCGGCATTTTATCATTATCCGGCGCAGGACATTCCTGTCGTCACTGCTGAAGGCGTGACGGTGCGTGTCATGATGGGAACGGCGTATGGGGTGACATCATCCGTGGAGACTTATGCAGAAACACTCTATGTCGAAGCCGATTTAAGGAAGGGACAACGCCTCGTGTTGCCTGAGAGCGAACAACGGGCGGTCTATGTGGCCGGCGGTGCGCTCACTCTGGCGGATGGTTTTTTGATCCCGGCATACCACCTGGCCGTGGTCACGCCGGGAGCTGGCCTCACTTTAGAGGCTGTGGAAAATACGCGTGTGGCTGTTATCGGTGGTGAACATATGGCAAAACGTCACATCTACTGGAACTTTGTCTCAAGCCGTAAGGACCGCATTGATCAGGCCAAACGAGACTGGAAAGACGGACGCTTTCCCAAAATTCCGGGGGATGAAGAAGAATTTATCGTGCTGCCGGAGGAATAAACGAAGGGGGAGCAGCAGGAAAATAGGGCAACACCAATATACATATGCGTAGGAAGACATATCATAATTCGCATAATATATATTATGGTAAATTATGTGTATTGTATAATTTAATTTTATTGATTATTCATAAGGTATTATTCAATATCTTTTATAATATACTTTAATTAAAACCCGTGTTTGTTTCAGGACCCTTTCATTGGGGAAGTCATGAACCAGATCATCCCCTGTTCCGGATTACCTGTGTTGAATGGTGGTTTTAAACATTACGCAACAGTCTCGCCGGACGGATGGCGAGCGCCAGCCAGATGCTGGTCATGCCGGCCAGCAGCGTGAACAAAATGCCCAGTGTGATGGTCAACACCGGTACGGTAAGACTGAACTGCCAGCTCATCTGCATCAAGCCGGTGACAATGCCATAGGCCGCCAACGCCCCAAGTCCCAGCGCAATCAGTCCCGTCACACTCCCCAAAAACAGAAATTCCAAAAGATAGGCTTTCAGGATATCTCGGCGCGTGGCCCCCACCACTTTGAGCACCGCGGCGTCATAAATACGGCCTTTATGGCCCGCGGCCACGGCGCCAGCCAATACCAGCACCCCTGTGAGAATGGTAATTGCCGCCATGACGTCAATAGCACTACCGATCTTCCTCAACAAGTCCTGCACATTATTCAGCACTTCGGTCATGCGCACCACGGACACCTGGGGGAACGCCCGGGCAATGGCCCTGAACACGGCTTCTTCCTGGTTTGGCGTCACCCGTGCCGTCGCCACATAGGTATAAGGCGCGGCTTTCAGTGTGGCCGGGTCAAACATCAGCACATAATTGATGCCGAAACTTCCCCAGTCCACCTTGCGAATGGACACGATCTCTGCGGTAATGCTACGGCCCAATACATTCACCGTGACCTCATCACCCAGGCCAAGCTTCATATAATCCGCCATGTCATGGGAGATGGATAGCTGCGGCGGTCCCTGATAATCCGCCCCCCACCATTGTCCGGCCACCAGATCGTTATCTTCCGGACGTTTGGCGGTAAAGGTCAACCCCCTATCGCCGCGCAACATCCAGCGGCCATCGGGATGTACATCCACCTCACCGACCGGGATGCCTTTGACATGGGTAATACGTCCTCTGAGATTGGGCACGCTACGGTATAGCCTGACCCCTTCCAGGCCCGTGAGAAAACGCTGAAAACGCTCTTCGTCCGGTTTCTGGATATCAATAAAGAAAAAGGACGGCGCATCTTTCAGGGCCCGATCATCAATTTCACGGGTGATGTTGTATCTGACAAGAGCAATGGCCGAAAACAGGGTCAACCCCAGCCCCAAGGACAGGATGATGGACATGGTGGCGTTTCCCGGCCGGTGAATATTGGCCAATGCAATACGCCAGGCAGGCCGGCGCACGCGATGCAGGCGACGGGCGACGGCACGGGCCAGCCCTCCGGCGGCAAACAGCAGCATAAAGGCCCCAACAGCGCCGGCTATGAACCATATGGTCAGCATTCGGTAATCGGCAGTGTACAGAATCCCGGCCAGCAACAGGCCTGCAAGGCCCCCAATCAATCCCATAAGTCGTTTGGGCGTGCGGACAGGTTCCTGATGATTGACCAGTTGACGGAACAGGCGGGCGGCGGGAACATCCCGGGCCTGGGACAGCGGCCACAAGGTGAAAATCAGGGTAATCAGCAGGCTGTAAAATACGGCGAGAAGCAGCGGCTTGACATAGACCGTGTTTTTGAGCGGGACGGGAATATGTTGGCCCAGAAGATCGCTAATGAGAAGCGGTGTTATGGCTCCGGCCACCAGCCCCGCCAGAATGGCGCGCCCGGCCATGATCAGAACCTGAGTCAGATAGGTCATGAAAATTAGCCTGGACGGTGCGCCCAGAATTTTAAAGGTGGCGATTGTATCGGTCTTTTGCCCCAGATAGGCGGCAACCGCATTACTGACCCCAACCCCGCCCACCAGCAACGCCGTCAGCCCGACCAGCGTCATAAACTGCCCCAGACGGGTAACAAACTGGCGAATGCCGGCGCCGCCCTCGTTACTGATGCGGAGGCGCCAGGTGGCGTCGGGATATTTTTCATTGAGTTCTTTCTTGACTTTTTCCGGAGAAAAACCGTCCTCCAGCCTGAGGCGATAGTAATACCGGATCAGGCTGCCGGGCTGGACCAGGCCGCTTTGCTCCAGCCCCTCAAATGACAACATGGCCCCGGGGGCGAGGCGAAATCCCCTATCGTTGTCTGGCTCATGCAAGGAAATCGCGGCAATGTAAAAAATACTGTCTCCGAGCTTGAGGTGGTCGCCAGGCGCCACCGAAAGACGATTGGCGAGAGCTTCGGAAATCACCAGCGCCGGCCGCCCTTTCTGCGCCCTGAACAGGTCCTGGCGGGCGATATGGGGACGCAGTTTTAGATGGCCAAACAGCGGATAAAGTTCATCTACGACCTTGAGCTCCACCAAAGAACTGTCTTCCCGTCCGTTTTCCGCCAGGTGCACCATGGCTCGTAATGTAGCAATGCGCGAGATGGTGCCATATGTGCTGAGGTCTTCATATACCTCAAGCGGCAGTTCCTCCTGAACCTGACGCAGTTCCACATCACCGCCAAGGAAGACCCGGGACTCTTCACGCAATCCTTCGGAAATATTGGCCGTGACCGATCCTACGCCGGCTATGATAGCCGTTCCGAGGAAAAGACAGGCCAGAAAGATGCGGAACTTGCGCACTCCTACGCGCAGTTCCCGGCGCGCCAGTCGCAGGGCCAGAATAAACTGTGTCCGTATGGGCTGTGTCATGATGGGCCGTGTCATGGCAACAGACATTCGGCCACCCTCCCGGCTGGCGATGTAATGTTGTCTTCGCTTTTGACCACCAGACCATCCTGAATATGCAGAATACGATCACATTTCCCGGCCAATTCGGGGTCATGGGTAATCAGGACCATGCTGGTTTCCAGACGTTTATGCAGCCCGAAAATGAGTTCAATAATTTTATGACCGGTTTTTCCATCCAGATTGCCGGTCGGTTCATCCGCAAACAGAATTTCCGGCTCTGGCGCCAAGGCCCGGGCGATGGCCACCCGTTGTTGTTCTCCACCGGAAAGCTGGGCCGGATAATGATCCAGACGATGGGATAATCCCACTTCATCAAGGAATTTTTCAGCTCGTGCGAAAGCATCGGACTTTCCCGCCAGTTCCAGGGGAACCGCCACATTTTCCAGCGCCGTCATGGTGGGAATAAGGTGAAAGGATTGCAGCACGATCCCGATATGATCACGGCGAAACAGGGCAAGTTGGTCTTCATTCAGCTCGTCCAGGCATTGCCCGGCAACTTCGATCCTGCCGGCGGTCTGTTTTTCAAGTCCGCTCATCAACGACATGAGACTAGATTTGCCGGAACCGGACGGACCCAGTATGGCGACGGCGCTACCACGCGCGATTTCAAGGTTGATGCCATTCAGAATATTGACTTCGTGTCCCTCGCCCTTAAATTTGAGATGTATGTTTTGAAGTTTGAGTATAATGTCGTTGTCCATGCGTGCGTTCCGTGCGTGCCCCCAAAAGTGTCATGCTCACAGTGTTAGAAGGTATTTGATATAAATGTATGTCGCAAGATATATAAGCCGATCAAAAATCATCAAGTATATTGCGACGGGTGTGACACTTGCTGCGATTATTCTCATTAGTGTGCCGGGGATGGCCCGGGCGGAAAAACATTTGGTTCTTGCCCTGGGGGATAGCCTGACGGCCGGATATGGTCTGCCGCCTGGAGAAGGATTTCCCGATCAGCTTGAAAAAAAACTTGCAGAAAAAGGGATGGAGGTGAAAGTCAGCAATGCCGGTGTTTCCGGGGATACCTCCTCTGGAGGACTGGCGCGGCTTTCCTGGGTTCTGGACAGTTTTGGCGCGGAAAAACCGGACCTTGTTATTTTGGAATTTGGCGCCAATGACGCGCTCAGGGGCATTGATCCCCGGATTACACGTCAAAATTTGTCCCGCATGTTGGAGATTCTCAAAAGCCGCCAGATTCCCGTTTTGTTTGCAGGCATGCTGGCGCCGCCCAATATGGGACCCGACTTTGCCGGTGACTATAACCGCATTTATCCGGAACTGGCGGCGGAATATGACGTTGCCTTTTATCCGTTCTTTCTGGAAGGTGTGGCGGGCAAACCGCAGCTCAATCAGGAAGACGGCATGCATCCGAACCGCCAAGGAGTGGCGGTTATCGTGGAAAATATCCTGCCTTATGTGTTGAAGAATCTTCGGTGAGTCTCTGGCTTTTTCCGGGCAGATGACCATTCGTCGCAGCAGAAAAACCATTTATCGCAGCATAATATTTTTCACCGCAAAAGCCCTTCCTCTTATCGCATAGATATTCCTCGGGCGAGCCCTTTCGGGGTAGAAGGGGTTAAGCCACATATTTACCACACAGTACCACACAGACCTGAGGAGACATGAAAATGCAGAATTTTGTAAAGGGAACAATGATCGCGCTGGGCATGGTGATCGCCGTTGCCGGCGTAGGAGCCATGCAGGCTTCAGCGGGCAGTTTGGGTAAGAATGTGCATCAGGCCGACGTTGAAGTAAGTGATGGCGTTAGCAAAAGTGAGGCCAAAAAACTGGTTAAGGAGTTTCTGAAAGACAAAGGTAAAAGAAACCTGCGTCCAGGGGATGTGAACAAAGCCCGCATGTTGGAGGGATCAGAATTTCGCGACAAGTGGAAAGTCGATATCCAATCCCTGAACCGCATGATCGTCGGCAGGCTTTATGTAGATACAGAGACAGGTGAAATTACGACGAAAAAGTAATTAACCCCTACTACCCCTCTTATCTGTCTCTGTGGAGCAGACCTTTCCCAAGGGTCTGCTCCATTTATATGCGGGAAGCCCAGAAGGTTTTTGGAATATTCAAAGAAGGTTTTTGAAATATTCAAATATGTCATCGACTTGCACCTTGTTCCCCGGTAAAATTTTCTCGCTCGGAAAGGGATCCTCGCCGGTGCAGCTGGAAAAAGCGGAGCAGTTGATGGAATTAGCCTATGACCGTTTTGGGGAAGGGTTTCCCCTGATTATCCTTCACGGCCTGTTCGGGTCTGCCAGTAATTTCAGGTCCTTCGCCCGGAAATTTTCTGAAACGTACAGTGTTTTTTGCCTGGACCTGAGGAATCATGGGGCCTCTCCCCATCATGAGGATACTTCCTATTCAGCCATGAGTGGCGATGTTGTCGAGCTTATGGACCGGGTGGGACTGGAACGGGCCCATATTCTGGGACATTCTTTGGGCGGGAAAGTTGCCATGCAACTGGCGCTGTCTCATCCAGAGCGTCTCGGAAAACTCATTGTTGGCGATATCGCACCGGTCCCCTACCCGCCCCATCATACCCGGATCTTTGAAGGCCTGAATGCCATTGACCTTGATCGTCTCACATCCCGTGGTGATGCCGAAGAGGCGCTTCAACCTTATGTGCCGGAAGCGGGAATCAGGCTTTTCCTTTTGACCAATCTGGTGCGCACGAAGGATGGCGGTTTTGCCTGGCGGTGTAATCTGGAGGCGTTGGAAAAAGGTTATGACCATATTGCGGCCGCTCCTGCCGGGGGCTCTTTCCGGGGGGAAACCCTGTTTTTGCGTGGCGAAAAATCGGATTATATCCGGGATGAACACCTTGCGGAAATTTATCGCCTTTTCCCCCGCTCGCAGATTAAAACCATTGCCGGGGCCGGGCATTGGCTGCATGCGGACAAACCAGAGGAATTTATGAAAATGGTTCTTGCTTTTCTAAAGGAGGCATAAATGCGCATTGCTATTATGGGGGCTGGCGGCATGGGGGGATTCCTTGGTGCGAAACTTTCAAAGGCCGGCTATGACGTTGCTTTTATTGCCCGGGGAGCACATCTGAAAGCCCTGCGTGAAAACGGACTGGCGTTGTTGTCAGAGGAAGGTGATATCCACGTTGCTCCGGTCACAGCCAGCGACGATCCGGCCACAATCGGTCCCGTGGATATGATTATTTTCAGTGTGAAATTGTTCGATACGGAACAGGCCGCAGCGGCTTGCCTGCCTCTGATGCAGGACAAAACCTTCCTGCTCACCCTGCAGAACGGGGTGGAAAGTGTGGAGATGATTTCCCGTATCATAGGACCGGGCCGGACATTGGCCGGATCCATTTATGTGTCCGCCAGCATTGCGGAACCTGGGGTCATCCGCCATAACGGCGGGGCAAATATGCTCATGTATGCCGGGCCTGAAGATTTCCCTGAGGAAAACTACAAACCGGTGGCAGATATGGTTGCCGCCGCAGGACTTACGGGGGACCGTCATCCGGATATGCGTGTGATGCTTTGGGAAAAATTTGTGCTGCTTGCGGCCAATGCCGGACTGGGGGCCTTGACCGGACGGGATGCCGGGGCGCTGTGCAGAGATCCGGACAGCCGGCCTTTGTTCCGTCAGGCGCTGCAAGAGGTAGTGGCGGTTGCCCGGGCGGACGGCGTGACCCTGTCCGATGGTCTTGTGGACATGATCATGGCACGGATCGACGGGCTTAAGGGCCAGAATCTCATGGCGTCACAGGCGGTCGCCAAGGCACGGGGACAGCGATTGGAACTAGAATGGATTCAGGGCACCCTGCATCGGTTGGGACGGAAATACAGTATCCCTACCCCATTACATTCTCTATGTTATATATGCCTCAAACCTTATGCCGACGGTACCCCGGACAGGGGCTAAAGTGAATTGATCCAACCTATTCACAATTCACTCTAAAGCAGGGAACGGGTATGACGAACCTTATCAATCAAAACAGTGGCGGCATAGTCTATTTCCGCCTCTGTAGTCATGCGCCCGATGCCAATACGCAGGGTTGATTCCAGCTGCTTTTTGTTCAGGCCCAGGGCCTGAAGCACATGAGACGGGCCAACCTTGACCGTAGAACAGGCCGATCCACTTGAGACCGCAATGTCCCGGAGTTCGGCGATCAGTACATCGCTTTTCACACCGTCAAATGTCAGGCTGAGATTGCCCGGCCAGCGTTGGGTTTCATGGCCGTTCAGCTTCACTCCCTCCAGCGCCTGGAATAGCCTGTTCTTCAGTTTTCTGGACAATTTGTCGGCATGCTGCATGTCCTGTTCCATTTCCCTTTCAGCCAACGCCGCAGCGTGCCCGAGACCCGCACATAATGCCGGGGAGAGAGTCCCGGAACGCAATCCTTTTTCCTGCCCTCCCCCATTGAGTAAGGGCAGCAGGGGAACTTCCGGTTCCTGGCGGATATAAAGTGCCCCGATGCCTTTGGGACCATAAAATTTATGGCCGGAAATGCTAAGCAGGTCAATATGCATGCGGTTCACGTCGAGGGGAATTTTGCCGACAGCCTGTGCGGCGTCTGTATGAAAAAGAACCCCTTTTTCACGACAAAGCGCCCCGATATGGGCAATGTCCTGAACGACACCGATCTCGTTATTTACGGC
Source organism: Luteithermobacter gelatinilyticus (assembly GCF_005849285.1). Lineage (NCBI taxonomy): Bacteria > Pseudomonadati > Pseudomonadota > Alphaproteobacteria > Emcibacterales > Emcibacteraceae > Luteithermobacter > Luteithermobacter gelatinilyticus. The sequence continues at coordinate 1,585,027 of NZ_CP040517.1, read as the reverse complement.
CATAACAGACACCAGGGAGGTTTTATCGGTGATACTGTCCCTAAGGTGGTCAAGATCCACAAGACCGTCCTTATCAACCGGCAGATAGGTGACATCGAATCCGCCCTGTTCCAGCGCCCGGCAGCTTTCCAGCACACATTTATGTTCGGTTGCGACCGTGATGACATGGGTCCGCTGCGGATACCCGGCATACGCAGCCCCTTTGATGGCGAGGTTGTTGGACTCAGTCGCGCCTGAGGTAAAAATCAGGGAGTCGCTTTCTGCACCAATCAGGCGGGCAAGGTCAATCCGTGCCTTTTCCACACCGGCCTCCGCTTCCCATCCAAAACTGTGATTGATGCTGTGCGGATTGCCGAATTTATCGGTGAGATACGGCAGCATGCTGTCCAGCACCCGCCTGTCCAGCGGTGTTGTTGCCTGATAATCCAGATAAATCGGCAGCTTCGGTGTATTGCTCATGAGGCTTTTTTTATCTTCCGGTCATAAAGGCGACACCAGCTTTTGACGAAACGCTCGATGTCCTCGCGGGTGGTGGCCCAGCCGAGACTGAGGCGCAGAGTAGAGGCGGCTTCTTCCGGTGTGCCGCCCATCGCGGTGATCACATGGGATGATTTGACCTTGCCTGAGGAACAGGCCGAGCCTGCACTAACACAGAGACCGTCCAGGTCAAAGGCCATCACCTGGGTTTCGCTGTTCACACCGGGCATCAGAATGGAAGAGACTGTGGGCAGCCGTTCAGACTCCGCGCCAAAAATTTTTGCATCCGGAGCATGGCTAAGCAGTATTTGCTCCATTTCGTCACGCCATTCTCTGATTTCAGCAGCTTTTTGCAGGGATCGGGGCACCAGACTGACGGCTTTGGCAAAACCGGCAATGCCGGCAATATTTTCTGTGCCGGAGCGCCGTCCGACTTCCTGCCCGCCGCCCTGAATCAATGGAAGGATGTCGAGTTTTTCCCAGGCAATCAGGGCACCAACCCCTTGGGGGCCACCAACCTTATGGGCCGACAGGGACATCATATCCACACCCAGCGCGCGAAAATCCACAGGCACCTTACCCAATGCCTGAATGGCGTCCGTATGAAACAGCGCCCCATGGTCATGAACCATTTCGGCCAGTGCGGCAATGTCCTGAAGAACACCGGTTTCATTATTAGCCAGCATGATGCTGACCACTGTGGGGGCCTCGCTTTTGTCCAACAGTTGTTGCAGGATGTCGCGACGCACATATCCCTTGTGATCCAAGGGCAGGATTTCCACTTCTCCTGCAAATGTCCTGGCCACTTCAAGAACGGAATCATGCTCTGCTGCGGAAATAATCAGCCGTTTTGCGCCAGAGGCTTTAAGCGCAATATTATTGGCTTCGGTGCCGCCGCTGGTAAAGGTGATCATCTGTGGCCGGCAATTCAGCATATCGGCAATGATCTGTCGGGATTTTTCGAGTCTCGCCTTGGCCGCCCGCCCCGCAGCATGAACTGAAGAGGCATTCCCCCCCTCGGCAAGGACTTTTGCGACCTCTTCAATAACTTCGGGATAGACCGGCGCCGTGGCGTTATAGTCGAGATAAACCCGTCTGGACGTCATGATCCTGTCAGTCTTTGGTAGAAGATGTTTTAATTTTTTTACCGGATTGTTTCGAGCTTTTGCCGTCTAAGCGTGCGGTGAGCAAGATATTTTCCGCTTCCAGGTCGGCCACTTCCTTTTCCAGTTCCTCAAGTCGGGACCGGAGGCCACACACCATGTCAAAGATACCATCCAAGGAACGGGCTATGGGGTCGGGAATATCATCCGTGGGCAGCCCATAGGCGCAGAAATCTTCCACTTTTCTTTCACGCGGGGGTTGGACGACTTTGGCGGGAATGCCAACGACGGTGGCGGATTCCGGCACGGGTTTGATAACAACAGCGTTTGACCCCACACGCGCGCCCTTGCCAATGGTGATCGGTCCCAGAACCTTGGCCCCTGCCCCCACAATAACCCCTTCTTCTAGGGTCGGGTGACGTTTGCCTTTTTCCAGGGATGTTCCTCCAAGGGTCACGCCCTGATAGAGTGTGACATTATCGCCCACTTCGGCGGTCTCCCCAATGACAACCCCCATGCCATGATCAATGAAGACGCCTTTGCCGATTTTGGCGCCGGGATGAATTTCGATGCCAGTAAACAAACGCCCTAGATGAGAAAGGATACGCCCCAATGTATGAAAACCTTTTTCCCAGAACCAGTGTGCCAGCCGATAGAAGGCAAGTGCGTGAATGCCGGGATAGGCAAACAGGGCTTCAACTTTGGATCTTGCCGCAGGATCACGTTCCATTGCGACGCTGATATCATGGCGCAGGTTGTCAAACATGGTCATCATCCAAATCTCAGCTTGCCCTTTTTGCCTGCTTTTGTGCTATAAAAAACACGGAATCACCGGGGCTTGCCTGTCAGGTTAAGTGAATATGCTAATTCATATCATATAGGTCTGGCAAGTAATGGCGTCAAGGTCTTGTAGAGGCCCCAAATGATTGTATATTCTTTGAAGTTAATTGTTTAAACCTGTGAGGAAAACAATCCAATTATGCCTGATGTAATATTTAACGGTCCGGATGGCCGGCTCGAGGGCAAGTATCACCCCGGTAAAGGGGACAATGCCCCCATTGCGCTGATATTGCATTCTGATCCGCAGTTTGGCGGAAATATGAACAACAAGATTTCCTATTATCAGTATCATTCCTTTGCCCGGCGAGGCTTTGCAGTCTTGCGGTTTAACTTTCGCGGTGTGGGCCGGAGCCAGGGTGAATTTGATAATGGGGTCGGAGAGTTGAGTGACGCGGCGGCGGCGCTCGACTGGTTGCAATCCTTTAACCGTGATGCCTCAAGTTGCTGGATCGCTGGATTTTCTTTCGGGGCCTGGATCGCTATGCAGCTCTTGATGCGGCGTCCGGAAATCGAAGGCTTTTTATCGGTCTCTCCGCCAGCCAATCTTTATGATTTCAGTTTCCTGGCCCCCTGCCCCTCTTCCGGTCTGATCATTCAGGGGACCGCTGACAGGGTGGTTTCGGAAGTTGCCGTGCAGAAACTGGTGGACAAGCTGCAAACCCAGAAAGGCATCACTATTGATTATGAAAAAGTGGAAGGCGCGGATCATTTTTATGAAAACCATCACGCCCCGCTTGTTCAGAAAATTGATGCCTATCTGACAAAACGCTTGGGCTATTAAGCCGTCTTTTGAAGAAAGACGATGACATACCCCTCTGTGCACCAAACAGCCTAGAGTGAATGGGTCAACCTATTCACAATTCACTCTAACAGGCGGGATAATGAATAACCCCTCCCGGGGACGGTTCGGCAACGCCGGTTGTTCCCGGGAAAGAAATGGGCAGGTCCTTCAGCTTGCGCACCGCCATATAAGCAAAGGCTTCTGCTTCGATAAAGTCACCCTGTGCGCCCAATTCCTCAATCAAATGAACCGTCCCCAGCAGCCTTTTGCGCAGCATATCCATAATTACGGGATTATGCCGGCCGCCGCCACACACATACCAGTTTTCGGGAATCGAAGGACATAAACCTTCTGCGGCTTTTACCGTTTCCACCGTGAAGGCGCATAAGGTGGCCGCGCCGTCTTCCACGGATAGGCCGTCAAGGCCTGGAACTTCAAACATATTGCGATCCAGGGATTTGGGGGGAGGTGCCGTGAAATAGTCATGCGCCATCCAGCTTTCAAGCAGGGCCTGATCCACTTTGCCGGTAACGGAAATGGCGCCGTCCTGGTCAAAGCTGTTGCCGGTGTGTTTGTGGATCCAGTCATTGAGCAGCGCATTGCCCGGTCCTGTGTCAAAAGCCAGAAGCTCTTCAGGTCTCCGGTCCGGCGGAATCCAGGTAAGATTGGTTACACCGCCGATATTGAGCAGCGCCAGGGACTTGTCACGCTGTTTCCGGCGACAGGCCAGCGCCAAATGATAGATCGGTGCCAGCGGCGCCCCCTGCCCGCCCAGCGACATATCCCGGCTTCTAAAGTCATTAACCACGGGAATCTGTAACCGGTTGGCCAGTTGCTCCCCTTTACCGATCTGCCAGGTCCAGCCGGCTTCGGGTTTATGCAACAATGTTTGCCCATGAAACCCAATCACATCCAGCTTTTTCCAGGACAGCTTGTTTTCAACCATTAATTTTTGAAGTGCCGTCTGATGATGGTCGGTCAGAACAACCTCGAGCTTGTTAATGGTCATATCGTCTTTGACGGGTTCTCCGTAAAGGGCTGCCCGGCCAATTCCTTCACGGATCAGATTTTGGAAATCCTGATCATACGGGACATGAACCGGCTTGCCATAAGGCTCGACGTCATATCCATCGGTTAGCACCAGGGCAGCATCAATGCCATCCAGCGATGTGCCGCTCATCAGCCCAGCCGCCAGAATTTTATCGGGATTTATTTCTGTGCTTCCGGCCTGATCCGGCCTGCCCCGTATTATCTCTTTCTGGTCCATAAAGTTTCCGTTTATTTTCTCAACTGACTTATGCTACATGAAGCCCAGCGTAAGCGAAACTCTAAACTGGATATGGCAGTAAACGATCATGAGCGAGAATTTGGATAATTTTACCCCCCGGTCCTCCTTTCTGAACATCATGAAGGAACGGGGCTATATTCACCAATGTACGGATCCTGAAGGATTGGATGCAAAGCTTCTTGAAGGAATCGTGCCCGCTTATATCGGTTTTGACTGCACGGCCAGAAGCCTGCATGTGGGCTCTTTGGTTCAGATCATGATGTTGCGTCATCTGCAAAAATCAGGACACAAACCCATAGTTCTCCTGGGCGGCGGCACCACCCGGATCGGGGACCCCACCGGCCGGGATGAATCCCGCGCCATGCTCACCGATGAACAGATTCAGGAGAATATGGACGGTATCCGCAAGGTGTTTGAAAAATACATCACGTTTGGCGATGGCCCGACCGACGCCATTATGATCAATAATGCGGACTGGTTGGATAAACTGAATTATATCGAGTTTTTGCGGGACATGGGAGTTCATTTCACAATCAACCGCATGCTCAGTTTCGAGAGCGTCAGACTGCGCCTCGAGCGGGAAAACCCCATGACCTTTCTGGAATTCAACTACATGATATTGCAGGCCTATGATTTTCTGGAGCTGTACCGGAAATACGGGTGTCTGTTGCAGATGGGCGGATCCGATCAGTGGGGGAACATCGTTAATGGCGTTGAGTTGACCCGCCGTGTGGACCGGGCGGAAGTATACGGCCTCACCACACCGCTGGTGACCCTGGCCAATGGCCAGAAAATGGGAAAAACCCTGGGGGGGGCCGTGTGGCTCAATGACGATATGTTGTCTCCCTATGAATACTGGCAGTTCTGGCGTAATGCGGATGATGCCGATGTGGGACGTTTTCTGCGGTTGTTCACGGAGCTGCCGCTGGAGGAAATTGAACGGCTGGAACGGCTTGAAGGCGCTGAAATCAACGACGCCAAAAAAATTCTGGCCAATGAAGCGACCACCCTGTGTCACGGTCCCGATGCCGCCCGCCTGGCAGCGGAAACGGCGCGCAAGGCCTTTGAAGAGAAGTCGCTGGCGGCGGATCTTCCAAAGGTGGGCATTGAGCGAACTCGGCTTGAGGAAGGCGTGCCGTTCAGCGAGCTGTTCGTGTTGGCCGGTCTTGCGAAATCCAAAGGCGAAACACGGCGCCTGGTCCAGGGCGGCGGGGCACGTCTGAATGATGAAAGGGTTGAAGATGCGGAACTGTTGATCACACTGGGGCACCTGAATCCGCAAGGGTCAATCAAACTGTCGGCCGGGAAAAAACGTCATATTCTGGTGGTTCCCGAATAGGTTCCGTTTTTTCCTGCTCTTCGTCATTTCCATACCGGCGGAAATCCAGTCTAAACAGAAACCCTCCCGACCGTCGGGAGGGTTTTATTATCATGGTCCTTCTATTTCCCCCTTATTCACATCGGGGGAGATGTCCTGCAATTCCTCGGCCTCCTCCCGTAGGGTTTTTTTCTTGCCACCTTCAAAGACTTTGAAGATATTTCGCAAAATACCGGGAGCCAGGGCGGCCAGAGGGTTAACGTCTATGGTTACATTATCCATGGTGCCCGACATACGGTAAGTGGCAGCGAAGACGCCCTGATCCTTACCTCCGGTGAGGATCGCCCCCACCAGTGGAATGTTACTCAGTAGCGAATTGATGCCATAGGCCGGCACGATGGTTCCGCTCAGACTCACCTCATTATAGGTCTGGTCCACACTGCCGGACAAGGTCATGCCCAGCATATTGCCCTTTGCGGTGCCGTTACTGATTTCCAGAATGCCATTATATTGACGGAACTCCATTTCAAAATCGTCGAATTTCAGACCCTCTTTTTTAAGTTCCTCGCGAGCCTTGGCGAACTTTTCTTCGGTCAGGAGCTGGGCAAAGCCGGGAGAATCAACCACCTTGAAGTCTTTCACCCTGGTTTTCCCGCCAATGGAAATGCCATCGTCATGGCGTATGAAGTCTGCTTTGAGTTCCATTTTGCCGCCGGCCCCCAGCTTAAAAATGCCAAATCCGCGCAGGGCTTCTCCGGCATCATTGCTTGTCACATTCAATATCCGGTCTTCCGGCCCGGGAATCAGTGTAACCTCAACATATTTTTCTTCTTCTGACTGTGCTGCGCCAGCCCATTTGGCGTGGAATTTCACATCGCGAAAATCATTTCCAGCGTAGCGAACCTTCAGATCGGCCCGATCCAGAACAACACCATTCTTGGCCTTAACCTTGCCGAAGACACCTGTCAGGTCAAAATCCGGCAAAGAAAGTGTCTCCGAAGAGGGACCGGAGGAAACCATCATGTCAATCAGCGCAGTGGCATCAAACTGTGGCGCTTCCAGGGTAGCCAGATAGTTTTGTTTTTCTGCGTTCCACATCATCTCGAAAGAAAGGTTGGTATCCACCATCACAAGTTTCGGTATGGCAAAATGCACGGTCTGATCTTCTACCAACAGCATTTCCGCCGTCGCGCGCAAGCTGTTGGAGGTTAAAGAGATGTCCTTGATGCGCAACATTTCCCGTTCGCCGAAATCCAATCGGAAAGAGGCTGTGGCGGGCGTGTCTTTTTCCTTGATCCAACCTAGGGGTGGAAAGACGGTTCGGGGTCTTGTCAGATTGATTTCGCCCTCACCGGCGGTCAGTTTGGCTCCCCGACCGGACAATTTTAATTGTATTTCGGCGGGACCCTCGACAAAAGCTTCGAAAGGCAGATGAAAAGCGTCCCAGTCTGATCCGTTCAGCTCGCCGGTGATCTGGTAGAAGGTGGGGGCCTCACTGGCACTGCTCTTGAAGGTTTCCCGCCAGAGTGCGGTAAACTTTACGCCGTTAAGAAGAATATCTCCTGTGGCCTCAAGTTCGTCACCGTTGACAAACAGGTCAATCTCACCATCAGTGATGGACAGGCTGTCGGAAAGTTGAGGAATGGACAAGGCATTCACTGTCGCTTTGACATCAAAATCCACATCTTTTAGGGCAAGGTCCCGGATCAGTGGGAAATCAAGGCGTAATAGCGCCTCCGCCTGGCCGGTGATGCTACCTTCTTCGATGCCGTATTTTCCGGGATAGCCTAACGGATCATGATCAATAATCCTGAGAATCGATTCCAGTCGCCCGGATAGGGGAATGGTCATATGAGCCTGGGCCGCCCCCTTCTGGTCAATATCACTGAAAAGAAGCCGGGCGTCATGAACCAGAACGTCGTCAATATATCCCTGATCGGCGATAAGATTAAAACGAGACAATGTGAGTTCCGCCCGGCCGGACACAGTCTTCAAAAACGGCATGGGTCTGAGATAATGCGCGTCGATACCCTCAAAATCGAAATTAAAGGAAAATATCGTTTCAGGCAGCCTTTCCTGATCCCACATTTCCGGCCGGATATCAATTTCAACGGCACCTTGAGTCACGATCCCCGCATCAATATTCCGTTTGATCCAGCTTCGCGCCCCCTCTGCGAGCCCCTCGGGCCAGTAAGTTTTTAATCGGGTAAAAGGCATATGTTCTACGGTTGTATCAAGAATAATACCGGGCCGGTCCATTGTGCCATACAGCAGGCCGTCGCCTTTCAGATGAATCTGATCCAGATCCAGTCTGAACTGGTCTATAAACAGTGTCTGTTCTGCCCCCGCATAATGGCCGCTGATAATTGCCTGATTCAGGGCAACCGGGGTATCATAAAGCCTGCCCGGGTTGATGGTCCCCTCCCCGCTTTCCAGTTCAAAAACCACACTCCCCAAATTGAGGTCCCGCGTGATTTCCACATCAATTATGCCATTCAGGGGCACATTCTGCGCGTGAAGTTCCCGTAACCCTTCTATGCCCGCAGAAAACCTGGAGGGGTTGAAGCCGGAAAATCGCAGCTGGATAATGCCGTCTTGACGTCTGTTGCTGTGAGCGAGGGAAAGATGCAGGGTCATTAGATCATCGGCTGTCAAGTCTCGCGCTTCCGCGCGCAGCAGATCACCTTCAAGAATGGCCACAAGGCCATCTTCGGCCCGCCTCATGTCAAGCACGGCATTGGGAATTTCCCAGCTGTTACCGGAACGTTCATCCAGAATGGCGATGTGGGTATCCCGGAAGATCACTTCTTTCAAGTAACCCGCCGGTTTTGCTGGGTCAGGAGAAGAAAGCAGCTCCCGTGTAAGGCGTGGCAACAATCGGGGGCTGTTTTGGAAATCATTCAGAATTTTTTGAAGTCGACGCTCAAAAGGTTCCGCATCCTGGTTGTTCCATATCTCCCGGGGCAGTATCATCTCGAAACTCAGGCTGGAAAATTCAGCCGATACCGGCGCCAAAACACCCCGCAACAAGCCTAAAGCGCTGAACTGGATACCGGCTTGGGGAATATTCAGCGCCAGGCCGTTTGTGGTATCTTTAAGGGACAAGTCCAGAAAACGGATTTCCAGTCCGGCTGTATCATAATATTTATCGGACGCCGGACGCCAGGTCAGAACGACATCCCGAAAATCATATTCCAGGTCGGTGCTGCTGCTGGCCAGCGCTTTTTTCAGATAGGGCCCCGCCCAGTCAAAAGCCACGGGTCCAAGGCTGATCCGCCAGACAAAAACCAGCAGTAAAACGGCCATGAGAGCGAACAACAAAGACAAAATTTTCAGAGTCGTTGACGGATGTCGCAAAATATTTCTCTTTTTATCCGGACGTTTTTATCGTTAATATTGACCCCATGCCCCTCCCTGGGGCAACAGATTTATTTTTCAAGATAACCACTTCACCATGATATCCACCATGCCAGGCTTTCCACTTCCCTATGACCCACAGGCCGCCGAGACCAAACTCTCGGACTATAAACAGATTTGCCTTGACCGGGGATTAACGGATTGTGCCGCTATATTCAACAGCGAAGAAAAAATCTCTCTTCTGAAAGCCATATTCGGCAACAGCCCCTATTTGTCTTCACTGATATTGCGGATGCCGGATTTTGCGCTCAATCTGTTTTTAACCCCCCCTGAAAAAACTCTGGACGCCATTAAGGCAGAATTTCTGGATCCTTTGCCCGGGGTGACGGAACTTTCCGTCCTAATGAAAAATCTGCGCCTCGCCAAAGCACAGGTGGCTTTGGTGACGGCCTATGCCGATCTGGCCGGCCTGTGGCCACTGGAGAAAGTTACAGAAACCCTGAGCACTTTTGCCGAACAGGCCCTTTCGCTGGCGACCGCTCACCTGGTTCGGGCCGCCATGCTCAAAGGGGACCTGGCCCCGCCTGACGGCATAGATCTGGATGATGAAACCCGGGCGGATGAAAATTTGGTCAGGGAATGTGGCTTTACCATTCTAGGTATGGGCAAACTTGGCGGGCGGGAGCTCAATTATTCCAGCGATATTGATCTGATTGTACTGTTTGATCAGGATGTGATCCGTTATACCGGCCGCAAGACCCCCAATGACCTGTTTATCAGAATGACCCAGTCTCTGGTCCGGATCATGCAGGAAAGAACCGCCGACGGATATGTTTTCCGCACAGATCTCAGGCTGCGGCCTGACCCCGGAGCCACGCCGGTGGCGATTTCCATGGCGGCAGCAGAAGCCTATTACCAAAGTGTCGGCCTCAACTGGGAACGGGCGGCAATGATCAAGGCCCGTCCCGTTGCCGGCGATCTTCAGGCAGGGTATGATTTTTTACAACGAATCCGTGGTTTTGTCTGGCGGAAACATCTGGATTTTGCTGCCATTGAGGATATTCAGGCGATTAAGAAACTGATCCACAAACATCATAAACACGGAGATATTCTTCTGGCTGGACAGGATATCAAACTAGGCCCCGGCGGTATTCGGGAGATCGAATTCTATGCTCAGATCCACCAGCTTATTTCCGGAGGCCGGGAACCAACCCTTCGGGTGGCGCCAACCCGACCGGCGCTTCAGGCGCTCGTTGAAGCAGGACACCTTTCTGCGGAAGACAATGAAGTGCTGCAGCAGGCCTATGTTTATTTCCGGCAATTGGAACACCGCCTGCAGATGATCAATGATGACCAGACCCATATGATCCCCGAACGGGAGGCGGATATCAGGCGCATTGCCTGTTTTATGGGATTTGAGGAACTGAACGAGTTTGAGCAGGTCACCCTTGGGCATCTTCGTCAAGTGCATACTCTTTTTGTCGATCTTCTTAAAGACAGCCGTCAGAGTGAGAACGAGGCCGGCGATAATCTGTTGTCATTCCCCCCAGACGAATATCACCCTGATACATTGCAGGTAATCGAAAACTATGGATTTCAGGACGTCAAGGGCTGCTATGAAATGATGCAAAACTGGCTGCTTGGTCGGTATCGGGCGTGCCGTACGGACCGGGCCCGGTCCATATTGCATCGGTTAATTCCCAATATTCTGGAGGCCTTCGCCAATAGCGCGGATCCGGACGGCAGTTTGCGCAAGTTTAATGATTTTCTGGCCAAACTGCCCTCCGGCGTGCAGCTGTTCTCCTTTATCAAAGCGCATCCCTGGTTATTGGAACTTTTGGCGGAAATCATGGGGATGGCCCCTTCACTGGCCGAACTTCTGGCCCGTCGCCCGTTGCTTTTGGATGCGGTGCTGAATGCTGATTTTTTTGATTCTCAGCCCGACAGTCATGCGCTGGAAAACAGTCTTGACGAACAGCTTGGCACAGCGCGGGACTTTCAAGATGTGCTGGATATTGCCCGTAAATGGGCAAATGAACAGAAGTTCCAGATTGGCGTTCAGATTTTGCGCAATACCATTGGTGTCACTGAGGCCGGAGAAGCCCTCACCCGTATTGCAGAAGTGGTTATCGCCCGGATGCTGGAAGAAACCAGCAAGGAATTCGCCCGCAAGCACGGCGTCATCAAAGATGCTTCTTTTGCTGTACTGGCGATGGGAAAAATGGGGGGGCGGGAACTGACCACCACATCCGATCTGGACATGGTGTTTATTTATGACTGCCCCGATCCGGGAGCTTTTTCGGACGGGAAAAAATCACTCAGTCTTAATCATTATTATGCCCGATTCAGCCAGAACTTTATCAACGCTATCACCGCCATGACGGCGGAGGGCACGTTATATGAGATTGACATGCGTCTGCGCCCTTCGGGGAATGCGGGACCTATCGCAGTAACCCTGGAAACTTTTGAGGAATATCAGGAAAGCAAAGCCTGGACCTGGGAACATATGGCCTTGAGCCGGGCCCGGGTCATCGCCGGCTCCGCGAATCTCAAGGTCAAAATTGACAAAGCCATTACCCGTATTCTGTCTCATAAAAACCGTGAGCAGGATAATCTGCTGTTCGAGGTGGCAAAAATGCGCAACCGCTTGCGCGAGGAATTTGGGACGGACAATATCTGGGCCATCAAACATACCCGGGGGGCTTGGTCGACATTGAGTTTATTTGCCAGTATCTTCTGCTCAAACATGCGGCGGACAAGCCGGATATTCTGGCCGTACATCTAGTGGATTTCATGGACAATCTGTCAGCAGCTGGTCTTATGGCGCCGGAGACGGCGCAAAAGCTCAAAGAAATCACATTGCTGCAACAAACGGTACAGATGCTGCTGCGTCTATGTGTAGGCAGCGCGTCGCGCAGTGAAGATAAACCCCGTGCCCTGCAACAGCTTTTGCTGAAACGCACGGGATGCGGATCCATGAAAGAACTGGAAGAAAACTTGCGCCAGGCCCAGGATTTTGTTTTTAATCTTTATCAGGAAATGATTGGCAAACCGGCGGCGGAAATGGTACCACCGGACCCGGTGACGCCGCTGGGCAATCCTGTGACATGAATGTAATGAAAAACAGTTAAATGATGAGGACCTGTTGCGATGCTGGAAGTTGGACAGAAGGCCCCTGATTTCACCGCCCCCGACGAAACGGGACAAACGGTATCTTTGGTGGATTTTGCCGGAAAGAATGTGGTGCTGTATTTTTACCCCAAAGACAGCACCCCGGGATGTACAACCGAAGCCAAGGATTTTTCGGCCCTGAAAGATCAGTTTGAGGCGCAAAATGCTGTGATCCTTGGGGTTTCCAAAGACAGCATTAAACGTCATCAGAATTTTATCGCCAAACAGGATCTGAAGGTAAAACTGCTGTCTGATGAGCAGGGCACCCTGTGTGAGGATTACGGGGTGTGGGTCCTGAAAAAACTCTATGGCCGGGAATATATGGGCATTGAGCGCACGACGTTTCTGATTGATGCGGACGGGATCATTCGCAATATCTGGCGTAAGGTCAAGGTGAAAGGTCATGCCCAGGAGGTTCTGGACACGCTGAAGGCGCTCTGAATTTTTAACAATGACTGATCCAGAAAATATCGGGGCGGCCGCGTGCCGGGTATTGCGTACGACGGATGCCACACAAAAAGCGCAAGTCAGTCGCCATATGGCCAATCTGTGGCAGACGGGAAAGCTTGATTTTGGGCCCCGGGCGTTTCCCGATGATCGTCCTGCCCGCCCGCCCAAACCGGAGCTGAGACTTCCCAGAGAAATGCCCAAACGAGGCAAAGGCGGCAGTCTGGAGAACCGGATTGCCCTGCTCCATGCCGTGGCTCACATCGAACTTAACGCCATTGATCTGGCTTGGGATCTGGTGGCACGGTTTTCCCATGTTATGCCGCGCCCCTTCACGGATGACTGGGTGCGCATCGGCGATGATGAAGCCCGCCATTTTATGATGATTGAGGAACGGTTGCGGGCTCTTGGCGCTTTTTACGGTGCCCTGCCCGCTCATGACGGGCTGTGGCAGGCTGCCTATGATACCCGCCATGATCTGATGGCGCGGTTGGCGATTGTGCCCCTGGTCCTGGAGGCCCGGGGGCTGGATGTGACGCCGGCCATGATTCGACGTCTGGAGAGATTTAACGATGCTAAGAGCGCAGCGGCCCTTAAAGTCATTTATGAAGAAGAAGTCAGTCATGTCAGGGCGGGATGGGTCTGGTTCACTTATCTTTGTGAGCAGGACGGTGTTTGCCCCAAAAAACAATACCATCATCTGGTCAAAACCCATTTCAAAGGCGCCCTGAAACCGCCGTTTAACACGGCGGCGCGTGATGCGGCCGGTTTGCAGGAAGAATTTTATCTGCCGCTTTCGCGGAATTGATATTTAAAAACCGTTGCATTATTTTACCTTTTGGTATGAAATGCGGCGTATAAAATAAGGACTCTAACAAGATTAGGCTCAAAATACGGGGCAAATGAACAGGGCCAGCAAACAGAGGAAGAAACCATTCGAGAGTTTGCCAAAAAGCTGAGAGAGTTAAGCGCCAGATATTTTCCTGAACGCCAGATGTATTTCAGGACCAATGGCGTCGTTCGTTTTGTCACCCTCTCTGAACGCACACAGCTTTTGATCGCAGCCGGCCTTTTCGGTCTGGCCTGCTGGCTTGTTTTCGCCTCTGTTTTTGTCACAATGGAATCCAAAATCCTTGCCGCCAAGGATGCAGAAGTGCGTGAAGCTCTGCGCCAGTATGAACTGATGGAACAACAGTTTAATACCCTCAAGTCCGATATTGAGGAAACGGCTCGCAACCTTGAACAACGGCAAATTTATCTTCAGCAGCTGATGGAAACGGAAAAAGCCCTGGGGATCCTGCCCATGCAGGAGACATTGGAAGGACAGGGGCAAGAGCATGACCCCCAATTGCCTGCTGGCGAGGAAAATACCGAACAGACAATTTCCTTTGAGTTCGGCTCCCCGCACCAGGAAGCTGAGTTTGCCGCGCGCAACGAAGAACTGCGTGACCTGAGCTTTAACCTGAAACGCCTGGAGCAACAGCAGCGTAATTTTGCGGAAGTCATGATTCGAAAAATCGCCGCCAAGCTTGATTATATTGATAAAACGCTGGAAAAGTCGGGGGTGCCCAGCGATAGGCTCATCGAAGTCATCAAGGACCGCCCTTCCCTCCTGGCGGAGGCGCCCGTCCTGTCCGGTCAGGGCGGCCCGCTGATCGTATTTTCGGATCATATTGATGCGGAAATGTTGCCGGATGAGCCCTTTGCCCGGTTGCAAGCGCATTACAACCGTCTTATTGATCTGGAAGCTGCAATCCAAAACATGCCGGTCACCAAGCCAGTACGTAAATATTATATTTCCAGCGGTTTCGGCGTGCGCAAGGACCCATTCAAGAAGACCTGGGCGCGCCATTACGGCGTGGATATGGCAGGATGGTGGAAAACCCCCATCTATGCCACAGCCGCCGGCGTGGTGACCAAGGCCGGGCGCAACGGCGCCTATGGCAATTTTATCGAAATTGATCACGGAAACGGATTTAAGTCACGATATGGCCATCTTTCGAAGATAAAGGTGAAACGTGGCCAGCAGGTTTCCATGGATCAGGAAATCGGACTGATGGGCAGCACCGGACGCAGCACCAGTCCGCATCTCCACTATGAAATCTGGTTTAACGGCAAGGCTATCAACCCTTTGAAGCTATTCAAGGCAGCAGAAGATGTTCTCAAGATCCAACGACAAGACTACGACAGACGTTCCACAAGTTAACGAAGTGAGAAATATGAAACCAGCCCCCAATTCCGCTCCCTCTATCATCGGTTCAGATGTAACCATTTCCGGCGACATTACCACACATGGTGAAATACAGCTTGATGGTACCGTCGAAGGAGATGTGAGAAGCGATTCCCTGACTATCGGGGAGCATGGCGCCGTGAACGGGTCCGTCATTGCCAATAATGTGATTATCAAAGGGGCGGTCTCCGGCCAGATCAAAGGGCGTAATATCCGCCTTGAAAAAACCGCCAAGGTCAAAGGCGATATTATGCATGAGACCCTGAGCGTGGAAGCCGGCGCGTTTATCGAAGGCAATTTGAGCCATAAGGAAAACCCGGTGCAGGCCGGGAATGTTAGCCCCAAAACAACAGATCCCAAAGTCAAGCCTCTGGAAGGCAAACCGGCTGAGCAGAAAAGCGCTTAAACGTATTACTTAAAGTGAGATATTAAAAAGCCCTCCCCAATGCAGGAGAGGGCTTTTTGTTGTTTTGATTTCTGACTTTTCCATATGTAACCAGAAATTCGCGCCTCAGCAATCACACCTCAATCAATGTCTTCGACCTCTTTGGTGGTGCCATGCACACGGGCGGCAAGAGCGGCCGTAAGGAACGGGTCAAGATCTCCATCCAATACCTTGTCGGGCTGCCCGCTCTCGACGCCAGTGCGCAAGTCCTTGACCATCTGGTAAGGCTGCAACACGTAAGACCGCAGCTGATGCCCCCAGCCGATTTCGGTTTTGGCGGCGTTTTCCGCATTGGCGGCCTCTTCGCGCCGTTGCAACTCGGCTTCGTACAAACGGGCTTTCAGCATAGCCATCGCCGTAGCGCGGTTTTTGTGCTGGGACCGATCGTTTTGACACTGGACCACGATATTGGTTGGGATATGGGTGATACGCACCGCACTGTCTGTGGTGTTCACATGCTGTCCGCCGGCGCCTGAAGCCCGGTATGTATCAATACGCAGGTCGCTTTCATTGATTTCAATGTCAATATTATCATCCACCACGGGATAAACCCAGACGCTGGCAAAGCTGGTATGGCGGCGGGCATTGGAATCATACGGTGAAATACGCACCAGCCGATGCACGCCGCTTTCGGTTTTCAGCCAGCCATAGGCATTTTCGCCTTTGATCAGCAAGGTGGCCGACTTGATTCCAGCCTCTTCGCCGGCGTGATATTCGATCACCTCCACCTTGAAGCCATGCTGTTCGGCCCAACGGGTATACATGCGCAACAACATGCTGGCCCAGTCCTGGCTTTCCGTACCGCCGGCGCCGGAATGGATTTCCAGATAGGTATCATTGCTGTCGGCCTCACCGCTGAGCAGGGTTTGGAATTCCAGTTCCCCAGCCCTTTCCGTCAGCTTTTCGATGGCTTTTTCGGCTTCGGCAACCACCTCTTCGTCGCCTTCCATTTCGCCCAGTTCAATAAGCTCAATATTATCATTGAGCTCCTGTTCCACCTCACGGCATAGGGATATGGCCTGATCCAGTTTTGTGCGTTCCTGCATCAGTTTCTGGGCATTGTCAGGATTGTCCCAGAGATTGGGGTCTTCGGCGAGCGCGTTTAACTCTTCCAGTCTGTCAAGGGCGACATCCCAGTCAAAGATGCCTCCTCAGCAGTGCGAGAGACTGCTTGATTTTGTCAACATGATGTTGGGTTTCGGCTTTCATTTTTTTCGACTCTTTTTTAACTACTACGTCTATAGGTCTTATATTTCAAAGAGTTAGTAAATCCCACCGGTCCCGGTGGTGATTTTTGTCTTTGTTTGCACCAGAGAATTTAATCCGTCAAGAACTTCTGCATTTTTTGTGGGAAAAGTCCCCTGTCGGAAAGCTTCGAGGATTGTATTCTTTTCCCCGGCCTGAGCCAAAAGTCCGGTTTTGGGGTTGACGCGGACCAGCCGTACCCCGGGGGGACGCGGAACGGAATGGGGGGAGCGTCCTGAAGCGCGGCTTTCATGAAATCCCGGAAAATAGGTACGGCAATGCTGGACCCTTCTTCACCCCGCCCCAGGGAGCGTGGTGTATCAAAACCGGCAAAGACCCCCACGACCAGGTCCGGGGAAAATCCGATAAACCAGGCATCGAAACTGTCATTCGATGTGCCGGTTTTTCCCGCCAGCGGACGGCCCAGGGCCCGGATCCGTATCCCGGTGCCCCGCTGTACCACTCCTTCCAGCATGGAAACAAGTTGATAAGCGGTCACTTCATCCAGAACACGTTTGCGCTGGTCCGGCAGCTTGGGTTCTTCCTGCCAGCGCCATTCCTGGGCGAGGCAGTTGGGACACGGGCGCTGATCATGCCGGAAAATGGTTTCTCCCCAACGATCCTGAATTTTGTCAATCAGGGTCGGGGTGATTTTCTTGCCACCATTGACAATCATGCCGTAGGCCGCGGTAAGACGCATCAATGTTGTCTCCCCTGCGCCCAGTGCCATGGACAGCATGGGTTTTAAGCGCGGATTAATGCCCATGCGGCTGGCAATGTCCACGATGCCGTCCATTTTGATGTATTGGGCCAGGCGCACGGTCATCAGGTTGCGGGATTTTTCAAGCCCCAGCCGCAGGGTGCTCGGGCCATAAAATTTATCGCTGGAATTTTTGGGTTTCCATTTGCCAAGCCCATGGCCCTGCTCCATCACAAAGGGGGCATCCAGGATCAGGCTTGAGGGCGTGAACCCTTTGTCCAGAGCAACAGCATAAACAAACGGTTTGAAGGCACTACCCGGCTGGCGCATGGCCTGTGTGGCGCGGTTATATTCACTCAGGCGATAATCAAAACCGCCTGACATGGCGAGCACTCGTCCGGTGTGGGGGTCCATGGCTACAATGGCGCCGTTGATTTCGGGAATCTGCCGCAAACCATAAGTCCCGAAGGGCGCATTTTCGTCTTTTTTATCTCTCCCGGCATCGGAACGGACCGGTTCCACAATAATCACATCACCGGGCGTCAAAACTTCGGTCACGGCCTTGATTTTCGGGCCGAGATATTCGCCTTTCAGCCACCGGCGAGCCCATTTGACTTCTTCCAGGGGGATTACGCCCAAAGTGCCGTCCCGGGTCAGGATAGACGCCTCGGTCTTCGTGACCTCACGGACCACCGCAAGCTGCCAGCTGTCCATCCCCAGGGACACCTCCATTTTGTTTAGTTCCGCCAGCCAATCGTCGGAGGCGCCAAGACGCCGCAGGGGGCCTTTATACCCGTGACGACGATCATAAGCGATGAGGCCCTTTTTCAGTTCACGTTCGGCAATGGCCTGAAGACGGGGGGAAAGCGTGGTGCGCACAAACAGTCCGCCGCCATACAGTTCCTTGTCCCCATAAAGACTTTTCAGTTCGCGCCTGACTTCTTCAGTAAAATATTCCGCCTTGAAAATGTTAGTTTTTTGCGGCTTTTGAATAACCAGAGGCTTGGCTTTGGCCGCCCTGGCTTCCTCTTCTGTGATGTATCCCTCTTCGGCCATTCGGTTTAGCACCCAGTTGCGCCGCCCCACAGCCGCCTCATAATTGCGTACCGGGTGGTAATTGTTGGGGGCTTTGGGCAAGGCCGCCAGATATGCCATTTCCTCAAGCGCCAATTCATCCAGCGCCTTGTTGAAATAATACAGACTGGCGGCGGCCACCCCATATGATCCTGCACCCAGGTAAATTTCGTTTAGATAAAGTTCGAGAATTTTGTCTTTGCTGAAAGCGCGCTCGATACGATAGGCAAGGATGGCCTCCTTGATCTTGCGCTCATAACTGATCACTCCCGATAGCAGGAAGTTTTTGGCCACCTGTTGGGTGATGGTAGAGGCGCCCACAGGTCGGCGATCAGACAGGCTGTTTTTGATGTTAACCAGAACGGCCCGCATCAGCCCGAGATAATCTATACCGCCATGGGTATAGAAATTTTTATCCTCGGCAGACAAATAAGCCTGGATCAGTTTGGGGGGAATAGCAGAAATCGGCACAAACAGACGTTTCTGGCGGGCATATTCGGCAAGCAAACTTCCATCGCCGGCATAAATGCGGCTCACGACCGGCGGCTCATAATCGGCCAGCTGATGGTAATCCGGCAATTCCCGTCCATAGGTCGTCAGAATATATATCCCGATCCCCGCGGCCAGAATTGATCCCAGAAGAATCAAAGCCGTCGTAGCCCCAAGCAGGTTGATCCAGAATTTTTTGCTTTTTAACATACTAGTCAAGCATAATCCTATGCATCATCACCAGGCTCTAAATAAATCACCCGGTTCAAATCCTGAGTTGACCCTAATTCGCGAATATGTCAGCTCTATGGCCATTATGGCCAATATGATTTTAACTCCCCCTTTGGCCGGGAACTTACCAGATTGTTCGCCTCTGGCAAAGTATAGGACACAGTCTAATAAGCAACAAAGTTTTTCTGAAAATAACGGTCAATGGCCCGCACCAAAGACCGAGCGATATTTTGTTGCGTTTCCTTCTGCATCAGCAGACGGGCGTCCGTTTCATTGGTGAGATAGCCCAGTTCGATCAAGACGGAAGGCACATCCAGCCCCTTGAGAACTGCCAGATTGGCGGTGCGGTGCGGGCGGGTGCGCACGGTGACCACGCGTTTTAACTGGGGTACGATTTCTGCGGCCAGACGACTTGACAAATTCATGGTTTCCCGTTGCAGAAGATCAATCAGAATGGTTTGCACCTCATCGGTTTCGGCCTCCAGGTCGATGCCCGCGATAATATCCGATTTGTTTTCCCGTCGAGCTAGGGCAGCGGCCTCGCGGTCTGAGGCTTTTTCCGACAACGTATAAACCGTCGCCCCCCTCACTCGCCTATCCTTAATGGCATCGGCATGGATGGAAATAAACAGATCGGCCTGATGGACATGGGCGATCCTGGGGCGGGCCCGCAGATTGAGGAAAATATCCCGATCCCGGGTCAGGATCACCTCATAGCGCCCGGTTCTTTCCAATTCTCTTTTTAGGGCCTGGGCGGCAAAAAGAGTTACAGTCTTTTCCGGGTATTTGGTTTTGCCGGGAATACCCAAATTGCCGGGGTCGTGTCCACCATGGCCGGGGTCAATCACAATCAGCTTTTTTTGGCGCTGGGCGCGGATATCATCCACAATGTCTTCGGGTGGGCGTGTGGCCACTGTCTTTTTGATGGGCGTAGGTTTCCTCACTCCGGCAACAAAATTTTTTACACTGGTTTTTTTCAAATCAATGACCAGGCGGTGCGGATATTTACCTTTGGGCGGCAGGATAAAGGCTTTGTCCACCTTAACCGGGGCGGTAACGTCAAGCACAATACGCGAGGTGCCGGGTTTGAACAGGCCATAACGATACCGGTCGATCAGCCCTTCCCCTTCGTTTCCCCCCGGGCCGATTTTCCAGTCCACCTCATCAAGATCAACAACCACCCGGTTGGGATCTGCCAGCGTAAATATGGAAAATCCAACTTTACCAGTCAGTTCGAGAACAAAACGGGTGCGGGTCTGGTTGCTTCCGATCCGCGCTTCTGTCACTTCGGGAATGGCGGCCTGCGCCGGTGCAGAAAACCCTGTCACCCCCCCAGATGCGCCAGGATTAGCAAAACCAGAATCTTCATTCTGTAAAAACGCATTTTCTGCCCGATACTTAATGTGATGTTGGTCCATTCTGACTGTTAGTTTTAATATAAAATGCCGTTGGTCTAAAGTTTTTTCGTCGTTTTAAATATTCCCTATTGTATAGGGCGAAAGTGAGGATTATGTTAAACCATGTCAATTTGGGACTCCTGTAGATGTCATTGAACATTCTGGGAACGCTGCCAAATGACATGATATGTTCCCGCCAAAGAGGAATTTCAGGTGACTGTATTCCTTAACGGCGCTGTCGGCATGACAGACCGCCGAGTGCGGGACAACAATGTTTTAATAAAACATAACACAGTTAAGAACACATGATTTTTAGTGTACACAGACACAGAAACGACAGGGAACAGCAGGCCTCTTTTACATCATTAAGGCCCCTCTCCCTGTTCTCCGGGCTCCACTGGCCGGGGTATGCTGTGGACACAGTTTTTCCCAATCAAAAATATAACAGCACAAGACCAGCACGCTTGCGGAACCCCTTGTTTCAGCCAAGCTTGAGCGGTCTTTGCGATGGAGTACATTTTAATGCCGATACGTATGTTAATCGATGCATCACACGAAGAAGAGACCCGTGTGGCCATCGTTCGTGGAAACCGAGTGGAGGAGTTCGATTATGAGTCCGCCGCTCGCAAACCCCTTAAAGGAAACATCTATCTTGCCAAGGTAACCCGGGTTGAGCCGTCACTGCAGGCCGCTTTTGTTGATTATGGCGGCAATCGTCACGGTTTTCTGGCATTTAGCGAAATTCACCCTGACTATTACCAGATTCCGGTCGCAGACCGACAGGCCCTGATCGCCGAAGAATCGGAAGCCAACGCCGATATCCTTGAGCAGGATGTGGCGGACACGGAAACGCCTGCTGGTGACACTGGCGCGGCATTAGACTCCGATGGCGCCAAAACCATTTCCGAGGATACGGAAAACGATGAAAACGGCGCGGACCCGGACGAGGCCGAAATCGTCGAATCCCTACACGAAGATGACGAAGAAGAAGAAGCCCGGATCCGCCTGCAAATGGCGCGGCGGCTGCGACGCAAATACAAAATCCAGGAAGTTATCAAAAAACGTCAAGTAATCCTGGTTCAGGTGGTCAAAGAAGAACGGGGCAACAAGGGGGCGGCGCTGACCACTTATTTGTCTTTGCCTGGGCGGTATTGTGTTTTGATGCCCAATACGCTCCATGGCGGCGGCGTGAGTCGGAAGATTTCCAGCGCCAAGGACCGCAAGCGTCTGAAAACCCTGCTGGCTGAACTCAATATGCCCGAAGGCATGGCGTGTATTATTCGTACAGCCGGATACAACCGGACCAAGCTGGAAATCAAGCGCGATTATGATTATCTGAATCGGATGTGGCAAGGGATCAGGGATCTGACCCTGAAGTCCATCGCCCCGGCGCTGATTTATGAAGAAGGTAACCTAATCAAGCGCAGTATCCGTGACCTCTATACCCGTGAGATCGACGAAGTGCTGGTGGAAGGGGAAAACGGCTACAGAACGGCAAAGGATTTTATGAAACTCCTGATGCCAAGCCATGCCAAGAAGGTCAAGCATTATCAGGATACAATCCCGTTGTTTCAGCGCTTCCAGGTGGAGAACCATCTGGACTCCATGTATAACCCCACTGTCCAGCTTAGGTCGGGTGGGTATATTGTCATTAATCCTACGGAGGCGCTGGTTTCCATTGATGTGAACTCCGGCAAGGCCACCAAAGAACACAATATCGAGGAAACGGCGACCAAGACCAATCTGGAAGCAGCCGAAGAAATTGCCCGACAGCTGCGCCTCAGGGATATGGCCGGGCTGATTGTCATCGACTTCATTGATATGGAGGACCGTGGCAATATCCGTGCTGTGGAACGGAAAATGAAAGAATGCCTGAAAGCCGATCGCGCCCGCATTCAGGTCGGTCGGATCAGCAGCTTTGGGCTGATGGAAATGTCCCGGCAGCGTCTGCGGCCCGGTGTTCTTGAATCCAGCACCCGCGTTTGCCCCCATTGTGAAGGCATTGGCACCATTCGTTCCGTTGATTCCCAGGCGTTGCATATCATCCGGGTTATCGAAGAAGAAGGGATCCGCAACCGCAGCAGCAGTATTGTGGTTTATCTGCCGGCCGATGTGGCCATCTACCTTCTGAATAATAAACGCCAGCAACTTCTTGAACTGGAAAACCGCTATGGCTTCTCCATCGGAATTTCCATTGACGAAAGTCTGACAGAAAATGGCTATCGTCTGGAACGCACAGATGGCGGCGCCATGAAGACCGAAGCGCGGAACTCCCTGCAGCTTGGAGCTGCGGTGCCCACACCTACTCTGGCGGATGTGAGTGAAGAGGATGTAAGCCGCAGTGAAGAAGAAGGCGACCAGCAACCCAAACGCCGTCGCAAGCGGCGTTCCCGCAGACGGAGCCGTAAGGATAAAGCTGCTGCCGTCGAGATGAAGGAAACTCAGGAACAGCCGGCTCAGGACGAGACTTCAGCTGAGAAAGAAAAAATCAGCGATCCGGAAACCGCTTCAGCGGAGGTGACCTCTGAGGAAACCGTTCAGGAGGATACTGCCCCTAAAAGCGAGAAACGGTCCCGCCGTCGTTCTTCCCGCGCCCGGAAAAAGGCCGAGGTGAGTGAGGAAAAACCGCAGATAGAAGAAGGGGGAGAGGATACGGGGGCCGAAAAAACGGCTCTGGCAGAAGCCCCAACTGTGGAAGAAACGGAAAAAGCCGAAGAAACAAAACCGGCAGAAGAGGAAAAACCCAAACGCCGCCGCCGTCCCCGTCGCACAAAGACAGCGGCCAAAAGCACTGAACCTGACTCTCAGGAGGCGGCTATTGCAAATGCGCCTTCTGAAGAGAAGGGGGCAGAGCAACAGCCGATGGCGGCACCCGAAAAGGACGCCGACCAAAGTGAACGCGAACGGGATAAGGAGAAAGAACAGGTCGATGCCCCCTCACCTGCGGCAGAAGGAGCCGAAGCCGAGACACCTTCCCCAACTCCGTCTCCTTATGTCAATGTCATCGAAGTGGGTAAGGATACCAAAGAAGACAAGAAAAAGTCCGGTTCTGGTAAAAAAGGATGGTGGCAGCGCGCCTTTGGTGATTGAAAGAAACGGTTTTTCTCTTAAATATAAGGCCCGGACATTTTCGGGCCTTATTTTTTTACATAAGATTTCCGACAAGGATGTTGTTCATCCGGCATACAGGAAAGTCCTTTATTCTGAGAAATCAGGCTTTTCATTTGACGCTGCGAAAGGTGGAAAATAATCTGACGTCATGAGCTTTTTTCATCGCCCTGGCGGGTTTTACAGAATTCTGAGCGTTCTGCTTGTTTTGTCTTTCGTGATGAGCCCCATGGCCCATGCGCAAAGACGTGGCGGTCTGGCAATTTTACGGGATGCGGAAATCGAAAAATATATTCGCAATATGGCGGAACCCTTGTTTGTTGCAGCGGAACTGGATCCAGGTTCTGTCAGGACCTATCTCATTAACGATAACACCCTGAATGCCTTCGTGGCCGGCGGACAGAATATTTTTATTCACTCCGGACTGCTGATTGCGGCCGAAAATTCCAATCAGGTAATCGGTGTTCTGGCCCATGAAACCGGGCATATCACCGGGGGGCACCTGACCCGATTTACGGATGGCCTTAAGGGGGCGACGGCCATGACGCTTCTCGGAGCCATTCTCGGGGCAGCGGCTATTGCCGCAGGGTCGGGGGATGCGGGCATGGCGCTGATGATGGGCGGACAGCACCTCGGAACCCGGACCTTCCTGAAATACAGCCGCACCCAAGAATCTGCCGCCGACCAAGCGGGACTGACACTTCTTGAAAAAACCGAACAAAGCGGAGAAGGCCTGATTGATTTTCTCGATCATCTTGGTGATCAGGAACTGTTGAGTTCCTATCAGCAGGATCCCTATGCTCGGACTCACCCGGTCAGCGTTGAACGAGTTGCCCGGCTCAGGCAACGCGTCACCACGTCGCCTTATTACGGGAAAGCACCTGACCCAACAATCGAGACTGAGTTCAAGCGCCTTCAGGCCAAATTATACGGGTATCTGAAGCCGGGGTATGCGACGTTGAACAAATATCCACCAGAGGATCAAAGCCTTTATGCGCGGTACGCCCGAACCTTTGCTTATCACAAGATGCATCAGGTGGAAAAAGCGCTGCAGGAAGTCGACGCCCTGATCGCCTCAGCGCCGCAGGACCCCTATTTTTATGAAACAAAGGGCCAAATTCTGTTTGAAAACGGGCGAATTGAAGAAGCCATTCCTGCCTATCGCATGGCTGTGAAAAATTTACCGGAAGAGCCTTTGATCCGCGTAGCCTTTGCCCAGGCTCTGATTGCGACGGAAAATAATGATTATCTGCCGGAAGCCATAGAAAGCCTGGAATACGCCCTGTCGCGCGACCCGAACAATGCCTTTGCCTGGCATCAGGCTTCCGTGGCCTATCATCGTATGGGCAATGATGCCATGACCCGCTATGCCACTGCCGAACGATTTCTGTTGAGTGGCAATATTCGCGGCGCTATGGTCAATGCCAAACACGCCGTGGACTTGTTGCCGAAAAATACGCCGCAATGGCTTCGGGCCCAGGATATTCTTTTCGTTACGCGCGCCAATCTGGAAGCCCAGGGCCGGGGCAAGGATCTGCCGCCTCTGCCGGATGAAAAAGACGGCCAAGGCAAAGATAAAGCAGGCAAGAATCGGGGCAATTGAACATAACTATACACCAAACGGCCGTCCCCAGCAGGGCGGCCCGATAAACGATCCTAAATTCAGGGAACTTTGATGAAACATACAAGAATATTTTTGACGGTTTTCCTGCCAATCTGTGTGGTTTTAACCATCGGACTGTCATTAAAGCCGGCAGAAGCCCAAGCGGACACATCTGGTTTTACGGACGTGCAAAAAGAACAAATTCGTGACGTCGTGCGACAGTATATCCTGGAAAATCCGGAAATCATTCCGGAAGCGATTGACATTTTGCGTTCCCGTCAGATCGCTCACGTTCTGGCCCAGTACCACGAACCGCTTTATAATGATGGGATCAGCTATGTGGGCGGCAACCCCAATGGGGATCTCACCATTATCGAATTTTTTGATTACAACTGTAGTTATTGCAAGAAGGCGATGTCCACAGTGAACCGGTTGCTGAAAGAGGATAAGGGCCTGCGCATCATCTATAAGGAATTTCCCATTCTGGCGGAATCCTCGGTAACGGCGGCCAAGGCGTCACTGGCGGCAATCCGACAGGGAAAATATGAAGAATTCCATAAGGCTCTGATGAAAAACCGCAAGCCGCTGGATGAAGAGCTTATTTTTTCCATCGCGCGTAATGTAGGCCTTGATGAGCAGAAGCTTGCCGTCGATATGACAGATCCGGCCATCAGCCGTTCCATAGAGGAAAATACTGCCCTGGCCCGGGCGCTGAATATTACCGGCACGCCAGCTTTTATTATTGGGAACACCATTATTCCAGGAGCCCTGCCTTATGAAGAGTTGAAGAAAACTGTCGCCAAGGCGCGCAAGGACGTACCGCAAAAGGCCTCTCGCTGACAGATTAAGGCTTGCAATATCAACAAATGCGATGTCCCTCCCGAACTTTTTCTGGAGGGACATTATGTTTTGTCAACTTCTTGGGGCTCTCAGCGCAGATGAAGCCTAGAGTGAATTGAGCCAACCTCTGCACAATTCACTCTAAATCAGGCCTGCAAGCGGCGAGGACGGATCGGCATACATTTTGCGCGGCATGCGCCCAGCAAGATAGGCATCCCGACCGGCTTCCACCGCAAGCTTCATGGCTCGGGCCATGCGGACCGGATCCTTGGCCTCGGCGATGGCGGTGTTCATCAATACGCCGTCACAGCCCAGTTCCATGGCCTCGGCGGCGTCAGACGCTGTTCCAACCCCTGCATCCACCAGCACCGGCACTTTGGCCTGTTCCACAATCAGTCGAATCTGCACCGGGTTTTGAATGCCCAGCCCCGAGCCGATGGGCGCACCCAACGGCATAATGGCGCAACAGCCCATCTCTTCCAGCACCTTGGCCTGGATCGGATCGTCATTGCAGTACACCATCACATCAAATCCTTCGGCAATAAGCGTTTCAGCCGCTTTCAGGGTTTCCGGCATATTGGGATACAGGGTTTTCTGATCCCCGAGAACTTCCAGCTTGACCAGCTTCCATCCCCCGGCTTCCCGCGCCAGGCGCAGGGTACGAACGGCTTCTTCTGCCGTAAAACAGCCTGCGGTATTGGGCAGATAGGTGATCTTTTTGGGATCCAGATAATCCACCAGCATGGGCTTTCCGGGGTCCATGATATTCACCCTGCGCACCGCCACTGTAACGATTTCGGCACCGGAAGCCGTTACGGCCTCGGCGGTTTGTTCAAAGTCACGATATTTCCCGGTCCCGACAATCAGACGGGAGGTATATTCCTTGCCGGCAATTACAAAACTGTCAGACACTTTTTCCACCACCTATAAAATGCACAATTTCAAGTTTGTCCCCTTCCCTGATCATCACATCCTGATATGTGGAGCGGGGAACGATTTCCAGGTTTCTTTCGACGGCAACTTTTGACGGATCAATACCCAGATTTTCCAAGAGGCAGTAAAGATCCTGATTTGCTTCGACTTTGTGGGGGTCACCGTTAATGATTATGTTAATCAAAGTCTGTCCCTTTTTCTTCTTAAGTACTATGCAGGATTAAAGCAATCCTCTATAGTTCGCAAATGGTTTCAGGCAAATCAATCGCCCTTGAACCGTCCCGGCCCAGAAGAGGCATGACCCCAGAGACAATTCCTATTTCCAAACGGGGTATAAGGCATTATATAGAACGATCACAGCAATAATGCAGCAGGCAAAATAAAACAAACGGACTGTTTTATGACGAATACCTCAAAGAAGACTGTCATGGTCATCAATGGGCCCAATCTGAATCTTCTCGGCAGCCGTGAGCCGGAAGTTTATGGTCGCGAAAGCCTGAAAGATATTGAGCACCGTCTGAAAACGCATGCTTCCGCAACACCCTGGCAGGTTGATTTTCGCCAAAGCAATCAAGAAGGCGAAATCATTGACTGGATTCACGAGGCGCGCGAGAGCGCACAGGCCATTATCATTAATGCCGGCGCTTATACGCACACTTCTATTGCCATCATGGATGCATTGCTTGCTGTGAATCTGCCCATTATTGAAGTTCATCTGTCGAATATCTTCAAGCGTGAGGATTTTCGTCATCATTCTTATATTTCACCGGCTTCCCGGGGGATAATCTGCGGCTTTGGGAGCCGGGGATATCTGTTGGCGCTTGACGCTCTGGCGGATATAACCGCACAAAAACAATAAGATCAGAAAGAACGAAGGATTTACATCAGATGTCAAAAATGCACGTCGATCAGGAACTTATTCGCGATCTGGCAGCACTGCTTAATGAAACGGACCTGACCGAAATCGAAGTTGAGGACGGCGAACGAAAAATTCGTGTAGCCCGCACCGCAACCGCTGTTGCAGCAGCGGCACCGGTGGCTCCTGCTCCTGTTGCTGCTGCGCCCGCCGCCCCCACAGCTGAGAGCAGCGCCGGCAGTGATCTGAGTTCCCATCCCGGTGCCGTCACTTCGCCCATGGTGGGAACTGTCTATGTAGCTCCGGAACCAGGAGCCGATCCCTATATCAAAGTGGGAGACCGGGTGAACAGCGGGGATACCCTGTTGATTGTGGAAGCCATGAAAGTCATGAACCATATTCATGCGCCCAAATCCGGTACTGTCACGCAGATTCTGGTGGAAAACGGGCAACCCGTTGAATATGGCGAACCTCTGGTGATCATTGAATAAAGGCCTTTTCCTGATGTTTGATAAAGTGCTTATTGCCAACCGGGGCGAAATTGCTCTTCGCATTCATCGCGCCTGCCGGGAAATGGGCATTCATACCGTTGCCGTTCATTCCGTGGCCGATGAAGACGCCATGCATGTGCGTCTGGCGGATGAAAGTGTCTGTATTGGTCCGGCGCCTTCGGCGGAAAGTTATCTGAATATTCCCGCCATTATTGCCGCAGCTGAAATCACCGGTGTGGATGCCATTCATCCCGGATACGGTTTCTTATCCGAAAATGATAAATTTTCGGAAATCGTTGAAGAACATAACATCGTCTTTATCGGACCGTCCGCGGAACATATCCGTCTGATGGGAGATAAGATTTCCGCCAAGGAAACTGTCAAGAAGCTGGGCATTCCCGTGGTGCCCGGCTCTGATGGCGAAATTCGCGATATCAAAGAAGCCATGAAAATCGCTAAGGATATTGGCTATCCGGTGATCGTAAAGGCTGCTGCCGGCGGCGGCGGACGCGGTATGAAAGTGGTCCACAATGAACAGGAACTGCAAAAAGCCGTTAGCACCGCCAAACAGGAAGCCAGGGCCGCCTTCGGTGATGATGCCGTGTATCTGGAAAAATTCCTCACTCTGCCAAGGCATATTGAATTACAGATCATTGCGGACAAACATGGCAATGCCGTGCATCTCGGGGAACGGGACTGTTCCCTGCAGCGGCGCCATCAGAAAGTCCTGGAGGAGGCCCCGTCCCCTGCCCTGAATGCCAGTGAACGGGAAAAAATCGGGGAAGTTGTGCGCAAGGCTGTGCAGGGGCTGGGTTATGTCGGCGCCGGTACCATTGAATTCCTGTATGAGAACGGGGAATTTTATTTTATCGAAATGAATACCCGTTTGCAGGTGGAACATCCGGTGACGGAAATGATCACCGGTATTGACCTGGTGCGCGAACAGATCCGGGTGGCGGCGGGCTTGCCGCTATCCTTCAAACAGGAAGATATTTCCTTTTCCGGCCACGCTATTGAATGCCGCATCAATGCGGAAGATCCCTTTACCTTTGCCCCCTCTCCCGGTCGGATCGGCGATTATCATACCCCGGGCGGGCTTGGGGTCCGGGTGGATTCCGCGTTATACAGCGGGTATAGTATCCCGCCTTATTACGACAGCATGATCGCCAAGCTGATCGTCCATGGCAAAACCCGCAACGAATGTCTAATGCGGTTGCGTCGGGCGTTGGAAGAGTATGTCATTGACGGGATCAAAACCACCATTCCTCTGCATCAGCGCCTGATCCGGGAAAGTGATTTCGTCAATGGAGCTTATGACATTCATTGGCTGGAGAATTTCCTGAATACAATGGATAAATGACCGAAATTTCCGCAGAACTTCTTCTCCATGCCTATAGTCAGGGCATATTTCCCATGGCCGAACAGGCCGATGCGGAGGAAATCTATTGGGTGGATCCCCAAATGCGGGGGATCTTCCCATTGGACCGGTTTCATGTCCCGGCGAAACTGGCCAAAAAGATTCGCAAATCCCCCTTTGAGATACGCATAGACACCGCCTTCCCTCAGGTGATCCGGGCTTGTGCCGAAACCATACCCGGTAGCGAACGGGAAAACACCTGGATCAATGACCATATCATCTGTCTTTATGAAGACCTGTTCGCTATGGGGTACTGCCATTCCGTGGAATGCTGGCAGCAGGGAACTCTGGTCGGCGGACTCTATGGAGTGTCCATCGGTGGGGCCTTTTGCGGGGAGAGTATGTTTCACAGGGTCAGCGATGCCAGCAAGGTCGCACTTGTCTATCTTGTCGCCCGGTTGCGATATGGCGGATACAGCCTTCTGGATACCCAGTTCATCACCCCTCACCTGGCCCGTTTCGGGGCCATCGAAATTCCCCGGCAAGAATACAGAAAACGTCTGAATGAAGCCCTGAACAGGGCCGGTGATTTCTATTCGCTGCCTTTAGAGGTATCCCCGGATACCATTTTGCAACTGGTCAGCCAAATGTCATAAACCGGATGTTCCAAAGGCGAGACGGCCGGGCTGGAGGCAAACATCCAGCCGGAAAACACTTTTTTGCGCTGCGCGTCATTGCCGACATCAGTGATTTCCAGGAAAGCCACGCTTTCCGGGGTTTCTTCCGGCGGCGTGCTGCGACAATAGCGCATGACAATTTCCAGCGTGCCGAAGCGGACCACTTCATTTTGCCGGGCTTCTATGCTGGATAGGCGAGTGGTAATCTTGTCCAACGCGCCCAGAACCGCCACCGGTGTTCTAGTTTCCTTAAAAATCGAGGGGGATTCCTTCACGGGCTGGCTAAGAGCATTGATCGGCCATAAGGGCATCAAAGCAACGAACAAGATCATCAGGTCACTAAGAATTCCGGTCTTTTTTACAAGACGCTCATTCATCGTCTGATCCGGCAAATTTATCCAGCAGCCCCAGGAGATCAACAGACCCTTGAGTATCAAGGATTTCGTCACCATCCCGCAGATATTCATCACTGCCCCCTGGGTCAAGGGCCAGATAATTTCCGCCCAGAAGCCCCTCAGCAGTAATCTTGGCGAAGGTATCTTCCGGAAGTTTAATGGACGGATCCACGGTGAACTCCACTACCGCCCAATAACTTTCCGGGTCAATGAACTGACGCACCACTGTGCCAACCTTGATGCCGCTGATACGAACATCGCTGCCCACCGAAAGGCCGTCCACCTTATTAAAGCGGGCCTTTAAAAGATATCCGCCATTGTTGGCAATATTGGCGTGAGTATAAGCGAAATACAGGAATGTTCCGGCCACAAACAAGACCACAAGCCCCATCAGGGTTTCCACCAGGTTATTTCGCATTCGTATACTCCCAGAAAATCCTCTAAAAAAAACGGGGCTTAATTGGGCGTCCAAGCCTCATAATCGCCATTGCTTGTCGGCCGGCGGCCTTCCCGGTACAGACTGCCTTTGGGGAAATATGCTTTGACCGTTCCGGTTGGGTTGGGCTCATGTTCTTTTTCCCAAGGCTTGACCCGCGGCGGATTTTCCACAGGGGTTTCATCAATCGTATAATGCAACCAGGCATGCCATTCAGGCGGAATTCGGGAAGCCTCAACTTCTCCCTTGTAAATGACCCAGCGTTTGTCGCCGTCTTTTTCCCGGTAATAAATATTACCCTGATTGTCCTCTCCAACCTTGACGCCTTTTCTTTTGGTAAAAAGCATGGTGCCAATGGTGCTGTCATTCCACCAGGTAAAAATACGTTTGAATAGGGATATCATGTCCTTAATTTCCACTCTACTGCCGGATTTGTCCTTCTATACCGCGACAAAGCAAACAGAACAACCATAAAACGGTCCTGTTCGGTCTCCTTGGCTGCTGTTCTGCCCATGTTTATGGCCTCCGGTCCAATCCCCTGGATGCAGCGTATACCAAGGGCGGAACGCTTTTGGTGCTCCGACTCGCGAGACACAAGATATAGAAACAAAACTTCCGTCAACCACAATATATAAGAAAAAAATCTGTTATTCGGAACCGAACTTGGTTAGACTTTTGTCTCGAAATCATCATCGAAAAGTCACAATTAGAGACGTTTCATCGTTACAGAAGTTTCATTGTCTAGACTCCGGGGAACAGGAATGAGAATCAACCGTCGTTTTACTTCACCAGATCAGTCTCCCTATCATGGGCTTGACTTTCGTTCTGCCAATAGCGAAATCCGCAATCCGGATGGCAGTATCGTCTTCGAGCTGAAAGATATTGAGGTGCCGGCGGACTGGAGTCAGGTGGCCACCGATATCATTGCCCAGAAATATTTCCGCAAAGCCGGTGTGCCGTCCTGTTTGAAGGCGGTTGAGGAGCCCGATGTACCCAGCTGGCTATGGCGGCATGAAGCGGATAAGGAAGCTCTTGAAGCGTTGCCCGCAGAGAAAAGATATGGCCCGGAACGCAGCGCCAAGCAGGTGTTTGACCGCCTGGCCGGCACCTGGACCTACTGGGGCTGGAAAGGGGGATATTTCACGGAAGAATCGGATGCCCGGGCATTTTTTGATGAAATGCGCTACATGCTGGCTACACAAATGTGCGCCCCCAATTCTCCTCAATGGTTTAATACCGGTCTTCATTGGGCATATGGCATCGACGGTCCGGCTCAGGGACATTATTATGTGGACTATCAGACAGGCAAATTAACCCGCTCCAGGAGTGCTTACGAACACCCGCAACCCCATGCCTGCTTTATCCAGAGCGTCGAAGATGATCTGGTTAATGAAGGCGGGATTATGGATCTTTGGACACGTGAAGCGCGTCTGTTTAAATACGGGTCCGGCACGGGCAGCAACTTTTCAAACATTCGTGGGCAAGGCGAACCTCTGTCTGGCGGGGGCAAATCTTCCGGATTGATGAGTTTCCTGAAAATCGGCGATCGCGCCGCCGGGGCCATCAAATCCGGCGGCACTACCCGGCGTGCCGCAAAAATGGTGATTGTGGATATTGACCATCCCGATATAGAGGATTTCATCAACTGGAAAGTTCGCGAAGAGCAAAAAGTTGCCGCGCTGGTGGCTGGCTCCAAAATCACGGCCAACCACCTCAGGGAAGTCATGAACGCCTGCCAGCAGGAAGACCTCTCCGAAGAGGATCGTTACGAGGCGCATAAAAATCCGCATCTGAAAACCGCCATTATTGCCGCCCGCAACGCCATGATACCGGAAAATTATATCCAGCGGGTGATCCAGTTCGCCCGACAAGGTTTCACGGAAATTGAATTTGAAACCTATGATACGGACTGGGATTCTGAAGCCTATATGACGGTTTCCGGGCAGAACTCCAACAACTCTGTGCGGGTAACCGACGATTTTATGCGGGCTGTCGAAGAAGACCGGGACTGGGCACTGATTCACCGGGGGGGCAACCATTCAGTGGCCAAAACGGTCAAGGCGCAGGCGCTGTGGGATGATATTGCATTATCGGCCTGGCAATGTGCCGATCCGGGATTGCAGTTTCATACCACCATCAATGATTGGCACACTTGCCCCGAATCAGGGGAAATCCGGGCCTCCAACCCCTGTTCCGAATATATGTTTCTGGATGATACGGCCTGTAATTTGGCGTCACTCAATTTGATGAAATTCCGCGGGCGCGAGGAACGTTTTGATGTGGACTCTTTTGAACATGCCGTACGTCTTTGGACCATGGCGCTGGAAATTTCCGTGCTGATGGCGCAGTTCCCTTCAAAGGAAATTGCCCAGCGCAGCTATGATTTCCGCACACTTGGTCTTGGATATGCCAATATTGGCGGTCTGATCATGGCCTCTGGCTATTCCTATGACAGTGACGAAGGCCGTGCCCTGTGTGGCGCCATCACCGCGCTAATGACCGGAGCGGCCTATCGCACTTCTGCGGAAATGGCTCGGGAACTGGGCAGTTTCCCAGCCTATGAAAAAAACAGTGATTCTATGCTCCGGGTAATCCGCAATCACCGTCGCGCCGCCTGGGGCAAAACAGATGGTTATGAAGAGTTACAGACCATCCCGGTGCCGCTCGATATTGTCAATTGCCCCTTCCCTGAAATTGCCACGGCAGCAGGGGCAGCCTGGGATCAGGCATTGGAAATCGGCACCCTGCACGGTTATCGCAACGCTCAGACCACGGTGATCGCGCCCACGGGCACCATCGGCCTGGTTATGGATTGCGACACAACCGGCATTGAACCGGACTTTGCGCTGGTGAAATACAAAAAGCTCGCGGGCGGCGGACATTTTAAGATCATCAATCGCCTGGTGCCCCAGGCGTTGAAAACACTGGGGTACACCCCGAAACAGATTGATGAAATGGCCAAATATGCGGTTGGTCACGGCACCCTGCATGGCGCCCCGCATATTAACCCGGAAAGCCTGAAGGAAAAAGGTTTCTCCGAAGCACAGCTGGATATTTTGGAAGAGAATATCAAAGGAGCGTTTGATATCAGTTTTGCCTTTAATCACTGGGTTCTGGGCAAGGACTTCTGTCGGGATGTGCTGGGCTTCTCAGAAGAACAGCTGAATGATCTGTCCTTTAACATGCTGGAAGCTCTAGGGTTCAGTAAAAAGCAGATCGAGGAAGCCAATCTGTATTGTACCGGCACCATGACCCTGGAAGGGGCGCCACATCTGAAGGAACAGCATCTGCCGGTCTTTGATTGCGCCAACCCTTGCGGCAAAATCGGCAAACGTTACTTAAGTGCGGAAAGCCATATTCGCATGATGGCGGCGGCCCAGCCGTTCATTTCCGGGGCGATTTCGAAAACCATCAATATGCCGGCCTCGGCAACTGTCGAAGACTGCAAGAAGGCCTATATGCTCTCCTGGCGGCTGGGCTTGAAGGCCAATGCGCTATACCGGGACGGCTCAAAACTCAGCCAGCCTTTGAATACTTCCCTGCTCAAGGAAGACGATCTGGCGGAAGACAAGTCCCAGGCTGAGAAAACCCGGATTGTGGCGGAACGCATCGTCGAACGTATTGTCGAACAGCAAGGACCAGCCAGACGGCAAAAACTGCCCAGTCGCCGCAAGGGATATACCCAGAAAGCCATGGTGGGAGGGCATAAAGTTTATCTCAGAACCGGCGAGTATGATGACGGCAGACTGGGCGAGATCTTTATCGACATGCACAAGGAAGGCGCCGCTTTCCGCAGCCTCATGAACAATTTTGCCATTGCGCTGTCCATTGGCCTGCAATATGGGGTGCCGCTCGAAGAATATGTCGATGCCTTCACCTTTACCCGTTTTGAACCGTCAGGCCAGGTTGTTGGCAATGACGCTATTAAGATGGCCACCTCTGTTCTGGATTATATTTTCCGTGAATTGGCCGTTTCTTATCTGGGGCGGAATGATTTGGCGCATGTGGATCCGGAAGACCTGCTGCCTGATTCCATTGGCACCGGTGATGCATCCGCTGCACCGGCGTTTTCTGCCGAAGCATCGGGGAAAAACCTTGACCGCATGATGGAACTGGCCAGCACCGGTTATGTGCGTAAAAGCAATCTGTATGTGTTAAATACGAAAACCAAGGGACAGGCCAGTGAACAGGCCGCAAGCGACCCTATAAGTGCTTCTGTAAGCGTGGAAACCACCACCACAGCGGTCAATGCCGGTGTCGTGCAGACCACCACCCAAAGGGTAACGGAAAGTGTCACCGACAGGATCGTTCAGGCCCGCATGAAAGGATATGAAGGTGATGCCTGCGGTGAATGCGGAAACTTCACCATGGTCAGAAACGGTACATGTCTGAAATGCGATACCTGCGGATCGACAAGCGGATGTTCGTAATTACAGATTTTTACTAAATATTTACCGAATGGGTTCACCCTGTCCTTTATGGGGGCGAAGATAACAAATACAACTTCCTTCGTATTGTGATGGGGTGAAACTACAGGCATGCTGCACAAGATTGCTGCGCCATTTCTTTTCAGGGATCACAAGCCGCGTTTCAAAGTCAGAGACAATGCCGGTTTCAATAAACGGCGCCTGGCTGATGGCGTAGCGGAACTTACACTTTGCGCGAATAAGAGAAATTTCTGTTTCTCTTGCTGTAATGATGAACTTCTCAAGATCCTCAGTTACCGCGAAAATACCCCTCTTGAAAAAAAACTCGACGAATTGATTTGGCTGCAGGACCATGGTCAACTTCAAAAACAAGTGGATCTGGTTTGCCGGACGCAGGAAACCCAAGACTTTTATTGGCAGTACAAAACACCTGACGGGCAGGAATGTTCACTTTATTGTCGCCTTCTGCCGATCAAAGGATTGAACGGCGCGCTTCAAAAGATCATGTTGTTGAGTGCCGATAGAGGGCTGGAACTGAAATTTGAGCAGGAAGTTGAACGTTACAATTATTTTGACAGTCTCACCAATCTTCCAAACAAACATTATTTTTATCAGGTGATAGAGGACAGGTTTGGCGATGACCTGCCTCCCGGCGACGCGGCTGTTCTGTTTATCAATATTTTCAAGCTCCAGCGTATTAATGAGAGTTACGGTTATGAAGCGGGTGATGAGCTGTTGAAAATGATTGCTCAGAAAATTCAGTCCTGCCTGCCCCCCGAAGGACTCCTGGCCCGCTTTGATGGCGACAAATTTGTCATACTTTTAAATGACGAGGCGTATGATTCTGCGGAAAATGAAGCTGTTGCCCTTGCTCGCCAAATTCATCATGAACTGACAAAAAAGATTCATCTGGGGAATCAGAAAATTCAGGTGGCCGCCACCATTGGCATTTCTTCCGGAACCTCCACCTTGCATAACCTTATCGAACTGCTCCAGGATGCCCATACTGCAATGCAACGCATTAACGGGCTGAGCACCGACCGGACCCTGGTCTATAAACCGGAAATCAAAAGCCGAGCCCAGTCGATCCTGAAGCTGGAGACAGAATTGGGCGTGGCCATAGATAACCGGGAACTTGAAGTTTATTATCAGCCCATTATCAATCTTGCCAGCGGTACCCTCATCGGATTTGAAGCCTTATCTCGCTGGAACCACCCGGAACGGGGTGCCGTCTCTCCGGCAGAGTTTATTCCGCTTGCCGAGGAAAGCGGTCTGATTCTGCCAATGGGACGCTGGTGTATGACCACCGCGTGCCAGCAACTCAGTGAGTGGATCAAAAAATATCCGGAAGCCGGGGCGCTGATGATCAATGTGAATGTTTCTAATATGCAAATCACCCAGGATGACGTAATGGCGGTTGCCCGTGATGCGTTGCGCCATTCCGGACTGGAAGGTCACCATCTAAAACTGGAAATTACCGAATCCAGCTTGGTGGAAAATGCAGACCAGGCCCGGGATATTCTGCTCGATCTGAAATCCTTGGGACTGCAACTCGCCATTGATGATTTTGGCACCGGATATTCATCCCTCAGCTATCTGCACCGCTTTCCCATAGATACATTGAAAATTGATCGCAGCTTCATTATGGACATGAACCGTAACGAGGACAGCCAAAAACTTGTGCATATCATCAGCAACCTGGCGACAACCCTGGGACTTGATCTGGTGGCCGAAGGGATTGAACAGCAGGAACAGTTGCTGATCCTGCGCCAATTGGGCTGTCATGCCGGACAGGGGTTCCTTATCGCTCCTCCCCTGCCCGCTTCTGAGGCAGAAAACTTCATCGCCGGCGGCCATAATTCCCGGTAATTCTTTGTTCTAGAGTGAATTGAGCCAACCTATTCACAATTCATTCTAAATCCTATCCGCCCCGTTACTATCTCCTGTATTTTGGAGAATAATGTGGTATAGTCCTATAAAGCCTTTCCCTTCTCGATCAGGAGCTTCCATGGATTATACGTCTTATTACAAGCAGGTAAGGGAGCGCCTTGACCATCTGATCCGGACAAGCTCCCGAGATGATTATGCCTCCATATCGGCGCTGATAGGAAAAAATCACGCCTATATACAGCAGTTCATCAAACGCGGTGTGCCCAAATGTTTGAATCAGGAAGACCTGAACACCATCCTTGAACATTTTGATCTGCCGGCAGATTATTTTGGTTCACCGGAGGATTTTCCTACGCCGGGACAAGCTTCTCCTCACTTTCCGGCAGATTTTCAACCATCGGATTATATTCTGGTTAACGTATATGATGTCCAGGCCGCCGCCGGCAGCGGTGCGTTTGCCGAAAACAACGACGTGCATAACCGACTGGCTTTTCGGAAAAGCTGGATTCGCGATAGCTCGAATGCCAGTGAAGAAGATCTGGCGGTGATTACGGTATCAGGCGATTCAATGGCGCCAACGCTGGTTGACGGGGATCATATTCTGGTGGACATGACAGAAAAAAAAATCCGTAATGACGGCATTTATGTCCTGCGCAATGATGATATGCTGCTGGTCAAAAGAATATCCCTAAATCCCGTCACGGGTCTATGCAGCATCAAAAGCGACAATCCACATTATGAAAGCTGGTCGGGGTGCGAACCTGAGAGCCTGGATATTTTGGGTCGGGTCATCTGGATGGGCCGAAAAATCTGAACGCCCACCCCCGGACAAGATACCAGAATCAGGATAAC
This sequence comes from Luteithermobacter gelatinilyticus, assembly GCF_005849285.1. Classification (NCBI taxonomy): domain Bacteria; kingdom Pseudomonadati; phylum Pseudomonadota; class Alphaproteobacteria; order Emcibacterales; family Emcibacteraceae; genus Luteithermobacter; species Luteithermobacter gelatinilyticus. The sequence goes on along the minus strand of NZ_CP040517.1, from coordinate 1,546,569 downwards.
ACCATCAGAACAGCGCGTTACAGCAGGAAATAGAAAAATGAGCGATTTTGACGATAAATTTCATAGACAGCCCACCATTCGCACCATCCCCAGTTATTCCAATCTAAATGCCAATGGTCATATTTTCGGTGGCTGGATTTTATCGCAAATGGACATGGCGGCGGGAATTGAAGCCATCAGATATGTGGGCGGACCCGTGGCGACTGTGGCCGTGGAAGCCATGAAATTTCACGCCCCTGTGTTGCCGGGCGACTGGCTCAGTGTCTATACCGATATCGTCCGGGTCGGCACCACCTCCATCACCATCCATATTGAGGTTATGGTGATGCGTCGGGGCCTGAAAGAAGAAATCAAAGTCACCGAAGGGGATTTTGTGTTTGTTGCCCTGAATGAAGATCACAAACCAACCCCCATCCATAAAAAGGACTGATCGCTCTGCCCGTGCCGATGTAGAAAATTCAACTGCCGGATATTTTATTAGAATGAATTGTGAATGACATGAAAAAGAACCGCGGGCACTCCAACCGCCACAGGGTAGAATGTTTTGTAGGTGCAAGGTCCGTGACGTGTAACGAAGATCAGTCGTCCCGGTGCACCTTTTCGTATTTTTCATGCATTTCCTGGGCTTCCAGGGTCATGGTGGCAATGGGACGGGCATCCAGCCGTTCCAGGCTGATGGGTTCACCGGTCACCTCACAATAGCCATATTCACCTTTGCGGATGCGCTCCAAGGCGGCGTCAATCTTGGCAATCAGCTTGCGTTGACGGTCGCGGGTTCTCAATTCCACAGACCAGTCTGTTTCAGACGAGGCGCGGTCTGCAATATCAGGTTCCTTGAGACTATCTTCCTGAAGGTGATTCAGCGTTTCTTTGGAATCACGCAGAATATCCTCTTTCCATTTGAGCAATTTCCGCCGAAAATACTCAACCTGCATAGGGTTCATAAACTCTTCATCTGCAGACGGTTTGTATCCCTCAGGCAACTCGACTGTCATCCAGCACCTCTGATCTTTGACCTTATTATGTTAATTTCGCACACAACCTAATCAACTCCCCCCTACTTTTCAAGAAGCATTTGAAGCAATTTTCCGTTTTGTGCGTATTACGAGAAGGTAAGAGAAATATCAGAGCTGGAAAATGGATTATTAGTCCTTTAGAATCAACTTTTTAGTCAATCATTTCAAGTTTCGCCAGTTCAACCTTGACCCGCAGTTCTATGTCATCAAGAAGGCTCTCCAGCGCTTTATCATTAACGACTCCGCGCTGTTGATTGACCACTTTTGCAACGTCACGTAGTTTCTGGACGGGGATTTGCCCGATCAGCAGTCCTGTCCTGATGGCTTCCAGATGATCCAGAAGTTCTTCTGCCCGTGCGACGCCACGGGACCGCCCATCGGTGGCCGTGCCCGCTTCCTGCAGGGCCAGTAAAGAGGTCACCGCTGTAAGCGGTGCGGTTCCACTGAGCCCGGCGCTGGCGGATGTTTCCTCGGTGGAGAGCTGTTTCTGGAAACCGGCTTTATCTGTCGCTTTCTTGTCTTTTTTCCGGCTCACTCCTGGCGTGGAGATTTTTCCGGGTCCTTTGATTTCCATAAATCAGATCCTTCTGCTGAATGAGGCACTAATATTCTTATTTTTTAGCAGATCGGGGCTGCTGTTCCTAGAGAATTTCTGGAGGGAGAATTTCTTAAAAGAGAAATCCGGGCATAAAAATCTGCACGCCAACAACTGCAAAATATTTCCGGATAAATAGCCCGGCAAGGCTTGCCGGTGTGTCAAAAAAGGCGGAAAATTTTTCTTATGGAGTGGAATAACAGACCCCTTCGGGAGCACCTGACAGGGAAATTTATAATTAAAAAACTTTATTTACAATGCATTAAAAGACTTTCTTCATGTTGTCTCACCCTGGCACGGATTTTGCTTTTATTCTTGTGATGTGGAACGTCTGTCAACAATGGATCGTCAAAAACAATGGGTAAAATCAGTTCAGAACAGGCGCTGAAAAAAAGCGTTGTCTTTTTGCTCCTCTTTGTCGCTGTTTTTATAACAGTGTCGGGAAACGTTTCTGCGGCTTCCCGTATCAAGGATCTGGTTGCCGTAGAGGGCGTGAGGGAAAACCAACTGGTCGGTTATGGTCTTGTGGTTGGCCTGAATGGCACCGGCGATACACTGCGCAACGCCCCCTTTACCCAGCAAAGTATCACGGCCATGCTGGAGCGTTTAGGGGTTAACACCCGCGACGCCACCATGAAAACAGACAACACTGCTGCGGTTATGGTCACGGCGAGCCTGCCCCCTTTTGCCCGTGCCGGCAGCCGTATTGATGTAACCATCAGCGCCATCGGAGACGCTGAAGATTTGCGGGGGGGGACACTTATCGTCACCCCCTTGCTCGGCGCCGATGGTGAAGTTTATGCCGTCGCGCAAGGGGCGCTGCAGATTGCCGGTTTTTCCGCGGGCGGCGATGCGGCAAACATCACAACCGGCGTTCCTACAGCTGGCCGTATTCCCAATGGGGCCATCATTGAGCGCGAAATCAACTACAGTATGGCGGATCTTGATGTTCTTCATCTTGCGTTAAGAGAACCGGATTTTACCACGGCGCAACGGATTGCAGAAACCATTAACCGGGAACTGGGGGTTAATGTGGCGGACCCCGTGGACCCGGCAACGGTACAGTTGCAGAAACCCCGGGGATATCCCAAAAATATGATTTCTTTGGTGACGGAAATTGAACAATTTTATGTGGAACCGGACCAGAAAGCCCGGGTTGTGATTGATGAAAAATCCGGAATCATTGTGATTGGGCAGGAAGTTCGGGTCAGTGAAGTGGCCATCGCGCAGGGCAACCTGACCATTCGGGTTACGGAAACACCCCAGGTATCCCAACCCGCCCCCTTTGCCCAAGGCGGAGAGACGCAGGTGGTTCCCCGCACCGAAGTTGAGGTGGACACTGGTGAAGGCAAAAAACTCGCCCTACTGAAACCCGGAGTGAATCTCCAAGATCTTGTTGATGGCTTAAATGCCTTGGGAATCGGGCCAAGGGACATGATTTCCATCCTTCAGGCCCTCAAGGTTTCCGGCGCACTGCATGCGGATATAGAGGTGATGTGATGGAAATGAAAGTCTTTGACATCCAGGGCAAAAACGTTGTTCAGCACAGTGTGGAGAGCCCCAAAACCCAGGCCCAGAAAGCGGCCCGGGATGCCGCCAATGAGTTCGAGGCCATCTTCCTTTCGGAAATCCTGAAAAATATGTCGATGGGGCTGCAAACCGATGGGCCGTTTGGCGGCGGGCACAGTGAGGGCATATACCGGGACCTGTTGAATGAACAAATGGCCAACACAATCAGCCGCAATGGTGGCATCGGGCTTTCCGATGCTGTGTATCGCGAAATACTGAAAACCCAGGAAGCCGGACAGCAGGACAATGTCCCTGCCCCCTCCCTTTCCCCACAAAAATGAGGACGAAACATGTCAGACGATAGAAAATTCTTCCCCGAACAGTTTTCGCCTGAAAAAGTTTCACGGGGGCAGTTCTCACAGGGGGATCTGCCTTCACTGATACAGGTCACCAGGGACCTCACGGCGCTTATCAAAAAAGAAATTTCCCTTCTTAACGCCCGTCGTCCCGGGGATATTGCCAGTCTTGCGGAAGACAAAAATCGCCTGGCCGCGACCTATCACCAGCAAATGACAGCGCTGCAACAAGCTGGGGGTTTGAAAACTGCGGGATCTGCGGATCATCTGCGCCTGCTGAAAAAAGTCACTCGCGAGTTTCAGGAAGTCCTGGAGGACCATAAACGCAAGCTCAAGGCGCTAAAGACCATTTCCGAAAAAATGATCAAGGCTGTGGGAGATGAAATTGCCCGGCAAGCCAATAAAAGTCAGGCTTATGGGGCTAATGCCAAGCTGAAAGACCCCCAAACGGCCAAAACACCAACAACATTAACGCTGAATGAAACCATATAAACCGGCCATCTCCGGGTAAAATTTTAGCGGGGTTTTGGACCCCGCTTTTTTTATCCCTGCCCTGCAGGCTTTACCTGTTGATCAGGGAATTTTTTTCCCCTGCTTCCGCCAAGTCATAGGTTTTGATAAATGGTTTTCTTTTAAAAACTAATATATTTCAAATAGTTACATGTATTTTGAGGAATGGCATGAAAAATGCATTAACTACAATCGAAAAAGTAAAACAAACGCAGCATATGACTCTATCAGTATGTCAGAATACATTTAAATAGGAGAGCGGTATGTCCTTCTCAGTTAACACCAATGCCAGTGCCTTGTCCGCACTACAAAACCTGAACAAAACGACCACAGATCTGGAAACGGTACAAACCCGGATCAATACGGGCCTGAAAATTTCAACTGCCAAGGATAACGCGGCGATTTTTTCCATTGCCCAACAATTACGGGCGGATTTGAAGGGATATAACGCGGTTAAGCAAAGTCTGGACAGGTCTATCAGTACGGTAGATATTGCCCTGGCCGCGGCAGGCTCTATTTCAGACATTTTGATTGAGATGAAAGAAAAAGCCGTTGCAGCAGCAGACGCAGGGCTCGATCAGAAAAGCCGCGATGCCCTAGCCGAAGATTTCGAAGCCCTTCGGGATCAGATCACCACCATCATCAACAATGCGGAATTCAACGGAACGAATATTCTGGACGGCGGCACGGATATTATCGTTGCCATCACTAATCCGGACGCCACCCAAACCATTACCATTGCCCACCAGAATCTAACCTTGGGCGGCCCGAATATTACTTTGACGGCCGGGGATTCCATTACGACCCAGACCGATGCCGCGGCCATGGTCACAACTGTGGATACGGCACTGGACAATGTGAATTCGGTTCTGACATCTCTTGGTGCTGGCGGAAAGTCCCTGGAAGCGCAGCGGGTATTTTCCGACAAGATTGCCGATAGCCTTGAAGTGGGAATAGGAAACTTGGTGGACGCCAATATGGCCAAGGAAAGTGCCAATCTTCAGGCCCTACAGGTGAAACAACAATTGGGGGTTCAGGCCCTGTCCATCGCCAATCAGGCCCCACAGTCCATTCTCAACCTGTTTGGCGGCTGAAGAATCGTATTTGTATTCTGGCAGCAAAGGCCGGCACTTGCCGGCCTTTCTTTTGTCCAGAACAGAACGGCTGATAAAAAAAGAACAGATCGGTCGAAACGTCTCCCCCACTTGTCACATGAATATACAACAAAAAACCCGCCGAGAATGTTGGCAGGTTTTTCAAGAGCTTAAAACAAGACAGTCTTTTTTACGCATCAACATCAAGAACAATTCCTTCGGCCCCTTCCTTCTCGCGATAAAACGCCAGGAATTTGAGAATTTCATCCGCCGGCCACTGTTTAACTACTTCCCCTGAATTTACATCTACCCCCTGATACACAAACACTCCCGTTGCATCATCCTGATTGATACGCAACCGGGTCTGGGGTGGTTTGTTGGGAAGCGATTTATTGATAAATTCTTCCGCGGCGTTGAGAAATTTTTCAACGCTGCCCGCGCTTAAGGAATTGAGTTTTTCTTCCGCTGCTTTTCTGATCGCGGCGGAAACGTCGGTTTCGTTTACCCCGCTGGTCTGCTCTGTCCTGGGCCTTTCGGTCCCGACAGGCCCTTTTACGTCCGGCCCATTGCCCGTTGGCTGTTCGTTTGCACGGACAACACCAGCCTGCGCAAAAAGCGGACTATATGTGTCGATTCCGTCAACCATTTTAACCTCTTATTTTTGCCCCGGTTTTTCCGCATACACATCATATAACGTTGTTCTGTATTATAAATCAATTCTGAAAAACGCATTGAATACCCATATTTTATAAGAACAGCTGTGCTTGCGGTCGGGAAATCGGCGGGGCCGCTGGAGCCCCGCCAGACCATTGTTATAATAAGGAAACCCTTACCGGAAGAGGGAGAGTACGGTTCCCGGCGCCTGATTAGCAATGGAGAGCGCCTGCAGACCCAACTGCTGCTTCACCTGCAGTGATTGCAGGTTCGCGCTTTCACGAGCCAGATCGGCATCCACCAGGTTCCCGATACCAACTTCAATCTGGTCGGCCAGTTTGTTCGTAAAGGTCCGCTGAATTTCCACGCGTTTTGCGCCAGCGCCCAGTTTGGACAAGAACGTGTTCAGCGTGCTTTCTGCGGCAGTAATCTTGGCCAGAGCACCGGAAGCCCCGCCAGCGGTGGTAATGGCCAAACCTGATGTCAGGTCAAGACCGTTACTTGCGGAAATATCCGTAGCCGTCACGGTAATAGAATAATCGCCAGCCGTATTGGCGCCTGTCGGCAGAGCCACAAGAGCCTGAATATTTGCACCACCGGTCTTCACGGCATTCACGCCATTAAACTCGGCATTGTTGACAACCGTATCAATCTGGCTCAGAAGGTTCTGGAACTCGTCATTCAGAGCCGTACGAGCGTCGGCGTCTGCTCCAGGGTCAGTTGCTGCTGTTGCTTTTTCTTTCAACTGAATCAGAAGGTCTGAAACGGCCTCGGCCGCCGCAAGCGCCACGTCAACAGAGCTGGTTGCCCGATCCAGTGAAGATTTCACTGACTCCAGCCCGGCAAGGTCGGCCCGCTGACCCTGGGCAATGGCGAAAACCGCTGCATTGTCTTTGGCGCTGGCAACCTTCAGGCCCGTGTTGATGCGGTTCTGAACAGTATCAAGAGAGGAATTGGTGGAATTGAGGTTCTGCAGAGCGAAAAGAGCGCCTGCATTGGTGTTGACTGAAAATGCCATAACTTAAATCTCCATTCTGAGAGTACATTAATGGAGCATTTTGCTCCATGCGGGCCTTATGCCCTTAACCCCGGGCCTTTTGCCCGGGAAATCACTGGGAGAAACCATCTTTCTGACAGCTTCACCTGCATTTTCACCCTAAGCTATAAGCTGTTAATAAAAGGTTAACAACGTATTTTTTAAATATTTTTTCAAAAATCTATAAATATCATAAGGTTACAAAGAATGTCCCGGCAGAGGATCGGCCGGGGTCCTCGAACAGTTAACATTTTCATTAATTTTTGTCAGACGGTATAGGACAAGCCCTGAGACGGCGGTGTTTTTGCCGTTTTGTCTTCGGAAGCAGCCTCAGAAGCCTGAGACTGACGCTGCGCCTGCATCGCTAACCCTTCCATGATATTCTTGTTAATGTCGATCAGCGTTTGGATGTCCTGCTCGCCGCGCGCAACCTGGGAACTATATTTCCCAATAAAGATGGATAGAGAAATAATCTGTGCCCTCAGTTGCGCGGGCAACTGATTCCCTTCCAGCGCACAGTCCGTGGCTAGCGTGGACCATACCCGACGGTTCCAATACAACGCATCGTGGAGTTTCTGATCCAGTTTGGATAACCCCTTGGCCTCCATCAATGCGCGCGTAACGTCAGCAAACAAACGGTATTCGGTCTGGCTGGCTGTTTCACTCGCCTGTTGTGTCGTCTGATATGCTTTCAGGGACATATGCCAATCTCACTTTTTCATATTCAAAGAGTTTCTTGCATTTCATCAGGGCCTTGTAAAATTCTCCGTCCATCACATCCTTGCTGATGGCGACACAGAGTGTTTTGGCTTCGGGATTCTCCACCACCCCGAGAAGTTCTGTCATTCTCAGAACAAATTCCTCATGATATTTTTTGAACCCCTTTTCATCCATATACATCAACATAATGGGAAAATAGACATGCTTGACGGGCGTATCCACTTCTTCCGCCAACATAATGTCCTTTTCCCTGAGGAGCGATGCTTTGTTCTGAAGCACGAGGGTTGACCGTCGGTCCCCGTTTACAATGACTGCCCCGTTTACGACTATTTTCTCACCCGGTTTAAGTGACAGTTTCAGTGCCATCTAGTTCTCTCTTTGCCCCTCTTTTTCATGAGGTTCTGACATTTTTTACAAATAATATTAATAAATAATGAATTTGTTGGTTAACGATAACAGCACAGGGCGCATGAACACAATGATTTTAAGAAGAATTGACACATCTATGCCACTCTGAAATCATGGCGATGTTTTTAAGGTGAGGATTGTATGACACGTAACACAAAAACCATCAAACCGCTTCCTGCCCCCAAAACGGCCGCCCAGTATGACAAGCAGGTCAAAAAAGCCACCAAATTCTACAAAGCGGGCAACTACAAAGAAGCACTCAGATATTTTAATTCCTCTCTCAGATATAAAGATTATTCTCCCAATATTCTGCCTTTCATGGCGCAGTGTCTGTTCAAACTCGGCATGAAGGGAAAAGCAATACAGATGCTGGAACATGCCCTGGCGCAGAATGCTGATAATCCGGCGATTTGTGAAATTATTGGCGGGGCCTGTCTGGCCATGGATTTGAATGATCTGGCCATTAAGTGTTATCAGCTCTACATTCAGCAGAACCCCTCGAACCCCATGGGGTATAACAACCTGGCTACAGCGTTGAGGGAAAATGACCAGGTCGATGACTCCATCGAACTTCTCAAATCCATTATCCCCCAGTTTCCCGACAATTTCATGCTGTGGAATACGCTGGCTGCGGCGGTAAGCTTTCGTGATGGTTATCCGGCCAGCCTGGTTTTTTATGAAGAAGCCTATCGTTTGAATCCCGACAGTGTCATGGTGATCCTGAATCTGGCACTTACCTATTCTCATCTCGGAATGCATGAGAAGGCATGGGAGCTGGCACAAAGAGCGACTGAACTGGCCCCCAACGATCCCAAAGCCTATCAGGCGTTATGGCACAACAGTTTTGCAATCGGCAAATTTGACGAAGCCTTTGCCGCTATGAAAATGCTTAATCATCCAGCCTCGGCGGAATCTGTTTTTATGCCTTATGACATTCCGCAATGGCAGGGAGAGGACTTGCGCGGCAAAGTCATCTTTATTGGAGCCGAACAGGGCGTCGGCGACGAAATCCTGTTTGCCGCCCTATATCCAGAGATAATCCGGACCGCCAAACATGTGATCATTGGCTGCGACCATCGTCTGGTCGACCTGTACCGGCACAGTTTCCCAGAGGCCACCGTTCTGGGGTACAAGGGCGGACTCAACCAGGAGGGGTTAAGAATACGGCTATATGACGGGCTTGAGCCAGAGAAGGTGGATTATATGTGCCTGTATATGCAGGCGTTACGATACTGCTGGCGTCGCCTGGAGGACATTCCGGACATGAGTGACGGTTTTCTGCACCCCACAGAAGACAAGGCCGACTATTGGCGTCAAAAACTGGCAACACTGCCGCATAAAATTAACGTGGGAATCTGTTGGCGCAGCGGCCTGTTGTTAGCGCGACGCAAGGAACATTATGCCGGTCTTGGGGATTGGGCCCCCCTGCTGCGCAATGAAAATATCAATTTCATCAATGTGCAATATGGGGATTGTGAAGAGGAAATCCGGGAGTTCGAAGCGCAGACCGGCCTAACCATCCACAGGTTTGAGGAACTGGATCTCAAGGATGATTTTGAAGGCACTGCGGCGTTGATGAAAAATCTTGATCTGGTGATCGGTCCGGCCACTACCCCGCTCCCGTTGGCTGCCGCTTCCGGCTGTCCGGCCTGGTGGCTGCATACAAGACGTCCCTGGTATGCTTTTGGTGAGGAACGCGGGACGCCCATGTTCAGAAAGGCCCGAAAAACCATTAAACCGGCCGATATGACCTGGGCGGATTTCTTCCCCGTTTTTACGGAAGAAGAATTTCGTCCCTGGCTGGAAACCATAAAAGCCACCAAAGGCTAGAGTGAATTGTGCATAGGTTGGCTCAATTCACTCTAAAAGCGGCATTATCTTCACCACTTGATCTTCAGCATATGCAACGATGATGCCGGACCGGCATGGTTGGAACTGATGAGACAGTAACCGAAATCCTTTGACGATTTTGCTGCGCTGCAGTACTCTGTGCGCGGTGAAATAAAACGGGTGTTTGATCATGAAATTTACAGGTACCGACAGTTATATAGCAACCGAGGATCTGATGGTCGCGGTGAATGCGGCGTTGACCTTACAGCGTCCCCTGCTGATCAAGGGGGAACCGGGAACCGGCAAGACGGTTCTGGCGCATGAAGTGGCAAAGGCTCTCAATAAGGAGCTTATTGAGTGGCACATCAAGTCCACCACCAAAGCACAACAGGGCTTATACGAATATGACGCCGTATCCCGTCTGCGGGATTCCCAGTTGGGGGACGAAAAAGTCAAGGACATTCGTAACTACATCAAAAAGGGTAAACTCTGGCAAGCCTTTGAGGCCAAGGAAGCACCGGTTCTGTTGATCGACGAAATCGACAAGGCGGACATCGAGTTCCCCAACGATTTGTTGCAGGAACTGGACCGGATGGAATTTTTTGTCTACGAAACCGGTGAAGTGATCAAGGCCAAACAGCGGCCTTTGGTCATTATCACCAGCAACAACGAAAAAGAATTGCCGGATGCTTTTCTCAGGCGCTGTTTTTTCCACTATATCCAGTTCCCTGACAAGACAACCATGGCGGAAATCGTTCAGGTTCATTTCCCGGATATTCAGCAAATGCTGGTGCGCGAGGCGCTCAACTTGTTCTATGATATCCGCGAGGTGCCGGGTCTGAAAAAACGGCCATCCACGTCGGAACTTCTGGACTGGTTGAAACTTCTGATGGTGGAAGACATGCCGTTGGAGGTGCTGAAAAGCCGTGATCCGAAAAAACTCATCCCGCCGCTGCATGGGGCGCTTCTCAAAAATGAGCAGGACGTGCATCTGTTTGAAAGACTGGCGTTTATGAGCAAACGGGACGGCAGGTAACCCCAATCATGTTTGTGGACTTCTTCCTTTCCTTAAGAGAACATGGCGTTCCCGTTTCCTTACGGGAATATCTCACGTTGATGGAGGCCATGAAGGCGGGGCTGGCCAATTATTCTATTGATGATTTTTATTATCTCAGCCGCGCAACTCTGGTGAAGGACGAACGAAACCTGGACAAATTCGACCAGGTATTCGGACATCATTTCAAGGGCCTTGAAGCGCCGGAGGGAGAAGACCTTGTTGCCGAAATCCCTGAGGAATGGCTCAGAAAACTGGCGGAAAAATTTCTCACTCCTGAAGAAATGGCCAAAATAGAAGCCATCGGGGATTGGGAAAAACTGATGGAAACGCTGCAAAAGCGGCTTGAAGAACAAAAAGAACGCCACCAAGGTGGAAACAAATGGATTGGCACCGCTGGCACCTCGCCCTTTGGTGCCTATGGCTATAACCCTGAAGGTGTCCGTATCGGCCAGAAGGAAGGCCGGCACGGCCGTGCCGTAAAAGTGTGGGACAAACGTCAGTTCCGAAATCTCGATGATTCTGTTGAGCTGGGCACCCGCAACATAAAGGTAGCACTTCGTCGCTTGCGACAGTTTGCCCGTGAAGGGGCCGCCAGCGAACTGGATCTGCATGACACTATCCATTCCACGGCGAAGCAGGGCTGGCTGGATATTAAAATGGTGCCGGAGCGCCATAATGCCGTCAAGGTGCTGATTTTCTTTGATGTGGGCGGGTCAATGGATCCCTTCATCAAGATCTGTGAAGAGCTGTTTTCCGCCGCCCGGACAGAATTCAAAAATATGGAATATTTTTATTTCCATAATTTTCTTTATGAAAGTGTGTGGCAAGATAACCGGCGCCGGCATGCCAATCGTATCAACACATGGGATATCCTGCATAAATATCCCCACGATTATAAAGTGATCTTTGTCGGGGACGCGTCTATGAGCCCTTATGAGATCGTTTATCCCGGCGGCAGTGTCGAACACTGGAATGAAGAAAGCGGCGAAGTATGGATGAAACGCCTGCTGAACGTTTATGAAAGCGCTGTCTGGTTGAATCCGGTAAAAGAAAAATATTGGGATTATACCCATTCCATCGGCATGGTCCGGCAATTGATGCAGGATCGGATGTATCCGCTCACCCTTGGGGGCCTTGAAGACGCCATGAAGGAATTGAGCCGAAAAAAATAACCCGTTCCGCCCCCTATTTCCTTAAGTTAGAAAATAAATTCTCCTTACCCTGACGTACATCATTTTCAGCGATCTTTTTTCGCTCTATGATAAGGGTAGAGTTCGCATTTAGACTACAGCAAAGGGACTTTTGTGATGAAAAAAATACTTGTAATTGCCGACCGTCTTCCTGACCAGCCCAGCTTAGCCTATGACAAGGCACTGTTTTTTGCAGAGCGGGCAAAAGTCAGTGTACATGTCCTCTCTGTGGTTCATGATTCCCTTTACGAACAGCAGGAACTGATCAGCAACGAGCAGCGCGAAGCCCTGAAAGATACGCTGATCTCAAGAGAGAAATATGCGCTCAGCAAGCTCCTAGAGGGCAAGAACAATATCACCGGAGAAGTCCAGTGGAACAAAAGCCTCATTGATGCAGTCGAAAAAGCCTGTGCAAAGGAGGAATTTGACCTGATTATCAAAACCGGTCACCGTTCGGAAACGCTTTTCCACCGGCCCTCAGACTTTCATCTGCTGACCCTGCCCAAGATTCCGGTTCTAATTCTCCATGCCCACCGCTGGCGCAGCAAACGTGTTGTCCTCGCCACTGTGGATTTTTCCAATGATGATGAAGAACAAATGGCACTGAATGACAAGGTGCTCACCCAGGCCCGGTATTTTGCCGATCTCCTTGACGCGAGCCTGCATTGCAGTTACGTCATTACTTATAATCCGGCTCTGGCTGACCTGGACATTATCAACACCAACGAAATGCAGAAACGTTTTAAGGAAAAAAGACTTAAAAAGCTGCAGGATTATGTGGCCAAATATGGTATCCCGCCGGAAAATATTCACATCAAAGCCGGCAAAGCCAACAAGGTGATTCCGTCCCAGGCCGGCAAGCTGCATGCAGAACTTGTGGTACTCGGCACTCATCGGCGAAAGGGGCTTTCCCGGATTGTTCTGGGCAGCACCTGTGAAAAGATCCTGAAAATCCTTCGTACGGATATTCTTGCAATCAAACCGGATTGAGGAATACTGCCAGAAAGCAGATGAAGCATCCTCCCCCTGCTGTTTTCCTGAATGATAGGGGGAGGACACTGATCAACAGGCGTTTTCCGTTTGTTGGAGTAACGGGAAGCCAGGCTGAATTGTGATGAGATGGCATAGCCGTTGCGAGACGCACTGGAGTGAATTGAGCCAACCTATGTGCAATTCACTCTAAATGTTATGCTGTTTTGCTGCTGTATTTTTCAATCGCCTGAGTGAGGGATTCTTTTAATTCGTTGCCGATTTCTCCCCCGTCGCCGTCAATACGTTCGCGGATCACAACCCGCATGGCGTCGATGTGGGCTTTGATGATTTCCACGTGACTGTCAGTCTGCCCGGCATTGGGGCCGGTAAAATTATACAACCCATCGGCAAAATCCGTGATCAGTTGATAACCGAATGTGCCCCCCTGCCCTTTCATGTCATGGGCAATGGCATGAATTCTTTCAAAATGCGCCTTGCGGGTTTCCGGACTGTCCACACAGCGCCGATGTTCTTCGGCCAGTTGGTTAATGAGGGAGGAAACCCAGTCAGGATAATCCTCGGCCATTTCCTGAAGCGCTTCTTCCGCCTTCATTAACAACTCGTCATCAAAGGAAACATCTTCCGCATTGACCTTGCCAAGCCCCGCGGTTTTTTCTTTCAATCGATTTTTCAGGCGGTAATAACGCACACGAACCGGTTTAGCCATTAACCACCTCCACTTCTTCACTGTCTTCTGTTAAGCGGCGCCGGTCTTCTCCTTCTATGGGAATGGCCTGCCGGCGGCGGTCCGGACCGAAATAAGTACTGGTGTGAACAAACTGGCGGGGTTTCATGATGACGGAATACAGTTTATCCGCCAGCGCCTTGACAGAAAACGGCTTGGACATGAATTCGGTCACGCCCATATCCCGCGCCTCCTGGACCCTACTAGGTTCCGAATATCCTGTAAGCATAATAAACGGCATGAAACGATCGGGAGATTCTTTGTGGCGCCTGATCCAACGCAGCAGCATCATGCCGTTGACCGGCGACATCTCCCAATCGGAGATAACAATGTCCACATTCATCATGCCCGCCTTTATGGGGTCATTGGCCACGCCCTTGATAACTTCTATGGCCTCTCCGCCGTCATCTACGGATTTCACGGTGCCAACCCCCAGGACCCGCAGGCTGTTCACAATTAGGGAACGGATAAACGGACTGTCTTCAACCACCAAAATACTGATCCGGCTCAGATCCAGAGTTTGCATAATATGCTTTTACCTTTGACTACCTGTTTTGATATCCCATAGTCCCGAAACAGGGTAAAAAAAATCTAAACTTTTGGTTTTTTTCCGCCGCCACGGGAAAGCATGCTGGTTTCCCCAGCATCAGCGCCCCGTTGCGGTATATTTCGTCATTCTGCCCTGGATCTGTGCTTTTAGCCTCTGGCACCCCCCCAGCGAAAACAGAACTTCGGCGATCAGGAAAGCCGGGGCCATAAAAATCTGAAAAAGATTGTCCAGAAGAGCCGGTTTTCGCCCCTCATAAACATGCCCCCATAATTGAAAGACCCACCCCCCGATAAAGAGAACCGCAAAAGTTCCCCACCCTTCGGGGGATGGCAGGGGAAAAAGATAATCGGCCAGATACAACAGTGGTATATATATCAAGGCGGCAATCACGCCGATCAGAAAATCGGAAAGTAGATAAAAAATCAAAATCACGGCAAGAAATATCATCGCCGCGCTCACGGCAATGTCTCCCACCTGCATGAGCGAGGCCCAGGATAGTAGGATAAACAGGGAAAAAACAATTGACGGCACCCCTATATAATGGGTCAGTTGGTTGCGCCGGTCTGTATGATAGGCCGAATACATGGCCATTTGGTCAATAAAAAAATTTCGCATTGCCTCACCTGTTCCGTTATTTTTTGGTTTCGTTTTTTATGATTGAAGCTCTCGCCAGGCATATATGAAGAATAGAAGAACACTATAACAAAAAACCGGATTCCCCAAAGGTTATCTCTGTCAGAGAAGGCCCCATACCCGGCAAAAGCCTGGGGTCTGCGTGGGGCTGTGGATCTGGTATGTACAATAAACATTTGTCGGCCGTTATATTGCGGCCGCGGAAAGGGCCTGTTAGAATGCGCCCTTTCGTTGGGACCCTCCATTTCAGAAATTAGGCAGCGTATGAGCGACCAGACACCAATCAAGCCTGACCAGAAAGAAACAAGCTCACAGGAAAAAAACATGGACCATGTGGTGACGCCGCATCCGTCGTCCCTGCGTAAAGCCGGCCCTGAGACGTCAGCGCCGCAAGGACAAAACAGTTGGATAAAAACATATCGTTCCATTCTGATATCGGGCGGGCTCAGTGCGTTGTGGATCGGGGCCTGTGTCACACTCTTTATCCTGTCCGAGCGCAATCTGGACCGGATGCCGCTATATGAAATTGCCGGCCTTGTGAGCGGCGCGATGCTGCCTTTGATTGTCATCTGGATGGTCACCATAGCCTTTTTACGGCTCAACCCAGTACGCGAAGAACAGGCTGCATTGTCCCATGGCCTGGAGGCTTTGCTATCCCCGCTCGATATGGCTCAAAGACGTATCGAAATCATCGTCGCTGACCTTCACAAACAAATCGCCAGTGTAGAGGCCGCCGGGGATATCGCCACAAGCCGGATCGGTGACCTGGAATCCCGTTTTCAAGAGCAGATCTCTGCCCTGTTCGAGGCGACTACCACCGCAGAAAGCAAGGCGCAGGGGTTTCAAGAATTGCTCAGCCGGGAACGGGAGGCTCTCGCCACGCTTGCCGCTGATATCACTGAACATGTCAAGGAGCTGGAAACGCTGTTTAGTCAGTTGAAGTTCGATAGTGAAAGCATTACCAATCTGACCCGGAAAAATTCCGAGAAAGTCAGTAACGAAATGGTTTTCCAGAAAAAAACTCTGGACGAAAAGGCGGCGCAGATTGAAGAGCGGCTTAATGCTATCGGGGATAAGCTGTATCAGCTGAGTGACAGGGTTGATCAGCAGACAACGAATACGGAAGATCGTTTGACAACACTGATAACACAACTTGATGACAAACGGGATGCCCTGGCCGAAAGCGTAGACAGCCTGGCCGGAAGAACCGAAGAAATTTGCCAGAAACTGGACGACCAGGCCAAGACCATCCAGGAGATAACCGGCAGGTCTGTCACCGACAGTGACAAGCTTACCGCCCTGATTCGCGAACAGGCCCATGAGCTGTCTGCCGCAGCAGCACATGCCCTGGCTCAAACGGCTGAAGCCGGAGAAAGTTTCAAGATCCATGCGCAGGATATGGGACGTATCTTTGCGGAAGTCACTGGGCGCAGTAAAGACGATATTGAAGAAATGAGCGAGGCCTTGACCTCCAAGGCAGACCACATCAGACAAATGATCACGGATTTCACACAAAATCTGGATCATCTGGTTGAACAGACCAGCCACAAGCTCAGCACTCAGAGCGAAAGCCTCCAGCACTCTCTGGCAGCACGAATTTCGGATGCCCAGGAAGCGCTTGAGGAACAGGCCGAAATCATCCGGCAAGGATTGAAAAAACAAGGTGAGGAAATCAGAAACATTCTAAATGAGAATAATGACACTCTCACCCGTCAGATGGCAGAAGCCTTACAACATCTTGAACAGCATTCCGGTAAGATTCACAAAACCGTTGTGGGCAATGCGGAGCACCTTGAGCAAACCCTTGATCATATGGCACACCATACCAGCCAATTTGAAGACCTGTCAGGCCGGTTCCGCGATCAGATGCGCCGTTCCGAACAACAGCTTCGTACCCAGCAGGAAACGCTGTCCCACAATATCACATTGGTGACTGAGGCCCTGGAAAAAGCCCTTGGCGCTCTGAAGGAACGCTCCAGCGATCTGGGCAGTCATGGCCAGCAGGTGGTCGACAGCCTGATTGCGCAAACAGAACAGCTGGCCCATAAAATGGAAGAAATGCGCCAGAAAACGGCCTCTGCGCTTCATGAACTTCAGACAGCAGAAGACAGTATGAGCGACCATCTGCACGCCGTAGAAGAAACAGCCGGGCGCTTAAGTGAGGACTGGCACAGATCAGCAGAACACATTGACGCAAAATGTGCCGATACACTAGAGCGGCTGAACGATCTTGTTGCGCGCATCAAGACTCTGGAGCAGGAAAATCATCAAGTGTCAGATACCGCGGAAGGCAACATCAAACGCCTTGCCGACGAGCTGATGCATGCTTCCGAGAGCATTTATCTGGCCTCTGCCAGTGCTATTGAGGCGGCGGATGAAACCAACAAGGCCATTGATCAGCATAATCAGAACTTCCAACAACTGATCAATGCCATACAAATGTCCAGCAAAAGCATTATTGCTGATGCCGAAAATATTGAAAAACGGCTGGGGCAGAGAACCAGCAGTGGTTTTGCCCCCCTTGCCTCACGAGTGATGGAACAGCTTCAGTCTGCCGCCATTGATATCGGGCGCTATCTTGAAGAAGAAGAAACAGACGAGTTATGGAAACTTTATGTGAACGGTGACAAAAACGCTTTCTTGCGTCGTCTGAAAAAGGTTGCTGACAAAAAAACCGTCACCAGAATTGCTGAGAAATGCAAGGCAGAGCCGGACTTCCGTCATCATGTGCAGGAATATATTGAAACCTTTGAGGACCTGATGTCCAGAGTCATGGGCAACAGCGCTAATGCAGCCTTCAGCGTGGCCCTTATTTCTTCTGATGCGGGGAAAGTTTACCTGGCCCTTGCCCAGGCTCTTGGGCGTCTGTCCTGAGCGCAGCAGAGCCCTTATCAAGAAACTACCCTGACTTTCTCCTGGTTCTTGAACAAAAAATCCCGCTTTTCACCAGCGGGATTTTTCTTGTTTGCAATCGGTCTTAAAACATCAGGCCGCTTCTGATGCTCCCGAATTTCCAAGTTTGGTGATAAAATAATCCAGATTTTCCGGGTCCACATCGTTTTCGCAATAGGTGAGAACCCGCTCAATCATCCGGCTGCGGAAACGTTCTCTGTCTTCACCGGCACTCACAGACATATCCTTTGCCACGTCAAGAGCCGCTCTGATCAGAGGATGCAAACCTTCGGGCATTTTGGCTTGCTTGAAGACGGCATTCAGTCCGAGATCTCCCCGGTCGTGGATAAGTTTATAGGCGTTGCTGACGGGGATACGGCACAACTTGGCCATCGCCGCCTCGAAAAACACCAGATCGCCCATACACAGGGCCCGCAGGATCAACGTATGAGTAAGACGGCCATTGTCATAAAGCTGATCAACAAGCTGGCGCACATCCATCACATCGGCACCATCGCCAAGAAGGCTGATGGTTGCCCGTTCCCGGGCGCTCAGCAGCAGATCCATTGCCATGTCTGGCGACATTTCATGATGGGTCATCAAATGATCCCGAACTTTTTCCGACACCAGATAAACCAGCCGTTCGGCGACTTTCAACGGAAGCTGGCCGCGCTGGGCCAGCGGCGTGTTGACCTTTTCGCTTTCGCCGAACTTGTCCAGCACTTTTTCCATGGTGTTTTCCCGCAGCGCCGCGGTTTCATTTCCAACGAGAGTTGCCACCACCTCTTCGTCGTCACTGTTTTCAACTATGGCATCCGCCACATCCGCAGACAGATTATTGCGCCGAGCAATAGCCTTCTGCCGTTCGGCGCTGCTGCCGGCCACCAGTTCCATCAGGTCCTCATCTGTCAGAACCTCTGAAAATTCCAGGATCGGCAGCGACACTTCTTCCACGTCGCTGGCCAGTGTGACCGCCACATCACGGGGAATATCCGGGTTATCCTTCAGGCTGGCAGAAAGGGCCTGACGCACCCGAATTTCCGCATCCTTAACCATAAGCTTGAAGATGTCTTCAGCAATTTTTCTTTCGGCCTCTGTCATCTTGCCGGAGGAAAAATGGGTGCTTACTTTCTGGGCTGCTTCGGCACGATTTTCCGCAGATGGATCCTCAAGCAGTTTGCGCACGTCAGCATTGGTCAGATTGGTCGTCATTGAAACTCACGCCTTTATTAATGAAAGATATTTGTTTTCAGCCCTTTAGAAAATACACGATGCATCATCACAAGAGATTGAAAGCAAAATAAGTTGTTCCTAGCGCTTTACTTTGTCACATTTTCAACAAAAGTGGTTAAACTCACGTTAATTTGCGCTATAACATCTGTCATTAATCAGAAAAATATCAGGGGATGAGAAAGACTATTCAATGAAAAAAACATTACTATTGATTATGAGCCCGGTTTTGTATCTGTTTAGCGTGCTGCCGGCTCTCGCACTGGATTTTAGGGAGTTTGACCAGTCAATCAACAACGCTGTAGCCCCGTTTACCGACACGTTTTCCAGTCTGATTTTCAGTTCCATCACCATCGCCGGCAATGATCTACCCGTTATCGTAGTCTGGCTGTTTTCAGCGGCGATTTTTTTCACACTTTATTTTCGCTTTATCAATATCCGCGGATTTGCCTTGTCCCTCAGGATTGTCCGGGGACTTTACACCAAGAAAGAGGATGCCGGCGAAGTCAGCCATTTTCAGGCACTTTCCGCCGCCCTATCAGGCACCGTGGGGCTTGGCAATATTGGCGGGGTGGCTGTGGCCATCAGCCTGGGCGGGCCCGGGGCCACATTCTGGATGATCGTGGTCGGGCTTCTGGGCATGTCATCCAAATTCACGGAATGTACGCTGGGGGTGAAATACCGTGAAATTGATGCTCAGGGGGTGGTCTATGGCGGCCCGATGTACTATCTGAAAAAAGGCCTGGCCGAAAAAGGATTTCCCAAAATAGGACTTTTCCTGGCCGGGCTTTTTTCTGTGTTCTGCATTTTCGGATCGTTTGGGGGCGGTAATATTTTTCAGATCAGCCAGGCCCTGGAACAATTTATCAATATTACCGGTGGTGAAAACAGCCCGCTAAGCGAGTACCGCTGGCTATTTGGCGTTGTTGTTGCGAGCCTGGTGGCCGTGGTGATTATCGGCGGCATTCGCTCTATCGCCTCAGTCACATCCAAACTTGTTCCGCTAATGTGTGCCATTTACATGCTGGCCGCTTTTGCCATTATGTTCAAGTTCAATGCCCTGATCCCCGACGCCATCGCCACTATTTTGGCAGGGGCCTTCACACCAGAAGCCGGGTATGGCGGAATTATCGGGGTGATGATCCAGGGAATGCGCCGGGCGACATTCTCCAACGAGGCCGGCGTGGGGTCCGCCCCCATTGCCCATTCCGCCGTAAAGACGGAATATCCTGTCACCGAAGGGCTTGTGGCTTTGCTGGAGCCGTTTATTGACACAGTGATTGTCTGTACAACCACGGCACTTGTGATTGTGATTACCGGCGTCTATCAGGCCGGTGATGCCAATGGGGTGGTCTTGACATCCAATGCCTTTGCAACCGTTATTGACTGGTTCCCCATTGTGCTGGCTGTCGCCTCGCTGTTATTTGCTTTTTCCACGATGATTACCTGGTCATATTATGGCCTCAAATCCTGGACATTCTTGTTCGGACGGACCAAATCCATGGATATGACGTATAAAATCATCTTTTGTATCGTCACGGTCATTGGTGCCACGATGCCTTTGGGCAAAATCGTCGATTTTTCCGACGCAGCCATCTTCGCCATGTCGATTCCCAATGTGATTGGCGTCGTGCTCCTGGCGCCCGTCGTCAAACAAGAACTGAATTCTTTCCTGGATCGGATTAGAAGCGGAGAACTCTCTCCCGTGGGAAACAAGGCCTGAGTTATTGTTGCGTATTTTTAAGAAAGGACCTCAATCATGAAATTATTAGTTCGTTTTGTTCTTATCGCGGCTCTTTCCCCGCTTGCGCTTGTGCCTGTGGCGCATGCCGAAGGCGATGCGGCAGCCGGCAAGAAAGTATTCCGGAAATGCCAGGCTTGTCATACCGTAGATAAAGGCGGCAAAAACAGGGTCGGTCCCAACCTTTATGGCGTAGTGGGCCGTAAAGCTGGCGCCGTGGAAGGATATAAATATTCCTCTTCCATGGCTTCTTCCGACTTAGTCTGGACAGAAGAAAACCTGCATAAATACCTGGAAAGCCCCCGTAAAGTTATTCCCAAAACCAAAATGGCCTTTCCGGGCCTGAGACGGGAAAAAGAACGGGATGATGTCATTGCTTATCTGAAATCCCTGAGTGATTAAATCAGTCCAAAACATCTCTGAACGGCAAAAGGGTTCCAGCATTAAGGGAACCCTTTTTGCTGTGTTCTTTTTTCTGACTCTCTTGAATATTGCTCACCAACTCATACATGATATGCCATCATTCGGTCATGATTTGACGGGATACTTCAGTCTCAATATACGGGAAGGATTTATTAAATGCGTCTTCAGCGGGCAAAGGTCAAAACTGCCACAGCCTCTCCTTTTCGGACAGGGATCGGTTTCGCTCTGTCTTCCCTGTTTGTGGTGATTGCGTTTTTTGTCGCTCACAAAGCTTTTGCTGAGAATACAGACAATCAGGATGCGGCCAACCAGCAGGAAGCGCTCCGGTTTATCGAAAATATCACAGCGCGGGCTCTGGAAGTCATGCGTGATGCAGATATGCCACAGGAAGAGAGAGAGCAGCATTTCAGGGAAATACTGCATGATGGTTTTGCCGTTGACAAGATCGGT
The DNA here is from genome assembly GCF_005849285.1 of Luteithermobacter gelatinilyticus. NCBI lineage: Bacteria > Pseudomonadati > Pseudomonadota > Alphaproteobacteria > Emcibacterales > Emcibacteraceae > Luteithermobacter > Luteithermobacter gelatinilyticus. The sequence continues at coordinate 1,524,958 of NZ_CP040517.1, read as the reverse complement.
CAACTGGTGCTTGGCCGACATCGGAAAAAAGCCACACCGCAGGAGCTTCAGACTTATCATGATTTGTTCCCAGAATTTTTGATCAAAGTGTATGCCACACGGCTGAGCAAGCTGGAAACCAAAGATATTGTCATCGGCCGGATCATTCCTCACGGCAGCAAGGATTTGTTTATCCGTAGCCAGGTGATTGACGACAAAAACGAAACCTTTGATGTGGACTGGCGGGTTCGCCCCTATGGGGACAGTGGGTACAAAATTCTGGACATTAAAATTGAAGGAATCAGTATGGCCCGTACCCAGCGTGATGACTTTACCTCACGGGTTCTGGACAGCGGAATGAGTGGCCTCAACCAGTATATGAAAGACATTATTGAAGGCAAACTGGATACTGACGAAGAAGAGGAAGTGCATAAAGTCGAAGCCCCCGACATGAACCAGAAAAAAAGACTGGATTGACCCCCATTTCCAGGTTTATGGCCCAGGTTTATTGCACTGTTTCATGACGGCAGGTCAGTTGGAGCTGGCTTGCCGTATTGTATATGGCCGCCAGACAGGCTTCCTCACGTGCTTTGTCCACAGATATGGCAAAGGTGGTATGATAGGTTCCTTTGCCTTCCGGAGCGGAACGGCGCGTGGAATGCATATGGACCACATTGGCATCATAGTCGATAAAGGCTTCTGCAAGACGCGCCACCAACCCCGGCTGATCGCCACCACTGACATCTATAATATGGGTGACTTCACAACCCTCATTCTTATCGGTGGAGAATCGGAAATCCGTCACCAGCACATCGGCGTTTCCAAGACAGTCCAGAGATTGTAATTCCTGTTGAAGCTGCCGGCTCGACAACTCAAGCGGAATTTCCGCCACGCAGGAAAATTCACATCCCTCCCCTAACTGGGCAAATGATGTGTCAGCCAGGTTAACCCCGAGTTCAAACAGCCGTCCGGCAACGGCAGCAATCAGACCAACCTGATCCGGGCTGACAATGGAAATCAAAACGGTGGTATACGGTGCTTTTGACATATTGCGAATTATCCTGATACAGGCTATTGAAGGCGGTGCGTTATTCTAGGGTCAATCTCATCATCATTTACTCTAGAAAATAACCGAAATAAAACAAGAGCGCCATAGCCGGATTCCGAATTTTTGGAAAAGCTGCGCGCATGACAAGTGTATTCAACACGAAGGTGAAGGTATGTCAGAACAATTGTTGCATCTTGTGTTCGGGGAAAAGTCAAGGACCCGGAAGGTCTGGAATTTGTAGATACCAGCAAACTGGATATTGTTGGCATTTTTCCAAACTATCAAAAGGCCAAAGAAGCCTGGAAAGGTGCCAGCCAGGCCAGTGTAGATGACGCCATGACAAAATATGTGGTGGTTCATCTGCATCGACTTTTGGAACCGGGGCAGGATAACTCATAACGGTCTGTTGGGAAGTTGATCAATCCTCAATCGGGTTACGGCCTGAAATATTGATCAACTTCCTTTGACAGGGAGGTTCTGTCCTGTAAATAAACCCCCAGTTTGCTGTCCAGAAGATGCAGGGCCTCATCTTTGGTTCGGGGCCTGACATGGCGTAACAAAACTCGGGCAACACGTGAGGCGGCTTCGTCATCCTGAAGCAAATGGGGAATGATAGACGTCATGGGACCTTTCCTTTGAAACATTGAATATTATTCATCACGGAAAGAACTATCCCTGATTTGTGACCGACAGATTTATCTTAAGTGACATTAATATGATATTTTCCGGAATATTCACATTTTCCCGTCCTTAAGAATTCGCCGACGGACGGTTCTGTTTGTTCTTTGATTGTGATTGCGTTATTTTTCTAGAAAAATCGGATGTTTCATGAATACAAGAAAAAGCAGAACCGTTTACGCTATCTTGGGTTTCCTTGCCAGCAAACCCCGTTCCGGCTATGACATCAAAAAAGCCATTGAAAAAAGTGTTGGTTTTTTCTGGAGCGAAAGTTATGGCCAGATTTACCCCATGCTGAAAAAACTGGCTGAAGATGGATATGCAGAAAAACTTCCCCCCGACCCCCATTCCTCCCGCAAACGTCAGCGCTATGCCATCACGGACAAAGGACGCGCCGTATTGGCCGACTGGATCAAACAGAATGCCGATTATGGCGGCTATAGAAACGAACTCCTTCTCAAACTATTTTTCGGCCATAATGTCGGGGTAGAAACCAGCCTGAAACATCTGCAAGACTTTCTTGAACATGAAAAACAACGTCTTGAAATGTTTGAGGGCTTCCACCGGACCTTGCCAGATCAAACAAATCAACCTGTCACCAGCATGACCTACCTTAGCGCAACCCTTAACTATGGCATCAAAGGAACCCGCATGAATATTGAATGGGCCAAAGAAACCATTCAGCTTCTAAAAAATAACAAAAATTAAACCAAACTCGTCCCCTCCTTCCTTTTGAGGATGCCCCGGGCGAGCCATATTGACATATCTTTTATTTGCCTCTAATATATCTTTAAGATATATGGAGATTTTTATGGCGTTACCGAAAATCCTTGAAAACAGCCTAACACTCCCCGTGATCGGCTCCCCCATGTTTATCATTTCCAACCCGGATCTAGTGATTGAGCAATGCAAAGCCGGAATCGTCGGATCCTTCCCGGCTTTGAATGCCCGGCCCAAGGAAATGCTGGATGACTGGCTGTGGCGCATCAAAAGAGAACTGGCGGATTATCAACGTGACAACCCGGACAAAAAGGTTGCACCATTTGCCGTAAATCAGATCATACACCATTCCAATGACCGGCTGGCGCATGACCTGGATCTCTGTATCAAACATGAAGTGCCGATCATTATTACCAGTCTGATGGCGCCGAACAAAATCGTCGGCCCGGTGCATGAATATGGGGGGCTGGTGTTTCATGATGTGATCAGTTTGCGTCACGCCCGCAAAGCTGCTGAGGCAGGGGTTGACGGGCTGATCCTGGTCTGCGCAGGCGCTGGCGGACATGCCGGTACCTTAAGCCCTTTTGCGCTGGTCCAGGAGGTTCGGGAATTTTTTGACGGCACGATTCTTCTGGCTGGCGCCATTTCCACAGGGCGCAGTATTCTGGCAGCCCAGGCAATGGGCGCTGACCTCGCCTATATGGGCACACGGTTCATCGCTACCCAAGAAGCCAATGCTGACCCGGCCTATAAGAAGATGTTAATTGACCATTACGCGCAGGATATTGTGTATTCCTCCCTGTTTACCGGCGTCCATGGGAATTATCTGAAACCCAGTATCCATGCGGCGGGCCTTGACCCGGACGACCTGCCGGAAGCCGATAAGAACACAATGAATTTTGGCAGTGGTGGCGGCAGCAAGGCCAAAGCCTGGCGTGATATCTGGGGCGCCGGCCAGGGACTAGGGAGCATCAAGGACGCTCCCACCACGGCGGCCCTTGTTGAACAATTACGACGTGAATATGTGAACGCCCGTGAAAGCCTTCTGCCTCTTTCGTCAGATTACGGTTAACATGGCCGCAACCAGCGGATGACGGACGATATCCTTGTCTTTCAGCCGGATCACCGCCACGTCATCCAGTCCGGCCAGTTTATTGGCAATATCCGCAAGTCCGGACAGGCCGTTAAGCAGATCTGTCTGGCCCGGGTCGCCTGTCATAACCATGGTGGATTGCCACCCCAAACGGGTCAGTAACATTTTGATCTGGCCATAGGTGCAATTCTGCGCTTCATCCACCACGATATAGGCATTGTTCAGGGTTCTGCCGCGCATATAGGCGACCGGAGCAATTTCGATGGTGCCGTCATGGAGATATTTTTTCAGTTTTCTGAGTCCCATGCGGTCGCTCAGCGCATCATATAGCGGCCGCAAATAGGGCGCGAGTTTTTCATCCACCGCGCCCGGCAGATATCCCAGACTTTCTCCCGCTTCCACTGCGGGGCGGCACAGAATGATTTTATTAACCTCTCCGGCTTCCAGTGCTTCTACACCCTTGGCCACCGCCAGATAGGTTTTTCCCGTCCCAGCCGGTCCGATCGCCATCACAACATTGTAGCTGTCAATTGCTTCCAGAAGCTGCTGCTGGTTGTCGCTTTGAGGTTTTATTTTGCGAATGTATCTCTTGTCTCGCGACTGTTCCTCAGAATCGAGCGGGTCCCAGGCCGCTTCCCGATACAAAGGTCGGATATTTGAGCTATGAATATTCTGATGCTCAGAAGTTTTGCGCATACGCCTGGCTCTTTTACCCATTACAGTCTCCATTCATCTTGTTGGACAGGAAAAGGCGAGAAGACACAACAAAAAACGCCTTCCTCGAAAGGAAGGCGCTGATTGTTGCTTTTTGACACAAGAAAGGACATAAGCTCGGGACCGGGATCCGGAATTCTCGCTCGTGGTGGTCTTCTCACTATCACCCCTGGCAGTCCTTTCTCATCAGGTTGACGGGACAAGTTTATCGCTTTTGCCAGGCAAAGTAAATTCCTTCTCCCGTCTGTCACCAAAGTTTCTTAGAAACTGTAGCCGAAGCCGACCCCGATCAGCCACGGATTAATGTCCACATCCGCTGCTGTAACGGCGCCATTGGCAATAGAAACTTCTGTATTCAGCCAGACCTTTTTAACGTCCACGTTAAAGGACCATTTTTCGTTGATGGCATAATCAAAACCGGCCTGAAGGGCAAATCCAAACCCGTCATCATAATTGATTTTGGTCATGCCAAGCCCTTCCAAAGCCTCGGAGGTGTCCTCGCTGTAGAAAAATGTATAATTCACACCAGCCCCCACATAAGGGCTAAAGGCTTCTTTGGGAGCGAAATGATATTGGAAAGTCAGCGTCGGCGGTAACAACCACACACTGCCCAAGGGAACTTCACCAAGATCAGAGTTCTTGACCACCGGGTTATGCTTAGTGGTCGCCAAAATAAGTTCGACACCGATATTGTCCGTGATGAAATAAGTAAAATCCAGTTCCGGCACGACGCTGTTGTCAATATCCACCTCACCACCAATGGACGTGGTGCCCCCGGCATCAGGCGTGACTAGAACACCGCGGGCCCGGACCAGCCAGTCCCCGGCTTCCTTGGCAATTGCAGTTGAAGACATCAGACAGATCAGAGTTGCTCCGGCAATGCCGGCCGTCTTCAGGATAGATTTTTTCATTAGGTGTTTCCTCTCTTACTGTTAATGAGTGAGTCTTAACAGTTTCAGAAGAAACAAACCTTGATATGCGTCAGCAAAAAAATTGATCTAGGTCAGTCCTGGTCTGCCCTGCACGAACGCCCCTGCTCGCGCATCAGTGGGAAATGGTTTCATCCGGAATGTGTTCTGATCCATTCGGTTATATCGGCCGCGGAAAGCGGGCGTCCAATATAAAATCCCTGCGCCTGATCACAGTTCATGGCAGCAAGCATCTTAAGCTGCTCGGCCGTTTCGATGCCCTCGGCAATCACTTCAAGATTAAAACTGTGCCCCAGCCGGATGATGGCTTCAATAACAGACTGGGCTTCTTTTTCCTGTATCATGTCGCGCACAAATGCCTGATCTATCTTGAGTTTACTGATGGGCAAGCGGCGCAGATAAGTCAGGGATGAATACCCGGTGCCAAAATCATCAATGGACAACCGGACCCCGAGCTCCGATAACCCCCGCAATGTGGACATCACATCTTCGGTTTTGCTCATCACAATACCTTCGGTAATCTCCAACTCCAGAAGTTCCGGCGCCAAAGAAGCTTCCTCAAGACATTCACGCACGAAGTCCACAAATCCCTTATCATGAAAATGCATTGGGGAAATATTCACGGAAATCGGCACCGGCTTTATTCTCTGTGCGGCCCAGACCTGGGCCTGGATGCAGGCTTCCGGCAAAAGTTGTTCAGTCAACGGGATAATCTGTTTTGACCATTCCGCAAGCGGGATAAACTCTCCCGGCGAAATCCAACCGCGTTGCGGATGATTCCACCTCATCAGGGCCTCAACCCCGCATATCTGCCGGCTTTTCAGGTCAATCTGGGGTTGGTAATGCAGAACAAACTGACTGGTTTCCATACTGGTGCGGATATCCGTCACCAGCGTGGTTTTGTCTTTCAGTTCTTCCTGCATATGCCAATTGAACATCACGATGGCAGTTCCGCCTTCCTGTTTTGCCTTACCTAAAGCAATGCCCGCATTGCGGACCAGTTGATCGGGGCTTCCCTGATCGTCCGGATAGAGAGTGGCCCCGATGGAAAGTTCGAGAATGATTTCTTTCCCCCCAAGTTTCATCGGTTGACGAAAGCTGTTTTGCACCTGTCGAGCATATTCCAGGACTTTGTCCTTTGTGGTAAGGCGCTGCGTAATCACAGCAAATTCATCACCACCAAAGCGGGCAACAAAATCGTCTTGCTCTGCCAACGAACACAACTTTTCTCCCATCTGGACGATGACCCGGTCCCCCGTGGCATGGCCGTACATCTCGTTAATGGTCTTAAAGGTGTCTATATTGACCAGAAGAATGGCGATGGGCCGTCCCGTTGTTTCCGAACGCAACAGTCTTTTTTTCAGCTCCCGCCGGAACATCAAACGGTTGGGCATGCTGGTCAGGGGATCAAGCTGTGTCATCTTAACCAGCGCATCTGTGCTGGCCTTGGCCCGATGCGTGACATCGGAGAAGCTGTAAATGGTTTCCCCATCGGGCAGATAATCTATTCTTAAATCATATATTCGTCCATCCGGCAGATCAAATTCAGTGTTCAGGAATTTTTTCTTTCGGCCGCGATCTAGCTTTTCAAGGATTTTTGCGATTTCTGCTTTGATCTCGACTTTGTTTTTGTCGAATCGGCTAAGATACCATTCCAGCAATTCCCGCAAGGGAACACCTGGCTGAAGAAAGTCTTTCGGATAGCCAAAAATATCTTCATAGGCCTTGTTCCAGGTGACCAGGTTATTTTTCTGATCAAACATGGCAACGCCGGAGCCCATGCGGTTGACCAGAAACCGCAAGCTTTCCAGGGATTCATAATGGTCGTTCAAAAGCGCGGAAATTTCATGGTTCAGTTTCTGGTTTTTATATTGCAGCGTCAGCGTTTTCACCAACAGGTCATTAACCAAATGCCCGCAATATCCAATCACCAGAACATAAATGACAACCGACAATCCCATAGCCAATGAGGGAACATAAGGTGTTGCAAAAATAAACCCCAGGGTCGGCAGGGAAATCGCCCCCAAAAAGGCCCAGATGACGAATTTGTGTGCCGCCCCCGCGATCACGGCCACACATCCGAGGCCGGCTAGCATGGCAAGAACCAGGTAAAAATTGGCGGCAGGCTCGGGTTCTTGTGCAAAAATCAGCGAACTTCCCCACACCACCCCGAAAGAGAGAAAGAGGTGATGCAGATCCCCAGCCAAAAATAGGGTTTCTTTTCAAAACTGAAACGGGTCCTCAGAAGCGACAGAAAAAACCGGGGAACCACTGCGAGAACCAGACATGCATACCAGACCGCCAGCACCACAGTGTCAGCCCTCGGCGCGATAATGCTGAGAAAAATTACACCAATTACCAGGCTGCTGACCGCGGCAGGCAGCATGGCTTTTTCCAGAAAGGCCAGTTGTCTGAGCAGTATGGCTTTGGTGTCGAAGGGGTGCCCCCCCTTCCCTTGCTCTTCCAGCAGAGACAGCTTTTCACTCAGTGTCCGGAATGATAACGACGTTGTCATTAATGAATGCCTGGTTTATACATGTCCCAGCCTTTTTGGTTGGTTATGAATATATTTAGCGGAAAAATGTAAATAAAATCAAAACTTCCGGGAACGCGGACTTATGTGTTCCATATATGTGACGGGATTGCAGCATGCTGAAAGCCAGTGAACTTACCCTCACCGCCATCCGCCAGGAGCTGGACAGAATCAGCGCGGAAATGCTCACGCTTATCCAGACATATCAGCTTGAGGCATCGTCTTCTCTGGAAATCATTTCCGTGGCCCGCGAAAAAATCACCAACGAGAAGGATTATATACGCTTTCTTGAGCTTTCCCTGGAAGGGAGGATTTATGGCGAAGCTGCCGAAGCGCTGGAAAAAGCCACCGTTAGCTCGACATCTTCTCAAAATACTCAACACTGATACGATCCATGTCACTTCGTCTTACCGCCTATTTAGGGCTGACCACCACAATCCTGTGCTGGGCCGGTAATTATATCGCAGCCAGTCTGATGAACAACACTATTCCGCCCATCACCGGAAATTTCTGGCGCTGGGGGGTAGCAGCACTGATCCTTCTGCCTCTGACCTATCGAACTTTGCTGGAGCACAAACAGGCCATTCTTCGGGCCTGGAAATATGTCCTGTTTCAAGCGGCGCTGTCGATCAGCATTTTTAATGCCTTGTTGTATCTTAGCGCGCATTCCGCCGCAGTCATCAGTCTCAACATGATCCAGACCTTCAGCCCGGTTGCCACATTTTTCCTAGCTTGGCTGGTTTTGGGAAAAAAACCAAGCCGCCACCAGCTTGCCGGTCTGGCCGTGGCATTTATCGGCATCATGATTCTGCTCAGCCAGGGAACACCCGGCAATCTTCTTTCAATAGGAGCCAGTCCTGGCAACCTCTGGATGTTGCTTGCTGTCTTTTGCTGGGGACTTTACAGCGTTCTACTGATCAAAAATCCCCTGACCGAGCTGCCACCACTGGCATTTCTGACAGTATTGGTGGTGGCCGGCCTCGCTTTGATGGTGCCTTTTTATATAGTGGAATTTCTTGTTGTGGGGGAATTGAGCTGAATACGCAAAATATTGGCATCATTCTTTATATGGGGATTTTCCCGTCCATTATTGCCTTTTATTTCTGGAACAATGGTGTCGCCGTTGTTGGTCCCCAGGTCGCAGCGACTTTTTTCTATATGATGCCGATTTTTGTAGCACTCCTGAGTTATGTAATTCTTGGCGACCGCCTGCAACCCTATCAGGTGACGGGGCAGTTTTTCATTTTTGCCGGCTTCTATCTCAGTGTTTTTCTGGATCGTAAGGCCAATCGTCGCCAGAGCTGACCCCGGGGCTGTCCCCCGGTGCCGATATAAGGGTGTCGATATAGAATGAATTGTGAATAGATTGGCTCAATTCACTCTAAAGACGACATCCCGCAGACAAGTATAAACCGCGCCGGTTTGGTGGGTCTCACTTTTATACAGACAGACCCTGTTAACAGCCAAGGCAATGGGAAATCCTGCATCTCCCACTGCTCCTGACAGAGCCATTGGCCGTTTCAGACGGGCGAGGGTGACATGGGGCCGGAAACGTTTGTCTTCCATCTTGTAGCCGTGGGCGTCAAGCGCGCAACGGAGCGCAGCCTGAAGCCGAGATAACGGGTCAGAAGGCGTAATTTCCGCTGCAAAAAGCCGGGCTTTCCGTTCGCTGGGAAACGGCCGGGCAGCATTGACGTGCACGTTAAATACCTCCCGCCCATGACAAACTTTTTCTATAACTGCCTCAATATCCTCCTGCCCAGCTTCCGGAACTGACCCCAGAAATGCCAGTGTCACATGATAGTTGGCCGGCGGGACCCAACGAATATTCTTGTCCTTCAGCGTCTTTTTGGCCGGCAGAACATGTTGTTTCAGAATCTCCCTTGCCTGATCCGCTAGCGGGATGGCGATGAAGGCTCTGATAGTGCTCTCCCTGACGGGGGGCTGTTCCGGCATTGGTATTGACAGTTCAGACAAAATTGATGACCAGATGGGCCTATCCCGGGTCAGGGAGCAACAGCCCCCGCACCGGGCCGGCGGGGATCGGATCCACCGAAGAACAATCCGTCCCTGTACTGGATGGATTGTACGCTGCCCATAGTGGATGTCTGTCTTAAAGTATACCCCATTTTTTCAAGCAAATGGAGTGTGTCCGGATTGAATCCCGGCTCCACAAACAATATATCCGGCATCCACTGATGATGCATCCGCGGCCGGGAAACGGCTTCAGCCACATTCATATCATACACCAAAACATTAATCAGCGTCTGCAATACGGTCGAAATAATGCGACTGCCGCCGGGACTGCCGGTCACCAGATAGGGTTTGCCGTCCTTGAGCACAATGGTGGGGGTCATGGAACTGAGTGGTCTTTTGCCGGGTTCTATGGCGTTGGCGTCTCCCCCAAGAAGGCCGAACGCGTTCGGCACGCCCGGTTTGGCGGAGAAATCATCCATTTCATTATTCATCAAAATCCCCGTGCCCGGAATAGTAATGCCGGAGCCATAGGAAAAGTTCAGGGTATAGGTGTTGGAGACCACATTGCCCCATTTATCCATGACGGAATAATGGGTGGTGTCGGGGCTTTCATATTTTGATGCCGCCCCCGGCTGAATGTCTGAAGATGGCGTGATACAGCAGGCCCTGATTTGGGCGGCAAGTTCCCTGGCATAAGCCTTGTGTGTCAGGCCCTTTACTGGCACTTCCGTGAAATCCGGATCCCCCAGGTATTTGCTGCGGTCTGCATAGGCCCGTTTCATGACTTCGGCCAGGATATGAATGGTGGCGGCACTGTTGGGGCCGGTTTTTTCCAGATCAAACTGTTCCAGCATGTTGAGCATCTGAATAATATGCACCCCGCCAGAGCTTGGGGGCGGCATGGATATAATGTCATAACCGTGGAAGGTTCCCTGCACCGGCTCCCTTTCCCGTACGGTATAGGCGGCCAGATCCTCTTTGGTGATCAAACCGCCCGAACGTTTCATTTCCGCCACAATCTTATCAGCAATGGCACCTTTGTAAAAGGCGTCAGGGCCATGATCGCGCAACTGGGTCAGTGACCAGGCCAGTTCTTCCTGAATCAGCGTTTCGCCGGCCTCATAAGGGGCACAATCCGTTTTGAAATACGCCTCACATGTGGCTTTATAAAACCGCAGATGCAAACGGCTTTTCAGATTATGGGCCAGGTCAAAACTTACCGTGATACCTTTTTCGGCTAGCTCAATGGCCGGTTCGATTACTTCCTGCCAACTCATCGTGCCATAGTTTTGAAGTGCATGATGCAGGCCGGCCGGGGTTCCCGGGACACCGGCAGACAACAGACTGAAACGGGCCTTTTTATGGTCCACATTGCCGTTTTTATTGAGAAACAAATCCCGGTGTGCGGCTTTGGGTGCCATTTCGCGGTAATCAATGGCAATGGTTTTCTGTTCTTCAGCCAGATAGACCATCATGAATCCGCCGCCGCCCAGATTGCCGGCCCGCGGCAAAGTGACCGCCAACGCCAGCCCTACGGCAACGGCGGCATCCACTGCATTCCCCCCTTGCGCAGGATTTCTGCCCCAACTTCACTGGCCAGGCGGCTTTGACTGACCACCATGCCCTCACGACCCACCACAGGATGATGAATCGAGGAATAATCAATAATTGCAGCCTGACGCTCTGCGAGAAGCTGTCCGGCAGGCATAAAGCCAAAAACAAGGGAAAAACCAAAAACCGTAAGAAATGAGGAAAGTGTTCTGGTGAACTTGTTATCTTTCAGGAAAAAAAACATTGTGTCGCCTGTCCTGTGATGAACGGGATAGTGTGATGATTAGAGTGAATTGTGGATAGATTGGCTCAATTCACTCTACAGTAAAATTTGCCTAACTTAACCACAAAACCACACGCCGACAACATCCCCTTTTTCCCTTTACGGTTTTTCGGAATTTTTTTGATCGCCGCTTTGGTTCAGGAATTATTATTTTTTTAGAGTGAATTGTGAAGAGGTTGGCTCAATTCATTCTAAGGAGATAGTAGAGTTAAAGCAAAATGTGAGAGAGTTTTTTTAAGTCTTTATAAAAAAAGAAAACAGACTCCAGATTGAGCCTGTTTTTCATTCTTTTACAAAAAGTTGGTGACCCCTACGGGACTCGAACCCGTGTTTCCGCCGTGAAAGGGCGGCGTCCTAGACCGCTAGACGAAGGGGCCGTCGTGTTCGGTGAGGTGGTTTCTAAACATATCCTCGCCGATGGTCAACACCTTTTTCCCAAAAAAATAATTTTTTCCGCAAAAGGCCCGCAAGGTTTTAATTTTCAAAGCGTTTCAGCCGCATCTTCAATAAACAGCTCCGCCGAAACCTGCCCATTCCAATGGGAATTTTTTAGGGTTCCGGCCACATGGATCCGCTGGCCGACCTTATTCAGAATCAACTGCCCGAGCGGCTGGTCAGCGCAACGGAAGGCGATTGCCTTAACGGTGGCGCCGTCCGGGCCTTGAAGGGCACATTTGACATGATTCTGGCCCACCACCGTTGCAAAACGCACCTTCATCTGTGCCAGCGCAAAGCGTGGCTGGGGATTGCCCTGTCCGTAGGGGCCAACCTGCTGCAAAAGTTCCACCAATTCCGGTTTGACCGCTTCGGCAGCCAGCGCCCCGTCTAACTTCAGGGACAAGCCACTCAATGCCTCTGTTACATGAGCCGCCAGACGGCTCGCAAGAAAAGTTTCCAATTCCTTCAGCCGGGTCGAGGCCAGGGTTAATCCTGCAGCCATGGCATGGCCGCCGCCATTGATCAGAATCCCCTGCTGGCGCGCTGCGGTGACAACCGCTCCCAGGTCCACTCCGGGAATCGACCGCCCTGATCCTTTGCCGATTCCCTCATCATCCAGGCCGATGACAAAGGTGGGGCGCTGATAAAATTCCTTCAAGCGACCGGCGACAATGCCAATCACGCCCGGATGCCACCCCTGCCCGTGAGTGATGATCACCGGCGGCACTTCTCCCGCCGGGCCAATTCGTGCGGCAATCTGATTCTGGGCCTGTTCGAGCACCGCCTGCTCAATAGCCTGTCGTTCCATGTTATAATGGTGCAATTCGTCGGCCAATTGCCGGGCCTCTTCTTCGTCATCGGTGCTGAGAATACGGCTTCCGGCGTCACACCGTCCCACACGCCCCCCGGCATTAACCCGCGGCCCTATCAAGAAGCCGGCATGATAGGTCCCCGGCGTTTCCCGAAGGCCTGCCACATCCGCAAGCGCCCGCAAACCCGGGTTGTCCCGTCGCGCCATGACCTTCAGTCCTTGGGCGACCAGCGCCCTGTTAACACCAGTCAGCGGCACCACGTCACAAATTGTTCCCAGTGCTACAAGATCCAGCCATTGCATTAGATCGGGTTCCGGAAAGCCTTGCTGAGCATACCAGTTGCGCCGGCGCAGTTCCCGGTTGAGTCCCACAATAACCAGAAACGACACCCCAATGGCCGCCAGTTGGCCATAGCCGCCCGGTTCGTCAAGGCGGTTCGGGTTTACCACGGCGACGGCAGCCGGCAGGTGGGGTTCTGCCTGATGGTGATCCACAACAATGACCTCCAGTCCCGCCTCTTGGGCGGCCTGGAGCGGTTCAAAAGAAACAATGCCGCAATCCACGGTGACAACAAGATCAACGCCCTGTTCTTTCAACCCAAGCAGAGCGGCGCTGTTGGGCCCATAGCCTTCACGCAACCGGTCGGGAATATAAATCAGGCAGTCCCGCCCCACGGCCCGTAAAAACCTTTTGAACAAGGCAGATGACGTGGCCCCGTCCACATCATAATCCCCGAAAACAGCAATTTTTTCATTCTTGATGACTGCATCGGCCAGCCGGGCGCAGGCCTTGTCCATATCCTGGAACAGGGAAGGGTCCGGGAGGGCGGCTCTGAGGGTAGGATTCAGGAAGGCTTCTGCCTCTTCAATACCAATCCCTCGTCCGGCCACCACCCGCGCCACAATTTCCGGCACGCCTTGCGCCTGGGCGATGGCCTGCACAACGCGAAATTCGGCAGGCCGGGTTTTCCAGGCGCGCCCGGTGACGGATTTTTCCACGCCGAGCAGGAAGTCCTCCTGCCCTGTGGCAGCATTTTGTCTCATCTGTGAGATGTCATTCGGCTTTCTTGCGCAAATGTTCGCCCTTGATCCAACGCACTGTGCCGGACTTGGAGCGCATGACAACGGAATCCGTTGTATATTTCTGGCCATCCGGGGAACTGTGAACGCCGCGCAGCATGGTGCCGTCAGTGACCCCGGTTGCCGCAAAAATCACATCCCCGCTGGCCATGTCCATGGTGCTGTATTTGCGGTTCAGGTCTTCAATGCCCCATTTTCGGGCGCGGGCTCTCTCGTCATCATTGCGGAACAACAGCCGTCCTTGAATCTGTCCACCGATACACCGCAACGCCGCCGCCGCCAAAACCCCTTCCGGTGCTCCGCCAGACCCCATATAGATGTCCACACTGGTTTCCGGGTTGGTGGTGGCAATTACGCCGGCCACATCGCCATCGCCGATCAGCTTGATCCGTGCACCTGCTTCACGCACTGCCTTGATCAGCTCCGCATGGCGCGGACGGTCCAGAATACAAACCAGAAGGTCGCTCACGGCACACCCTTTGGCCTCGGCCACATCCCTGATGTTTTCCTCTGGCGTTTTATCCAGGTCAATGACCCCTTCCGGCAATCCCGGACCAACGGCAATCTTGTCCATATAAACGTCCGGTGCATTCAGAAGATGTCCTTCTTCGGCCAGAGCAATCACCGCCAGCGAGTTTTGCATGGCTTTGGCAGCGATGGTGGTGCCTTCCAGCGGATCCAGCGCAATATCCACACGCGGCCCCTTTCCGGTGCCAACTTCTTCACCGATAAAAAGCATCGGTGCTTCATCGCGCTCGCCTTCTCCAATGACCACACGGCCCTGAATATCCATCTCATTCAGAGCCCGCCGCATGGCGTCCACCGCTGCTGCATCGGCGGCTTTTTCATCCCCCATGCCCACAAGCTTGGCGGCCGCTACAGCCGCGGCTTCTGTGACACGAACAAGTTCAAGAACAAAAAGACGGTCCATATTCGAGTCAAAGCTCATTCTATAAAATTCCTTTTGTATTTGCCTTTATATTCGATTGCTTCAATATTTCTGCACGCGGTAGTTGAGCCCGCATTCTGTCGGAAAGATTACAGGTTTTCGATGCGGATCGCCACGGGTTTTTCCAGCACGATCGGCAAGGCATCAATCTTGTTCAATGCCTGCATCAGAACATTTTCCCGGGTTTTATGGGTCACCATCACCACATAAACCGATCCGTCCAGTTCATGCCCTTTTTGCAACATCACATCGAGCGAAACGTTCTGCTCCTTGAGAATCGAGGTAATATCGGCAATCACGCCGGGCTTTTCCGCCACGTGAAGCCGCATGTAATACGCCCCTTCATGATCGTCGATCAGCACGGGTTCGGCTTTGACAAGCTTGTCTGCCGGAACAAAAAATGCTGCCCCGTTATGCCCCCGGGCGATATCAACAAGATCTGCGACCACGGCCGACGCTGTGGGGCCCTCTCCGGCACCCTGCCCTTCATAAAAAGTCCGGCCGATAAAATCACCTTCCGCCACAATGGCATTAAAGGCGTCGCTGACCTGGGCAATTGGCAGGTTTTTTTGGACCAGTACGGGATGTACCCGCTGTTCCAGCTTTCCTTCCGAATAACTGGAAATACCCAAGAGCTTGATGCGATAGCCAATTTCATCCGCATAATCAATGTCCACAGCAGCAATATGCCGGATGCCTTCGGTGTAAATATTATCGAAATCGGTTTCTACGCCAAAGGCAACGCTGCTGAGAATGGCGAGTTTATGTGCCGTATCAATACCGTCCACATCAAAGGTGGGGTCGGCCTCGGCATAACCCAGAAGCTGGGCTTCGCTCAGAACGTCCTCAAAGCTTTCTCCCTTGGCTTCCATCTGAGTCAGGATGTAATTGCAAGTTCCGTTCATGATGCCGTAAACCCGGTTCAGCCGGTTCGCAGCAAGTCCTTCCCCAATGGATTTGATGATCGGAATGCCCCCGGCCACAGCGGCCTCAAACCGCAAAGCTGCGCCATTTTCATGGGCGGTTCGGGCCAACATCGTGCCATGATGAGCAATCAGGGCCTTATTTGCCGTGACAAAAGATTTCCCGGCCTGTAATGTTTTTTGCGCCAGCTCCTTGGCAACTCCGTCGGAGCCGCCGATCAATTCGACCACAAGGTCGACATCATCCTGTTCCGCAAAATCCAGCGCATTATCAACCCACCGGTAGCCAGAGATATCTACCCCCCGGTCACGATGCCGGTTGTTGGCAGCGACTGCGACAATTTCAATTGGACGGCCGCAACGCGCGGCAATCAATTCTTTCTGAGCCTCAAGAATTTTCAGAACGCCGACCCCGACCGTTCCCAAACCGGCGATGGCAATTTTCAATGATGTGCTCACTTAGCTTTCCTGTTTTTTTGCTTCTTCAAGATAATCATGGCTACGGGCCATAAACCGTTTGATATTACGTATTGCCTGGCGTATCCGCTGCTCATTTTCAACAAGCGCGATGCGGACATAGCCCTCTCCATATTCGCCAAACCCTACCCCCGGCGACACAGCCACCTTGGCATGGGTCAGTAATTGCTTGGCGAAGGCCATGCAGCCGACTTCTTTCCATTCTTCCGGGATCGGCGCCCAGGCAAACATGGTGGCCCGCGGCGCCGGGATCGGCCAGCCGGCCTGCTCCAGTCCTTGCACCAGAACATCCCGTCGGGCCTTATAGATGGCGCGGACCTCGTCAATATAATCCTGCGGTCCGTTCAGAGCGGCTGTCGCCGCGACCTGGATGGGGGTAAACGCCCCATAATCCAGATAGGACTTCACGCGGGTCAACGCTCCAATCAGTTTTTCATTTCCAGCCGCAAACCCGATACGCCAGCCCGCCATGGAGTAGGTCTTGCTCATGGAGGTGAATTCGACCGCAATATCCTTTGCTCCCGGCACCTGGAGAATGGATGGCGGCGGACTATCATCAAAATAAATTTCCGCATAGGCCAGGTCTGAGAGGACATAAATGCCATACTTGCGGGCGAAATCCACAACTTCTGCATAAAAGTCAAGATCCACAACCTCTGCCGTTGGGTTGGCGGGATAATTCAACACCAAGGCCAGAGGTTTTGGAACACTGTGCTTGACGGCCAGGGACAGGCTTTCCATAAAATTCTGACGGCTGTTCGGCGGCAAATGGCGAATGGTCGCTCCGGCGATAATAAACC
The DNA here is from genome assembly GCF_005849285.1 of Luteithermobacter gelatinilyticus. Lineage (NCBI taxonomy): Bacteria > Pseudomonadati > Pseudomonadota > Alphaproteobacteria > Emcibacterales > Emcibacteraceae > Luteithermobacter > Luteithermobacter gelatinilyticus. The sequence continues at coordinate 1,507,975 of NZ_CP040517.1, read as the reverse complement.
CGAAATGATGAATGGGATAACTGGGGTTCGGCACCAGAATCACATCACCCGGGGCGGTGATGGCCTGCGCCAGATTGGCCAGTCCCTCCTTTGATCCCAGAGTAACAATGGCTTCCCTGTCCGGATCAATTTCTACATCGAAACGCCGCTGGTAATAGGCCGCTAGCGCCTTACGTAATCCCGGAATCCCTTTGGAGGCGGAATAGCGGTGCGCTTTGGGATCCGGCAATGTGGCGACAAGCTTGTCCAGGACATGTTGCGGTGGAGAGAGATCAGGGTTGCCCATCCCCAGATCAATAATGTCCTCTCCGGCCGCCCGCGCCCGCGCCTTCATTGCGTTGACTTCGGCAAACACATAGGGCGGTAATCGCTTGATCCGGTAAAATTCTGACTCCATTGATCTCTCACCTGAAAAATTTCTGTTCAACGGCTGATGCCAGCCGGGATCAATTCTTTAGCAGCAATTTGCCCATAGGCAAACAGGCTTTCTGCTAAAAAGTAAAAAAACCGGCCAAAAAAATCCTGTCATAATCCTGATAAGAAAACTACTATAATTAAAGGACCTCTTCTCAACTTCGCGAAATTAAGGAGGCAAGATGGACAACGACAAACCGGACATGGAACAGTTTGCTGCCAATATGAAGGAATATGCGGAACAGTTCCAGAAAATCGCCGCTGAATTTCTCGAAAAACAGAAGGAACATAGCCCGCCCGATGAGCTTGACCCACTGAATCTGGGACAGGCCATGATGGAAATGACCAAATATTTTGCCGAAAACCCCCAACAGATTGTCGAAAAGCAGGTCAACCTGTGGAAAGATTACATGACGCTGTGGCAAAACACGGTAAAAAAAATGGCGGGAGAAGACGAAGTGGAGCCGGTCATTGCACCTGAGGTAGGGGATCGCCGGTTCAAGGACAAAGAATGGGAGGAAAACGAGGTTTATGATTATATCAAACAATCCTATCTTTTGACCTCCCGCTGGCTTGAAGATGTCATTCAGGATACCCCTCTTGCCAAAACTCATGAAGGGCAGAAACTGAAATTCTTTACCCGCCAGTTCATTGATGCCATGTCGCCCACAAATTTTGCTGTCACCAACCCGCAGGTCATTCGGGAAACTATTGAAAAAAATGGCAAGAACCTTGTTCAGGGACTGCACAATATTGCCCGGGACATCAACCCGAAAACGGGCACTTTCCGCATTCGCATGACTGATGAAGAGGCCTTTGAACCCGGACGCAATGTTGCCACCACGCCGGGCAAAGTGATCTATCAGAACGAACTCATTCAGCTTATTCAATATACCCCCACTACTGAAACGGTCTACAAGGTCCCGCTGCTGATCGTGCCGCCGTGGATCAACAAATATTATATTCTTGATCTCAGACCAGAAAATTCTCTGGTCAAGTGGCTCACGGACAAGGGATATACGGTCTTTATCATTTCCTGGAAAAACCCGGACGAAAGTATGGCGGAACTGGACTTTGGGGATTATATGGCGCTGGGTCCCCTTTCGGCCCTGCATGCCATTGAGGAAGCTATCGGCGAAACTGTCGTCAATACGGTGGGGTACTGTATTGGAGGAACATTGCTGGCCGCAACGCTTGCCTATCTCGCCGCGAACGACAAGGCCGATCGTGTCAAGAGCACAACTTTTCTGGTCACTCAGGTGGATTTCAGCGAGTCCGGCGAACTCAAACTGTTCGTAGATAAAAAACAACTGAAATTCATGGAAAAGATTATGGAGGAAAAGGGGTATCTTGACGGCAGCATCATGTCCCAGACGTTCAATATGCTGCGTTCCAATGATCTAATCTGGTCCTTTGTCATCAACAATTATCTTCTAGGGCGGGACCCCTTCCCCTTTGACCTGTTGTACTGGAATAGCGATTCCACCCGCCTGACCAAGGCCTGCCACAGCCAGTATCTCAGGGAAATGTATCTGGAAAACAACCTGGTCAAACCTGGCAAGCTGGTGCTCAAGGGCACCCCTATCGACCTTCGAAAGATCACTATCCCGGCTTATATCCAGGCCGCGCAGACCGACCATATCTGCCCCTGGAATTCCGTCTATAAAGCAACCCAGATTTTTTCCGGTCCGCGCCGTTTTATGCTGGCTGGCTCAGGACATATTGCCGGCGTCGTCAATCCGCCGGAAGCCCGGAAATACAATCACTGGATTAATGACAACCTGCCTGATGACCCGGCGGACTGGTTAAACGAAGCGGAAGAAAAACCCGGATCCTGGTGGCCGGACTGGCACCAGTGGCTACGGACCCAATCTGGGAAAAAAGTTCCGGCCCGACAGCCCGGAGAAGGCAAGCTGAGCATTATCGAAGAGGCCCCCGGCAGTTATGTGAAAATCCGGTATGATACCGAAGGAAAATAATGGGCTTTGGCAAGAGCCCAAGTGAACTATCGATATTCCCCGAGATAATCTTGCGCCAGTGCGGCATAATGATCTGTACCGGCGCGCAAGTCTTTGATCGCCTCTTCGGTCAGGGTTCGGACGTATTTGGCCGGGCGGCCCAGCCACATTTCGCCCTTGCCGATCCTTTTTCCCGGGCTTAGCAAAGCCCCGGCCGCCAGCATGCCGCCACTTTCAATATAACAGTTGTCCATGGTCATGGCTCCCATGCCCACGAATCCCCCGTTTTCGATCACCGTGCCATGAATCAGGGCCATGTGACCAACCAGCACCTCATCCCCGATCAGCGTCGCAGCCCCACCACTTTCCACATGCACCACAGTGCCATCTTGAAGGTTGGTCCGGGCCCCGATGCGGATTTTATTGACGTCCCCCCGCAACACGCAATTAAACCAGATGCTGCTTTCGGGACCGATTTCGACATCCCCGATAATTCTGGCACCCGGTGCAATAAATGCAGTTTCGTCTATTTGGGGCCATATGCCATTATGGGGATAAATTTTGCCGCCGCCATTTACGATTTTGCCGACCTCTGCCATCATGGCTTTTTCTCCTCATTTCACTCCCCTCTTACGGGAAAATCGGCAATTGTTCCAGCGATAATGTTTCCTCAAATCCGAACATCAGATTCATGTTCTGAATGGCCTGCCCAGAAGATCCTTTGACCAGATTATCAATGGCCACCACAAGAATGGCCCGGCCCGGCACGCGGTCCTCAAACACATTGATCACACAATGATTAGACCCTCGGACCTGGCGGGTTGCCGGCACTACGCCTTCGGGCGCGATGGTGACAAAGGGTTCATCCCTGTATTGTTCTTCCAGGACAGCCCGCAAATCCTGCGCCGTCTGCGCCTTCCCGGCATATTGAACATAAATGGTTTCCAGTTCGCCCCGGTTCATGGGCACGAGATGAGGGGTGAAGGTCACATAGACCCCCTCCCCGCAGACTTTACCCAGTTCCTGCTCTATTTCAGGGGCATGCCGGTGAGAGGCAATACCGTAAGGATGCAGGGCTTCGGCCACTTCCGTAAACAGATTGCCTTCTTTGAGGGAGCGTCCTGCACCGCTGACCCCGGACTTGGCGTCGATGATAATGCCGTCCTTCCGGATCACCCCCTGTTTCAGCAACGGGATGAGTGTCAGAAGCGCTGCCGTCGGGTAACATCCCGGACAGGCCACCAGCCGCGCCTTGCTGATGCGTTCCCTGTTCAGTTCGCTCAGACCATATACGGCTTCTTTCTGCAACTCCGGCGCCCGGTGAATGTCCCCGTACCACCGGCTGTAAACCTCAAGGTCTTCCAGGCGGAAATCCGCCGACAGGTCAATTACCTTGACCGATCCCTGAATGGCATTGGCGTAATCTGCTGGTGACTCGATAATCATCTCGTCAATAAATCCGTGACCGGTTTCATGCAGGATGCCTTTGATGATTTCCTGGCTGGTGGCATGTGGCAGGGCACAAAATACCACATCAAGCTCCAGCCCCGGCCATTCCACATCAGAGATCGCCATAAGGTCCGGCAAATCAGTATAAGCCAGATGAGGAAAGACGTCCCCGAGGGGTTGCCCCGCCTTGCGGTCCGCTGTCATCAAAACAATTTCCACATGAGGGTGGCGCACAAGAAGGCGTACCAGTTCTGCCCCTGTATATCCGCTGGCGCCAAGAATTGCTGCTCTTATTTTTGACGTAGTTTCAGTCATGTTTTCCTCATGTGTTAAAACCGTATGACAAAATATCCACAAGTCATGAACGGTGTGTATAACGAAATAAAATTAACTTCAACATCTAAAAACAAAATATTATTCTTCAAATACTGAAATATAAAAATAATATTTCGTTATCCGGTGCGCTCAACGACTTCTTGCCAACTCCTGCGTTGCATATGTTCCGGGATATCACAGTAGTCGCCTATTATATCACCCGAAATAAAATTGGCACCTATTTCCCGGGCCAGCATGGCATGATCGACTGTATTCACATTACCGATCACGGTCTTCAGATCAAGCTTGCGGCATTTGATGGAAAATTCCGCAAGGTCCATCCAGGTTTTTTTGGTGTCTTTCAGCACTCTGGGCAAATCATATTTCATATAGGAGAGCCCTGGAATTTTATATTTTTGCAGATCCCGCGGAAGTGTCGTGAGGTCGATCTGGATGGAATTACAATAGGGTTTGAGCCAGACGACAATCATCTGCAGTTTCGATTGCGGGATACCTGCGGGACACAGCGTCAGATTAAAGATGACGTATTTGCGCAGTTCTTCAGGAATTTTCTGACACTGCCCTGTAAATCCTTTCAGCCGTTCTTTGCTGAAAACCGTTTCATAACTAACCGGGATGGTATAGATGGTGCGGAACTTATTGTCATAGAGCCCCTGCATGGTAAGAGCGGCATCTTCAAGCAAAATCCAGTCCAGACCGATTTTTGCTTCCAGTGACGTTTTATCCTTCAGCACATTGTAATCATATCGCATGCTGCCGTCCGCCGCAGTGCTGCGGGCATGGACGGTATAGGTTGTAATGGTTTGGTGTTTGACGTTCCAGAGAGGTCGGTAAACAATATCGAAAGTTTCCCCGCTGATAAACAGATCCAACCGGCTCTTGTCTTCCTCTTGCTCCGGCTTCTGTTTCAGTTTTTCGCGGTCTTCAGGCGTAAAGGCAAAAACACCGTCCTCATAACCGAAAACGGTTCTGACCTCTTCCTGATCCGGCATATATTCCCCAGTAAATTTCCGCCCGACTTCCTCCAGCACAGTGCGGCACATTTCCACCATATCCCGGGACGATTTTGTGGCCGCCAATTGACCGGAGAAAATGACAATATATTCGACTTCCGATTTTTTATAGATCTTTTCCCGGTTTCCGAACCGCCTTTCAAAACAGTTCTCAAAAACAGGAAACATCCTGTCTTTGAGCGAGGCCCATTTTTCCCCCAACCGGTTTTTAATGGCGTGTAGACTGATCAACTGTGCCCGCCCGGCCAGGGCCAGATCGTCATTGGCCATGATTTCCTGCAACTTGGCTTCGGAAATTATCTTGGCGGGAGAGGTTGCCACAGAAACCTGTTCCGCAGGTTTTTGCGTTCTTTCTCTGGGCGGCGAAGGCTTTGGAGTTCTTTTTTTGGACCTGAAAAAATTTAACACTTTCTAGTCACCCTCGTTACATCCACTACGCGTGCGCCGAAAACATTCCCCATTGCATCAAGGCCACGACACATAAACCCCTGACTAGAATGTCGGTTTTTTACCGGCCAGCAATTCCTTCCAGGACAGACGCACCATATGTCCGGGAATCGCGGTGTTTTCCCTGATCACTGCTCCCGCAATATAATCAAAGCCGGCCTCGCGCGCCAACAGCAGATTTTCCAAACTTTGCACATTCAACAAAATGGCCTGCATCGACTTCTGGTGACATTTGGCCGTCATTCGCGCCAGCCCGGCCCAATAAACGGCGCTGTTGCGGGACGGCGGCGCAAGGTTGATGCTCACCCCTTTGATCTGGCATTCCTTGTAGAAACCGATATCCTGAGGAATAAATTCATGACAGTGCAAAATGATAAGGCGGCAATATTTTTTGAGAAGCCCCGTGATATATCTGAGTTTAGCTTCAGGAATTCCCGGTGGAAAATTCACCAGGGTAAAGGAAACATAGCGACACAATTCCTCCGGCATTTTGCGACATAATTGCAGATAGGAGGCCAGTAACTCCGGGGTAAAAAGGGTTTCATAACTCACCGGGATGGAAAAAATAGCCCTGAATTTATTGGCATAAAATTCCTGCATCATTTCCCGGCAGGTCTCAAACAGAAAATAATCCAGAGCGATTTTGTCCTGACGTTTCATTGTTTTTGACAAAACGGCATATCCGCCAGCGGAAAGGGTCCTGCTTTTCAGCCTGCAATTCATGGCATAGGTCGAAATGACCTGATGGTTGCTGTCCCACAAAGGCATAAAGACAGGCTCAACCCATTTCAGCCCCCCCTGAGAACAGCTCGTAGAAACCACTTTCGAAATTTTGTCCTGGACAGAAGAAACAGAAGAACAAGGTGGTTTTGGATTTTGATTGGTGCCTTCCTCGTGCTTTAACGTCGAGGGGGGTACAGGTGGCTTTGTAAGGATGTCGTCCAGAAAACTGGGTTCAAAAAGCAGTTCGCCATCCAGTTTTCCGATGGCCGTGCGCACGACAATATCACTAGTCTCCGCCGAGCCCAGAAACCTTTCCGAGAGTTCCTGAAGTATCTTGGCGCAGACCAGCCGGGCGCTGTCTTCTGCGAGATAAGAAAATACAATAAGATGTTCTTCATCATTGATGGAAAAAAACACATCTTCATCACGCAGCCTTTTGTTTACGATCTGATGCAGGGCATCAAGAATTTTTTCCCGCAGCCCCGGCCACTTTTCGCCAAGTTTTGTTTTAAGTGCTTCGAGCCCAAGAAGCTGCACACGCCCGGTATTCAGAAAGGAATTATGGGTAAGGATTTTCAGAAGCTTATCTTCGGTCAGGGAGCTGAGATTTCGAGACGGGACCACTTGAGACATCCTGGGCAGCGTCGAAGATGAATTCTGGTCTCCGGCCCGGGACGAATCATCATCAAAAAACAGGCTTTCCAGAATATTTTTAAGCTTTATTTGCTTCATTTCAGGATGATCCCTTGGAATTCGCCCGTATGTCATAAAGTCCTTAACAAACCAGTATACCAATGATTATTCCATCAAATATTAACACCTTGTTAATAAACAGAATAACTTCACAAAAAAGCCGCCCTGAGAGTCCCAGGACGGCTCTTTGATCCGATACTGTGTAAACGGATTAACGTTTGGAGAACTGGAAGCTCCGACGTGCTTTCCGCTTACCATATTTTTTACGTTCAACCACACGGGCATCACGGGTGAGAAAACCACCGGCTTTCAACACCGGGCGCAGGCCCGGCTCATAGAATGTCAACGCGCGACTGATGCCATGACGGACGGCACCAGCCTGTCCGGACAGCCCGCCGCCCTTAACGGTACATTCCACATCAAACTGACCAGTCCGGCCCGCCACTTCAAACGGCTGATTAACAATCATCCGCAGCGTCGGACGGGCGAAATAAACCTGCTGATCCCGGCCGTTAACCGTAATTTTCCCAGAACCCGGCTTGATCCAGACACGGGCAACGGCATCTTTACGTTTTCCGGTCGCATAAGCCCGCCCGAGGGCATCCAGTTGCGGTTCGGCAGCAGCTTCAGCGTTATCTGCCGTCGCGGCGGCTTCCGCGCCAGAAGTGATCTCTTTCAGATCTTCCAGTGTTTTCTTTTCATCAGCCATGATTAACGGCTCCTTGTATTTTTGTCATTCATGCCCGCAACATCCAGAACTTCCGGATTTTGAGCGGCATGAGGATGTTCACTTCCGGCATAAACACGCAAGTTACGCATTTGCTGACGCCCCAGCGGGCCACGCGGAATCATACGCTGAACCGCCTTGATCACCAGACGTTCCGGATGGTCACTTTCCAAGATCTGGCGGGCGTTGCGGCTTTTGATCCCGCCCGGATAACCGGTATGCCAGTAATGGATCTTGTCATCTAATTTTTTGCCAGTCAGCTTAACCTTGGCAGCATTGATCACAATGACGTTGTCCCCGTCATCCATATGCGGGGTAAAAGTCGGTTTGTGTTTACCGCGCAGACGAGAAGCCACAATGGCCGCCAGACGTCCGAGCACAACATTTTCGGCATCAATGACGATCCATTTTTTCTCGATATCTGCCGGTTTAGCAGAATAAGTTTTCATCGTTCAGTTTCCCTTGGGACATCCGGATCTCTTGATGTTTTGACGGCCTTTCGTGCCCTCACCTCCACCACGGAGACCCATATTTTTTTCATGACCTTGTAATGTCTTATGACTTTCAGGTAAAACCTGACAGATCACTAACGATCCTGCCGGTCACACTGGCGCGAAATATGCCATTCTTTCATGTAATGTCAATGGAATAATTCCAATAAATAACAAGGCGTTACATGAAAGGTATTATAATACCGTAAAAATAACTGGTTATAATTAAAGAAATAATACGATATTCTGAAAAGCCACCATAAAAGGAAAATCACAAATGACTGAATCCTATAACTTTTCAACTTTGGCCGTTCATGCGGGCCAGCACTCCGATCCCGCCACAGGTGCTTGTGCCACCCCTATTTATCAGACAGCCTCTTTTGAATTTGAAAGTCCGGAACAGGCTGCCGCGCTGTTTAATCTGCAGGAGTTCGGTAATATTTACAGTCGACTCACCAACCCGACTGTAAGTGTGCTTGAAGCCCGTGTTGCCGCCCTTGAAGGCGGTACTGCCGCTCTGGCCGTCGCCTCCGGACATGCTGCCCAGCTGATCACCTTCCATACGTTGATGGAACCCGGTGACGAAATCATTGCCTCGACCAAACTTTATGGCGGATCCATTACCCAGATGGGCCACAGTTTCCGTAAATTCGGATGGTCCACCCGTTTTATCGAACCGGACCCGGAATTGATGAAAGCCGCCATCACGCCCAAGACCAAGGCCATTTTTGTGGAAAGCCTGGCCAATCCCGGCGGGATCGTCACGGATATTGCCGCCCTTGCCGACGTGGCCCATGAAGCCGGCATTGTTCTAGTGGTGGATAATACACTGGCAACCCCCTATCTGTGCCGCCCTATTGAACATGGTGCGGATATTGTGGTTCACAGCCTCACCAAATTCCTTGGTGGCCAGGGCAACAGCATCGGCGGTGTGATTGTGGATTCCGGCCGCTTCGACTGGATGAAAAGCAAAAAATACCCAACCCTTAGTGAACCCTGTGCGGCATATCATGGCATGACTTTCGGGGAAACCTTTGGGGAGACCATGGGCAATATCGCTTTTGCTATTGCCTGTCGGGCGCTGGGGCTTCGTGACCTGGGGCCGGCTTTGTCGCCCATGAATGCCTTTCTGATTCTCAATGGTATCGAAACCCTGCCGCTGAGGATGCAGCGTCATTGCGACAATGCGCTGGAAGTGGCCAAGTTCCTCAAAAATCATGACAAGGTGGATTGGGTGTCCTATGCTGGTCTCGAGGATGACCCGTATCACGCCCTGCAACAGAAATACATGCCCAAGGGCGGTGGAGCAGTCATGACCTTCGGGGTCAAGGGTGGATATGAGGCCGGGGTGAAAGTGGTCCGTTCCGTTAAGCTGTTTAAACATCTGGCCAATATCGGCGATACCCGCAGCCTGATCATTCACCCCTCCTCCACCACGCACCGGCAGTTGCCCGAAGCCGACCAGGTCAAGGCGGGCGCCGGTCCGGATGTAATCAGGCTGTCCGTCGGAATTGAGGATGTGGCGGACATCAAGGCCGACCTGGATCAGGCGCTGACTGCCTGAAGGGAGCGCTCAAGAGATTAGTCGAGGCCGGGGGAGTGATCTTCACCGGCCTTTTCTTACTTGCTTTTTATCTGAAGGAGAGATCAATGAAAGCAACAGGTCAATGTCAATGCGGGGCTAAAAAATTCACAGTGGAAACGGATGACTATCACGCCTATTATTGCCATTGCCGGATGTGTCAGCGTGCCGTTGGTAATATTTTCGCGACATTTGTCAATCTTCCTAAAAATGCCGTACGCTGGAGCGGCGAAGAGCCCGACATCTATCATTCATCCAAAATCGCACAGCGCGGATATTGTGCCACCTGTGGCACGCCGCTCACCTTTGCTTTCCCGGATTCCAACAGGATGGATATCACTGTTGGCAGTTTTGATGACCCGAGCCTGTTCACGCCGCAAAGCCATTTCGGCGTGGAAAGCCGCATCATGAGCTGGCACAAGCCTGACGGCCTGCCGGAAGAGCGCACCGAGGACTCCAAAGCGGTCATGGAACGTTGGCGCCGGGCCGAAACATTATAGCCCCCGGAAATATCCTTTAGAATGAATGGTGAAGAGGTTGGGGCAATCTATTCACAATTCACTTCAGGGCTTCAAACTGTTGCTGATCCAGTCCAGATATTCCGGGTTGCCGCCTTCGATGGGCCAGACCACCACACAAGGCACATCATAGGAATGCAGTTCCCGTATTCGGGTCGTGGCCGCTTCCTGCCTGTCCCGTGTCGTTTTGAGAAGCAAGGCCACCTCCGAATCTTCACACGACTTGCCTTGCCACACATAGATGGACGTCATGCCGTCAAGGATATTGCCACAAGCGGCAAGCTTTTCCCTCACCAACGTTCGAGCAATCATCAGCGCCTCATCCTTGTGGGCGCAGGTCACATACAGACTGCAATATTCCGTCATGAGCCCTCCTGTATCTTCAGACGATGCAAGAAATAAAGGCTGGCTGACAGGGTAACGATGGCCCCGGCCTGGTGCAATGCCGCCAACGGAATCGGCACCACATAGATCAGTGTTAAAATGCCGAGCAGCACCTGAATGATCACAGTCACCATCAGGATATGAGCGGTCAAGCCCAATTGCCTGCGACAGGCCCACCACAACCAAGTCGTCAGGGCAAAAATCACATAAGCCCCTATTCGGTGATCAAACTGAACCGTCAACAGATTTTCAAAAAAATTGATATACCAAGGGGACAGCTCGAAAAGCCCTTCTGGCACCAGGGCCTCCTCCATTAACGGCCAGCTATTATAGATGAATCCTGCATTCAGGCCGGCCACCAGTCCGCCCAGCAGGATTTGGATAAAAATCAGTCCCACAAGGAACTTTGCCAGCCGACCGGAACGAGACACGTCCACCTTTTCCGCTCGCGGCTGAACCAAACCCAGCGCCACCCAGAAAATATACATAAAAATAAACACTGCGAGACCGAGATGAGCAGTCAGGCGATAATGGCTCACATCCGGCTGATCAATCAGGCCGCTTTTGACCATCCACCATCCCACAAGTCCCTGGAGCCCCCCCAGAAAAAACATCAGCCACAATTGCGGTTTCAATGATGCTTCAACCTTTTTACGCCATAAAAAGAAGACAAACGGCACAAAGAATGCCAGACCAATCAGGCGCCCCAGAAGACGGTGCCCGTACTCCCAGAAGAAGATGGCTTTGAACTCCCCTAGGCTCATGCCCCGGTTGACCTTCTGATATTCAGGATAGGCTTTGTAGGCTTCGAATTCCTCCATCCACTGACTTTCATTCAGGGGCGGTATGACCCCGTGAATGGGATGCCATTTCACCATGCTCAGACCAGATTCGGTCAGGCGCGTAATACCTCCCACTACAATCATCAGAAAGATCAGCGCACAAACCGAAAAAAGCCACACGGCGATCTGGCGGTTGTTTGTTCGGGTTACACTGTCATGCATAGACACACCTTTGTTTCGGTTTTTCACAGTTTCCGGGCGGAGCTTGACAATCTTCCGGGACCGGGTACCAATAGCGCAGTCATCAAGCGTAAAAGAAGCATAAAAGTTGTTCGGAACCATCCTGCATGAATGAAATGACCACCTATGTAATTTTGACACTATGTGCGCTGCTTACCGCCTTTGCCAATTTCATGTCCCGTCGCCCCAAACCGCTCGGCAAAGCTTGGACCATTCCGTGGAACGGCATCCAGTTTGTGGCTGTACTGGTTATTTTGCTGATGGTCCGCCACCTCATTGCCCTGCATACCGGTCAGGATACCCAGCTCATGCGCTAGCGCCGTCCTGGGCCTGATTTCGAGCCTTGACTTTCTGGGCATCGACAGCGGCAATGGCGGTCATGTTCAGAATGCCGCGCGCGCTGGTGGCCGGCGTCACAATATGGGCCGCCATCGCTGTCCCCAGAAGAATGGGCCCTACCAGAAGACCATTGTCAATATTCTTGACAAGATCCAAACCGATATTGGCCGCATCAAGATTGGGGAAAATCAGCAAATTAGCGGCCCCTTTCAGCCGGCTGTCGGTGATCAGCTGATTGCGCAGGGTTTCATCCAGGGCCGCCGCGGCATGCATTTCACCGTCCACTTCCATGTCCGGATATTGTTCTCTGAGTATGGCGGCGGCTTTGCGCATTTTCCGGGCGGACGGCTCACGCGAAGACCCAAAGTTGGAATGCGACAACAGGGCAATTTTCGGTTTAATGCCGAAATCCTCTACCTTTTTAGCCGCGGCAATGGTGGTTTCTACAATCTGGTCCGTATCCGGATCCACCCCCATGAAGGCATCTGCGAGGAACAGAGTCTGGCGCGGAAGAATCAGCGTGCTTAAAGTCGAGATTTTCCGTGTGTCGCTGCGCTTGCCAATCAGATCAATGATATATCGGATATGAAAATCAAACCGCCCATAAGTGCCGCAAATCATGGCATCTGCATCGCCGCGCAAGACTGCGAGCGCGGCAATGACTGTGGTATTTGTCCGGACAATGGTCTTGGCGGCTTCGATGGATACCCCCTTGCGCCCCACCAGACGGTGATAGGTCTGCCAGTATTCCCGGTAGCGATCATCCTGTTGCGGATTGATCAACTCATAATCCTCTCCCGCTTTGAGCCGCAGCCCCAGCCGGTCTATCCGACGGGCCACGACATCCGGTCGGCCAATCAGAATAGGCTGGGCCAGATTTTCATCCACCACGGCCTGCACCGCCCTAAGCACGGATTCATTTTCGCCTTCGGCATAGATGACCCGCTGAATATCCTGCTTCGCCTTTTCAATGACCGGCTGCAACAGCATATTTGACTTGAATACGAAATTGCCCAGTTCTTCCCGGTACGCTTCCACATCCACAAGCGGCCGCGTGGCCACACCGGTATCCATGGCGGCCTTGGCAACGGCAGGAGCCACTTCCAGAATAAGACGTGGATCAAACGGTTTGGGGATGATGTAATCCGGACCGAATTTCAGTTCCTCGCCGCGATAGGCATTGGCCACCTGTTCTTCCGATTCCTGATAGGCGAGATCCGCAATGGCCTTGACCGCGGCAATTTTCATTTCCTCATTGATGGTGGTAGCGCCCACATCCAATGCGCCCCGGAACAAAAACGGGAAACACAGTACATTATTGACCTGATTGGGATAATCGGACCGCCCTGTGGCGATGATCGCGTCGGGACGGGCCTCACGGGCGTCTTCCGGCAGGATTTCGGGAACCGGATTAGCCAGCGCCAGGATAAACGGCCGCGGCGCCATCTTTTTCACCATTTCCTGTTTCAAAATTCCTGGCGCGGAAAGCCCCAAAAAGACATCCGCCCCCACAATCGCCTCGTCCAGTGTGCGCTCTCTGGTTTTTCGCGCGTAACGGGCCTTATAGGGATTCATATCCGTCTCTCGCCCCTCATAAACAACCCCTTCCCTATCGACCAGAGTGATGTTTTCTCGCGGTAGTCCCATGTTCACCAAAAGGTCAAGACAGGCCAATGAGGCGGCCCCACCGCCCGTGGAGACGAGTTTTACGTTCTCAAGTTTCTTGTCCACAATGCGCAGACCGTTATAAATGGCTGCCCCGGCCACAATAGCTGTCCCATGCTGATCATCGTGAAAGACGGGAATGTTCATGCGTTCCTTGAGCGCCTTTTCCACAATGAAACATTCAGGGGCCTTGATGTCTTCCAGATTGATCGCCCCGAAAGTGGGTTCCAGAGCGGCAATAATGTCCACCAGCTTGTCCGGATCCTTCTCGTTGATTTCGATGTCGAACACATTGATATTGGCAAATTTTTTGAACAAAACCGCCTTTCCTTCCATGACCGGTTTCGATGCCAGCGGGCCAATATCGCCCAGCCCAAGAACGGCTGTCCCATTGGAAATCACCCCAACCAGATTGCCTCGGGCCGTCACATTGGCGGCCTCTGCCGGATCCTTCACTATGGCTTCACAGGCAAAAGCCACCCCGGGCGAATAGGCCCGAGCCAAATCCCGCTGGTTCGCCAGGGGTTTCGTCGGCACAATCGCCAGTTTGCCGGGAACGGGTTCCGTGTGATAACGAAGGGAAGTTTCCTTGAATTTATCGTCGGCCATTTATTTCTGTCCACCTTAGGTTTGCGCTGCTCATCCGTTATTTTTCTTTATAAAGCATAGATGAAAGGATTTGCCTAGAGTGAATTGGGCCAACCTGATCGCAATTCACTCTAAAGCTCCAAACAAAACTTATGGCAAGCGTCGTCATGAACAAAAATGGAAAAGCACAAAAAAGAGGAAGCCTGGCGGCTTCCTCAAGGTTTGGGAGGTCTTATAGAAGGGAGGGATTTATTCGTTTACAGATCCAGCGGACGATATTCCTTGCCCAAGTCGCGAGCAACGGCTTCATAAGTCACAAACCCGCCAGACACATTAACACCGTTTTTCAGATGCGGATCATCCTTACATGCCTGTTTCCAGCCCTTGTTAGCCAGAGCCAGACCAAAAGGAAGGGTCGCATTATTCAGGGCAAAGGTTGAGGTCCGTGCCACAGCACCCGGCATGTTGGCCACACAATAATGGACTATACCATCCACAATAAAGGTGGGATCGGCATGAGTGGTCGGATGGGAGGTCTCGAAACAACCGCCCTGGTCGATGGAAATATCCACCAGCACCGCCCCATCCTTCATCTGGCTAACCATATCCCGGCTGACCAGTTTCGGTGCAGCCGCCCCCGCCACCAGCACCGCCCCGATCACGAGATCCGCGCCAAGCACGGCCTCTTCCAGGTCATGACCCGTGGAATAACGGGTTTTGACACTGCCACGGAATCGGCTGTCCAACCGCCGCAACACATCCGGATTACGGTCAAAAACACTTACATCCGCCCCGAGGCCAACAGCCATTTCTGCGGCGTTCATCCCAGACACGCCGCCCCCGATAATCACTACCTTGGCCGGCGCCACGCCGGGTACACCACCCAACAATAGACCCCGCCCACCAGACGCTTTTTCCAGCGCATGCGCGCCAGCCTGAATGGACATTCTGCCAGCGACTTCACTCATCGGCGCCAGCAGCGGCAAACCGCCTGCATCATTGGTGACGGTTTCATAGGCAATGGCCGTACATCCCGATTTGAGTAGCGCATCGGTCTGGGCCGGATCTGGCGCCAGATGCAGATAGGTATAGAGCACATGGTGCTCTTTCAGCATGGCGCATTCATTAAGCTGGGGTTCTTTGACCTTGACGATCATTTCCGCCTGCTCGAAAATTTCTTCCGGCGTTGAGAGAATTTCCGCCCCTACTGCCCGGTAATCCTCGTCCGTAAAGCCGACCCCTTCACCTGCACGGGTTTCCACCACCACTTTGTGACCGTTCCTGACAAATTCTGAAGCGCTGGCCGGGGTCAGACCAACGCGATATTCATGGTTTTTGATTTCCTTTGGCACACCGACAATCATTCTGAAGCTCCTATTTTTCACCTGTCTGACAGAATATCTGAAGATGGGCCGAATGTCCTTGCAAATTAGATGACATCTGTGTTGATTTTTCGAATATTATTGCGTTATTTTATAATTATGAGACATAAATTTGATAATGTGAAATTAGACAAGATTGATCATGCTATTCTGGACGAGCTTCAGAAAAATGGGCGCATCAGCAATGCGGACCTGGCCGACCGGGTCGGCCTGTCCCAGTCCGCCTGTCTGCGCCGGGTCAAGGCCCTGGAAGAGCATCATGTCATCAAGGGATATTCCACCATCGTGGATCAAAGCGCTGCCGGCCTGCCGGACAATGTTTTTGTTCAGATAACAGTGGAAAAACAGACCAAGGAAAAACTCGCGGAATTTGAGCGCAAAGTCCGGGAATGCCCGCAAATCATGGAATGTTATTTGATGTCCGGGGATGCGGACTACCTGCTCAGGGTGATTGTTGCTGACGCTTCGGATTATGAACGCCTGCATATGGATGTGCTGACCGCCCTGCCCGGTGTCAGTCAAATCAAATCCAATTTCTCCTTGCGGACAGTGACCAAAAACACCACTATCCCTTTCGGCCTTAAATAGCCGTCAGTCCCCCGTCGAAGACGACAGCCTGACCGGTCATGAAGCTGTTTCGGTCAGAACACAGCCACAACATGCCATCAACAATTTCCTCGACGCGGGCCAGACGCCGCATGGGGACCATGCCGATAAGCTTACGCACCGCATTATCGTCTTCTTCCCTGTTCAGATAACGTTCAACCATAGGGGTTGCAGTGCCACCCGGACAGATGGCGTTAACGCGAATATTGTACCGGGCATTTTCGGCCGCGGCGGTTCGGGTCAGTCCCACGACACCATGTTTGCTGGCCGCATAGGGACCAAGTCCCGGGGCACCGCTGATTCCGGCAATGGAGGCTACATTCAGAATAACACCGGCATTTTGCCGGATCATCTGCTGCAACTCATATTTCATACAATAAAACACCCCCTTGAGGTTGACGTCCAGTGTCTGTTCCCATTCTTCCGTGTCACATTGGGCCAGGGGCTTTAGGGCATGCTCCACACCCGCATTATTAATCGCCACGTCAATCCGACCGAATGTTTCTTCGGCAGCAACCACGTTCTCAATAACCTGTTCCTTATTGCGAACGTCACAAAGACGCCACAGAACCTCGCCGCCGACTTCGCGCGCCAGAAAGGCCGTCTCTTCCAGTTCGGCCTGGTGCAGATCTGAAAGCACCAGTTTTGCCCCGGCCTTGGCAAAGGCGCAGGCGGCCGCCCGGCCGAGTCCGGAGCCAGCACCGGTAATCATCACCACTTTGTCGGCATAACTCTCACAAGTCATAAGACCTCCTCCCCCTGTTCAATAACATCCAGAGCATAATCTGCCACAATTCGGGTCATGCTTCCCAGTTTTTTTGCCTGATCGCTGGAAGCGTTTCCCTCCAACGCCCGCTTGTAAACCCCCTGAATGATGGCGGCGAGCCGGAAAAAATTGAACGCCAGATAAAAGGACCAGTTTTCAATGTGTGCAATACCGCGGCGCTCACAATATTGGCGCACATATTCCCGTTCAGTCGGCAATCCCTGGGCCCGTCGATCCACGCCCCCCAGACCTTTGATACCTGGTGAACTCTGTGGCAGGCGCCATTGCATGCATTGATAAGACAGGTCTGCCAGAGGGTGCCCCAAAGTGGATAGTTCCCAATCCACAACCGCAATGACTTCTGGCCGATCGGGGTGAAAAATCATATTATCCAGTCGGAAATCGCCATGAATCAGGCAGCATTGCCCCTCATCTTCCGGAATATGATCCGGTAGCCACGACATCAGAAACTCCATACTTTCGATCCGGTCGGTGCGGCTGGCCTCATATTGCTGCGACCAGCGCCGGGTCTGACGTGCAAAATAATTGCCGGGCTTGCCATAATCCTCAAGTCCTACGGCCTGAATATCCACCCCGTGAATGGCCGCCAGAACCCGGTTCATTTCATCATAATAAGCCAGCCGCTTTTCCCGGGAGAGATCCGGCAAAACCGGATCCCAGAAAATGCGGCCCTCTTCATAAGACATGACATAAAACCAGCTGCCAATAACATTATCGTCCTGACACAACAGATACGGTGTCGCCACCGGCACATCGGTTTTTTCCAGTGCTTTGAGAACCCGGAATTCCCGATCCACGGCATGGGCCGATTTCAACAGCTTACCCGGCGGCTTGCGGCGCAGCACATATGAACCGGAAGCCGCCTCGATCTTAAAAGTGGGATTGGATTGACCGTCCGAAAATTTCTGTGCCTTCAAAGGCCCCCGGAACCCGGCCAGATTTTGTTCCAGATAACGGCACAATTTTTCTTCATCAAGATGTTTTATCGATGCTGTCACGCCTTCCTCCATACAGACAGTAGCATATTTTTCAACAGTATATCTTTAGCGGGGGCATACTCACGCAGCACCTGTTTGGCGAGGGCCGCCATATGCACCTGGTCGGGACCGTCCGCAAGTCGCAGGGTGCGGGCATAGGCAAAGGCCCGGGCCAGGAAAAAGTCCTGACAGACACCGCCGCCACCGTGAATCTGTATGGCCCGGTCAATGACGTTCTGGGCCATTTTTGGCGCTACAATCTTGATCATGGCGATCAGATCTCGCGCTGCCTTGTTGCCGGCCTTATCCATCTTGTCCGCCGCCTTGAGGGTCAGCAGACGGGCCTGTTCAATTTCGCAGCGGGAACGGGCGATATCCTCGCGCACCGACCCCTGAGCGCTCAGCGGTTTGCCAAAGGCTACCCGATCCTCGGCCCGAACACACATCGCTTCGAGCGCTCGTTGTGCCACCCCGATCAGACGCATGCAGTGATGAATGCGGCCAGGCCCCAACCGCCCTTGGGCAATTTCGAACCCTCGCCCCTCGCCCAGAAGGATGTTTTCAACCGGGACGCGCACATTTTCAAAAAGTATTTCGGCATGACCATGCGGGGCATCATCATCACCAAAAACATGCAGCGGACGCAAAACCTTGACACCCGCTGTATCCATGGGCACTAGAATCATGGACTGCTGATGGTGAATATCTGCTTCCGGATTGGTTTTACCCATAAGGATCAAGATCTTGCAGCGTGGGTCCATGGCACCGCTGGTCCACCATTTGCGCCCGTTGATGACATATTCATCCCCTTCCCGAGTAATGGCGCACTGGATATTTGTGGCATCAGAAGACGCCACATCCGGTTCAGTCATGGCAAAACCTGAGCGGATTTTGCCTTCCAGCAGTGGCTCAAGCCACGTTTTTTTCTGTGCCTCGGTGCCATAACGCACCAAAACTTCCATATTACCGGTGTCCGGCGCATTACAGTTAAACACCTCAGCTCCGATAACGGAACGCCCCATGATTTCCGCCAGCGGGGCGTATTCCAGATTGCTTAAACCTGCCCCATATTCAGAGTCCGGCAAAAACAAGTTCCATAATCCTTCGGCCCGGGCCTTTTGCTTCAATTCCTCCATGATCGGCGGGATTGTCCAGCGCCGCGACTCCGGTGCAATATGGGCGAAATAGTCCTGCTCTGCCGGATAAACATAGGCGTCCATAAAAGCCGTCAGTTTATCCCGCAACTGTTTCACTTTGTCCGAATAGTCAAAATCCATAAACCGCCTCTCCTCTGTTGATTGTCATCGTCCGCTGCCGGAAGGGATATTATACATTTTCCAGACAATATTTCACGGCGGGCCAGGGTTTCTGACACCGTTCATCTTACGGAAAATATATCCCAAAACAAAACGAACGTTTGTCTGTATGGCAGTATCTGTCAGAATATCCCGCAGATCAAGCTTTGATCATTGTTTTTTTATGGATTAAAAGGAACCAGGCGCCGTGCAGAATGAACACAATTAATGGGGGCTGACTCTGGTAATGGGGGCTGACTCTGGGGTACGGCCAGCCCCCCCCCCGCAGGGACTGGGCCAGACCTGACCGGCAGAATGGGTCAACCTATTCACAATTCACTCTAGAATGGGAGGAAAAACATGTTTGGTCTCAACAAATCACAACTCACCGTCATTGGCCTGCTCTTGCTGGTACTTGCCGTTTTTTACGGGGGCGAGCTTTATTCCAACTGGTTATACCAGAAAGAACAACAGTTGCCCCGTCTTGTCATGCGGGTCATTCAGCCGGATGGGAAAGAATTTGTCTTTGCCATCTCCCAAGCGGATTATAAACGGGGACAGACCGATCTGGAAACCATCGTCCGGGACTATTATCCTGATCAGACGGGGCATCAGTTTTCAGAAACGGTGGACTGTTTGGAGTTTCGCAAGCTGATGAAACGCACCCTGTCGGTGGAAGGAAAAAACAAGCTCCGGGCGGGCTGGGAATATGACGCCTGTTATCCAGAGCGACAAGCGCCGGAAGATTAAAAAAGAAAGAAGATTTTAAAAAAGCCCCACAATCCGTTGGATTGCAGGGCCTTTTATTGGTCGGAATGGCCGGATTTGAACCGACGACCCCTTCACCCCCAGTGAAGTGCGCTACCAGGCTGCGCTACATTCCGGTAAATCCTTGTCACCCCAAAGGGGCCTCTTTCACTTTGTGAAAGTGCGAAAGTGGGCGCACTATAGCGCCTGTTTTTTATTTGGGCAACTCACCTTTGAGCTTTTTTTGGATATTTTTTAAATCTTCCCGTAATTGCCCTAATTCCTCTTTGAGAGACACGGTGATCAGGGGTTCTTCCGCCGTCCCGGATAGGGCTGCTTCCGGTTGCTCAGCAGCTTTTTTCTCAGCTCTGCCCACCCCTTGGACATAATGCTGCACAATGTTTTTTACCCCTTGTTCCCGCAAAAGCTTCTGGGCGCCCTTGATGGTATACCCATCTTCATGAAGCAGAGTGCGAATGGCCTGAATTACTTCAACGTCCTCGGGGCTGTAATAGCGTCGGCCACCGCCGCGTTTCATCGGTTTGATCTGACTGAACTTGCTTTCCCAGAACCGCAAAACATGCTGGGGCACGTCCATAGCTTCCGCCACTTCACTGATGGTACGATAAGCGTTGGGTGATTTTTCCTGACGTGACGCCATCCGGGAAGGTCCCTTTTCAATTTTTGGGGGCACCTATCCCATCGCCGAACAGCGCGTTTCGGCCGTGCCCCCTGCTGTCTTCGCGTTCAGTCTTTTTTCAGCCGGCTCACCCGGTCCTTAAGAACCTGCGACGGACGGAAAACCAGAACCCGACGGGGTTCAATGGGGACTTCCTCGCCTGTTTTGGGATTTCGGCCAATGCGCCCTCCCTTATCCCGGACAATAAAACTTCCGAAAGATGAAATTTTGACATTATCCCCGTTAATCAGATTTTGGGAGATTTCTTCCAGAACCGTTTCCACCAGTTCCGCAGACTCATTGCGTGACAAGCCCACTTCCTGATAAACCGCTTCGCTCAAATCGGCACGTGTAATTGTTTTTCCGCTCATATCACTTCATCCTTGTTGCTGAGATAGCGTACTTCAGGCTAAATATTCCGTCAATATCAAAGGGATGACAGAAATTCCTAAAGAAGTGGATAATGTGTATTTTAGCGAAAAATGACCGTAATCCGGTTAAAAAGAGGCCCTCTACCACCGAAGAAGACACGCTCCCCAGGTGAATCCGCCGCCCATGGCTTCCAAAATCACCACATCACCAGTACTGATTCGCCCTTGCTTGACGGCTTCATCCAGCGCCAGCGGAATAGACGCCGCCGAGGTGTTGGCATGCTTGTGGACAGTCATCACGATTTTTTCCGGATCAATACCCAGTTTTTTGGCGGTTCCGTCCAGAATACGTTTATTGGCCTGATGAGGCACCACAATATCCACATCGTCCGCTGCCAGCCCCACAGCATGGAGCGACTCGCCAACCACATCAGCCAGATTTTTCACCGCATGCCGGAATACTTCGCGCCCCTTCATCCGCAGATAACCGGTGGATTTGGTAGATGACGGCCCGCCATCCACATATAACAAGTCATTATAACGCCCGTCAGAATGCAGATGGGTCGTGAGAATGCCACGATCCGTATTTTTCCCCTCGCCTTCATGCGCGCTCAGGATAACGGCGCCGGCGCCGTCGCCAAAAAGCACACAGGTGGTACGATCTTCCCAGTCAAGGATACGGGAAAAGGTTTCGGCTCCAATCACCAGAACATTTCTGGCCTGCCCCGATCTGATAAAATTATCCGCCGTTGCAAGGGCATACACAAACCCCGAACAAACTGCCTGGACATCAAACGCGGCACCGTGCGTCATCCCCAGGGCAGCCTGAACCCGCGTGGCTGTAGAGGGAAAGGTCTGGTCCGGGGTAGCCGTTGCAAGAATAATCAAATCCAGCTCATCGGCTGTCATATCGGCATCGGCCAGCGCCCGTTTTGACGCCTCAAGCGCCAGGTCAGAAGTGAGCTCCCCTTCTGCCGCAATATGGCGTTGCCGGATACCGGTACGCTCGATGATCCACTCATCGCTCGTATCGACAACATCTTCCAATTGTTTGTTGGTTACCACCTTTTCAGGAAGGTAAGAGCCACAGCCAGCAATGACGGAACGTATCACACTCATATAACTTTTTCCTCGGCCAACATCTCCGTTTGGCCTTGCATATGCCCTTCAAAATTTTTCAGATCAACCGTAATTTTTCCCGCCAGATCATTGACTGCCATATCCACAGCAACCCCGACGGCGCTGGCAAAACCGGACCCGTTGGCACTGCCATGACTTTTGATCACCAGACCATTGAGCCCCATAAATACGGCACCATTATGATTGTTGGGATCGAGGTGGTCCTTGAGTCCCTGCAATGAAGAGCGAGCAAAGAGATACCCAATTTTGGAGAAAATGGAATCTTTCAGGGCCGCGGAAAGAAGTCCGGAAATCATCTTGGCTGTTCCTTCCGCCATTTTCAGGGCCACATTGCCGGTGAAACCATCGGTTACCACCACATCAACCTCACCGCTAGCCAGACCGTGACCTTCGGTAAAGCCCACATAATTCATGGGCAGATCAGCTTCTTTCAACATGCGGTCGGCGTTCTTGATCACGTCATTGCCTTTGAGTTCTTCCACCCCCACATTCAATAACGCCACGGAAGGTTTGCTCACGCCCAGCACCGTTCTGGCAAACGCCGCACCCATGATCGAAAACTGAACCAGGTTGTTTTCGTCACATTCCACATTGGCCCCAAGATCCAGCATGATGCTTTCGCCGTTGGACGTTGGCAGAAGCGATGCCAGTGCCGGACGATCAATACCCGGCATGGTGCGCAACATAAATTTGGCCATCGCCATCAGGGCCCCTGTATTTCCGGCAGACACTGCTGCACATGCTTCTCCATTCTTGACCGCCTGGATGGCGCAGCCCATGGAAGACTCCCTGCCGCGTCTTAAGGCCTGGCTAGGTTTTTCTTCGGCGGAAACCACCTTATCGGTATGGCGGATTTCACATCCTTCTTTTAATAATGGGTACCTGGTGACCAAAGGCACAATTGCCGTTTCGTCGCCAAACAAAATAAACTTTACTGTCGGATACCTTTCCCGAGCGAGACTTGCCCCTTCCACGACGATTTCCGGCGCATCATCGCCACCCATGGCATCCAGTGCTATGATCAATTCCCGTGTCAAGATAACCCTTATTCCTGATGAGGGGGCAACCATACCCCACGACCAAATCGTCATATTCCCTGAACGCAGTACAGTACATTATAGTATACTGGACATATTATACTGTACCTGTTGTTATCCTGTTAACGGCCCGACAATAAAGAAATATCATTGATCTTCAAGTCTTAATCTTTAAGACCTTTTAAAATTGCAAAGGGATTCTTTTTTTCCTCTGCAAGCGATGGGTCGTCTTCCTGCAGGATTTTGTATCCCAGTTCATCGCCTTTTGCACTGGCGGAACGGGGATAAGGATTAATGGCAAGAGCCAACTGCTGAGCAACCTGTTCCCCGATGTCGATAATGCTGGAGGTCATCACCTCCAGATCCTCTTCATCCGGACGGATTTCAATCTCTGTCGCGGGGGCCATCGTGGCATATTTTTCATCTACAAAATAAATAATAAAGTCTTCCTGGGCCTGTTCCACAACTTCTTCAAGACTGATCGAACAGAGCTGCACAATATCAGCTTCAACCCTGCCTTTGAGAACAAATCGCACCCCCTGCCCGTCCGCAGCAGGTTCCAAACGGCAGTGGCTTTGCAAAGAACGAATATCAACAACGGAAAATCTTCGGGCCAGAGCCGCACATTCTTCCGGGCTGCCTTCGATCACAAACTCCCGTCCTGATTTGGGCAATGTCGTAATATCAACCGGGCGGGATAGTTCAGAAACTGGTGTGTGTGACGTCATGTCTAGTCTTAACCTTCTATGAGGCCGTCAAAGTTGACCTGTCCTTGATACATATTGCTCAACGTCTGGTTTTCAAGGTGCGCGTCAAGGGTCAGGATGTATTCCACAAGGGCCTCAAGCTTCTCTGATTCCGGTTCCTGCCCGCGGTACATATTGCGCAACAGTGCCAGCTTCAGGGCGGTCCGGTCGTGAAAATTTTCCTCATAGGCTTGTCTGCGGCCATAAAAGGCCTCGGCCATCGCCTTGATTTTTTTGCCCACACTCAGATCACCGACCCCCATCTCGCGCAATGACAGATCCAGATTTTCAAACATCACCTCCTGTAGGTAACGCTGCAGGAGAGCACTGTTCTTACCATTTTCCACAGCCAAGCGCCGCAATAGCAGAATCATATGCAGGCAGATCAGGTCGAATCGTCCATCCAGCGTATCCGCCACCTTAAGGCGCGTATAAAAATAAGGTTGCCGGGACTGTTCCACAACAGCATCAAAGAGCTGATATGCTGCGTTTTTCAGTTTGCTTCGCCGTCGTAAAAAATCAAACATTTGCGTCGTTCCGGAATTCTTCCTGCTTCACCTGTTTGGAAATGGCATTCAGGGTAGTGGAAGATTTGCCTAAAACATTTGACTAGACTGTCTGCTGATGCCATTTTGTAGCAGATTTGCGCCTGAGGTATCATGCCGGCGGCCAAACTGCAAACAAAACTGTACAGACTGATTTAGGTGGCTCGACTGCATATGACACTTTCAAAGAAGACATTCTTTCTGCTGACCCTGGTTATCCTTGCAATCGGTGCCTGCTCTCCTCGCAAATATGTACGGGGATACATGGCCGACGAGACAATGGTATCCGCCATCCGGCCCCAAGTCGATACACAGGATTCCGTACAGAGCATGCTGGGCAGTCCGACCGCCACATCAACATTTGATAATCTGAACTGGTATTATTACACAAAGCGTTCCGAGCAGCTTGCCTTCTTTTCGGAAGACATCACCGAACTCGATATTATTGCCATCCGCTTTAACGAAGACGGCTACGTGACTAAGGTTGATCGATATACCCTGGAGGATCTTCAGGAAGTGGCTATGTCCGGGGACAAGACCAAAACCTATGGCAAGGAACTTGGCTTCTTCAAGGAACTGTTCGGCAATATTGGCCGCTTTGGCGCCGGCAATCCCTCAACACCCCAAGCCGGCAACTGACAGCTGGCCAGGCCGTCACACCTTCCCGGTTTGAACACATACTTGAACATATGCCGGACCGCTCAGCAGCGTCTCGTCACTACAGTTTATTTTAATGGGCCCGGACTTCCACCACGAGAACCTTGTTGACGGCGGTTTTGCCGATAACCTCGTTGCTGATTTTTTTCATTCTATCCGAAAAGGCTTGATAGTCCACCATATAGGGATTGTCTTTCCGGCCAATGGGTGTTTCCGAAACGCTCTGAAGCAAAGCGCTGCGAATCAACGGCAGATTCCTGACCACAAGAAGCTTGTTTTCATTACTTTCCACTTCGATGGACAGGTCCATGACCACATAATTCAACACCCGCCCCTTATGGACCAGAGGGGCGGTAAAGCGCTCCATCTTCACATAATGAATATCTTTGGGCTTTGGAGGATCTTTCTTTTCCTGCGCAGCACCGGGCGCCATTCCGCCTGTTTCTGCACCCAGAAACAGAAACGCCGCTCCCCCGGCGGCGCCGCCAATCACAAGCCCGGCCAGAAGGCCGACAATCAGAAATTTTTTCCCCCCTGACTGACCGTTTCCCACAGATATATTGTCTTCAGCCATTCTGTTCCCCTGCCTTTATTTGGTTTTAAATCTCAACTCTAGAGTGAATTAAGACAATCTATCCACAACTCAATCTAGAAGTGGCTAAAACCTTCCGTCTCGCCTGTCTGTAACACATCACGATGATCCTGATCCAGCAGATGCAGTTCCCTGCTTTGCGTCATTTGTCCAATTCTGGTCAAGGAGAGTCCCAGTTCCTGGGAAAGAGCCGTAACCTCCTTTTCCCGGTTTTCCGGCACGGTGAACAACATTTCATAGTCATCCCCCCCCTGCCATACTTTTTTGTTATATGCGGGGAATCTTTCAAAAACCTTACCCGCCGCCGGGGAGAATGGCAGATCAGATTCAAAAATACGAGCCCCCAGACCTGAGGCCTCGCAGATATGCCGCAGATCAGCAATCAATCCGTCGGAAATGTCCATGGCTGCGCTGGCCAGGTCCCGAAGGGCCCGTCCAAGCGCAAGACGCGGTTGCGGCAAAAGGTAACGATCGACAAGGAAATCCCGGCATTTGACGTCCGGTTCTTCCAGCGTTCCCTGTCGCAGGGCCAGCCCGATGGCACTATCCCCCAGCGTGCCAGAAACATAGATCACATCCCCTGCCCGGGCCCCGAAACGGTGCAGCGCCCTGCCCTTTGGCACCGTACCCAGAGCCGTCAGCGAGATGGTCAGGGGTCCTGGGGTGGACACCGTATCTCCCCCCAGAAGGGTCAGGGAAAATTCCTGCTGGTCCTGCGCCAGCCCTTTGGTAAAAGCCGCCACCCAGTTCCGACGCTGTTCCGCCGTCATCTTTTGCGGCAGCGCCAGGGCCAGAAGATACCCTTTGGCATCAGCTCCCATGCCGGCCAGATCCGAAAGATTAACCCGCAACGCCTTGCGGGCCAACATATCCGGCGCGTCGGTCTCCAGAAAATGTACAGAACAGACAAGCGCATCCTTGGTCAATACCAATTCCTGTCCCGGTTCCGTTTGGAAAACCGCAGCATCATCCTGAAGCCCGAAGGCAGGGGCCCCCTCCCCGGCCAAAGGAGCAAAATACCGGTAAATGAGATCGAATTCGCCGGAACTCATAGGTCTCTCCTGTTCTGAGAGCTTTCCTGTGCTGGGGGTCTTCTTTACTGGTGGCTCTTGTCGGCCCCTTTCGCAAGGTGCTGTCGCGGGTTCAGCTTCGGGTAATCCGCGCCAGCTTGTCCAATACGCCATTGACAAAGCCGGGCTTGCTGTCCTCAAAAAAAGCCTTCGCCAGATCCACATATTCATTAATGATGACTTTGGTGGGGATATCTGGACGGGCCAGAAGTTCATAAGTACCGGCCCGCAGAATGGCCCGCGCCACAGACTCGATCCTGTCCAGAGTCCAGTCATCACTCAACGCCGAAGCCACCAGCGCGTCAATTTCCTCCAAACGAAGCTCTACCCCCTTGGTCAGGTCCGTAAAAAGTTCCTGATCGGCTTCGTTATACAAATCACCCTCAATTTCGGTGCCCAGACGGTATTTGAGAAATTCCGGCACCACCTCGCCGGCGGTCTCCCCGTTGACTTCCATCTGGTAAAGGGCCTGAACCGCGCCGAGCCGCGCGGCACTTCTGGCCCCGCCGCCTTTCATGGCTTTTTCCGTCATCAGCGACTTAACCCATATTGTTGTTTCAGTTCAATCATCCTGAGCGCAGCTTCCGTTGCCGCCGCACCTTTGTTGCCCCGATCAACTGCCGCCCGCGCCCAAGCCTGTTCCCTGTTTTCAACCGTCAGAATACCGTAGCCAATAGCCAGACGGTCCCGGATGGCCAGGTCCTGTAGACCGCGGGCGCTTTCACCACAGACATAATCGTAATGTGT
This sequence comes from Luteithermobacter gelatinilyticus, assembly GCF_005849285.1. Lineage (NCBI taxonomy): Bacteria > Pseudomonadati > Pseudomonadota > Alphaproteobacteria > Emcibacterales > Emcibacteraceae > Luteithermobacter > Luteithermobacter gelatinilyticus. The sequence continues at coordinate 1,480,248 of NZ_CP040517.1, read as the reverse complement.
CGTTTCACCTCGGATAACAACCCCGAGTCCGACAAAGCCATCATATTGCCCGCTGTCTGCGGCAAACCGTATGGCCGCCGGTATTTCAAACGCCCCCGGCACACTGATCCGATCATATTCTGCGCCCGCCGCATCAAGGGCCGCCATGGCCCCCTTGACCAGCTCATCAGCCAAATCTTCATAAAAGCGCGCTTCAACAATTAATAATTTAAGTTTTTCTGACATATAAGGGCCTCAGAATCTGGTTTATGCAGTATTTTTATCCACGAAACGAATATCGATGGCTTCATCAAATTTGCGGTGTTCAACAATGTTCAGGCCATAACCTTCAATGCCCACCACATGCTGGTTGGAATTGGACAGCAAAATGATGTCCTTGATCCCCAGATCCACAAGTATCTGGGCGCCAATCCCATAATTTTTCAGATTCTTGACCGGGGAAGGCAGAACGTTCTGCTTATGCTCGATCACGTCGGTGAGCGAAAATCTCTTGGTTTCTCTCAGCACCACAATCACTCCGCTGCCTTCCCTGCCGATTTCCACCATCGCTTTTTGCAGCTGATTACGGCGCGGACCTGCTTCACCCAGAATATCTTCAAAAATATTCATCGGATGCATTCTGACCAAGACGGGTTTGCTGCCGTCAATTTTGCCTTTGGTCAGCACAAGATGCTGATTGAAGTCATCCTTGACCACATAGGAGTGAACATCAAAAGTCCCGCCAAATTCGGACTCGATTTTGGTTGTCGCAGTGCGTTCGATCAGGTTGTCATAACGGCGGCGATAGGCGATCAGGTCCGCAATGGTCGCCACTTTCAAATTATGTTTTTTGGCAAATTCCACCAGATCCGGCAGCCGTGCCATGGTGCCATCATCATTCATAATTTCGCAAATCACACCGGCCGGAATAAGACCTGCCAATCGGGCCACATCAACCGCAGCTTCGGTATGGCCAGCCCGCACCAAAACCCCGCCCTGGCGTGCGATAAGCGGAAAAACATGTCCGGGCGTGACGATGTCCTCCCGGCCTTTGGTCGGGTCGATGGCCACGGCGATAGTATGGGATCTGTCGGCTGCGGAAATGCCAGTGGTCACCCCTTCGGCGGCTTCAATGGAAACCGTAAACGCGGTCTGATGGCGGGTGCCATTGTCCCTGGACATCATTTCAAGGCCCAGCTCGTCAGCCCGTTCCCGGGTCAGCGCCAGACAGATCAACCCCCGACCATATTTGGCCATGAAATTGATCGCTTCGGGCGTCGCCATTTGGGCCGGAATAATCAGATCACCTTCGTTTTCCCGGTCCTCGTCATCCACAAGAATGAACATACGACCATTTTTGGCATCTTCCAAAACGTCTTCAATGGGGGATAAAAACCTGTGTGGCATGGTATTCCGGCCTTCAATTATAGCTCATTCATTCTGGCTACATAACGCGCCAGAATATCAATTTCAAGATTGACCCGATCGCCCGCGCGGATCTCGTTAAACGTGGTTTTTTCTTGTGTATGCGGGATAATGTTGACGCCAAACAGATGGCGGTCCTGTTCATCCTTTGTTACTTCATTAACGGTCAGGGAAACGCCATTAATGGTAATAGACCCCTTTTCGGCAACAAACTTTGCAAGCGCTTCAGGTATCGAAACCTGCAACCGCAACGACTCTCCGTCAGGTTTACGGCTGATGACCTCGCCCACGGCGTCCACATGCCCGGTGACAATGTGCCCGCCCAACTCATCCCCTACTTTCAAGGCCCGCTCCAGATTGATCCGGCTGCCAGGGGCCCAGTCTCCCAGGACCGTACGCGATAGTGTTTCGGCAGACACATCCACACTAAACCAGTCCTCCCCCTTGTCCACCACTGTCAGGCAGACACCAGAACAGGCGATGGAGGCCCCGATATCTATACTGTGCGTGTCATAGGCGGTTTCAATCACCATATGAGTATCACCTTTATGCTCAATGGCTCTGACGCGGCCGATATCCGTAACAATTCCTGTAAACATTTCAGTACGTTATCCTGTATTCTTCCCAGCAATCAGCGCCTGCAACTCCATCAAAGATTTTTGTAAAGCGCGGCATATGTTCCAGCTTTTCCAGACCAAGAAGGCCAACAGCCGATACCCCGTCTTCACCAATCAGCGAAGAGGCCCTGAACCACACAAGACGGTCTAGCAGACTTGACCGGATCAGGGAAGCATTAAGTTTTCCGCCTCCCTCCGTCAAAAGCCGGGTAATTCCCCTTTGCGCCAGGGATTTCATCACTTCGGGCAGAAACAACTTACCATCGCCCCCTACAGCGACATTAATCACCTCTATTCCCAAATCGGCAAGTTTTTGTTTTTTCTCGCGCTCTTCACAGGCCGTCATGACCCATGTCGGAATTTCAGCTGCAGTCTGCGCCAGTTGACACTCAGCGGGAAGGCGTAACTCCCTATCCAGCACCACGCGAATGGGCGAGCGCTCTTCGAGCCCCGGCAAACGACAGGTGAGTGCGGGATCATCTGCCAAAACCGTGCCTATTCCAGTCAAAATAGCGTCATGGACGGCCCGCAAGGCATGGCCGCGCGCCCGGGACTCGGCGCCGGTGATCCATTGGCTTTTTCCATTGGCCAGCGCAATCTTGCCGTCCAGGGTCGAGGCAATCTTGGCTGTAACCAAAGGGCGGTTCTGCTGAACCTTGAGAAAGAAACCGGCATTAACCTCATCAGCGGCCTCTTTCAGAACCCCGCTCTGCACCTCGATGCCGGCCTGTCTGAGAATGTCCAGTCCCTTGCCATTCACGCGCCGGTCCGGATCCGTAGTTGCCACGACAACCCGTTTGATGCCCGAAGAAATCAGACTTTCCACGCAGGGCGGGGTCTGCCCATGATGGGCACAGGGTTCCAGCGTCACATAAGCACAGCCGCCCCGGGCTCTGTCCCCGGCCTGATTTAGGGCGATCGTTTCGGCATGGGGGCGACCGCCCGGTTGTGTCCAGCCCCGACCGGCCACATGCCCCTGGCTGTCCACAATAATACAGCCCACCGCGGGGTTGGGCGCCACACGCCCCAACCCACGCCGGGCCAGTGACAGGGCCGCAGCCATATAGTCTCTGTCCTGTTGCTCCTGTTTTTTCAAAGCCCCAAGCCCTTTTCCAAAGCGATTTGTGTGATGCCGGACGGTTACTGCCGGCCTGCCCGACCCCTTTCACGGCCTGCTACAGCCTGTCTGTCTCAGGTTTTTTCGGGTTCCGGCTCACCGGCAAGGGTGCCAACAAAGTCCTCGAAATCCTTGACCTCGCGGAAGTTTTTATACACGGAGGCAAATCTCACATAAGCCACCTTGTCCAGATTGCCCAAACCTTCCATGATCAGTTTGCCGATCTGTTTCGATTCAATCTCGCTTTCGCCCATGCTTTCCAGTTGGCGCACAATCCCATTGATCATGCGTTCCACCTTTTCTTCATCCACAGGCCGTTTGCGCAGTGCCAGACGAATGGAACGTTCCAGCTTTTCCCGTTCAAACGGAACGCGCTGCCCGTTTTTCTTCAGCACCGTAAGCTCGCGCAGCTGCACCCGCTCAAAGGTAGTAAAGCGGGCGCCACAAGCGCTACAGGAGCGCCGGCGGCGGATTGCGGAATTATCTTCGGTCGGACGGGAGTCCTTGACCTGTGTGTCATCATTTCCACAAAATGGGCACCGCATCAGGCTCTCCTCTGCACGTATCCGTTAAAACTGCCCTATTGTAATATGAATTCCCTTTTAATAAATGGGGAACTCCTGGCACAAGGCAACAACTTTTTCACGTACGGCATTTTCCACAGCAGAATTATCTTCCCGGTTGGCCACCAGACCGTCCAGAACCTCAACGATATAATCGCCGATTTTTTCGAATTCGGCAGTCCCGAACCCGCGGGTGGTGCCGGCGGGGGTTCCCAGCCGGATGCCTGACGTGACCATGGGTTTTTCGGGATCAAACGGCACACCGTTTTTGTTGCAGGTAATATGCGCCCGCCCCAGTGAAGCGTCTGCATCCCGACCGGTCAGCCCTTTGGGCCGCAGATCTACCAGCATCAGATGCGTATCGGTACTACCGGAAACAATGTCGCACCCGCCATCTTTCAGCTTTTGAGCCAGGACCTTGGCGTTGGCGACCACATTGGCGGCATATTGTTTGAATTCAGGACGCAGGGCCTCGCCAAAGGCAACAGCCTTGGCTGCAATCACATGCATCAGCGGACCGCCCTGCAGGCCAGGAAAAACCGCACTATTGATCTTTTTGGCGATGGCCTCGTCATTGGTGAGGATCATGCCGCCCCGCGGCCCTCTAAGGGTCTTGTGTGTCGTGGTTGTCACCACATGTGCAAATTCCATGGGGTTGGGATGCGCGTCCCCGGCAACCAGCCCGGCGAAATGCGCCATATCCACCATGAGATAGGCCCCCACCTCATCGGCAATCTCCCGGAAGCGTTTAAAGTCGATCACCCGGGGATAAGCCGATCCGCCGGCGATAATCAGTTTCGGGCGATGTTCCTTGGCCAATGCCTCGACCTGATCAAAATCAATCAGGGCGTCTTCCCGGCGTACACCATATTGAACCGCATGGAACCATTTCCCGCTTTGGGCTGGCGGCGCACCATGCGTCAGATGCCCCCCGGCATCAAGAGACATCCCCATGATCGTATCACCCGGTTTCAGCAAAGCCATCATAACAGCGCCATTGGCCTGGGCCCCGGAATGGGGCTGCACATTTACAAAACCCGCATTAAACAGTTTTTTCGCCCGCTCAATGGCTAGGCTTTCCGCCACATCCACAAATTCGCACCCGCCATAATAACGCCGGCCCGGATAGCCTTCGGCATATTTGTTGGTAAGGATTGATCCCTGCGCTTCGAGCACGGCCCGGCTGACAATATTTTCAGAAGCGATCAACTCAATATGCTCTCTCTGGCGACCCATTTCGCTATTGATAGCCTCAAGAATTTCAGGATCCGTGTCTGCAAGCGGTGCCGTGAAGAAGTTTTTCAGATCAAAAGATGACATGGAACTCAATCCTTACCTTTCAAAATTTTGTGTCGTAAGTTTCTGGATATGTGCCAGCATTTAAACCGGCAATCTGCCGTCAGGACATCTTGGCGACCCGGCGTTCATGCCGACCTCCTTCAAAGTCCGTATTCAGAAAAATATGCAGGCAATCGCGGGCCACATCCACACCTGTCGTACGTTCCCCCAGCACCAGGACATTAGCGTTGTTGTGTTCCCGGGACAACCGTGCCGTCAGACCGTCATGGACAAGGGCCGCCCGCACATGCCGGTGGCGATTGGCGGCAATACTGATACCAATACCCGACCCACAGATCAGAACCCCGCGAGACACCCGGCCCTCGGCAAGACACTGCGCCATGGCTTCGGCATAATCGGGATAATCCACCGACTCAAGGCTGTGGCATCCCAGATCAAGGGGATCATAACCCGCTTTTTCCAATTCTTCCTTGAGGATTTTCTTCAGGGTAAAACCACCGTGATCGCTGGCTAAGGCAATGGTTTCTTTGGACATCTCGACAAGTTCCCTGGATCATGGCCGCCCGGCGGCCTGTGGCGTGCCAAACTCTATGGCGCTTCATATCATATGATCTGCCGCTTGCCTACCATCTGTATGGTAAAAAAGACTCTTTTGTTGCAAATCCCGCCTGCCTGAACAGCGTATCGTATTACTCACACGACAGCTTTCTGCCTTGTATCCTCGCGATATCGAAAATGATCGGACAGTGACAAAAGACTTATTGTTCCCTGGAAAGAACATATTTCAGTTTATTGATGGCCAGACGGCTAAGCTCGGCCTGACTGGCACGAGGGGAGCCCACAATGGACACTTCCCGACCGGTTCTGGGATCAACCGCTGATACCTTGACGGAATTGCCCACCTGAATGAACTCTACCAGGAATTCTTCTTCATGATCACGGTTCATGGCCCGTTGCCCGTTGTATCCAGAAGCCCGAGATCAGGCCGCGCAGGAAACCCTGTCAATATCCAGCCGGTCCCACACCGCCCGCAATGCTTCGACAAGATGTTGCATCATTTCATCCGTATGCAGCGGCGATGGTGTAAAGCGCAGACGTTCCGTCCCGCGCGGCACCGTGGGATAATTGATCGGCTGAACATAAATGCCAAAATCATTCAACAGCATATCGGAAGCTTTTTTGCAGATCACCGGATCCCCGACCAGAACAGGCACAATATGACTGGTGGACGGCATGACCGGCAGGCTGGCGTCGCGCATCATTTGTTTCAGGGTTGCCGCCCGCTCCTGATGCTCCTGCCGTTCCGTGCTGCTGATTTTTAAATGCCGTACGCTGGCCAGCGCACCGGCCGCAAGCACTGGCGACAGGGACGTGGTAAAAATAAATCCTGGCGCAAAACTGCGCACTGCATCCACAATATTATGAGTCGAAGTGATATACCCGCCCATCAGGCCAAACGCCTTGCCCAGCGTGCCCTCAATCACAGTCAGCCGGTCCATCAGGCCCAACTGCTCAGCAACGCCGCCGCCCCGCGGTCCATACATGCCCACGGCATGCACTTCATCAAGATATGTCAGCGCGTTGTATTTATCAGCCAGATCGCAGATCGCCTCGATTGGCCCAAAATCGCCATCCATGGAATAAACGGATTCAAAGGCAATCAGTTTGGGGCGTTCCGGATCTGTCTGTTTCAGCAAATCTTCCAGATGATCCACGTCATTGTGCCGGAAAACATGTTTTTCACATCCGCTGTTTCTGATGCCACTGATCATAGAGGCGTGATTCAGCTCATCGGAAAAGATCACACAACCGGGCATCAGCTTGCCCATAGTGCTCAAGGTCGCCTCATTGGAAATATAACCGGAGGTAAAAAGCAACCCGGCTTCCTTTCCATGAAGGTCCGCAAGTTCCTGTTCCAGAAGAACATGATAATGGTTGGTGCCAGAGATATTGCGGGTGCCCCCGGCGCCGGCGCCCACCTTGTCCAGCGCGTCTTCCATGGCTTTGATCACAACCGGATGCTGCCCCATGCCAAGATAATCATTTCCGCACCAAACCACGATTTCACGGGTTTGGCCATCCACATGCCAGATGGCTTTGGGGAACTCGCCTTTTTGACGTTCGATGTCCATAAAGACCCGATACCGCCCCTCTGACTTGATTTTCTTGAGAGCGTCCGAAAAAATGCGATCATAATCCATCGTCATGCCTTACTTCTTTAAGAAACTTCTCATGTGGTACCCGATAATGGCGCTCAAGGGAAGAAAAAAACCGTCCCCTCGCCCACGACAATCGGCCCGCCATATCACATAATCAAATGCCCCTGAACAGGAGGTTCAGAGGCATTATAGCATTCTTTTATCAGAATAGGGCGCGCGCTGGCGATGATTTATGTCAATCATCAGATCTGAAATCTCAACATATCACTCCAGAAACTCTCCAGATTACGCAGGGCATTGCGCAATTGCGTAATATCCTGATCCTCAAATATGGAGCGCTCCTTGATAATATCCAAATTTTCATCAAAAAGCTCGTTCACCAGACGGCAGACTTCTTTGCCCTTGTCGCTCAACCAGATCCGGAGTGCCCGGCGGTCATGTTCGGAACGCTCCTGCATGATATATCCGCCCTCCACCAGTTTTTTGAGATTATAGGACACATTGGAGCCCAGATAATATCCCCGGCTTCTCAGGTCTCCTGCTGTCATTTCATGATCACCAATATTGTAAATCAACAGGGCCTGGACGCTATTAATGTCGGCCATTCCCATGCTATCAAGGCGATTTTTGACGATGTCCAACATACGGCGGTGCAACCGTTCAATCAGGCGCAGACACTCCAGAAAATTGTGTTTTGTGCGCGCTTCCGGGGTTTCATGCCCTCCGATCAGAGTACTGCTGTGAGGTGCAATTGACATATGGCTTGCCTCGGGTTGTCCTTAACATTTCAAAATTTAAGCAATGATTTCTCAAAACCTCCCAAGATATACCCCAAGAACCCCTAACAAGCTGTTAATAGCCGTTAAAAAACCACAAATCGGGAAAAATGCCGTTTGTAGGAATACCCTACCCCGCCCGAGGCTTTTTCAAAGATTTTTGCGCCGTTTTTCGATAAAATGGGCGCATAGCATTTGTATTTATAAAATAATTGGATATGGTGCTCCCAATTCTCCTGCGTTGCGGGTTTAGATGCAGACTAGACAAGGATAAGCCAACAATGATGCCAAGAAACTTTACCGGCCGTTTCCCCCTTTCCCGTCCGCGGCGGCTGCGCCGCACCGTCTGGTCGCGGGATCTACACCGGGAACACACCCTGCATGTCAAGGATCTGATCTGGCCGGTTTTTGTCCAGGAGGGCAGTAAAAACAAAACAGAAGTCGCCTCAATGCCCGGTGTCTTCCGTTTCAGCCCGGATCTTCTTGTGCACGAAGCAGAACGCGCCTGCCGGCTGGGCATTCCGGCGATCGCCCTATTCCCCCAAACGCCTGATGATCTGAAAACTCCCGAGGGGCAGGAAGCCTGCAATCCGGATAACCTGATCTGTCGGACGGTCAGAGTATTAAAAAAGGAGTTCCCGCAACTGGGCATCATTTGTGATGTGGCGCTGGATCCCTACACAACACATGGCCAGGACGGCGTGATCATTGATGGTGAGGTTGATAATGACAGCACCAATGAAATTCTGGTGCGACAGGCCGAAGTTCAGGCCGAGGCAGGATGTGACATACTGGCGCCGTCGGACATGATGGACGGACGGATCGGACTTATTCGCGCCAGGCTGGAGGAATGCGGCCTGCCACAGGTTCAGATCATGGCCTATGCCGCCAAATACGCTTCTGCCTTTTACGGCCCCTTTCGCGATGCCGTGGGCTCCAATAAAAGCTTAAAGACGGGCGGCAAGGAGACATATCAGATGGATCCCGCCAACAGCGACGAGGCGTTGCGGGAAGTGGCTCTCGACATTCAGGAAGGCGCCGATTCCCTGATTATCAAACCGGGCCTGCCCTATCTGGATATTATCCGCCGGGTCACAGACGAATTCGGTTTTCCCACCTTTGCCTATCAGGTCAGCGGCGAATACGCCATGCTCCATGCCGCCGCACAGAACGGCTGGCTGGACCTGGAAAAGGTGATGATGGAAAGTCTTCTGGCCTTTAAACGCGCGGGGGCGTGCGGGGTGCTCACCTATTTTGCCCCCGTGGTTGCCGAAAAACTTCTTGCAGAATGATATATTATAGCAATTAGACCCAATCCCGATTAATTCAGCAGGTCATTGGGCAGTTCCTGAACCGCTTCATCAAGTTCATAGAAGCTGGGCTGCATGTCTGCGGGCACGCTGCGCCGCCCGATTTCGGCAGAAATCTGGGGGGCGTTGCCGTGCAGATGAGCAATCAGTACATCCTTGATCACATGGAAGAAGTGGCCTTCCTCATCAATGATCTGCTGCAACCGGGCGGCGATGGGACTTGTTACACAATAAGACAGCAGAATCCCCAGGAAAGTTCCCACCAGCGCCCCGCCAATCATGGCCCCCAGAACTTCGATAGGCTGATCGATGCTGCCCATGGTCTTGATCACGCCCATCACCGCGGCCACAATCCCCAACGCCGGAAAGGATTCCCCCAGCACCGCTAACGCATGGGCGCCCTCGCTGGCTTCGTGGTGGTGTTTTTCCAGATCCTTCATAATGACATCCTCAACCTGATGCGGATCGTCAAAATTCATCGTGGTCATCCGCAGATAATCACAAATAAAGTCCACCACATGATGGTCACCGGCCAGTTTGGGGAAATTGTTGAAAATCTTGCTGTCGTGCGGATTTTCAATATGCGGTTCTAAGGCGATTACGCCCTTGGTCTTGATCAGCTTGGTAAGTAGAAACATCAGGCTCAAAAGATCCTTGTAATCTTCCGCCTTCCATTTGGGGCCCTTGATGACTTTCCCAAGCCCGGCCACGCCTTTTTTGATCACCCGGCCGCCATTGCTGACCATGAACGCCCCGACCCCGGCCCCCCCGATGATCATGCCTTCGAGGGGCAAGGCTTTCAGGATGGGCGCCATTTTTCCCCCGGCCAGCACATAGCCGCCGAAAACCATCACAATTACGATGATAAGACCAATTATAACAAGCATTCTGACTTGACCCTTTATCCTTGAGGACCCGGAGCACCTGGTTGTACAGGTTCTTCCGACTCTAACAGTGTCCTTATTTGAGACAGTTATAGTTAAAGGTCGTTAAGCAAGGTTTAATGTAGTGCTAAAAACCGAAAGTTTTTAAGGGCTATGCACAGCTATTGCTGAAAGCTTGTGTCTAAAGCCAACACATCAAGTTTCATATGGGACGGTAAGGATGACGATCCTCTTTGACGAATGCCGAGTTGTACACTTCACGAAACAGTATCCGACAACCCTATCGCGGCAATGGCAAAACCAGCCTCCAACAAACTGTCATACGCCAGAAGATATTCTTCATTGGCAGCAAACTCCAAAGCCTCTATCCCCCCGATCCCGGCTTCCAGAGGAACGGGATATTTGGACATCAGGGTTGAAAGGTCGTCAAGGGCCCGCCCCGTTATAGGCGTGATCGATCACATGGCTGTTGTCGCCAAACCGCAGCCGGGTCTGCCGCCCCACAAGGTCATAGGCGTAGTAGACATTGGTCCGGGACGCGGCACAGGTGATGCCGATGGCGCCATAGGCCCCGCCCGTCTGCTGCAACTTCCTCACCTTTCGTCCCAGCGCGTCATAGGCATAAAGCAGCCAGTCGCCCCGCCGGAGGTGAGATTGCCGCTGTCGTCGTAAGTATAAATCAAGATCCGACAAACCAACCGGACAGCAAAAGAAAAATATTGAACATTTTCAAAGAACAGACAAAGCGCAACTCGATTCCATCTATAAATATAGATTAATAGTATACTGTCCCCATTTTTACATTTTTACTACTTTTATCAAAACTGGCATAAGCAGCTTTTGCCCTTAAAGCGGATTCATAAGCTTTGACCTTGAATTTGGTAGTCGCGGCTGCCCAAGGCTTTTCAATAATATTTGACATTTTTTCCCCCTTCAAATTAGTCCAAAATAAAGAAGCCACGCTCGATACTAAATTTGTCATATTCCATGATACGACCGCGAACAGGCTCAAACTCCGTATATGTACTGTCAGTATTTACGCAGCCAATGAACCCTGTAATTCCCAAAAAGATATTGAGAACCGGTGCAGGATAAGTGGCATTAACCAAGTTGAATATACTCACTACCTGCTCGCTTCGCCGGTCAAGAAGTCGAATGGAACGTAAATCAACATCATAACCAAAACCCGATGGGTAGTGGCGATCCTTCGACGAAGTGATCGTATATTTTGCTTGGAATGTTTCGACCTGTTCCACGCCGATACACTGTCCCGCCCGATCCGCCAAAGGATATTCTTTTTCCTGATAAAGCTTTTGCAATGATGCCATCCTGTCATTAATTTTCGTATCGAACACAACAAGATCACCACATTCCTGGGCCCCTTGCGGATAATAGGCAAACCGGTACAGGCCCGCGGGGAACCCTTTCCATGTTCCCTGGCCCTTGGGCGTGTTCTTTTTCCACTCTACAAATTCTACGCCCGGCAACGGTAGATAATAAAAATATGTCGCCCCATCTTCTGTTGAATTGATTATAGAAGTCAGTTTTTGTGGATTTTTGGGCTGATATCCCGCCAAACGATCGCAGACATAAGGAAAGGTGATGGCTTGATAAAAATAGAAAAAAATATCTGATGAAAAGGGCGCTGCAAAAACAACGAATAGGATGACTTTCCTCAGAACTGAATAATTCTTTTTACGGCTCAACCATTTATAACGTTGTGCTACGCAAAGACACAGACGAACAGCCGCCCAACAGATCAAAAACCAACCAATCAAGCCCCCGATATGAATTAATAAGATCATTTTATCCACCCAACTCCATCACCTTGCGCGTGCCCGTTGTGGGACCGGTGTTTTGGGCCAGATGTTTTCCCATCCCTTGCCCCCTCATGCCGCAATCTCCCTCGGCCAACGCCTATTGACCAGGCCATTGTCATTGGCCGCGTAAAGATCATTTCCGTTGCCGCCGTCGCCGAACAGCTCATTGCCGAGATCGCCGCCGCCGATCAGCCCGAGCACGGGAAAAAATGGGGACAGTATACTATTTAATCGAGAACGTAGTGAATAAGATTATAAATAGTATACTGTCCCCATTTTTTCCTGTCCCCATTTTTTCATTTCCCAGCGGCTGACCCGTCATATTTGATGTTGCCCCATTCCCACCTGTCGCTTGCGCTGTCTCTCCCTGTCCGGCAGGAGACATTGTCGGCTGCCCGGCCACCGCAGAGGGGCTGGCTCTAAAAATCCGGTATTGCTCCAGAAGAAGCGGCGGCATCACCATCCATCTTTGTCCTTTTTCCGTTCCCGAGCTTTCTTATTTATTTGACCCCGAGGATAAGCTACACGGTAACGCCCGCCAGAAACCCGCAGCTCTGCCCCCAAGCCTCAAGGGATGTCCCAAACCTGTTTTCAAGCTCTCCCCAAAAGACAAAAGCCAAAACACGATCTTTTTTAAAAGGCTTTTTTAAAGGGTATATTAAGTTCTTATGGTTGAAAATAACACATATATACTATTTTTAAGATCTTCATGTTGGCCCAAAAGACCCCGGACTTATTTGGCACACGCGACGGCAGAAAAACCATAAAAACCATGAGGATAAATGACAAATTCATGTCCCCACACCCCAGCGTGGAAGGCTGATGGCCAGCTTAGAGTGAATTGCAAATAGGTTGGCTCAATTCACTCTAGAGGCGTCAATATGCCCTTAACAAGCAAGAATCCGTTTTCAGTTGGGCTGGTTTCTGGCGAACAATCTGATCAGAGTATTCTGGGCCAGAAGATGCGCGCCTATGCGGATTTCCATCTGTTCATGGCGAGGCGTGTGAAGAACCACAACCGGCGCCGCCGCCCGCAGGGATAATACCGCCGGCAGAGGCGCGTCCTGTCGCGCCGGTTCCTGCACCGTCATTTGCCGCCCCCGGTTTTCAACCGGAAAACCGCGGTCGCGCACCCGTGACAACGTAAAACTGATGTGATCGGCCAGATGCTCCTGAAACCGGGACTGGCCAGATAATCCCTGGCTGGATGATCCTTCCTGGCCAGAGGATAACCGGGGCGGCGGCCAGAGATCCACGCCCAGTCCCCCGGCATGGTCGCGTCCCATATGAAGGATCACCAGATCATATTTTTTTTGCTGTATCAACGGCATAATCCGGTCAATTTCCTGGGGCAACCGTTCCGGTATTCCCCCGGACAGGTCCTGTCCCTGGCCGGTCAAATGGCTGGCATAGACATAACCATAAGGATTGAGTAACGGCACATAATCGGTGCGTATCCGCTCCCCCTCCCTTTCCTGGGCCAGACGGTTCAGGTTTTCCTGCATCAGGGCCATGGAAAACTCATCACGTCCGTCGACACCGCCAATCACCAATACCGACAACAGCGGATCATATGCCTCTGGATCCTCAACGAACCAAAGTGGGAACCGGACAGTGCCATATCTGAGCGGTCCCAGATCCCGAATACTCAATCCATAAGGAAAGCCGTCCAGCGTTTCCAGCTGCCGCCTAAACGGATCAAGACTGCGAACTTCATCACGCTGCGGCACGCTGCATGCCCCAAGGCTACTCCCCCACAGGATCAAAAACATCAGACGCAGAAAAACAGGTCTGTTTTGTTGCCTCATTCTGCAGAAATTCCCGGAGGCCCGTTTCTCCATATCTCTCTCTACATATATGATCCGATCAGGCGCTTTACCTCGCCGCCAAGCCCCAGTTTAAAACGGGTGAGTTCCGCGCTGTCCACCGTATTCATTCCCCCCAGATCCAGAACCCGGTATCCTTCCTTTTTCAGATGCAGAAGACTTTCCCACAACAGCAGGTTAAGCGCATGGGATTTCCGCCCCCATTTGCTGTTCCAGCCAATATGATAGGTGGCTCCCGCCCCATGTCCCAAAAACATGGCAGCGGCGAGCGGCTCATCCTGTTCTGATCGTGCATAAACAAATGCCGTTATCACCCCTGAACTTTTCAGACAGTGCCGGTCAAACGCTTCCACCAGGCTGACCGGCAGGCCCCGGTAGTTTTTTTCCGTCTGCTGTTTTTTTTCCAGGGACAGCAGCCAGTCTGTCAACGGATGATCATATCCCCCAAAACGAACAACAAGCCCGGCCTTTTGGGCCTTGCGCACCTGATTACGCCATTTGCCATACAGGCCGGCCCAGAGCCGTTCCCCGTCCCCCTCAAGAGACACAAGAGAGGTGGAATATCCCGTAATGACCTGATGAAATCCGTGCCGTATCATGGCGCGGGCCATGTTGGGGGCCTCTTCCTCCGGTGTCAGAATAAGGAAATATCGTTGTCGCCGTGGGTACAGGGCGCGAATCTGCCTCAACACCTCAAGCTTTTCCTGTGTGGAAAGCTCGACCAGCCAGACGGGCCCGCGCATTAATGTGACCATCCGGAACACGCCGTAATATGATCGCACAATCACCTGGGCCAAAGCGATCGGCCTGTTATTGCGACAGGCCACAAAGCGCCGGACTTTTGCCCCGCGCTCCACCAAAGCCGCCCCATACGCCCAGCTTTGTTGCAAGGAAACGCCTTTCGCCTGAGAAAGAAGGTTTTCCCATTCCACTTGCGACAGCCCATTCCAGTCCAGGTGAATATCAGGGGGGCAGATTTTCGTTTCTTGTATTTCCACCATGTCTTGGGCGTTTCCGGGTCTCATCCGGTAAATTCCGATCCTGGGAGCAAGAATTTCAAGAAATTTTTTATCATACTACGGTATCTGTTTAAAAATTAAAGTGAAACTCTTATAGTGCGCCTATGTTTCGTCGCAAAAAACATATACAAACCGTTATGGGGCACAAAATCGACCGTCCCAGAATGACACGTTGGGGCATATTGTACATTCTTCTATATGCCGGCATGCCGTCTTTTGTGTTTTTGCTGCTCCTCGATATTTTATTCTATTTTATCTTCCGTTACGGCTTTGGCAGCTGTTATGGCATTTTTTGCTATTTTTAAATTTCATATTTTTTCGGGATATTGGCATTTAATTTTGGACATTTTCGGCTTTCCGCAATATATG
This sequence comes from Luteithermobacter gelatinilyticus, assembly GCF_005849285.1. Lineage (NCBI taxonomy): Bacteria > Pseudomonadati > Pseudomonadota > Alphaproteobacteria > Emcibacterales > Emcibacteraceae > Luteithermobacter > Luteithermobacter gelatinilyticus. The sequence continues at coordinate 1,465,085 of NZ_CP040517.1, read as the reverse complement.
AACAACCATAGCCAATGAAATTTTTAACTGGAAAGCACAGATCCAAAGATCATGAAAACAGAACGTGTCCCTTCCAAGATGGGCAAAACAGCAAAGCCCGAAGCGGTAGCAGACTTTGCTCCCGTTACCTATGGTGATGTCCAAAAAGCGGCTGAAGCGTTGAAGGACGCGATTATTCGCACGCCGACGACACGTTCCATTACCCTGTCCCAGATTACCGGAGCCGAGATTTACATCAAATTTGAAAATTTGCAGTTCACGGCATCATTCAAGGAACGCGGGGCACTGAACAAACTGATCAACCTGAGCGAAGCGCAGAAAAAAGCCGGTGTTATTGCCGCTTCTGCCGGTAATCACGCACAGGGAGTTGCCTATCACGGTGCGCGGCTCGGCATCCCCACCACAATTGCCATGCCAGTCAACACGCCCTTCGTCAAGGTTCGCCAGACCGAAGAACATGGTGCCAAAGTCGTGCTGCATGGCGAACGCTTTGATGATACTGCCGAATATGCCAAAGAACTTGCCGCGGAAAAGGGGTATACGCTAGTGCACCCCTTTGATGATCCCCATGTGATTGCCGGGCAGGGCACCATCGGTCTGGAAATGCTGGAAGACTGCCCGGATCTGGATATACTGGTGGTGCCGGTAGGCGGCGGCGGGCTGATAGCGGGCATTGCAACCATCGCCAAATCCATGAAACCCGACATCAAGGTTATCGGCGTCCAGGCCGAACGCTTTCCTTCTCTGCACCGGGCCATCAACAAATATGACTATGAGCCCAGGGGATCGACCTTGGCAGAAGGCATTGCGGTCAAGACCATCGGAGACTTGACCGGCAAGATCTGTAAACGGCTGGTAGACGATATTTTTCTGGTTAATGAGGATTCCCTGGAACAGGCCGTATGTATGCTGATGACCATAGAAAAAACCGTCCCGGAAGGCGCTGGTGCGGCGCCGCTTGCAGCGGTGATGATGAATCCTGAAGTCTTTAGGGATAAAAAGGTCGGTCTGGTCCTCAGCGGCGGCAATATAGATCCCCGTCTGTTGGCCTCCCTTCTGATGCGGGGGCTGGTCCGGGAAGGGCGCATCACACGCCTGCGGATTGAGCTGCTGGATGTGCCGGGGGCCCTAGCCCAGATTTCCGGTATTATCGGACGTCTTGGCGGCAACATTATTGATGTATCCCATCACCGCCTGTTTACGGAACTTCCGGCCAAGGAAACTTATTCCAATGTCACCCTTGAGACCCGTGACCGGCAGCATCTGCTGGATATCCTCCAAGCGCTGCGGGACGAAGGTTTTGTTGTTCATGTCAACCGGTCCCAGGACCTATAGGGACATCATCTGTCCCTATTTTTTCCTATATTATTTCTTGGGGCCAGGAGCCTGCGGAATGAAATATGTCCCGGCAACTGGCCCCAGTTCGCCCTTGGAATAAACATCACTTTTTTCTGTTTAATAACCTTATATTAACCAGAACTCCCCATCATGGGACGGAATATAAAACTCGGCGCAACTGGTGGAGCAGAATGGCGGGAGAAAATCGCCCAATCATCATTAAACGGATCAAAAAGGTTTCCGGCGGACATCACGGCGGGGCCTGGAAAGTGGCCTATGCGGATTTTGTAACCGCCATGATGGCGTTTTTCCTTTTACTCTGGCTGATGAACGCCACAACCGAGGAACAGCGCCAGGGGCTCGCCGATTATTTCTCTCCCACTGCGGCCAGCACCAGCAGTTCGACCGGCTCAGGCGATATTCTGGGCGGGGTTTCATTGAATACCGATGGCTCCCAGTCCAGCGCCGTAACCGTATCCCTTCCAACCCCGCAACAACAGGTCATGAATAAACCGTCAGACGGGAGAGCCAAAGAAGATACAGCCGCGAGCGAACAGGAAAAGACCCTTGAGGACATGATGGCGCAGCGTGAGCAGGATATTTTTGAAGAAATGTCCGAACAGCTGCGTCAAAGTATCCAGGAAAATCCGGAACTGGCTGAACTGCGTGATCAGGTTCTGATTGACATTACCGAGGACGGCTTGCGCATCCAGCTGGTGGACAAGGACAATCGCGCCATGTTTAAGCCCGGTACGGCGGAGCTTTATGGTTATGCGGAAAAAATGATCGGTAATATTGCCGGGGTTATCGAAAAAATGCCCAACCGCATCTCTATAACCGGTCATACCGATGCCACGGTGTTCCGGCGCGGATCGGACTATACCAACTGGGAACTGAGCGCAGACCGCGCCAATACTAGCCGTCGGGTATTGTTATCCCGTGGCGTTCCTCAAGACCGTTTTGCCGAGGTGCTCGGCAAAGCCGCCACAGAACCTCTTTTGCCGGACCGGCCCAACAGACCTGAAAACCGCAGGATTACCATTCTTCTGCTCAGGGAAGCCCCGACCCTGCCTCAAAATTTCCTTTAATTGCTCGGGAATTGCTCCAGATTCCCTCCATTTTTTGCCGATTGTTACTGCCGGGACGACCGGAATTTTACCTGTCAGCCGGCTTATCACCATAAAATTGCAGGAAATTTTTAAGGGACAGACATCAAAGAGATTGTTATGATCCCAGAGGAAAACATAACACAATATGCACCCTATAGGCTGTCTATATGCCGCTTATATAAGCTTATACACAGGGGAGATCATTTGAAAAAAGTCGTGGCACCGTGTGTTTTTCTCTACTCCCGCAGGTCCAGAGCTCTGAACGGATCTGAAGTTTTTCTGAAAATACAGGACTGATTCTGAATGGAATATATGGCCCCTTCACTTCATATGTGGTTGACCTTTGCCGTGATCGGCGTCGCCATCCTGTTTTACGCCATGGACCATATTCCGTTGGAGATTACCTCTTTAGGGGTAGTTTCCGTCTTGTTGGTGCTGTTCCATGTGATGCCGCTGACCTCAGCAGATGGCCAACTTCTTCTGAACACTAAAACCCTGTTATCCGGATTTGCCGACCCGGCCCTGATTGCGGTTCTGGCGCTTCTGGTCATGGGACAGGGCATCGTCCAGACAGGGGCTCTTGAGACCCCGGCACAGATTCTTGTGAAACATGGGGTCAATTACCCACGGACCCTGATTTTTTTGTGCCTTGTGGCTGTCAGTGCCATCAGCGCGTTTCTCAACAATACCCCGGTGGTGGTGATTTTTATCCCCATCATCATCATGCTGATGGACAAGATGGATAAATCGCCCAGTCTGGTACTCATGCCCCTGAGTTTCGTGGCCATCCTGGGCGGCATGACCACCCTGATCGGATCCAGCACCAACCTGCTGGTTGCGGGGGTGTATAAGGTACAGACCGGCCGGGAAATCGGCTTTTTCGAATTCACGGTTCCCGGGCTATTTCTGGCCGGTGTGGGCATGATCTACGTTTTGTTCATTGCCCCTAAATTATTGCCCCAGAAACATCAGAACACCGAACAATCCATCCGCCCCAGTGGTAAACAGTTTATCGTTCAGATTGATCTGGTGGATGGTAATGCCCTGATTGGCAAAAGTGCGGTCGCCGGGATGTTCCCTGACCTTTCAGGCATGACCACCCGGCTGATCAAACGGGGGCGAAAAATCTTTCTGCCGCCCTTTGATGATATTACCCTGCGCGAAGGCGATTCCCTTATCCTCGCCACCACCCGCAGAGTGCTTACGGAAAAAATCGCCAAGACCCCCAATCTGATGAAAGGCGCGCTGGCCGTTTCCCGAGGATTTGTCGAAGACGGCACCCCTCAGGCAACCGACAGCCAGGAAGAGGCAAAAGGCCTGCATCTTGCCGAAGTCATTGTGGCCCCGGCCTCCCGGCTTGACGGGCGCACCCTTGAACAGGTGGGTTTTTATCTTCAGGGGGGCTGCAATATTGTTGGCATTCAGCGTCGTTCCCGCATGGTGCGCACTTCCATCGAAGACATCCGTCTTGAAGCGGGCGATGTTCTGCTGATTGTCGGCAACCGGGATCAGATTCGCCGCCTGCGCAACAATCGCGATGTGCTGCTTATGGAATGGTCCACCAGCGAAGTACCGGTACGCACCGACAGCTGGAAGGCACTGGGAATCTTTACAGCCGTCGTGACATCCGCCTCCAGCGGCATTTTGCCCATTGCCGTTGCCGCCACCCTCGGGGCCTTTGCCATGATTCTTACCGGTTGTCTAAATATTCGCCAGGCCAGCCGCGCCGTTGACCGGCGGATTTTCATGTTGATTGGGGCCGCCCTGGCCATGGGCGCCGCGCTGGAAGCCACCGGTGGGGCGGCCTATCTCACGCATCGCATGCTGGATCTTTTTGCCGGCGCCAGCATTCTGGTTATCCTCTCGGCACTTTTCCTGCTCGTCGCCATCTTTACCAATGTATTGAGCAACAATGCCACGGCTGTTCTGTTTACACCGATTGCCATTAATCTGGGGCACAGGCTCGACCTTGACCCAATGATTTTTGTGACCACCGTAATTTTCGCAGCCAACTGTTCCTTTGCCACCCCCATGAGTTACAAAACCAATCTTTTAGTGATGGGACCCGGTAACTATAAATTCAGTGATTTCATGAAGGTTGGCATCCCCCTCATTCTCCTGTTATGGGTGGCCTTTACCGTTATGGTCCCGTGGTATTATCAACTGCCTTAGAGTGAATTGAGTCAACCTATTCACAATTCACTCTAGGTCTTCTTTGGGTCTTCTTTGGGCCTTCTTTGGGCCTTCTTTATGTCTTGTTTACGGTTTTGAACTACTTTATTCTGAAATTGTAAACAGATAACGAGAAGTGTTGTGACGGATCAGTCATCACAATTTCCGCGGTTTTACGTCACCGCTGCCTCGCCCTGTCCGTATCTACCGAATTTGATGGAACGAAAAGTGTTTACGGAACTCAAGGGCAAGGCCCCTGAAGGATTACACGACTCGCTAGCCCAGGTGGGGTTCCGGCGCAGTCAGGATATTGTCTATCGCCCGACCTGCGAAAATTGTAGCCGGTGCATTTCTGTGCGCATCCCAGTACAGAAATTTATACCGAACCGCACCCAGAAAAGAATCATTCGCTATAACCAGGACATCAAAGTTTCGGTAATTCCCAATAAGGCCACACAGGAACAATACGCCCTTTTGCACCAATATCTCTCGGCACGGCATCCGGACGGGGGAATGGTGGGCATGTCTTACCAGGAATACCAGGATATGGTGGAATGCAGTCCCATTCATACCCACCTTGTCGAATACCGACTCACGACAGCTTGTCCCCAGAACACGTTACAGGAAGCCCCCGCAGACAAGGGACGGCTTGTTGCCGTGGCCCTGACCGATGAACTCAAGAACGGGCTGAGCATGGTCTACAGTTTTTACGACGTGCAGAAATCCATGCGCCGGCGCAGCTTAGGCACTTATATCATTCTTAACCACGTCGCCCTGGCCCGGGAATATTTCATGAACCATGTTTATCTGGGATACTGGGTGCAGAACAGCCCCAAAATGGCCTATAAACAGAATTTCAAACCTATCGAGATGCTCGGCCCCGACGGGTGGTTTATAAAAAAATAATCTTCTTGACCGCGTCCAGCCCTGAACAACGAAAATGGATCGCCACACCTCTTTCAGGGGCTTGCGATGACATCGCTTTTTTCGGCTTTTCCATGTTCCTCTATTGTCTTTACGGAAAGGCGATTTATACTTTGCCGCCTGAAGAAAAATCAGCAGAAAATTTGAACACACAAAGTTTAAAAATAGGGACACGTCATGAAACGCCGCTCCTTCCTTAAAAGCGCCGCTCTCGGCGGAGCCGGTTCTCTTGCCACGGCTTCTTTGGCCACCCCGGCTTATGCCCGAAGCAAACGCAAACTGAAAATGGTGACCACCTGGCCCAAAAATTTTCCGGGGCTGGGAACCCGTGCGGAACAGATAGCCAAAGACATCAAGGCCGCCACGGAAGGAGAAATTGATATCAAGGTTTATGCAGCCGGTGAACTGGTTCCTGCGCTAGGTGCCTTCGATGCGGTTTCCGGCGGCAAGGCCGACATCTATCATGGCGTGGATTATTACTGGCAGGGCAAACACAAGGCTTTTGCCTTTTTCGGGGCCGTGCCATTTGGCCTGACCGCCCGGGAAATGGTGCAATGGATAGATTATGGCGGTGGACAGGCGCTTTGGGACGAACTGGCCGGGCAGTTCCAGATCAAATCCCTGCTGTGCGGCAATACCAGCATGCAAATGGGCGGATGGTTCAAAAAGGAAATCAATTCACTTGAGGACTTCAAGGGGCTGCGTATGCGAATCCCCGGCATGGGAGGGGAAATCCTCAAGCGGCTCGGCGCCACGCCCGTCACAAAAGCCGGCGGAGAAATTTTTCTGGCGCTCAGCCAGGGCAATATTGATGCTTCCGAATGGATCGGCCCCTGGAACGATCTGGCCTTTGGTTTCTACAAGATCGCCCCTTATTATTACACTTCTGTGTTTCATGAACCCAGCGCGTCCGTGGCCCTCGGCTTTAACAAGGACGTCTGGAGCAGCTTCTCCAAGGCGCAAAAAACCACCATCCGTGCCATAGCCGCCTATCATTATCAGCAGTCCATCGCCGAATTCAACGCCCAGAATGCCACGGCCCTGCGCACACTGGAAGAAAAGCACGGGGTCAAGGTGCGGCGTTTTTCCGATGAAATCATGCAGGCTCTGGCGGACACTGCCGCAGAAGTGGTTCGCGAAGTGGGCATGAGTGATGACCTGTCCCGGCGCATTTATAACAGCTACATGGAAACCCGGCGTAGTGCCATGCAATGGAGCGGTATTGCTGATGAACCTTATCTCGCCAATCGCCGCCTGCCGAAAAATTTTGGCGAAAAAATCTGAAACATGTCCTGCTTTTTGCTTTGCCGATGGTAACAAAACTGACCCGAATAATTGATCATTTCAATGACCGGCTGGGCCGGCTCATTTCCTGGGCAACGCTGGCGCTGGTCCTTACACAGTTCGGGGTGGTGGTCAGCCATTACATCTTCCGCACCGGCAGCATTTTTTTTCAGGAGAGCCTGCTGTATCTGCACAGCCTGATTTTTCTGGGAGCTGCCGGTTATACGCTGAAACATAACGGCCATGTGCGGGTGGATGTGTTTTATTCCCGCTTCTCTGCGCGGCGCAAGGCCCTTGTTAATCTTCTGGGATGCCTTGTATTCCTTTTTCCCATGCTTGGCGTGATTTGCTGGATGTCATGGCCCTATATTGCCGACAGTTGGGCGGCGGGTGAAGGCAGCATAGAATCCAGCGGCATTCAGGCCGTCTATCTTCTCAAAAGCCTTATTCTGCTGTTTGTCGTTTCGCTTTTTTTGCAGGGCATCAGCCTCACCCTGCACAGTCTAAACACCTTACGCGGCAAAACCCATGACGATGCAGACCATCAGGAGGGTCTTCTGTAATGGAACTTAATGCCCTGCTTGATCTGTTGATGTTTGTTTCCGCCTGTCTGCTGCTGCTTTCCGGTTTTCCCGTGGCCTTTGCGCTGGGCGGAACTGCGCTTGTTTTTGCCGCCATAGGCATATCCTTTGGAGAGTTCGACGCTGATTTCATCGCCCTGATTCCGGAACGTATTTATGGCATCATGACCAATGACACTCTTCTGGCCGTACCCCTGTTTGTCTTCATGGGGGTTATGCTGGAACGCAGCCGGCTGGCGGAAGAGCTTCTAGAAAGCATGGCTCTGTTGATGAACCGTGTTCGTGGCGGGTTGGGGATTTCCGTCACCATCGTGGGGGCCCTGCTGGCGGCCAGCACCGGTATTGTGGGGGCAACTGTCGTAACCATGGGATTATTGAGCCTGCCCACGATGCTGAAACGGGGCTACAGTCCCGCCCATGCTGGCGGTGCCATCGCTGCGGCCGGCACGCTGGGACAGATTATTCCCCCCAGTATTGTGCTCATCCTGCTAGGTGATCAGCTCAGTTCCGCCTGGCAATCCGCCCAGCTTGAAATGGGCAACTGGTCACCGGAACCCCTGTCTGTGGGTGACCTGTTCGCCGGCGCGCTGCTGCCGGGGCTGGGACTTGTTTTGCTTTATATTGCCTATCAGACCGCGCTGGCCATTCTGAAACCTGACAGCGTCCCCTTGCATCAGGCGGCTACGGACGGCACTAGTCCCACGGGAGATATACAGAACGTACCGCTTAGCAGAATTATGGGGGCTTTTCTGCCACCTATTCTGCTGATCATTGCTGTTCTTGGTTCCATTCTGGCCGGCATAGCCACTCCCACCGAAGCCGCTGCCGTGGGTGCTGTCGGGGCCACATTAATGGCTGGGCACAGGGCAGGATCACAGGATACCCGTGCCGTTTATGCCGCCGGCATAGGCCTGGCTGGCCTATTGCTGCTCAACCAATTTTTTGACCTGCGCCTGGACCAGGAGGATGCCGGCCCCGTGGACAAGATTGCGGTACTGAGCGCCAGCCTGTTCTGCGGCCTGATCATCTGGGGTATTGTGGTCAGCCTGCTGCGCCTTCAGGGACAGAAAGTTCTCCAGGAAGTGATGCAGAATACCACCCGTATCAGCAGCATGATTTTTGTGATCCTGATCGGGGCCGCATTGTTTTCTCTGGTTTTCAAAGGGTTCGAGGGCGATGAATATATTCATGAGTTTCTCTCGGACCTGCCCGGCGGTAAACTCAGCGCCCTGATCCTGGTGATGCTGGTGATGTTTGTTCTGGGCTTTTTCCTCGATTTTATCGAAATTACGTTTGTCGTGGTACCGATAGTGGCGCCGGTGCTGTTGATGATGGATATCAATCCTGTCTGGCTTGGGGTGATGATGGCTATGAATCTGCAAACCAGTTTCCTCACCCCGCCTTTCGGCTTTGCCCTGTTTTATTTGCGCGGTGTCGCGCCGGAGTCGGTCAAAACATCGGACATCTACCGGGGGGTGATCCCCTATGTGATCATCCAAATCTTTGCGCTGATCCTTTTGTGGTTTTGGCCGGAACTGACCACTTGGCTGCCAGAGGTTATTTTCCGTTCCGCCTCGTAAGTCGATTTCTGGAGTGAAATATTATGACATACCTCTATTTGTTTACGGCCATTGTTCTGGAAGTGATCGGAACCTCCGCCCTTCAGGCGTCTCAGCAATTTACGCGCATTGGTCCGGTGTCACTGATGATTATGGCCTATATCGCCTCTTTCTTTTTTCTGGCGCTCACCCTCAAGACCATGCCGGTAGGCATTGCCTATGCCATCTGGAGCGGGTTGGGTATTGTGCTTATCTCACTGATCGGGTTTGTTCTGTTTGGCCAGAAACTGGATTTTGCCGCCATCTTCGGCATCGGCCTGATTGTGCTCGGGGTAATGGTGGTGAATCTGTTTTCTAACAGCATCAGCCATTAGAGCTTTTGTTCCTGCAGACGCCGATGCATTTCCTCTTCTGTTAAATCTTCCTGATGGGTGGCAATCCACCACTGATTGCCCGTCGCATCCCGGACCCCAGCATTGCGGTCACCATAGAACATATCCGTCGGCTCCATCAGGCTTTCAGCGCCTTTTTCCGGGTAAGCGGATTAAATGGTTGATCTTACCTTTGCATGAGAGTGAGACAGACCGGCATCTCATCGGATTATCTGGTTGATGCTTCACCTACTGCTGGTGCATGTTTCCTTCGCTAATTCCAGCAAGAACCCCACACGCCTCAACTTCCCGGTCATCGTTGCAACTCGCTCTCAGTGAAACGAGTTGTTTCTCAAGCGCTTGCAGAGCGGTTATCTGCGACCGCACATGAGAGATGTGATCATCGAGCAAGGTGTTGACGGCGGTACAAGGCTGATGAGGGTCGTCCTGATAGCTCTGTAGTTCGTGAATCTCAGCCAGTGACAGGCCCAGGATTCTGCAGCGACGGATGAAGGCCAGCCCCTCACCATGCTTCTCGGTATAGACACGGTAACCGTTGTCCTGCCGATCAGGCGGCGGCAACAAGCCCTGCTGTTCATAGAAGCGGATCGTCTGTGTTTCGACCCCTACCAACTGCGCCAACTGACCAATGCGCATCAGCCTCCTCCCCAACGGATTCTTTACTCTATTGACCTTATAGTAGCTTTATAGTTTTAAATGGTACCACAACATTGTTCAAGTGGAGTCGTATCATGAGCAAATCCTGTGGTGGCGCCTGTGGCGGTGATGCAACGTCCGCAGCGGATACCGATATACAGGCCTCCTCCGAGGCGCCAGGGAGATGGGTCAGTGTTTATGCCGTGCCGAAGATGGACTGTCCATCAGAAGAACGAATGATTCGCCTAGCCCTGAACGGCTTTGAGGAGATTCGGGCGCTGTCCTTCGACTTGTCGAACCGCCGGCTGAAGGTCGTGCATGACGGCGAGGTCGAGCCCGTCACCTCGAAACTGAAGACCTTGGGGCTAGGCGCCTCGCTTCAGGAAACCGTCGCTGCAAATCCGGAGACCATCAAGGCCGCCGAGTTTTCGGCAGCTTCTGCTAAGCAAGAATCCGGGACCCTGCGCTGGTTGCTCGGCATCAATGCACTTCTGTTCGTGGTGGAAATGACTGCCGGTCTGATCGCCCGGTCCACCGGCCTGATTGGAGAATCCCTGGACAATTTTGCCGATGCGGCGGTGTACGGGCTTGCCCTTTATGCGGTTGGACATAGCGTGAAAATGCAGGTACGTGCCGCGCATCTTGCTGGTGTACTGCAACTGATCTTGGCTGTGGGCGTGCTCGTAGAGGTGGTGAGACGCTTTGTATTCGGTAGTGAGCCTGAATCGCTGGTGATGATGGCTATCGCATTCCTCGCATTGATTGCCAATACCAGTTGTCTGCTGCTCATATCCAAACATCGGGAAGGCGGGGCGCACATGAAGGCAAGCTGGATATTCTCGGCCAACGACGTGGTGATCAACCTGGGGGTCATCACCGCCGGCGCCCTGGTCGCGTGGACCGGTTCCAATTATCCGGATCTGATTATCGGCACCATCGCGGGGGGCATTGTACTTAACGGTGCCAGACGCATTTTGGCGTTGAAGGGTTAAATAATGCTCATTATTGGCAAAAAGCTCTCGCCGTATGCCCTATTGTCCATATCGGGCCTGCTGGCAGCGTCTGATCAGGCTGTAAAGTGGCTGGTGCAGCAATCAATGGCCTATGGCGAGTATGTTTCGGTGACCCCGTTCTTTAACTGGGTGCACCTATGGAACACCGGTGCCGCATTCAGTCTTTTTGCGAATGGTGGAGGCTGGCAGCGCTACTTTTTTATCGGAATCGCGGTAGTGGTCTCGATTTTTCTGATCAAGCTGATCCTTGAAAATCGTCATAAAGGAGAAGCCATCGCTTACAGTCTTATCCTCGGTGGCGCCATGGGCAACCTGATTGACCGGGTCTTTCGCGGCTATGTTGTGGATTCCTTTGATTTCTATTGGCGAGACTGGCATTGGCCGGCCTTCAACCTGGCTGATATTGCAATTGTCCTCGGTGCCTTACTTTTCGTTTCCAGCAGCTTGTTGGGTAAAAAAGCAAACACCAATGCCGAGTCGGATGGATCTGACTGACACCTACGCCTATACAACACCATGACCGAACTTCCCGACAACATCCTTCACCTGCCGCAATACCAAGTACTGGGCTGCAAATCAACCGACGACGAAATGCACTTCCAGGTGGACGTGCCCGATCCCATCGCCTGCGAGGAATGCGGCGTGCAGGGTGAGTTCGTACGGTTCGGCAAGCGTGACGTTCCCTATCGTGATCTGCCCATCCACGGCAAGCGGGTCACTCTCTGGGTGGTCCGCCGCCGATACACCTGCCGGGCCTGCAAGACAACATTCAGGCCCCAGCTACCGGAGATGGTGGACGGATTCCGTATGACACTGCGGCTGCATGAGTACGTGGAGAAGGAATCCTTCAACCACCCCTACACCTTTGTGGCGGCACAGACCGGCCTGGACGAGAAGACGGTGCGCGACATCTTCAACGCCCGCGCCGAGTTCCTGGGGCGCTGGCACCGCTTCGAGACGCCCCGCATCCTGGGCATTGACGAGCTATACCTGAACAAGCGCTACCGCTGCATTCTGACCAACATTGAGGAGCGAACCCTGCTCGACCTGCTGGCCACCCGCCGCCAGGACGTGGTGACCAACTACCTGATGAATCTGAAAGACCGGCAGAAGGTCGAGATCGTCAGCATGGACATGTGGAACCCCTACCGGGCAGCGGTCAAGGCTGTGCTGCCCCAGGCCCGTATCGTGGTCGATAAGTTCCATGTGGTGCGCATGGCCAACGATGCCCTAGAGAGAGTGCGCAAGGGCCTCAGAAAGGAGCTGAAACCGTCCCAGAGCCGGACTCTCAAGGGAGACCGGAAAATCCTGCTGAAACGCGCTCACGAAGTCTCAGACCGGGAGCGCCTCATCATGGAGACCTGGACAGGCGCGTTCCCGCAACTGCTGGCCGCCTACGAGCACAAGGAGCGCTTCTACGGCATCTGGGACGCCACCACACGGCTCCAGGCAGAAGCCGCCCTGGACGAGTGGATAGCCACCATCCCGAAGGGCCAAAAGGAAGTCTGGAGCGATCTGGTCAGGGCAGTGGGAAACTGGCGCGAAGAGACCATGACCTACTTCGAGACGGACATGCCCGTCACCAACGCTTACACGGAGTCCATCAACCGACTGGCCAAGGACAAGAACCGTGAAGGGCGCGGTTACTCCTTCGAGGTGATGCGGGCACGAATGCTCTACACCACGAAGCACAAGAAGAAGGCACCGACTGCGAAGGTCTCTCCTTTCTACAAGAAAACCATCGGTTACGGACTGCCGGACTTCGCAGAGGAACTCAACTACGGAGTCGATCTATCAACCATCTGAGGGTGGTATCAGATTGATGGGGTGAAGGTGCCCCATCAACCATTAAATCCGTATACCCCTTTTTCCAAAGCCCGGGCATAGGCAGCGTCCACATCATCCACATATACATAAAGTATTGCCGGGAAAAGCGGAACATCCTCCCGCGTATCAGCCATCATGATCATGCTGTTGCCGATTCTGACTTCTGCATTCATCACCTTATCGGAATATTCCGGATGTGGGGTCAGACTTTTGACCTCTGCATCGAACACATATTGCAGGAAGGCAATCACATCCCGCACATTTTCATTAATCAGATAAGGGGTAATGGTGTGAAAACCTTCCGGAATATTTTGGGCGGCTTGGTGGGACATTCCTCTTCTCCCAGATGATAAAATTGAAGTCTAACATTTCCGCGCCAAAGCGCAAAGCGAGACGGTCTCTTCGACACTCTTGGCAATATCCCCCGGAACAGCTATGACTTGGGGATCACGGGAAAGAACAAGAATGGACTGGTGAGCATGGACTGGCGGGACGACGGCATTATTCTGAGTTTGCGCAAACATGGCGAATTCGACGCCATTATTGACGTGCTGACCCGGTGTCACGGTCGGCATGGCGGACTGGTCAAGGGGGGCATGAGCCGACGCCTGCGCGGAATCTTGCAGCCCGGCAACGAGGTAGAAGTTCACTGGCGCGGCCGCCTGGAAAGCCATCTGGGAACTTTTCAGGTAGAATTGCGGCAAACCCGTTCGGCCGCGTTTCTTTACGCGCCTGCAAAGCTCGCCGTGCTGAATGCGGTCACGGCGGTCCTGTCCACCTGCCTGCCTGAACGGGAACAACATAGACCCCTGCTGGACAGCCTGATTGCTCTGCTGGATATGGTGGATCAAGGTGACGAAGACGTTCTTCACTGGGGACCGCTGCTGATCCGTTGGGAACTGGGGGTACTCAGTGAGCTGGGATTCGGGCTGGATCTGAGCTGCTGCGCCGCCACCGGTGTGACAGAAGACCTGATCTATGTCTCCCCCCGCTCGGGCCGGGCTGTTTCCGCCACTGCGGGAAAGCCTTATCATGACAAACTGCTGCCCCTGCCCGCCTTTCTTGTGGGCAATGGCCAAAACGTTACGATCGAAGATGTGCGCGACGGGCTCAACCTCACGGAATTTTTTCTGGAAAGATACATGTTTGGTCCACATGGCAGAAAAATCCCGCATTCCCGGCGGCGGCTCATGGATTATGTGGCCTGAAGCGCACGGATTTTTGTTTATTTTCTGAGCATCTGTTAGTATACCGACTGCAGGAATTCAGGGTATATCAGGAAAGTCTTATGGTCAAAAAAGTCACACGCCCCGAACGCAGCGAACTTCTCATGCCGGCCGGCGATTTGCAACGCCTGAAAATGGCCGTTCTATATGGTGCCGATGCCGTCTATCTCGGCACGCCGGACATGTCCCTGCGCACCAAATCGGGATTTACCCTGGACGATGTGGTCGAAGGCATCAAATTCGCCCATGCCCATGGCAAACGTGTCTATCTTACGCTTAACCTGTTTTCCCATAACAAGGACGTGCCCAAGCTGGAACAATATGTAGATACGGTGAAAAAAGTCCAACCCGACGGGGTGATTGTCGCCGATCCGGGCGTATTCCAGTATGTCAAGGAGCGCGCACCGGAACTGGAACTTCATGTGTCCACACAGGCCAATGTCTGTAGCTGGCTGAGCGTAAAATTCTGGCAGGAACAGGGCGCCTCTCTTGTTGTGCTGGCCCGCGAAGTCTCATATGCGGAATTGGTTGAAATCCGGGAGAAATGCCCGGACATCAAACTGGAAGCCTTTGTGCATGGGGCCATGTGCATGACCTATTCCGGGCGCTGCCTGCTCAGCAATTTCATGAGCGAACGCGGTGCCAACCAGGGCAATTGCGCCAACAGCTGCCGCTGGAACTACAAGGTCCACATGCGCCTGAAAGACGGCACCGTCAAGGAACTGGAGCTTAATGAACATACCATTGAGTTGTTTGAATTCCTGTTGGAGGAAGGAGCACGTGAGGGGGAACTGCTGCCGATCGAAGAAGATGAACGCGGGTCCTACATCCTGAACTCCAAGGATCTGAACCTGATGCCGAAGCTGGACGATTATCTGCGTATTGGCGTAGACAGTCTTAAGGTGGAAGGCCGTAACAAAAGCCAGTATTATGTGGCGCTGGTCGCGCGAGCTTACCGGATGGCCATTGACGACTGGTATGAAGACCCGGACAACTGGTCCCCGGAGCCCTATTTTGCCGAACTGGAGACAGTACAGAACCGGGGTTATACCCTCGCTTTCCATAATGGGCGGCTGACCAATTATGCCCATAATTATGAGAACACCGCCTCGCTTGCGGAATGGGAATTCGCCGGCCTGATTGACCGGGTGGAGGACGACAGTTTTGTCATGGAGGTCAAAAACCGCATCGAAGCCGGGGATGTTCTGGAACTGGTCAGTCCCACTCGCCGCGAAACCATTTTCCTGCGGATCTATGAATTTATCGACGCCAAGACCGGCAAAGTGAGTGATGTGGTTAACGCGGGCATGAAACCTATGATCCGGCTTCCGTTCAACTGGTTTGACCAGGAAGACCCCGAAGTTTTAAGAAATGACGTCCCGCCCATGACCATCATCCGCAAAGAACGGGCCCTGACCCGGGAGCAATGGGACCGCCTGAAACTGGACCGGGAAGCCACCAAACTGGAACAGGGTGCGGGCACCGAAAGCCAGTACCGCAAGAAACTTGACCGGCTCAAGGAAAGCACAGACCTGCGGAATATGGAGCGACGCTTTAAAACGCCGCGGTTAGGGGTTGAAGGGTGTTGCGGACGGGGGTGCAATGGCTGCCTGATTTTCTGGCAGGACCCGGCTTACGCCAAAGCCCGCGAGATTATGGCGACCAAAAAACAGGGGGAGATGCTGAAGAAAAACGCCCGGGGCCGCGCCATAGACACTTTGTGCGAAACCGGATAACCCTTATCAGCTATTTTTTTTCAACAGCTCCGCAACATCTTGTGGCGTGCTGAAATTTTCTTGCTATAGTCTGCCTATGACGACACGACCAGAAATTCAAGACACCATCATTGACGCGCCACTTGGCGATACGCTGGGGGAGCGTTATTTATCTTATGCCTTATCCACCATTATGTCCCGTTCGCTGCCGGATGTGCGTGACGGCCTGAAACCGGTTCACCGGCGGCTTTTGTATGCCATGCGGCTGCTGAAACTGAATCCGGAAACGGGTTTTAAGAAATGCGCCCGCGTGGTGGGGGATGTGATCGGTAAATATCACCCGCACGGAGACCAGGCGGTTTATGACGCCATGGTGCGCCTGGCGCAGGAATTTGCGGTACGTTACCCACTGGTGGATGGTCAGGGCAATTTCGGCAATATTGACGGCGATAATGCTGCCGCCATGCGCTATACCGAAGCGCGCCTGACCGAAGTTGCCATCGCGCTCATGGAAGGGCTTGACGAAGATACGGTCGATTTCCGCGAAACCTATGATGGCGAAGACCAGGAACCGGTGGTGATGCCGGCCAACTTCCCTAATCTTCTGGCCAATGGGGCCTCGGGGATCGCCGTGGGCATGGCCACCAGCATCCCACCTCATAATGCCTCAGAATTGTGTGATGCGCTTCTGTATTTGATCAAACACCCCAATGCGAGCATTGAACAGCTGGTCAACCGCCTGCCGGGACCGGACTTTCCCACCGGCGGGGTGATTGTCGAACCTCATGACAGCATTGTCCAGGCCTATGCCACCGGACGCGGTGGCTTCCGCCTACGCGCCAGGTGGGAAGTGGAGGATACCGGACGCGGCCAGTATCGTATCGTGGTGACGGAAATCCCCTATCAGGTGCAGAAATCAAAACTGATCGAAAAAATCGCCGATCTGATTTATGAAAAGAAACTGCCCATACTGGCCGATGTACGGGACGAAAGTTCCGATGATATCCGTATTGTGCTTGAACCGAAAAGCCGCACGGTAGAAGCGGAAGTTCTGATGGAAAGCCTGTTCCGGCTGACCGATTTGGAAATCCGTTTCCCGCTCAATATGAATGTGATTGACAAGGGCACCCTTCCCCGCGTCATGTCCCTGCGTGAAGTCTTGCAGGCGTTTCTCGATCACCGGCTGGACGTGCTGCTGCGCGGCTCACGTCATCGGCTCGGTAAGATCAACCATCGTCTTGAGATTCTTGAGGGGTATTTGATTGCTTATCTCAATCTGGATGAAGTCATTCGCATTATCCGGGAAGAGGATAACCCCAAACAGGAGCTCATCAAAACCTTTGAACTCAGTGACGTACAGGCGGAAGCCATTCTGAACATGCGTCTGCGCTCGCTGCGCAAGCTGGAGGAAATGGAAATCCGTCGCGAACATGCAGAACTGGAAGCGGAAAAAGCCGACCTCGAAGATCTTCTGAAAAATGAAGAAAAACAATGGCAGGTTATTGCCGACGGCATTCGCGGCATCAAGGCCCGTTTTGGCGTAAAAACCGAGCTGGGCCGCCGCCGGTCCAGCTTTGCCGAGGCCCCGAAAGCGGAAGTCATCCCCATTGAAGCCATGATTGAAAAGGAACCGATCACCGTCATCTGTTCCGAAAAAGGCTGGATCCGCGCCATGAAAGGCCATGTAGCCATAGATGACAACATCAAATACAAGGAAGGGGATAAGGGAAAATTTGCCTTCCATGCCTATACGACCGACAAGATTCTGCTGTTTGCCTCCAATGGACGTTTTTACACCCTCGGTGCGGATAAACTGCCGGGCGGACGGGGACATGGCGAGCCGGTGCGATTGATGATGGACTTGGGAAATGACGAGGAAATCGTCTCCTTGTTACCTTATAGGCCGGGCAGCAAGCTGATTATCGCGACCCATATGGGACGCGGGTTTATGACCGACGCCGACAATGTGGTGGCGGCCACCCGCAACGGGAAGCAAATCCTGAACACCGAGGACGGGAAAAACAAACCCCACAGCGTGATCCAGGTTGAAGAAGATCAGGATATGGTGGCCATTGTCGGGCGCAACCGCAAACTGCTGATTTTCCCGCTAGAAGACATGCCGGTCATGAATCGGGGCCGCGGAGCCATTCTGCAGAAATACCGGGAAGCAACACTCAGTGACATTATCTGCTTCCGCCGGGAAGACGGTCTGAGCTGGCCCATGAAGGGCGGCAAGACACGAACCGAAACGGACCTGACCCCCTGGACCGGGAAACGCGGTCAGGTCGGGCGTATGCCGCCGCACGGTTTCCCGCAAAACAACCGCTTCAAATAAATCATCCGGGGAGTTGCGAGATGATCAGAATCCTGCCGATCCGCCCCCTTGACAAGGGCGCGCTGGTGCATCTTCTCGCCCCCTCCCCGGCATTGAAAAATGTCTATCTGGATTTTATCCGGAAAAACGCAACCTATCATTACCCTTGGATTATTCATACCGAAACGTCGCGTCATTATGAAGATTATCTGGAGCGGATTCGGGAGGGCCGGGTTTTGGGTTTTTTCCTGTTCAGCAATGACACCAATGAGCTGGTGGGGGTAATCAATCTCAATAATATCCTGATGGGGGCCGTGCGCTCCGCCAGTCTCGGCTATTACGGGGCGGCGCAGGTCGCCGGCAAGGGATATATGCGCGAAGGGTTGAAACTGGTGCTCAAATTTGCGGTCAACAAAGCCGGCCTGCACCGGATCGAAGCCAACATCCAGCCGGGCAACAGCCGTTCCATTGCCCTGGTCAAAAGCCTGGGCTTCCGCAAGGAAGGCTTCTCGCCGGAATATCTGCACATCAATGGCCAATGGCGCGACCATGAAAGATGGGCTATTCTGGAAAGTGAGGTGGCGAAACTTTAAATTTCCAAAAACTTCCTGACCCGCCGCCCTGAACCTGACGCCAAAACTTCTCCCCCTAGGCAGGGCGTAGCGATATGATATGATCCAGCAAAACCACATTAACAAGAGGATGTTGCATGTCGTCTTATCCGCTCATTCCGCCAACCACCAATTTCCGACAAATCGAAGAACAAGGCCCGCAGGTGATGGTCCGCGGCCAGGGCGTCTATCAATGGGACGACAAGGGCAAACAATATCTCGAAGGCATGGCCGGGCTGTGGTGCACGGCGCTGGGATACGGCAATGAGGAAGTAGCCGAGGTGGCCGCTGAGACCATCCGAGAGCTGGGTTTTGCCCATATGTTTTCCGGCAAAAGCCATGAGGCGGGCATAAAGCTCGGCGAAAAACTGCGCGAAATGCTGCCGGTCCCCGAGGCGCGGCTGTTTTTTGGCTCCTCTGGTTCCGATGCCAACGATACCCAGGTCAAGCTGATGCGGTATTATTTCAACGCCATCGGCAAACCGGAAAAGAAAAAAATCATCAGCCGCCGCCTCGCCTATCACGGCGTGACGCTGGCCGCCGGAAGCCTCACGGGTATTCCCGTCAATCATGCGCTGTTTGACCTGCCGCTAGAGGGCTTTCTGCATACCGACTGCCCGCATTATTACCGCTTTGGCGAACCGGGTGAAAGCGAGGCGGGCTTCACCGACCGGCTGATGCACAATCTTGAAGAACTCATTCTACGGGAAGGCCCCGACACCATTGCCGCCATGATCGCCGAACCGATCATGGGCGCGGGCGGGGTAATCCTGCCGCCGCAAGGTTATTTTACAAAGCTGCAGGCGCTGCTGAAAAAATATGACATTTTCCTGATTGATGACGAGGTCATCTGCGGGTTTGGGCGCACAGGCCAGGCGTTTGGCGCGGATACTTTCAACATCACCCCCACAACCATGAGTTTTGCCAAGGCGCTGACTAGTGCCTATCTGCCGCTCAGCGCCGTCGCCTTCCCTGAGGAAATGTATCAGGCCATGATCGACGCCTGCGATGAGGTGGGCGTGTTTGGTCACGGCTTTACCTATTCCGCACATCCGGTCTGCGCCGCCGTGGCGCTGAAGGTGCTGGAAATTTACGAGCGCGACGATATTTTTGCCCGGGCCGCCCGGACCGGTCGCTACCTGCAGAACAAACTGGAAAAATTCCGGTCTCACGAACTGGTGGGCGATGTGCGCGGCGTGGGGCTGATTGCTGCGCTGGAACTTAAGGTGGAGAAATCAGGGCCGAAAGTGATTTCTGAGTGCCTGAAAAACGGGCTGATCCTGCGCAATCTGGGCGATGTGATCGCCATCTGCCCTCCCTTGATCATCAGTGAAGCGGAAATTGACGAACTTCTGCACAAGCTGGAGAAAAGCCTGGACGCGGTGCTCGGATAGGATAGCTTAGAGAAAATCCTCCCGGATTTTGCGTTTGAAAATCTTACCGCTGTCTTCACGCGCCAGATGGTCATAAAAGCGAAACTGACGGGGCACTTTGTAATCCGCAAGATGTTCCCGCACCAGGTTTTGTAACTCTGACAATGGAATTTCCCCGTCGCTTTCAATGGCCGCGACAATTTCTTCGCCATATTCCGGGTGGGGAATGCCAAACACGGCGCAGTCACGAACCAGGGGATGGCGGGACAGCACATCTTCGATTTCCACCGGAAAGATATTCACGCCGCCGGAAATGATCATGTCCTTGCGCCGGTCACAGATGTAAAGATACCCCGCCTCGTCCAGATACCCCATATCGCCATTGGTGACAAACCCGTCGCGGCTGATGGTGGTTTTCAGGTCGTCTTTTTGATAATAGGTGAAGGTATCGGAAGCGATATTTTTCACATAAATATCGCCGATTTCCCCGGCTGGCAACAAAGCGCCGGTCTCGTCATAAATGCGGATTTCAGTGCCGGGGCGGGCGCGGCCGACCGATCCCGGCCGGTCCAGCCATTCGGCGCTGCTGATGGTCGCCATCAGGCCACATTCCGTTGCCCCGTAATATTCGTTGATCACCGGTCCCCACCAGTCAATCATCTGGCGCTTGACATCAAGCGGACAGGGCGCCGCCCCATGGGTGACATGCTCCAGGGAACTCAGGTCATATTTATCCCTGACCGCCTGTGGCAATTGCAGAAGACGCACAAACATGGTCGGCACCATATGCAGATGAGTGATTTTGTAGCGCTCAATGACCTGTAAGAGTTCCTCTGCATCGAAACGCTCCATTAACACCACATCATTGCCAAGTTTGAGCGCACAACTGGTATAGCCGTTAGTTGCGCTGTGATATAGAGGCCCACACATGACCACCTTCTTGCCGGGTTCGAGGCCAAAGGCAGCTGCCAGCTCTCGAAGCAATTGCTCCGCCCGGGCCGGATCGTCGATATAGCGCAAGACTCCCTTGGGCGTTCCCGTAGTTCCGGACGTGTAAATCAGGCTCTTCCATATTCCCGCAGGGTCTCCGGCCCAGGGATCAAAACTGTCACGCCAGTCATGCCAGTTTTCCAGCCCTTCCGGGATGCGGCTTTCCTCTTCAGAAAGACGATACTGCGCGCAAATTGCGGCGGGCGTTTCGGCGCATAATATGCGAATTTCCGGTGGCAAAGACGCCTTCACACGGCGGTACAGGTCCGCATGAACAACCAGCATCTTCGCCCCGCAATCCCGCACGATAGCGGCAACCTCCTCACCTTTTAAATGCCAGTTGAGGGAGGCGGCATACACCCCAAGGAAAGAAGACCCGAACATTGCTTCCAGATACGGGGCATCATTACGCATCATAATGGCGATACGATCACCAGCCACAAGCCCGGCATCATGCAGGCCCGTCGCCACCTGTGCCGCATGATAATGCAACCGGGACACCGGCAGCTCCGTCCCACAATAATACAATTTAGGATCCATTATCGCCTCCATTTATATCTAATAGATATAATAAAAGATTTTTCCGCCTCCTACAATCGGACAATAAAATTCAGACCTCAGCACTCCCGGTTTTGTCCCCATTTTACGACAGGGCCAAACACTTCTGCTTGCCTCGTTTTTCTCTGGTGATGCCAATTTTTCCTTGTCCAAGGCCATATAAACTTGTCCAAGACCATATAAAAAAGCCGGAGCTGTCCCCGGCTTTTTCATCGGACAAACGTCCTTTATGCTGTGACATCCATACCACTTACTCCATGGCGTCCAGACGCTTGAGAGCGGCTTTGGTCTTGGCGATTTTCTCTTCCCCTTCGGCCAACGCCTGCCGGCTTTCCATAACCACCTTTTCCGGGGCCTTGGCGAGAAAAGCTTCATTGCCGAGCCGTCCGCGCAAACCGGCCATCTCCTTTTCCAGCTTAGCCAGATTTTTTTCGAGCCGTTTTTTCTCTTCCGAAATATCAATAACATCAGCCACCGGCAGGAAAACACTCACTTCGCCAAGCACCACCTGAATAGCGCCTTTCGGAGCTTCCCCCTCATGTAGTGCAATGCTTTCCAGGCGCGCCAGACGCATGATCACCTCCCGATGATTTTCCAGCGCTGTCTTTGAACGCGCATCAGCCCCGCTCAACAACATCTGAATTTTTGCTCCTGCCGGCACATTCATTTCCGCCCGTGCCGTGCGAATTTCCGAAATCAGCGAAATGGCCCAGTTCATTTCCGCTCCGGCCTCCGCATCAATGAGGTGGTCATCCTTATGCGGCCACTGGGCCAGAATGAGCGGTGTCTCGCGCTGATCACTGAGCGCCTGCCACAATTCTTCGGTAATGAACGGCATAAACGGATGCAACAACACCAGAATCCGATCAATGACCCAGGCGGCCGTCTGACGGCATTCTTTGGCGGCCGCTTCATCATCCCCCTGGAACAGAGGTTTGATCAACTCGATATACCAATCACAGAAGGTGCCCCAGGTGAAATGGTAAATGGCACCCGCCGCCTCGTTATAGCGGAATGCTTCCAGCGAACTGGTGACCTTGTCCACCGTTTTCATCACTTCGCCGATGATCCATTTATTGACCGCCAGTTTGGCCGAGGCCGGATCAAAAGCGCCCAGCCCGAAACAGTCATTCATTTCACAGAACCGCGCCGCATTCCATAGCTTGGTACCGAAATTACGATACCCTTCGACCCGTTTTTCGGACATTTTGATGTCCCGGCCCTGGGCCTCCATGGCGGCGAGGGTAAACCGCAACGCATCCGCGCCGTATTTGTCCGCAAGTTCCAGCGGGTCAATCACATTGCCCTTGCTTTTGGACATCTTGGCGCCAAATTCGTCCCGCACTAGGGCATGGACATAGACGGTATGGAACGGCACGTCTTTCATGAAATGCAGGCCATCCATCATCATGCGCGCGACCCAGAAAAAGATAATGTCAAATCCGGTCACTAGCACATCGGTCTTGTAATGACGTTTGAGGAAGGGATCATTTTCATCGGGCCAGCCCAGCGTGCCGAACGGCCAGAGCGCTGAGGAAAACCAGGTATCCAGCACATCCGGATCACGAACAAGCTCCACATCCCGCCCATAATGATCATGGGCAGCCTTGCGGGCTTCTTCTTCGCTCATGGCGACAAAGGTTTCGCCGTCCGGCCCATACCAGGCCGGAATCTGGTGGCCCCACCACAGCTGCCGGGAAATACACCAGGGTTCAATGTTGCGCATCCATTCAAAATAGGTTTTTTCCCATTGCTTGGGCACAAATTTGGTACGGCCGTCTTCAACGGCGGCAATGGCTTCCCTAGCCAGTTCCGCCGCGTTCACATACCACTGATCCGTGAGCCAGGGCTCAATGACCACGCCGGAACGGTCTCCATAGGGAACCATGTGAACCGTGTCTTCCACTTTTTCCAGAAGCCCCAACGCCTCCATGTCCGCCACGACGCGTTTGCGGGCCTCATAGCGGTCCAGCCCCCGGTATTTTTCCGGTACATTGTCATTGGTCCGCGCCTCGTCATCAAAAATATTGATGTTTTCCAGATTGTGGCGTTTGCCCACCATATGGTCGTCAAAATCGTGGGCCGGAGTAATCTTCACCGCCCCGGAGCCTTTTTCCGGATCGGCGTGTTCGTCCGCCACCACAATCAGCTTGCGCCCCACCAGAGGCAGGGTCAGGGTCTTGCCGATCAGGTCCTGATACCGTTCATCGTCGGGATGGACCGCCACGGCCACATCGCCCAGCATGGTTTCGGGCCGAGTGGTGGCCACAACAACATAACGGCCTTCCTCCCCGTCAACCGGATATTTGAAGTGCCAGTAATGGCCATTGACTTCCCGCTGTTCCACTTCCAGATCAGAAATGGCGGTTTTCAGTTTGGGATCCCAGTTAACAAGGCGTTTGTCCTTGTAAATCAGGCCGGCATTATACAGTTCCACAAATACCTTAAGTACAGCCTCATGGAACCCTTCATCCATGGTAAAGCGCTGACGGCTCCAATCACAGGACTGTCCCAAGCGACGCATCTGGTTAAAGATCATGCCGCCGGATTGTTCCTTCCACTGCCACACCCGTTCGATAAATTTTTCCCGCCCCAGGTCACGACGGGAAATTCCTTCTTCATCCAGTTGCCGTTCCACCACCATCTGGGTGGCAATCCCCGCATGATCCATACCAGGTTGCCATAAAACATCCTTGCCGCGCAATCGTTCAAAGCGGATCAGAATATCCTGAAGCGTATGATTAAGCGCATGGCCGATATGCAGACTGCCCGTCACATTGGGCGGCGGCAGGACAATGGTGAAAGGTTCCGCCTCGGGGCGCTGCCCGCCTTTGAATGCCCCGCTTTTTTCCCAGGCATCGTAAATTCTTTTTTCCGCCGTTGAAAAATCAAAAGTTTTTTCCAGCATCTAAAACTCTTTCTTTTGCGTCCTGTCCAGGGGCCAGAATGCGCCCCAAAAGGCATAAGTCAAAAAAAGAGAAGAGCCCGGCGGCCCTTCCTGTTTCATTTTGCGCCAAGATAGACGCCCATCCGTGAAAAATCCAGCGTTTTGCCCAGAATTTTATCCAGAATCTTGTCCAGAATTTTATCCGGAATTATGTCCCAAAACTTACGGTTTTTTGGTCCGGGCCAGACGAGCGATTTCCTTGGCGACCATGCGCTCCACAATGGGCGGCAGATTTTCATCCAACCAGCTTTTCAGCATTGGCTTGAGCAATTCACGCACCAGGTCTTCCAGCGTATTACCGGAGCCTTCATATCCTGAGGTCAACAGAGCTGAAAGCCGTTGAAATTGCCCCATGGCCTCAGCAGAAGGCCCTTCGGACATCAAAATATCCTTGCCTTCGGCCGGATCAACGTCATCTATGTCCATTCCCGCCAGAGCAGGCTCAGGTTCCGGTTCCGGTTCAGGCTCGGGGTCCGGCTCGGGTTCTGGTTCATCGTCGATTTCCAGTTCGATATCCTCCCCTTCCTCCTCAACCATATCCGTCAGCTCAAGAATTTCTTCTTCGGGCTCGGGTTCGGGTTCCGGTTCCGGTTCAGGGTCCGGCTCGGGTTCCGGTTCAGGGGCAGATGAGGCCTCCTCTACAGGCTTCTTTTCCTCCCTTTCCTCTTCATCTTCGGAAATGATCCGGCGAATCGAGGCGAGGATCTCCTCCATACTTGGTTCTTCTTGGCCGTCCGTTTCGCTCATGCTTTATGTCTCGCTCGATGATATTCGTCAGGTCAGTGGAGCTTGCCCGGCTCCTCGCTGTCGAAATGATCCCCTTATGATCCAATGTAATGCAGTTCTCGCTTAACTGTACACCTTTATTGAATTATGAGCCATTATCAAGGTTTTTAGATCATGGTGCAAACTTAAAGGCGCACCCCTATAAAC
Organism: Luteithermobacter gelatinilyticus; assembly: GCF_005849285.1. Taxonomy (NCBI): domain Bacteria; kingdom Pseudomonadati; phylum Pseudomonadota; class Alphaproteobacteria; order Emcibacterales; family Emcibacteraceae; genus Luteithermobacter; species Luteithermobacter gelatinilyticus. The sequence goes on along the minus strand of NZ_CP040517.1, from coordinate 1,439,583 downwards.
GCAATGCAGGTCCGCATTTTGCAGAATGGAAACCGACAGAATGCTGACCTTTTGATCACAATTCCTCCTTGTCTTTAAACAAAAAACACTTCCCGGTCAAATTCATGACTGGCGGAAAGTGTTTTTCAAAGCCTCTTTTTGCGGATCGGCATATTCTGAAACGACAGGATTACTCTTCGTCGTCAACGCCCCATCCATAAATCTTGCCATCCACGCGTTCTGTGTGTTTTCGGGAATCGTAATACGGCACCTCCAGTTCAAGGTCGCGGGCCGTCAGTTTTCCAATGGCCCGTAACAATGTGTAGGCGGCAACGACCTGGTCCCTCATGGCACGAACATGCTGCACCCGGGAATCCAGAAGTTCCTGTTCGGCATCCAGAACATCCAAGGTTGTCCGGGAGCCGACTTCCGCTTCCTGACGCACCCCGTCCAATGCAATTTCATTGGCTTCGACCTGATCCGCCGTGGACTGAATTCGTGCGGTTGCTTCCCGATACCCTTCCCAGGCATTCTGAACCGTCTCCTGAATCTGGCGTTCCGCAGCGACAACCTCCAGGCGCCGCTGGTTTTCAATCTGCTTGGCCTGGCGAATCCTGGAAGACTGGGCCCCGCTCTGATACAGCGGCACTGTCATGCGCGCGACCACTTCCGCCGTTGAAGAGGAGGTGACAATAGTGCTGGAATCCCATGATTTACTGTAACTGGCCTCCAGGTCGAGCCGAGGACTTAGGCCTCCGAACTGACTTTTTACATTGTAGCGGGCAGCCTCTTCGGTAAATTTTGCTGCCGCCAGTATTGGATTGTTGCGCAGAGCAATCTCCAGCGCCGCTTCTTCCGAGGCCGGCAGGGATGGCAGGGCGCTCACTTCGTCAAGAGTTGCCGGAGACATGCCGACAATCCGGGCAAAGGCCGCCCGGCTGGCCGTAAGCGCCGCTTCTGCCTGAAACTTCTCGGTTATAGCCCGGGATAAACGCGCCCGGGACTGGGCCACGTCCGTCCGGGTGATTTCCCCGACCCGAAAGCGGTCTTCACTGGCTTCGAGCTGACGCTGAAGCACCAAAACGTTATTCTTGGTCAGAGCCAGAACGGCTTCGTCCCGTTTGACATCCATATAGGCCGTCACCGCTTCCAAAAGAACCTGCTGTTCCGTCTCAGTAAGCTGCGAGCGGGCGGCTTCCACCTGCTTGCGGGCCTGTTTGGTATTGTTCACGGTCTGAAAACCGGTGAAAAGGGGCTGCTGCAGGGTGATACTGGCGCTTTTGGGATACAGGGTGCCACTACGGAAAATTTGGCTTTCACTTGTGGTGTCCTGATAACTCACCGAACCGTTGGCGGTGATTGACGGCAGCCATCCGGATCTTGCCTGTGCAATATTTTCATCCGTTGCACGCACTGCCGCCTGTTGCGCTTTCAGCGTCGGGTTACTGACATAGGCGGTTTCCAGAATTTCCTTCAAGGACTCTGAATATGCCAAAGACGTCAGGCTGGCTGTTGCCAGAAGACAGACGGAAATGCCGCATAACGTTTTTTTCATTTTACATCCCCGAAACAGGACGATTTTCCGCCCCGCCAATTTATATCCAGATCAATAACGATCCACTCAAATCAACTCATTCAAAACCAATGCACTGGTCATACACCAGTTTTATTGACAAAAGGTTTCGGCAAGAAAAACATCCCTGCCCCTTCCGCTTCAGAATACAAATCCCGGATCCTTGGCAAAGGCTTCCAGCTTTGGAACCGCGGCGTCAAACAACACCCGCTTGCCCGGAATTTTTTCCTTATACGTTAGAATGCAGGCTTTTCCGACGCCATTTTCATTCAAGACACAAATAACCCGGCCATCATCCGTGAGCTGTTCCAGAATATTTTGCGGAACTTCATCCACCATGCCGTTGATAAAAATCACATCAAAAGGCCCCTGTGCCGCAAGCCCTTCTTTGAGAGGGCCATTCACCACCGCCACATTATCACAAGCTTCCTCTGAAAGTAGTTCAGTGGCCTGTGCCGCAAGCTTTTCATTTTCTTCAAGGGCGACAACGGCCTCTGCAAGACGCCCCAAAACGGCAGAGGAATACCCCGTGCCACAAGCAATATCCAGAACGAGGTCAGTCGGTCTTACATGCGCCGCCTCAACAAGACGGGCAAAAACCATTGGTTCCATCAAATACCGGCCTTCCCCGACTGGAATGTCTTCATCCAGATACGCCACCCCTGCCAGCGAACGGGGCACAAATTTTTCACGGTTAACGGAAGCAATGGCATCTATGACTTTCTGGTCGGTGATCTGATTAGGGCGCAATTGCCCTTCGATCATGTTGGTTCTGGCCTGGACTGAGTGTGTCATCGAACAATGTCCTAAATGTTATCCCGAAAATGTTGCTGCATATATATAGGGTCCGGGTCGGCTTGACAACATTGTCTCGATCAAAGGAGGGAACTTAACGACAAAACGCCTTTGCTCTTTTCCATCTTTACGCTTTTCAACTCTCGCCGGGCTGAAAAATTACGAACGTCAGATGACAACATTAAGACTTGAAAAAAAGAAATGAGGGTGTAAAAAGATGCAACGCCATTTCGGAGGGCTCTTTCGTAAGGGAATGATCTCCTTATTGTAGATACAAAAATAAATACGAAATGTTCTCCCGGAATCAGGAACTCTTCCTTTTTTGCAAGGAAGGCTAAGGTGCGGTGGCGGAGAGGCTACGCAGCGGATTGCAAATCCGTGTACACCGGTTCGAATCCGGTCCGCACCTCCATAACTTTCTCTTAATATCAATAGGTTATTCGATTATTCAGGGTGTGCCATTTGGCGCATTGTTCAGGGCTCGGGAAACACTGTCCCATGAGTATTCCCACCAGATTTTTTGTATCTGACGAGAGCCGTTGTTTGCTGCGACCCGTTATTCCGCCAGAGCCAGCTGATGAAAGTCCCCTGTTTCGGACTCATTTGCCCTATCGTCGGGATCATATGTCCTGATCTGCTGTTCAGGGTTCAGATTATTTTTATCCAGCTTATTTTTATAATGGCTTTTAATGATCCGGTATTTGCCGCCCTCATCCGCCTGCAGATCCAGATACACATTGTATCCCGCCGAGGGCCTTTCCCACCAGATCATTTTCCAGTCCGTGTGAGCACGGGCGTAATTAATGATCAGCTTCAATGCCCGTAACGGAAATTTGAGAGCCCCTTTGAACAACGCCCTTTTATCGGAATCAACTTGCACTACAGTGAAAAAGATATAAGGGACTCCCTGAGCCATTTGCAGCGCATTGACAGGTCGGTCATACACCCGCACAATGCCAATCTTTTCTTCCAGCCATTCAATATGAACGTGGCTGGAATTCACCGGTGATAAATCCATAAATATAACCCACCATATTCTTTTCGCGCTCAGCGTAACAGTTCTCACTCCAAGCTTAAAATCGTCACTCTGAACACGATGATTTTGCCCGAAATGTTAAAGTTTTTTGCCAAATAACCTTCATTAACCTTAACAGTGCCTAAATGCTATCCAGTGGCTGACAAACCTGTCAACGCCCTTATCCGAAGATAGGTTGATATACAGTTATCGGCGGTTTCAATTTGCAACATTTACAGATGCTTAAGTCCGTCTGTTTTTTTTCCCTGCCCACGGAAGACCAGCGAGCAAAATGTCTCATTTGTGCCACAATCCAGGAATCACCCGGAATGAGGCAGACAACAGCGCGCCCAGTGGGGCGAATCCCTTTGGGAGTATACGTGATTGTTTAACACGATTTCAGGCAAATTCCCTGTGCGGATATCAGCGAAATAATTTTTGCAATTTTTTGAATTTTTTTATTGGCAGATGTTTTTTCTCTTTGTATAAGGTGCGCGTTGGCGGCGCACACCGCCGGGACAGAATTTTCTGATCCCCGATAGCTCAGTTGGTAGAGCAGTAGACTGTTAATCTATGGGTCGCAGGTTCGAGTCCTGCTCGGGGAGCCAATTCGAAGGGTTCGGTTATTCAGACCGAACCCTTTTTCATTTTCGCTTTTTGAGAGCCTATCCGGCCTTGTTCCCAGACAGATCCGATTTAGGCAAATCCAATTTAGGCAAATCCGGCCCGGTATAAAAATCCGGGGCATGTTCCCTGACCACCGGGGAATCACTGGCCCAAGCATGGCAGGTATTGAGGACGGGCGGACGTTTCTTCTTGCGGGAATCCGCAAGATCCTTTCCAAGCTCTTTCTTCTGCTGTTCCCGGCGTTTCATCAGGGCCGTCATCACTGTCTGAATGGCGACGGTTGCCAGCGGCGTAAACAGTTCTGTCAGATGCGTACATCCCTCAACACCCCCGACCCGTGTTTTGATTTCCCGGCGCCAACCGGGGCCGATCCTGACCCCGACCAGTTTTTTGTAAGCGGCGGTAATATGCGGGCACATTTCAAAGGGGCTGTGATCGGTCACCGCTTCAATATCCCGGATCACCAGATCATCATCCACGGTCATACGAATGGACATGTCATGAATGGGGTCGCCGGGCTGGATGGGTCCGCGCCAACGGTTTTCAAAGGGATAACTCTTGACATCCGTCATATGACCTTCGATATCCCAAAGGCCATCTTCGCGTTCATATCCATCACAAATAATGGTGCGGGTGTGAAGTCGTTTACGAGCAGCAGGCTCAGACAGAGGCATATGTCACTCCTTGACTAGGATGCTCACGGGGGTTACGAAACCCTCACAAAACTTGCGTTCCTGAGGATTTCTTCATGGCAGAAGACACGCAAATGCTTCATGCAATGTACTTCATGCCGCCAATACCGTAAACTTATGATAATGCATATGGCCCTTTCAGCGCTTTTGCGTTATGTGAGGGCACTTGCAACTGGAGAAGACAAATAAATGACGGCAATCAAAAAAGCCATAGTTTTATTAAGCGGCGGACTCGATTCCACCACCTGTGTCGCCATTGCCCGGGATCAGGGATTCGCGGTATACGGGTTGAGCTTCCGTTATGGGCAACGTCACACCATTGAACTAGAAGCCGCCCGGCGAGTCGCGCAAAGCATGCAAATCAGCCATCACGTGGTTGCCGAAATTGATCTGGGGATTTTCGGGGGATCCGCCCTGACGGACGATATCCCTGTGCCCAAGGGACGCAGCCATGAGGATATGAGCGAAGATGTGCCGGTCACCTATGTCCCGGCCCGCAACACCATTTTCCTGTCCTTTGCCCTTGCCTATGCCGAAGTCCTTGGCGCCAACGACATTTTTATCGGCGTGAACGCACTGGACTACAGCGGGTATCCGGATTGTCGCCCTGAATTTATTGCCGCTTTTGAAAAAATGGCCAATCTGGCCACCAAGGCCGGCACCCAAGACCACCGGAAATTGAACATCCACACCCCGCTGATTCACATGTCCAAGGCGGAAATTATCCGCACGGGGCTGTCTTTGGGGGTGGATTACAGTTTAACCACCAGCTGTTATGATCCGGCAAAAGACGGCGCGGCCTGCGGCCAATGTGACGCCTGCCTGCTGCGCCTCAAGGGATTTGCCGAAGCAAACGCCAGGGACCCCATTCCCTACCAGGATGCCATGACATCATGACCTATAGTGTAAAGGAACTCTTTTATACCCTTCAGGGTGAAGGGGCACGCACCGGCCGGGCCGCCATCTTCTGCCGGTTCAGCGGCTGCAATTTCTGGTCCGGGCTGGAAAAGGACCGTGAAAACGCCACATGCCGCTTTTGTGATACGGATTTTGTGGGCACCGATGGCCCCGGCGGCGGCAAATTTGCCTCACCACAGGAACTGGCCCGCGCCGCCGCAAGGCTATGGCAGGAAAACACACAGGATCGGGGACGCCCATATCTTGTCTGCACCGGCGGCGAACCCCTGCTACAGCTGGACGAGCCTCTGATCGAGGCCTTTCACGACGCAGGGTTTGAAGTAGCCGTCGAAACCAACGGTAGCCTGCCCGTTCCGAAAACAGTGGACTGGATCTGCGTCAGCCCCAAATCCCTCACTAACCTTGTCCAGAAACAGGGACATGAGCTGAAGCTGGTTTATCCACAGGAAAACATTCGCCCGGAAGATGTGGCTGATCTGGCCTTTAAGCATTTTTTTCTACAACCCATGGACGGATTTGGCCCCGACGCAAACGGGCAGGACACCGAAAAATTCAGACAGGACAATACCCGCAAGGCGCTGGACTACTGCCGGCGCCATCCCCAATGGCGGCTCAGTCTACAGACCCACAAGATCCTGCAAATTCCCTGAAAATAAATTTCCTGAGAACACTTTTGGTAAGAACCGCGTTTTCAGAGCAAAGCACAGCGCTGGGGCCTGGCAATCATGTCAGGTGTTATCCCCTGCCCCGATAAGCGGGAACCCCTTGGTCCGGAATCCAGACCCCTTGGGGTGGCGTGCCGGTCTGAAAAAAGACATCAATGGGAATACCGCCACGCGGATACCAGTATCCGCCAATCCTCAGCCAGTGTGGTTTTAATTCTTCCACCAGCCTCTCCCCAATTCCAACTGTGCAGTCTTCATGAAAAGCGGCATGGTTACGGAAAGAATGCAGATAGAGCTTCAGCGACTTGCTCTCGACGAGAAACCCGTCCGGCACATAATCAATGACCAGATGGGCAAAGTCAGGCTGTCCGGTGACCGGACATAGAGAAGTGAATTCGGGACAGGTAAAACGTACAAAATATCGGGAGTCCGGCCGCGGGTTGGGAACCTTTTCCAGCACCGCCTGTTCGGGGCTTTCAGGCAGTTTCGCCGTTCCGCCCAACTGGGACAAACCTTTATAAATTTCCTTACTCATCGGCTTACCTCTTCATCAACATTGTTGACTTCTTACTCCATATTTTCTAAAGATCAAAGCCATGAAACGGTTTTACTTAATACGAATGTGTCTCTTTCGAATTATGTTCCCGGTCTTCGCGTAAGGCCGGGCCGGTCCCTTATGGACCAACTCTCTGCGAAAGAAACATCATCGTATTAAGGAAAACAGAGCATGTCTTTGTCCAATACCTCCCGTTGCGGGACCCCCTCTTTTTGCGAAACGACTCATTTTCAGGTAACAGCGGAGCCTGAAGCCGGCACCCTGCCCCGGATCCTTTCCGTATTTGAACGGCAGCATCTGGTCCCTGATCTGGTGAGATGCAGCAAATTTTCAGCGCAAAACCGCCTGAAAAGCAAACTGGTCATCCAGGTCCACATCCAAAACCTCAGCGCCGAGGGCCGCCTTATTCTGGAACAAAAGCTGCAAGCGCTTGTTGCGGTCTGTGATGTGCGTTCAGAAACCATATTGGGCCGCTCTCCCTCGGCAGAAAGCGGCCTGCAACTTGCCTCTTAGGGCTCCATCTGCCCTTTCCTGCCTTCAGTGTTTTTTTGAGGACAATTGACGACAGGCTTGCGACCCGGCATAGAGCATCCTATCTATAGGGAATTATTCAAGCGCAGAAAACGGGGTCATCAAGATGAAGATATGTGACGGTTTAGTGGAAGCCATCGGAAACACGCCACTGATCAAGCTCAAAAAAGCCTCTGAAGAAACCGGGTGTACCATTCTGGGCAAAGCAGAGTTCCTTAACCCGGGTGGATCCGTCAAGGATCGCGCCGCCTTGTATATTATACGGGATGCGGAAGAAAAAGGTCTTTTAAAGCCGGGCGGCACCATTGTGGAAGGTACAGCCGGCAATACCGGCATCGGCCTTGGTCTGGTGGGAAATGCCCTGGGATATAAAACCGTTATCGTCATGCCGGAAACCCAGTCACAGGAAAAAAAGGATATGCTCAGATTATGTGGCTGTGATCTCAGACTGGTCCCGGCGGTGCCCTACAAGGATCCGAACAACTACGTCAAATATTCCGGCCGTCTGGCCGAGGAAATTGCCGCCACCTCCCCCAATGGCGCGATTTGGGCCAATCAGTTCGATAATGTAGCCAACCGTAAGGCCCATTATCTGGGCACTGGCCCGGAAATCTGGGAGCAGACAGAGGGCACCGTGGATGCTTTCACCTGTGCAGTTGGCAGTGGCGGCACATTGGGCGGGGTGTCGATGGCGCTGAAAGAACGCAACAAGAATGTCAAAATCGTCCTGGCTGACCCGATGGGCGCGGCGTTGTATCATTATTATAAATACGGCGAACTGAAAGCCGAAGGCACTTCCATAACCGAAGGCATCGGTCAGGGGCGCATCACCGCCAATCTGGAAGGAGTAGAGGTGGATGACGCCTATCAGATTCCAGATGCCGAAGCGCTTGAGGTTGTGTTTGACCTTCTGAAATATGAAGGGTTGTGCCTTGGCGGCTCCTCCGGCATCAACGTGGCGGGTGCCATCCGTCTGGCAAAGGAAATGGGACCGGGACACACCATTGTGACAGTCCTATGCGATTATGGTACAAGGTACCAGAGCAAACTCTTTAACCCTGACTTCCTCAAGGAACAGGGACTGCCCTACCCGGACTGGCTCTAGAGTGAAGTCAGCTGGGAAGCCACCGGACACAAATTATTTTCGATAATATTTAAAAGGATAAACCATGGCAGAGAATTATCCCGCGCTCGTTTCCACACAATGGCTCGCTGACCATCTTCACGCCCCTGACGTAAGAGTGGTAGACGCTTCCTGGCATATGCCGGATCAGGGGCGCGACGCCCGGGCAGAATATAACGAGGCCCATATCCCCGGCGCGGTGTTTCTGGATCTGGATGACGTCTGTGATACAGACATAGATCTGCCACATATGCTGCCAAGTCCTGAAAAACTTTCCAGTCGCCTGCGCAAGCTTGGTCTGGGGGATGGCATGCGCATTGTCATCTATGACAACAGCGACGTCAAATCCGCCGCGCGGGCCTGGTTCATGTTGAGATGTTTCGGACATCGGGACGTGGCAGTCCTTGATGGCGGTTTTCAAAAGTGGCGGGCGGAAAACCGCCCCACAGAAGATATTCCTCCCATTCCGGGACCACGGCATTTTACCGCCCGGTTCAATAACACCATGGTTCGGGATCTGGATCAGATGCTGGCCAATCTGCATACCCGACGGGAACAGGTGATTGATGCCCGCGGCGAACCCCGTTTCAAGGGCAGCGTGCCGGAACCTCGGCCGAATATGAAATCAGGTCACATCCCCGATAGTCTCAATATTCCCTATACGACCCTGCTTGACCCAAAAGACGGCACCTATCGTCCTGCGGAAGACCTGAAAAAAATATTCCAGGAGGCAGGAGTGGATCTTAAAAAACCGGTAGTCACTAGTTGCGGGTCCGGTATTACGGCCTGTGTGCTGGCCCTGGGCCTTCACCTGGTGGGCCACCAGGAAGTGGCCGTTTATGACGGCTCTTGGGCGGAATGGGGCAGCCACCCGGATACGCCGGTGGAAAAATAACGCGGGAAAATAATCATGAAAAAGGAAACCCGACTCGTCGATGCCGGCCGGCGCAAGGAATGGACCGGGAAAGTCGTAAATCCTCCCGTTTATCATGCCTCGACAGTGATTTTCGATACCCTCGCGGATATGAAAAACGCCATCCGCCACCGGGAAAAGAACCATCTTTATTATGGTCGGCGGGGCACCCCCACACAGTTTGCCTTTCAGGACGCCCTGTGCGAACTGGAAGGCGGCGCCGGATGCGCCCTGTATCCTTCCGGTCTCGCCGCTATATCCGGTGCGATCCTGTCTTTTGTGGAAAGCGGGGATCACATTCTTATGGTGGACGGCGCCTATGAACCAACCCGCAGCTTTTGTGATACTGTCCTCAAGCGTATGGGGGTGGAAACCACCTATTACGATCCGCTTATCGGCGCAGAAATCCGCAAACTTCTGCGCCCCAATACCCGGGTTGTATTTGTAGAATCCCCCTGCTCTCTCACGATGGAAGTTCAGGACGTTCCCGCCATAGCCAAAGCCGCCCATGATCATGGCGCTATTGTCATGATGGACAATACCTGGGGCACCCCACTGTATTTCAAACCCTTCGAGCATGGCGTAGATATCTCCATCCAGGCCGCCACAAAATATATCGTCGGTCATTCAGACGTGATGCTTGGCACCGCCACGGCCACACCCGAACATTGGGACCAGCTTCGGGAAATGAGTTTTCAGATGGGGTATTGCGCGGCCCCTGATGATGTTTATCTGGCGCTGAGGGGCCTGCGCACCCTGGGACTGCGCCTGAAACAGCATCAGGAAAATGCCCTTATCCTTGCCCGTTGGCTGGAAGAGCGGGAAGAAGTTGACCATGTACGCCACCCGGCTCTGCCCGGCTGTCCGGGCCACGATATCTGGAAACGGGACTTTACCGGCAGTTGCGGGCTGTTTTCCTTTTTCCTCAAACAGGGTAGCGAAAAGGCACTGGCCGCCTTTCTGGACGGCATGCAGCATTTCAAGATGGGCTTCAGCTGGGGGGGGTATGAAAGCCTGATCCTGCCCGTCCAAAACATCGCCCGTATCCGCACCGCTACCCCCGCGCCAACCTCAGGTCCACTGATCCGCCTGCATGTGGGTATCGAGCATCCGGACGACCTGATCGCTGACCTGGAACAGGGCTTCAAGAGATTGAGAGCGAATTGAGTCAACCCATGCACAATTCACTCTAATAAAGCACTTTAAGAAGATTGTTTATTATTTTGATAAAAAATAATAAATTCTTGACGCAGAAAAGATAGCCACAGCCGCCAGCACGATGGCCGGACCAGTTGGAACATCCCAGGTTCCAGACAAAGTGATTCCGGCAAAAACCGAAATCACCCCGATCAGCGCCGAAATCAACGTCATGGCAAGCGGCGTGCGGGTGATGTTGCGCGCCCCAGCGGCGGGAATAATCATCAATGCAGTAACCAGAAGCACGCCGATCACTTTCATTGCCAACGCGACCAGGACCGCAATCATCAGCATATAGGCGGCCTTGGTGCGTCCCACGGCTACGCCCTCCACCCGGGCCAGGTCCTCATGAACGGTAATGGATAGCAGAGACTTCCAGATAAGCAATAGCCCGGCAAGCACCAACAGCGCCATGATCAGAATACCGGTAATATCCTCGGCGTTTACGGCCAGAATATCCCCAATAAGATAATACATCATGTCCTGCCGGACAGCCGGTTGCAGTGAGATAACGATCAGACCGATAGACAAGGCGCTGTGAGCCAGAATACCCAGCAAGGTATCCGAGGAAAGGCTACGGTCCTGCTGCAATACCAGCAACAGCAGCGCCACCACGGCGCAAACCGCCACCATAATCAGCGGACTTGCCGTCCCCAACGCCACACCCAGCGCCACCCCCATTAGCGCGGAATGAGCAATGGTGTCGCCGAAATAGGCCATATGCCGCCAGACCAGAAAACACCCCAGAGGACCCGCCACTAGAGCCACCAGGCTGCCGGCAATAAGAGCATTCAGAATAAAATCCTCAATCATGTTTCTTTGGCCCTGTCGTCTGCGACGGGTTATGATCCGGCAGGCAACCGGGCACAACATTTCCCCGGCTGTCATGGTGATGATCATGATGATGGGTATAGAGGGCGACATTTTCCACCCCGGGCGCAAACAACGCCCTGTATTCGGGATGATCCCGCACGGAATCCGGGGCGCCCTGACAGCAGATATGGCCGTTCAGACAAATCACCTGATCCGCCCCGGCCATGACCATATGCAGATCATGGGAAATCATCAGAACAGCGCATCCCGTTTCGTCCCGTATAGTGGTGATCAGCCGGTACAATTCTTCCTGACCGGTAATATCCACCCCCTGCACCGGCTCATCAAGCACCAGAAAATCGGGCTGTCCCAAAAGCGCCCGGGCCAAGAGCAACCGTTGCATTTCCCCCCCTGAAAGATTTTGGACAGGGTTGTCAATCCGGGCCATAAGTCTGACCTGGTGCAGAACTCGTTCCATCTGTTGGGCTGTGGTGCCGGGCCTCAGTCTTAAAAAATGCTGCACCGTCAGCGGCAGGCTGTCATCCAGCATCACTTTCTGGGGCATATACCCGATCCGCAGCGCCTTTCGGCGACGGACATGTCCGTTGTCCGGCTGCACAAGCCCCAGAGCAATTTTCATCAGGGTGCTTTTCCCGGCGCCATTGGGGCCGATCAAGGTCACAATTTCCCCCGCCATGACACTCAGGCTCACATTCGAGAGCACCTCCCGTCCCCGAAAGGACAGGGAAATACCCTCAAGCTCAAGTATTGGCTCCGCCCGGCCCTGCATCAGTTCAGCCCCGTTCACCGGCAATTGGCACACAGGCCCATGACTTCGAGCATGCTCTGTTCGCTGCTGTAGCCATGATCTGCGGCTATTCGGGTAATGTGCCGATCAAGAGCCGTTTCAGTGACTTCGGCAACGGTCCGGCATTTTTTGCAAATCAGAAAATGGCCCTGATGTCGGTGCGCTGGGTCCGGACAGCCGATAAAAGCGTTGAGGGATTCAATCCGGTGCACAAGTCCCTGTTCTATGAGAAAATCCAAGGCACGATAAACGGTCGGCGGGGCAACTTTTTTCTGCCCCACACTCAAAAGATCCAGTAGCTCATAGGCCGTCACCGGCTTGTGCCCCCGCCAGACCAGCTCCAAAACTCTGCGGCGGAGCGGGGTAAACCGCATCTCGCGACGGTCGCAGATATCCCGGGCGGCGCTCAGGGCCTGCTCGATACATTTGTCATGATCATGTTTGGCGGCAGTTTGCATCATGGATGGTTATTCTTGTCTTATTGATCAATCCCATTTAATGAATAGTGACGACATACGCAATGAATTTCAAGCTTATAAGCTGTCAGACAGGAAACATCATGACCGCCAGCATTCCGGAAAAAATTATTCAGCAGGTGCTCTCCCGGCTTAAATTTGATGCTGATGGGCTAATCCCGGCCATTGCCCAACAGCATGATACGGGGGAAGTGCTGATGATGGCGTGGATGACAGCCGAAGCGGTGAGCGAAACCCTGAAGACGGGGCAGGTCTGTTACTGGTCGCGCTCCCGCCGGGCGTTGTGGCGCAAGGGGGAAAGTTCCGGACAGGTCCAGATGCTCAAAAATTTTCGCATCGACTGTGACGGCGATACGCTGTTATTGCTGGTGGAGCAAGAAGGCGTGGCCTGTCACACCGGACGGCGCAGCTGCTTTTTTGAGGAAGTCACAGCCCGCGGTCTGAAAATTATCAGCGAGGTGGAAAAGGACCCCGCTGAACTTTACGGCAAATCGGAATAGACCCGGATCAGGCTAGAGTGAATTGTGAATAGGTTGGCTCAATTCACTCTAAAACGGCTCAGCTATCGGCAGCTTTCTGATACGTTTGCCGGTGGCCGCAAAAATCCCATTGCAAATGGCGGCGGTAACCGGCGGTACACCGGGCTCGCCCACCCCGCGTGGCTTATCGTCACTGTCCACCAGATGAACCCGGATATCCGGCGTCATATCACAACGCGCCAGCCGGTAATCATGAAAGTTGCTTTGTTCCACCTTGCCACCCTTAATGCTCAGTTCCGAGGTCAGGGCATGGGATATGGAAAAAATAATGGACCCTTCCATCTGGGCAATCACCCGGTCAGGATTGATATACCGCCCGCAATCAATCGCCAGATCCACCCGCGGGATCGTCACCGCGCCATCCTTGACCGCCACCTCGGCCACAACGGCAATGTGGCTGAGAAAACTGTAATGACAAGCCAGCCCCAAGCCATGCCCTTTGGGGAGTTTCCGACCCCAACCGGCCTTGTCGGTGACCAGTCGGACAACATGTTTGAGACGCGCCGTCTCAAAAGGATAATCCGTCTGTTTTTCACCATAATTGAATTTGGCGTTGAAGCTGTCCACCGGAATTTCCCGGTCCGGGGTCAGATGTTCAAGCAGAAAATCTCGTGGATCGCGGCCGGCGGCATGGGCCAGTTCATCCATGAACGAGCCTACGGCAAAGGCGTGGTGAATGTTGCAGACCGAGCGGACCCAACCGATCCGGATATGGGCCTGGGTCTTACCTACTTCGGCCCGGATATTGGGAATGTTATAGGGCAGATCCACCAATCCCAACCCCATCTCAAACGGCAGGGGCTGATCCGCGCCGGGGCTGAAAATGGATCCGATGGTGGGGAAAACCGAATTATGGTTCCAGGCGATCACCGCGCCATTTTTATCCAGCCCGGCTTTCAGATGCTGGGCGCTGATGGCGTGATAATAATCATGACGGATGTCATCCTCGCGGGTCCAGACCACTTTGACGGGTTTTCCTGTTTGCTGGGACAAAAACGCCGCTTCGGCCACAAAGTCGGATTTGGATTTGCGCCCGAAAGCCCCGCCAAGGAGCGTGACATGTACGGTGACATTCTCCTTTTTCAGCCCCAGGGTCGCCGCCACCACATCCTGTGTGGATTGCGGGTCCTGCACACAGGCCCAGATTTCCGCCGTCTCTCCTGTGACATGAGCCAAGGCCGCCGGCGGTTCCATGGGCGCATGAGCGTAATACGGCATCAGGTAATCTGCCTCAACGACCTTATCAGACTTTGCCAGCGCCTGATCCACATCACCGTCATGACGGCCCACAAAAGAACCGGCTTTCTGCGCCGTTTTCATCAGCTCCTGCTGATACGCCGCACTGTCATGGCGATCATGGGGGCTGGAACTCCATTCAATTTCCAGCGCCTCGCGGCCTTTCATGGCAGACCAGGTGTTTTTGGCCAGCACCGCCACGCCCCCCAACGGGGTAAAGGCCGTAGGGGTCTGCACATCCGGCATGCGAATCACTTTTTCCACACCCGCAATTTTCAGCGCCTGCGCCGCATCATACTGTTTGACCGTGGCCCCAAAAACCGGCGGCCGCTGAATAACCGCCACCAGCATGCCTTCCCTATGCAGATCCTGGGCATAAATGGCCCGACCGCTGACCATGTCGTCCAGATCATAGATTTTGACCGGTTTTCCAATCAACGTGAAGTCCGCTGGTGACTTAAAGTTCAGCTCCTCCCGCCCGGGTACGGCATCATCAGCCGCGAGAACTGCCGCCTTTCCAAAAGGCATCGTTTTGCCTGACTTTTTATGCAAAATTCGGTGGTTATCCGCATGGACCTCTTCCACGGGAACGCCCCATTCCCTCGCTGCGGCCCGCTCCATCATCTGCCGCGCTGCCGCGCCCATCTCCCGCATTTTTTCATAAAAACGCCTCACTGAGCGCGATCCGTCCGTATTTTGGTCCCCCAGGCGCGAATCACCAATGGCCTGAATGATTCTGACTTGGCTCCAGTCCGCGCCCAGCTCATCCGCCACCACCTGCGGCAGGCCGGTTTTCGTACCTTGTCCCATTTCTGAGCGATGCGCCGTGATATGTACGCTACCGTCCGGATCTATGACCACATAAAGATTCGGGGTAAGGGACTTTTCTCCAGCAAAAGCCCGCATCAGCGAAAATCCGCTCACTTCAGCGCTCAGGGCCAGACCGCCAACAACAGCAGATTTGATCAGGTGACGGCGGCTGACATTCATAATACGGGTCATTTTGACTTCTCCGCAGCTGATTTTACGGCATTCACTATCCGCTGATAGGTGCCGCAACGGCAGATGTTGCCCCACATTTCCCGACGAATTTCCTGTTCACTCATATTGGGGTTTTCGGCAATCAGCGCCGCCGCCATCATGATCTGGCCCGACTGACAATAACCGCACTGCGGCACGTTATGTTCTTTCCAGGCCATCTGCACCGGATGATCCCCTTGCGCCGAAAGCCCTTCTATGGTGGTCACCATGGCTCCGTCCAGGTCCCCCATCTGTATAAGGCAACTTTGCATGGCCTGGCCGTTAAGATGCACCATGCAGGCACCGCATTCGCCAATCCCGCAAGCATATTTGGTGCCCGTAAGTCCCGCTTCATCGCGCAAATACCACAACAGGGGCATTTCCGAATCCCCGTCATAGCTGTGCGCCTTGCCATTTAGTGTGAAGTTGATCATGGTCTCCTCCAGCCGTATCGTCCCCTAGAGTGAATTGAGCCAGCCTATGCACAATTCACTCCAGAGGGTACAGGAAGGACGGCAGGCTGCCAACCAGAGTTTCCCCATACAAGAAACCCTCCCGCAATGGGGAGGGTTGTCGATCTGGTGACCCCGGCAGGATTCGAACCTGCGACCTTGAGCTTAGAAGGCTCCTGCTCTATCCAGCTGAGCTACGGGGCCGAAAATTTCCATACCTTAAATTTCTATATCTTGAAGTCTCATATTTTTTTGCCCTATCCGCGATAGGCAAAACTGTCGGCATAGGATTTGATTCGTGGCTTGGGTCTATGCGGCGGCAACAGAACATAATCAATATTATAGCGTTTGGCATAGGCCACGGCGTCTTCCATAGTGTCGAATTTCAGCTGGATCTGGCTTTTGACATCGCCGGACCCTGTCCAGCCCATCAACGGATCATGATACCTGTGCTGTTCAGGGTCGAATTCCAGAACCCACATTCCGGTTCCTTTCTTGCCGGACTGCATGGCATTTCTGGCGGGCTGATAAATCCGTGCTGTCATATCGACACCTGTTCTTCCAAGCTTTGAAAAGTTCACCGTTATTTATCGCAAAGCCCCCGGAAGGAAAAGCCCAAATATGCCATCGCCCCGAAAAAAATACCCGATAAAGATAACCCCAAAGATCAGCCTGGCAGATAAAAGACATGAAAAGATCATGCTTTTAATCGTTCAGAGTCTGACAGATGGTCGGGGAGACAGGATTCGAACCTGCGACCCTCTGGTCCCAAACCAGATGCGCTACCAGACTGCGCCACTCCCCGTAGGATATGCGGCCCCCGGCAGAACCATATCGAACTACATCCGGAGCCTCTCTTGAGGAGGCTTAATACTTGATCAGCCCCCGAAGAGCAAGTCTTTTCCCGGCGACGGCATGTTTTTTCCTGAAGTCGGTTGCTGCTCCTCTTGAGGAGGAAGGGCCTTCTGGAAGGCCGGATGAAGCACCCTGTCCCCCACGGAAATGCCTTCTTTCCGGGCAAAACCCGCATTCACCTCAAGCGCCCCCAAAACCGGAAACCTGGAAGAAATATACGACAGCGACAGCGGAGTGGTGGAATAGGCAATATGGACAATCCGGCCCTGTTCATCAAGAAACAGGATATCAAGCGGAATATAGGTGTTTTTCATCCACATGGTAACCGGTTGCACCGCTTCAAAAATGAACAACATGCCATGACCTTCCGCCAGACTGTCCCGATACATCAATCCCCTGGCGCGCGTGAACGGCGTGTCCGCAATTTCCACTGTTATCACAATCTCTTTTTTCGCCGTTTGGATGACCACCTCTGATTGTAAGGATTCAGTGGCATATGCCAAAGGAGAGAAGATGAAAGCCGCTGCCAGGAGTGAAAGAAATATGCCTTTTCTTTTTGGGAAAAACCGAGCCGGAACAGCGCACATCCCCGTCCCCAACTCGCGTACTGACAGGGCCATTTTTTCAATAAAAAACTCAAAAACAGAAGAAAAAACAACAAACATCATCGCGATATCCTTTCAGGAAAAGCATATCACGTAAATGCAGGCATTTTAATGGCAGGCATTAGGTTTTAATGGCTCGTACCATCAGGCCGCGATCTCCCTCCGCGATCGCAACCCTTAATGTTTGTCCCGGTGAGAGATGATCAAGGCCAAAATGGCGCAAGACTTCCATGTGAATGAAAATATCCTGTCCTCCATCTCCCCGGTTCACAAATCCATACCCTTTAACCCTGTTGAACCATTTCACGGAAACCTCGACAAACTCCAGATCACTCAGATCCGCGTCAAAGTCAACTGAACTGCGCCCTTCCGGCCCGTCTTTCTGTACTGCCGTTGTCAAGTCGTAATTCAGGATTTTCACCGCCTGTCGTCCTTTGGGACGATCTGCGGAAAGACAAGTCAGCGTACATCCCTCGGGCAGAGACCGCCGTCCGAGTTCCTTGAGAATGGAAAAATGGACAAGAATATCTCCCTTGTCGTCTTCTGGCGCCACAAAGCCATACCCTTTAACGGAATCAAACCATTTGATCGTCCCGGTAACCTCCTCAAAATGATCTGAGGGATTGTGTTTTACCGTGGGCGTTTCTTTTTTGCTCTCTTCCTCAGCAAAATCCTGATTCTCTCCCGCGTTTGCCTGTGCACCTACTGTCGCACTTGACTCCATCATACAACGTCCCCACTATGCGTTCCCCAATAATTACTTTTCACTGCCAACACAAATAACGGCAGATTATAACATGGATATATCCCAAGAAAAACCATAGGTTTAAAAAATATTAAACAGACCACAAAAACAAGGCAGGGTTACATTAACCCTGCCTTATAAAACATTTTTTTATAGAACGGTTGTATGGTGCGAAATCCCACTGCCCGCACTCATATCATTCGGATCAGTGTTCCGTCGCCCCTTTGGCATTTTCGTCCTGGTGTGAAGCTTCATACTCACTGTGGTGCTGGATAAGACCTTCTTCATACATGTAGTCCGTCGCCGGCTCCAGCACAGTCAAGACCGCAATCAGACCCACCAGAGTCATAACAATGGTATAAGGCAGCGCCATAATAACCATGCGCACATAGGATAGACGGATCAGAGGCGCAAGCGCAGAGGTCAGCAGAAACAGGAAAGCGGCCTGCCCGTTCGGAGTTGCCACACTGGGAATGTTGGTCCCCGTATTGATCGCCACCGCCATCAGATCAAAGGAATCACGAGCAATCTGACCGAGATCCAAGGCATTTTTGATTTCCTTGATATACACCGTCGCCACAAACACATTATCGCTGATGGCTGACAACACGCCATTGGCAATATAAAAACCTGCGATCTGACTATGGGTATCCATACTAAGAACAAAGTCAATGACGGGGCGGAAAAGTTCCTGGTCATTAATAACCGCGACCACAGCAAAAAAGACCACCAGCAGAGACGTAAACGGCAGCCCTTCTTCAAAGGCCTTGCCAATCTGGTGTTCTTCGGTCACGCCATTAAACGCCGTCAGCAGCACAATCACTGACAACCCGATCAATCCTACAGCCGCCAGATGGAACATCAGTCCGATCACCAGCCACCCGGCCACAACCGCCTGGGCGATAAGGGACGCTTTTTCGTTCAGGGTACGTTTGCTGGACTGTTCTGCATCAAATTCTTCCAGAATATTGCGGACCGCGACAGGAAGTTCGGTGCCATAACCGAAGATCTTAATTTTTTCCAGCACCATACAGGTTATAAGCCCGGACACCAGAACCGGCAGGCTCACAGGCGCCATGCGGATAAAGAATTCCACAAAACTCCATCCGGCGACACTGCCAATGATCAGGTTTTGCGGTTCACCCACTATCGTACACACCCCGCCGAGTGCCGTCCCCACAGCGGCATGCATCATCAGGCTGCGCAAAAAGGCCCGGAACTGTTCCAGGTCGCTGCGGTGCAGTTCCTGAACGCTGTGATCAGAAGAATGATCATGTTCATGATGAAAGGTCTTTCCGGAGGCCACCTTGTGGTAAATGGAATAAAATCCGACCGCAACCGTGATCACCACGGCGGTCACCGTCAGCGCATCCAGAAAGGCGGAAAGTACCGCCGCCATAAACGAAAACAGGAACGACAAAAGCACCTTTGAGCGGACTTTGAGCAGCACCTTGGTAAAGGTAAACAGCAACAGGCCCTGCATGAAATAAATGCCTGCCACCATAAAGACCAGCAGCAGGATCACCTCAAGACCATGCTCAATTTCATGATAAACGCTGGTAGGGCTGGTCAGGCCCATAAACAACGCTTCGAGCGCCAATAACCCGCCCGGAATCAGGGGATAACATTTCAGCGCCATGGCCAGCGTGAAAATAAATTCCAGAACCAGGATCCAGCCGACAATATAAGAGCCAGTCTCCGGGCCCAGTGCAATATACAGCATAGGGTTCAAAATAAGAAACCCGATAATGGTCAGTTTGTACCACTCGGGTGAATGGCCCATGAAATTTCTGACCATCCCTTGGGAGATTGTTTTTACCATTGTTTACTAAAGCCTTCCATTAATTATCATGCCGATTTCACATGCGGCGAAAACAAACCTGCCAATACATACTGAGACACACAGTGAAAGATCAAGAAAAACCGGAAAAAAACCACAAAAATCGCCTCCAGTCCTCACCAGTTATCATCTCAGGGGATGCCAAAGCCTAAAATCAGGCACGCCAGCGCCATCAAGGCGCCAGAAAAAGCTGTGAGAGTAAAGACTGGACATGATCGGCGGATTGATTTACTGAGAAAAAATGATCGACGCGTTATATCAAAAATCAATCCTGAAACAGGCGGCGCTGGCGGTCGGCCATGGGGCGCTGGAGAATGCTATCCTGCATTACACCCTGCACAACCCCCTGTGCGGTGACCGCATTACAGTTTATCTCAACGCCGAACAGGATATTATTCATGATTTTCGTCATGAAACCCGGGCCTGCGTGTTATGTCAGGCCAGTGCTTCCCTGTTAGGACAACATTTGGCAGGAGAGCCCTCAGCTCGGCTTCGCGAGGTCTGCGCCATACTGATGGCGGGTCTGGAAGAAAACACACTGGACAGTGTTTCATGGCCTGCAGAAAAATGGCAGGACTTTTCGATGTTTGCGCCCGTAGCGCCCCATAAGAACCGCCATACTTGTGTGACCCTTCCCCTTCAGGCGATTCTAAAAGCCCTGGACAGTACTTCTCTTGCCGCCCGAAAGGCGCGGGAGACGACGGGCTAAAATCAACCTCTTCACAATTCACTCTAAGTCGCCGCCTTTGCCTAAAATCATAACAGCGCAGTTATTATTTCAATTTCCGGGCAATCAGATGATCGACCGAAATCTTGCCGCTACCTTTGGCAATCAGCAATAACAGCGCCGCGGCCCACAAGGAATGATCCGGCCATAACCCGGGATAGACAAACGTCTGAATCACTGCGGTCATACCCAACATCGCCAAGGCCGACAGCCGGCTGGCCAGACCAATCAGCAATAATACCGGCAAAGTCAATTCAGCCAGCAACGCCATATGCGCCGCCAGCTCCGGTGGCAGAACCGGCACATCATAATCACCTTCGAACAATACATAGGTGAAGTCGGAAACCTGCCATTTCAGGGTGATGACCTGAAGGAACTGGTCCAGCGTGAAATTTGCCGCATCCTGTTCAAGGGTGATCTTGGTCATGCCTGACCGCCAGAAGATCCCTCCCATGCCCAGACGGGCCAACAGTAAGATCATACTTTCCGGGATACACCCCGCCATCTGAATGGTTTTTTTCCCATAGTGAATCGTTTTGTCCAGCTTATGTATCATTGCTCTTTCCCTTTTCATAAGAACAGGCTTCTAATAAGAATAGGCTTCGACAAGCCGAGCGCCCAAAATCAATGCGAGCGCACCCTGAAGGTCAAAATCCGGGTAATCCGCCAGGATATCCCGCACCGCCTGCCCAAGCGGTTTCGGTTTTTTCAACAAGCGGATAAAGTCAAAATTCGCCGCCTCTAAACGCAAAAAAAGCACCTCCAGATGCGGCCGATAGACCGCCAGACGGCTCCCCCCTTGATCCAGTGATATCCGGTCATTTCCTGCATAGTCCGGCTGGTTGCTGCGCCAGATCTCAAGAATGGGATAAGGACTTTCAAACAGCTCTACAGAAGGCAGAAAGTGCAACACCATTTCCTCAAGATGCGCAAACCCCTCCCCTTCTATCCCCGCCGGATCCAGCGGAATTGCATCCCGGGCTCGGGCAGCACGGATGATACCCCGTTCAAACCGGGCCATATCTGCAAGATAAGGGTGATCCTTCGCCCCCCGGAAGGTTGTCAGAAATGTCGGAAAATTGGCGCCATATTCCGCAAGAACCGGGGACTGCGGGGGAAATTTGCGAATATATTCCCCACTCAACGCCTGAAAAAAATCATCCCCAACCAGCTTGTGCACCACAGGAAAATTGTCCGCCAGCGCTGCTTTGAGGGAGAGAAGGACATTATTTTGATGAATTTGCACCCTTTCCCCGGCTTCGGCTTTGGCCCCTTTGACATATCGGGCCAAGGCCGCAGGGTCACCACTCAGAAGCGCCTGCCGGAACGCAATCTGAAGCCGGCCAAGTTTCATTTCAGCCTCCCGAGAGGGGCAGGCCCCGGAGAGTGTTTTGCCGCCCCCAGGAAGTGTTCGGCCCGCTCTGCTTCCTGCAAGAGTGTGAGCAGAGAGGGCACATTGGTATCCCATTCGATCAAGGTGGGTCGGGGGCCCATCAACTCCAGTGTCTTTTCATACAGCTCCCACACCTCCCGCGAGACATTGGCCCCATGATCATCTATGCGCAAGACCCGGTTGCGCCAGACCTTTTCCGTATGGCCCGCCAAATGATATTCCGCCACCGCCTCCGGACGGATCTGGCGCAGATACTCGTGACATTCCCGGCCGTGATTGCTGCAACTCACGTAAATATTGTTAATGTCCAGCAACAGGCCACAACCGGTGCGAGCAACGGTTTCATTGAGAAACTCATATTCGGGGATATGGCTTTCGTTGTATTCCAGATAGGTAGATGGGTTTTCCACCAGGAGTCTGCGCCCCAGATGGTCCTGGCATCGCATTATGTTTTCACATAAAATTTTCAGCGCCTCTTCCGTATAAGGCAGGGGAAGAAGATCGTTGAAATACTGCCCATTGATGGTGCTGAAGGAAACATGTTCCGAAATCAGCCCCGGATCATATCGGTCCATCACCTGCTTGATCCGGTCCAGATGGTCCTGATCCAGCCCATCGGCTGATCCCAGGGACAACCCCACGCCATGCAGCGACAAGGGATAATCTTCCCGGATCTTACCCAGGTAATAATGGGCGGCGCCCCCCTCACCCATATAATTTTCCGTATGAACTTCCACCCAGCCAATGGCGGGTTTTTCTGCAAGAATGTCCTGATAATGCTGGGCCTTGAGGCCAATTCCGGCCGATGCCGGAATTGTCTCTTGTGCCCACTGCATCGGGCCCGTCATAGGATCGGATACCATCATTGCGGACCGGGAGATTATTTTTTGGGGGACGTGCTGCCCCCGACCAGCTTGCTGCATGTGCCTTCGGGAACATAAATCCAGGCGTCTTTCTGTCCATCTACCTTGGACGTCCCGGCACAGGAGCTTGTGGCAGTAGCGCAGTCGTTTTTCCCTGCTTTAGCCACACCGTAACATTTCTCGACCGCTTTATCGCCAGCCAGAGCCCCGCCCGGTGCCGCCGTGAGGCTGACTGCCGTCGCCATGGCGGAGATCAGAAGTGCAGATGTGGTTTTTTCTTTGAGCTTTGACATTGTGTATCCTCTTCAAAGTTGTTGCCATTTGCGGGACCTATAGTTCCACCACACCTTGAAAAAGGAAAATCACAGCTCATCACATTTTTGGTGAACTCTTGTGAGCTTTTAGTGAGGTGTCGCGACGTCGGCATAATCCAGCGCCACGACAAGCCCTTCTGAAACCCAGCGTTTGAGAAGTTCAGCCGCCCTTAACGGGGCTTGTTCCCCCTGTTCACGGAACAGCTGTTCACACAGGACGGGAAAACTTTCCTGACGAAGCGCCAGAGGCAGCACCTCCGCCTCATCCGGATCCAGCGTACGGAAATAACTGACCAGATCACGTCGCCACTGTATGACAATAACCGGTGCCGCCAGTTCCTGGGGCAGAACAGGTTGCTCCTCACGGCTAACCGAAGACCATATGGCCGTTACATTCCATTTTGTCTGCTGAAGGGATAAGGAGGGATGAAACCCAAGGCGCAGGGTCGTCCACGCCGGCGGCGGAATACGGGCGACATCTTCCACGCAAACAGCCGATGCGTCAGGGGCATCGAAAACGTTTACAAATCCCCATTCAAACGCCGCCATTTCGGCAAGGGCCGGCAAATTTCTATAAGGGGGCTCCTTTCGCAAAAAGGCGGAAAGATGCTGTCCGTAAAACCGCAGGGAAGGATGCCGGGAGGGGTGGGCCCGGGCATAGGCATCGCACAATGTCCCGAATGCCGCCTCTCCCAACATGCTCTGCAGCACAGGATAATCCTTTTGCAAGGTTTCCCGAAGCCGCGCCTGATAAGCGTGGGCATAAATATGAAGCCGCTTTTCCGGCCCGATCCGACCGTCAGGGGCAACTTCTCCCAGAAACTCATGAGCCGCCTCCCCGGCCTCTGCCGTGACCGCTTGTCTGAACAACGCTTGAAGCCGGCTCAATGACGTCATGACGTCGCCTCCTGCCTCATACCCTTTTGTGATCCGACCACTTCTTGTGCAATGCGACGGGCCTGGGTCAATTCTGCCAGCAGGTCTTCATAGGGGGGGATATGGTCATCCCGTTCGATCATGGTGGATACCGGCCCGAAATGTTCCAGCGCCCGCCGGTATAAGGCCCAGACCTCTGCAGCGACCGGGTGGTCATGGGTATCTACAATATAATCGCCGTTATGTTCATGGCCCGCGAGATGGAACTGATAAACACGTTCTTTCGGCATGGCTTTCAGATAGTCTTCCGGATCGAAGTCATGATTAAAGGCGCTGACATAAATATTGTTAATGTCCAGCAGGATATAACAATTCGCCTGTTCGGCAATTTCGCGCAAAAACGCCCATTCTGTCATGTCGGACTGATTGTAAGTGAGATAGCTGGATACATTCTCGATAAGGATATGCTGTTCCAGGTAATCCTGCACCTGGCGTATTCGCCTGACCACATGGTTCAGGCTTTCTTCTGTATAGGGCAACGGCATCAGATCATGCAGATTGAGCCCATCCTGCCCCGTCCAACATAAATGATCCGAAATCCATTGCGGGTTCACCGTCCTTGCCAGATCTTTCAGATCCTCCAGATACTCCATATTCAGGGGGTCGGTGGAGCCAATAGACAGGGATACCCCATGCATGACCAGGGGATACCGCTCCCGGATGCGCTCCAGATAATGACGTGGTTTGCCGCCGGGCACCATAAAATTTTCCGAAATGATTTCAAACCAGTCAACGGACGGACGGTCAGAAGAAGGTGTATCGTTAAGAATGGCCTCGAAATGATCCGGTCTCAGCCCCAGACCATAACCAAGAAAAGGTTTCTGCGTCATCTGCTCCCCTATATCAAAGAAAGCGGCCAAAAAGAATAGCGACGTCCCGCCGGGATGCCGCTATTCCCTAGAGTGAATTGAGCCAACCTATACACAATTCACTCTAGCCTTTGGGGGCTCCCCCGGCAGAATTTATTTTTTGACTTCTCCGCCAACTTTCTTACAGGCGTCTTCGGACATTAGCACAAAACCCTGCCCTTTGCAGGACCCGTGTCCGGCACAGGCATTATTGGCGCCTTTGCAGTCATTATGCCCTTTGCACGCGTTAACGCCATAACATTTGACATTCCCCTTTTCCCCGGCCGTAACCGTAGCAGGCGCGGCGGCGAAGAATCCGGCAGCGGCAACCGCCATAGCCAGACCGGCTGTTTTCATTGGTGTGCTCATTGTCATTCCTCGTTATATTGATGTTGGTGCATCCTTATGCCCTGCCATAAATACCACACAGCGGACAAACCACACAACAGCCGCCCCGGTCAAACCACTTCACAAAATTGTGTATCTGCGTTCTATAACGCCTAGAAATATGAGAGAGGAGTTTGATTGTCTGCTGCGTATAACGCGTAAAAAATAGCCCAAAAAAGAAAAATAACATAAGGAAGGAAATGGCGGAGAGGACGGGATTCGAACCCGCGAGGGGCGTTAACCCCAACTCGCTTAGCAGGCGAGCGCCTTAAGCCACTCGGCCACCTCTCCGCCGCCTTGTTTATAGAGGAAGCCCCATGCGGTCAAGGGGAAATTCGGAAAACTTTTTATCTCGGGAAAATGTTCGCTCAGCCCCCTAAAAAACCTTTTCTGTCATAACAGGAAAGGTTTCGGATCGGATAATTTGTTTGTGGTGCCGGATTAAAAATCTCAAGATCCGCATTAATGAGTCGCCAGCCACTCGCGGGCTTTTTTCTGCGCTTCGGCGATTTCCTGCGGTGACATATATTCCGCCACTTCGGCCCGATCAATCTGAGCACTTTTCATGCCGCGAATGGCCGCCAGGTTGAACCATTTATGGGCTTCGACATTATTCTGTTCAACCCCTTGCCCGACGGAATACAGCAGTCCCAGATCATAAAGCGCCTCTGGCGCGCCCCGGTCCGCTTCCTGAAACCTTGTTGTAAGATAACTATCATCCAACCGACCCATTTTTCTTCTCCATCAAAACCCTATTTTTTGGTGTTCACATGATTTTATTTTTAAACAGGCTTTTTTCGGCCTTATGAAATTGAGCATCTCTGCAAAAATTAAAAATTTGGTTAACTATAAAACAAACCCCACAACACATTGTTTTACATAAATTTTTCAAAATAAAAACGGACCCCCACGGAAGCCCGTTTCTAAAAATTAACGATTTTGGTGAAGAACGTTAACCAAAAATCCGAAAAAGACCGGATTATTTGGGCATATTTTCCTTCATTTTTTCGTCCATTTTTTCTTTGGCT
This sequence comes from Luteithermobacter gelatinilyticus, assembly GCF_005849285.1. Classification (NCBI taxonomy): domain Bacteria; kingdom Pseudomonadati; phylum Pseudomonadota; class Alphaproteobacteria; order Emcibacterales; family Emcibacteraceae; genus Luteithermobacter; species Luteithermobacter gelatinilyticus. Next base: position 1,413,114 of record NZ_CP040517.1, on the reverse strand, counting down.
TCTTCAGCGGCCTTTTCGGCCTCATCCATCACTTCTTCTGCTGTTTCCTCTGCGGACTCAGCAGCGTCTTCCATAGCTTTGCCTGCCTCTTCCATAACATCTTCAGCCGCTTTTTCGGCTTCATCCGTCATGGAAGATGTTTCACTGGTGGCTTCCGCTTCCTTCTCCGTTGCGGTTGTGGTGGAGCCATTGTCATCCCCGCAAGCCGCAAGGCCGAAAAGAGCCGTCCCGGCAAAAGCTGCCATCAGAAGGTTTTTCCTAAATTCCATCATCATTCCGTCCCCTACTCTCGTGAAAGAAATAAAAAGTATGTTGCCATACAAACAACAGGCTACAGTATTATGGTTAATATGGCAATTTTAAGAAAAAAGAACGTCCTGCAAAACTTTCACAAAAAAACGGGGCAGCTCTCGCGCCCCGCTTTGTTTGCTGTTAATACTGCTTTGTAAATTCGATTTTCGAAAACGACGTGCTCAGCCCTTGAGTTTTTGCAACAACAACTGGTTCACCAGTTGCGGATTGGCTTTGCCTTGAGTCTTTTTCATGACTTGTCCGACAAAGAAGCCGAGCAGTTTTTCCTTCCCGGCACGATATTCTTCGACCTTATCGGCATTGGCCGCCATCACCTCGTCGATGAAAGCCTCGATGGTGCCGGTATCTGACACCTGTTTCAGGCCCTTTTCCTCCACAATCTGTTCCGGAGACTGGTCGGAGGTGAGCATAATTTCAAACACGTCTTTGGCGATGCGTCCAGAAATTGTGCCATCCATCTGCAGTTTCAGCAGCTCCGCGCCATGTTCTGGCGGGATCGGACTGTCGGTAATGGTACATCCCAACTTGTTTAACGCCCCAAACAAGTCACCGGTCACCCAGTTGGACACCTGGGTGGCAAATTCATGTTTATCCTTGCCGGTCATTTTTTCCAGAGCATCCAGAACCTGTTCAAAATAAGCGGCATTTTCTTTTTCTGCCACCAGCACCCCGGCATTATAGGCAGGGATTTTCAAGTCCTCGATGAACCGGGCCTTTTTCGCATCCGGCAATTCCGGCAAATCTGCGGCAATCTCGCGCACAAACTCCTCGGTAAACTCCAGAGGCAGCAGGTCCGGATCAGGGAAATAGCGATAGTCGTGGGCCTCTTCCTTGGACCGCATGGAACGGGTCTTGCCCGTATTTGGATCAAACAGCCGGGTTTCCTGCTCTATTACCCCGCCGTCTTCCAGAATGGCGACCTGGCGGTTGGCTTCATATTCAATGGCCTGCATCACAAACCGCACGCTGTTAACATTTTTGATTTCGCAACGTGTTCCCAGCGGTTCACCCGGCCGGCGCACGGACACATTGACGTCAGCGCGCATGCTGCCCTGCTCCATATTGCCATCACAGGTACCGATATAACGCAAAATGGTTCTAAGTTTTCTCAGGTAAGCCCCGGCTTCCTCAGAAGAGCGCATATCCGGTTTGGAGACAATTTCCATCAGTGCCACGCCGGAGCGGTTGAGATCCACATAGGTCATTTCTGGATGCTGATCATGCATGGACTTGCCGGCATCCTGTTCCAGGTGAATCCGTTCGATCCCCACTACCCGGGTTTCCCCATTTTCCAGATCCAGGTGGATTTCCCCTTCTCCCACAATGGGGTGTTTATACTGGGAAATCTGATACCCTTGGGGCAGATCGGCATAAAAATAGTTTTTGCGGTCAAAAACGGAATAGGTATTGATCTTGGCCTGAAGCGCAAGACCCGTCCGGATTGCCTGCCGCACACATTCCTTGTTGATCACGGGTAACATGCCAGGCATAGCCGCATCCACAAAACTGACCTGCGTGTTGGGCTCTGCCCCAAACGCCGTGGAGGAACCGGAAAACAGCTTGGCTTCGGAAATCACCTGGGCATGAACTTCAAGCCCGATGATAATTTCCCAATCCCCCGTGGCGCCCTGAATAATCTTCACCATTATTTCTCTCCCCCGTTGCGTGACCACCAGTTTTGCGGTTTGGCAGTAAAGCCGGCCGCCTGCTCCAGAACGTCTGCCGTCCGCAGCACTGTTTCTTCATCAAAGGGTTTGCCTAAGAGTTGCAGCCCCAGCGGTAGTTTCTCCGCGCTCAATCCCGCCGGGACAGAGATTCCCGGAAGACCGGCCAGGCTTGCCGGCACGGTAAAGACGTCATTGAGATACATGGCCAGAGGATCGTCGGACTTTTCGCCAAGAGCAAAGGCCGCACTCGGCGCTGTGGGGGTGAGGATCACATCCACCTGCTCATAGGCTTTTGAGAAATCCCGGGCAATCAGGCTGCGCACCTTTTGCGCCTTCAGGTAATAGGCGTCGTAATAGCCGGCGGACAGTACATAGGTGCCGATCAGAACCCGACGCTTGACTTCGTCGCCAAACCCTGCGGCACGGGTATTGCTGTACATTTCCGCCAGACTGTCGCCAGAAACCCTGAGCCCATATTTTACCCCATCATAACGCGCCAGGTTGGATGAAGCCTCCGCCGGCGCCACAATATAATAGGTGGGCAGGGCATATTTGGTATGCGGCAGGCTGATATCCACAATTTCGGCCCCCGCATCTTTCAGCCAGCCGATCCCCTGCTGCCACAGTTTTTCAATTTCCGCCGGCATGCCGTCCACCCGGTATTCCTTGGGAATACCCACTTTCAGACCACGAATGTCCCCGGTCAGAGCCGCTTCGTAATGGGGAACCGGCACATTGATCGAAGTTGAATCCTTAGGGTCATGCCCTGCCATGCTTTCCAGCATGATCGCCGCATCCCGCACCGTCTTGGTGATCGGCCCCGCCTGATCCAGCGAAGAGGCAAAGGCGATAATGCCCCAGCGAGAGCAGCGCCCATAGGTGGGTTTCAGGCCCACAAGGCCGGTAAAGGATGCCGGTTGCCGGATAGAGCCGCCAGTATCCGTGCCGGTGGCCGCCAGCGCAATATCCGCGGCAACAGCCGCCGTCGACCCGCCAGAAGATCCCCCCGGCACAAGTTTCTTGTCGGAACCTTCCGCCCGCCAAGGGTTAATGGCCGGACCGTAATAGCTGGTTTCATTGGAGGAGCCCATGGCGAACTCATCCATGTTCAATTTGCCAAGCATCACGGCCCCGTCCTGCCACATCTGGGCGGTCACGGTGGATTCATAGAGCGGCTTGAAACCGTCAAGAATATGACTCGCCGCGCAGCTGTGCACCCCCTTGGTACAAAACAGATCCTTGATGCCCACGGGCAAACCGGTCATGGCCTTGGCCTCGCCCGCACGGATCATGGCATCAGCCCGCTCCGCCATGTCCAGCGCCTGTTCGGCAGTTGTGACAATATAGGCGTTCAATTCACTGGCATCTTCAATTGCTTCCAGATGCTGTTCGGTAATCTCGCGGGAAGTGAAGTCGCCGGCTTTCAGTCCGTCGCGGGCTTCGGCGAGGGTCAGTTTTGTCAGTTCTGTCATGATCCCCTCCTATTCGATGACCTTGGGAACGGCAAAAAAGCCATGTTCAGCCGCCGGTGCATTGGCCAGGATATCCTCTCGATAACCACCGTCGGTGACCTTGTCTTCCCGCATGGGTAGACTGGCTTCAACCACGCTGGTCATGGGATCCACCCCGTCCGTATCCACTTCGGACAGCATTTCTACCCAATCAAGAATATTATTGAGTTCCCCGGCCAACGGCTCCAGCTTGTCCTCGGGCACAGTAATCCGGGCAAGGTTCGCGATTTTCGCGACAGTATCCTTATCAACAGACATCTTGTTCCTGACTTTGTTGTGATGACATAAGATGAGCGGAACCTAGCACCGGCGGGGATGTTCCGCAAGGGTTAGCATCGCTAAATCCGGCAAAATGACAGGTTGGGCAAAAAGCCTTTCCACCGGAACAGTATGCAGGTTTAACTCAGGTTAAATATCTGCCTGCAAACCAGGTTCACAGCTGTGAGCAGCAATAAAAAGGGGAATATTTTTACCGCCTTATTCGACAAGCCGATCAAGTGCATAACCACGAAACGGTTTGGTATGGGCAAGCGCCACATGGCTCGATATATTAGCCACACCTTCCATATTGCTGATCAGATCATCATTGAGCTTGAGATAGCTGTTCATGTCAGGACAGACAATCCGCAGGAAATAATCAAAATTGCCGCTCACCGTGTAGCATTCCACTATTTCCGGGAATTTTTCGATGGCTTCCTCAAAGGCCTTGAAATTGTCATTGGTATGTTCATGAAGGCTAACAGTGACCAGGACTGTCACGGTCCGGCAGATCATATCCAGATTGATGTTTGCCATATATCCTTCAATATACCCTTCCTCTTCAAGCTTTCGCACCCGTTGCAGGCAGGAACTCGGAGATAGCCCTACCTTCTGGGACAGATCATGATTGGTGATACGCGCATCATTCTGTAAAATCGAAAGAATCTTCAAATCAATCTTATCAAGAGACTTCTTTTTCGCCATTCTTGGACTCCGTAGGTTCTTTATTATGTTATGTAACTCATTAAAAAAAATAACGAATAATCTTTTTAAAACAATATATCACATTTCGGTTACAATCCGAATAATATTTTGACCTTTTCCAAAAATAGAAATTTCATTTTTCGGATTCCGTGTAAAACTTAGGAAGAACAAGGCAAATGTTTTCAGGACGTTTTCGAGAAATACACGTTACGAAAAGGCATCCCCAAAATGACATTACAGAAGAACCGGAAAATTTCTCTGATCGGGGTTCCCAGTGATATTGGCGCCAGCGATCGCGGCGCCAGCATGGGGCCCGAAGCCCTCAGGGTTGCCGGTATTATCCGCACCCTTGAAGAGCTGGGATATGAAGTCAACGATACAGGCAACCTGTTCGGCCCGAAAAACCCACAGGCCGCATCGAAAAACGGCTATCGCCATCTGCGGGAAACAGCCATCTGGTGCCGAAATGTCCAGGATGCGGTCTATGAGCAGCTTCTGGAAGGACATTTCCCGATTATGATGGGCGGCGATCATGCCATGTCCATCGGTTCCGTCGCTGCCGTAGCCCGCTACTGTGCCCGGGTGGGCAAAAAACTGTATCTTTTGTGGATCGACGCCCATGCGGATTTCAACACCAATGACACCAGTCCGACCGGCAATATTCACGGTATGCCCGTTGCCGTCGCCGCCGGATACGGCCCGAAGGAACTTCTGTCCATCGGTCCTGCGGTTCCCATGGTGGAAACGGAAAACATCTGTCAGGTGGCCATCCGTTCTGTGGATCGCAAGGAAAAGGACCTGGTGATGAAAAGTGGCATCACCGTTTATGACATGCGCCGCATTGATGAAATCGGTATACGCCAGACCATGTCCGAAATTCTTGAGGATGTGGCGAGCAAAAACGCGCACCTGCATGTCAGTTTTGACGTGGACAGCCTGGACCCGTCCATTGCTCCCGGTGTCGCCACCACCATTCCCGGCGGCCTCAGCTACCGGGAAGCCCAGCTGTGCATGGAAATGATTCACGACAGCGGGTTGATGGGCTCTCTGGATATTGCCGAAATCAACCCGGCGCTGGATCATAAAAACTCCACGGCTCTTCTGGCCGTTGAACTGGTCGCCAGTCTGTTCGGCAAACACATTCTGCCGCCTCAGGCCAACGAGGCTTTTTCCCTGTCCTCTAAGGAACAATAATCATGACACTGCAAGAACAGCTTATTGAAAAAACAGAACGTTACAGCGCCCATAACTATCACCCTCTGCCGATTGTCCTGACCAAGGGGGAAGATATCTGGGTCTGGGACACTGACGGCAAAAAATATCTGGACTGTCTAAGCGCCTATTCGGCTGTCAATCAGGGACACTGCCACCCCAAAATCATCCAGGCGCTTAAGGAACAGGCCGAAAAACTGACTCTCACGTCTCGGGCCTTTCACAACGACCGAATGGGAAGTTTTCTGGAAAAGCTCTGTTCGGTCGCCGAGATGGAAATGGCGTTGCCGATGAACACCGGGGCTGAAGCCGTGGAAACCGCCATCAAGGCGGTGCGGAAATGGGCCTATGAAGTCAAAGGCGTTCCGAACAACCAGGCTGAAATCATTTTCTGCGAAGGTAATTTCCACGGCCGGACCATTACCACGGTCAGCGCCTCTTCCGAAGAGGAATACAAACATCACTTCGGTCCTTTTACGCCAGGATTCAAACTGATCCCCTATGGGGACGCCCAGGCGCTGGAAGCGGCAATCACCCCAAATACGGCAGCCGTGATCATGGAACCCATTCAGGGCGAGGCTGGAATCAATGTGCCGCCGGAAGGATATCTGAGTGCCACGCGTCATATCTGCCATCGCCATAATGTGCTTTTTGTTCTGGACGAAATCCAGACGGGGTTGGGACGCACCGGAAAAATGTTCTGTTACCAGCACGAACATGACGCCAAACCCGATATGCTGATTGTGGGCAAGGCGTTGAGCGGCGGCACCTATCCGGTTTCCGCCGTGGTCTCCTCCAAAGCCGTACTCGAAGTTTTCACCCCCGGCATTCACGGCAGCACCTATGGCGGCAACCCGCTGGGAGCGGCTGTGGGACTTGCCGCGCTTGAGGTGATTGAAGAGGAAAACCTGGCGGAACGCTCCCACCTGCTCGGGGATTATCTGATGCGCAAACTGGAAGCCATTCCCACTAATAAAGTGGCGGAAATCCGGGGCAAAGGGCTTATGGTGGGCATTGAATTGCACAAGGATGTGGGACCGGCCCGGCCTTATTGTGAGGCGCTTATGGAACGGGGCATGCTGTGCAAAGAAACCCATGAAACAGTCATTCGTATCGCCCCGCCCCTGACTATTGAGAAAGAAAATATCGACTGGATGGTGGACCAGCTCACCGAGGTTCTGGCGGCAGAATGAGAGGCGGGTATCTCTTGGCAATCCATGGGGAACCGTGGATTGCCTCGTCGCTGATACTTCGCGCAATGACATCGCAATGATGGCGAAGGCTACTGCAAACCGTTAATCCACCCAGTCGAGGCCCATCTGCCGATAGCGTTCCCTGTCTTCGGTCCAGCCTTTGCGCACCTTAACGAACAAAAACAAATGCACCCGGCGATCCAGAAGGTCCTGCAATTCTTCCCGGGCCTGACGACCGATTTCCTTTAAGGTCTGGCCGCCTTTGCCAATCACGATTTTCTTCTGGCTGTCCCGCTCCACATAGATGACCTGTTCGATACGCACGCTGCCATCTTTCAGTTCTTTCCAGCTTTCGGTTTCAACGGTGGCGCTGTAGGGCAGCTCATCATGCAGGCGCAGAAAAAACTTTTCGCGGGTAATTTCCGCCGCCAGCATGCGTTCGGTAATATCCGTCAACTGATCCTCGGGATACAGCCAGACGCCTTCGGGCAGATATTTGGCGATTTTTTGTTTCAGGTCCTCCAGACCATCCCCGGTCAGGGCGGAAATCATCAGGGTATCGGTGAACTCCCCAGCCGCATTCATTTCTTGCGCCAACGCCAGTAGCCGCTCCCTTTTTACCGCGTCCACCTTATTGATGACCAACATGGCGCGCCGCTTGTGTTCTTTGAGGTTTTCTGCGATCCGTCGCGTATCCTCATCCACCCCGCGCGTCGCATCAATCATCAGAAGAACGATATCCGCATCATAAGCCCCTTCCCAGGCAGCGGAAACCATGGCACGCTCCAGCCGTCTTTTAGGCTGAAAAATACCGGGCGTATCCAGAAAGATCATCTGGTTCGGGCCATCTACCCCCACGCCGATAAGGCGGGTCCGGGTGGTCTGAACCTTATGGGTGACTATCGAGATTTTGCTGCCGACCAAGGCATTCAGAAGGGTGGATTTACCCACATTGGGCGCGCCGATCAATGCCACATACCCGCAACGGGTTGGTTCCCTTCCCGTCATGCAGACACCTCTTCCACCAAGCTGAGCATCTTGGCTGCGGCCGCCTGCTCTGCTTCGCGTTTGGAGCGCCCCTGACCAGTCTGCTGTTCAAATCCGTTCATGCGGACGGCAATGGTAAAAAGCGGCTCATGAGCCGGTCCCTTGCGGTTGAGGGTTACATAGGTGGGGGTTGCAATTCGCCGGCTTTGCGCCCATTCCTGCAATCGCGTCTTGGCATCCCGTTCCGCGATGTTGGCATCCTTGAGAAAATCGCGCCAATAGGTGCGGATTAATTTACGTGCCGGCTCCGCGCCCCCTTCCAGATAGATGGCTCCGATCACCGCCTCGCAGATGTCCGCAAGAATCGTAATCCGGCTTCGTCCGCCGCTATCTTCGGCGCTTTTGGCCATAATAATATAATCCCCCAGCCCGATATTTTCCGCGGCTTCGGCACAGGTTTCCCGGCGCACCAGATTGGTATGGCGACTTGCCAGACCGCCTTCCGGTTCATGGGGGTATTTTTCATACAGCCATTCGGCTATCACCAGTCCCAGTACCCTGTCACCGACAAACTCCAAACGCTGATAGTTATTCACCCCTTCGAGGCTCGGATGCGTGAGGGCTTCCCTGAGCAAACTTTCATCCCGGAAGGTATATCCCAGGGAATTGTATAGCTGTACATACTGTCCTTTTTCCGCAGTCACGTCTTCTTCCTGCATATCATTAGTGTATGGTCGTAAAAAAGCGTTCGCGACGCTCTTCGGGAAACCATTTCCAAAACTCCCAAAGCCTGGCTTTGTTATCGAAAGAAAGGGTGATCCATTCGGCCCGGCCGATAATGTTCTCATAAGGCACATACCCTACCCCCACATCCTTGGGCAGACGGCTGTCCCGGGAATTATCGCGATTGTCGCCCATCGCAAAGTAATGACCTTCCGGTACTCGGAAAACCTGGGTGTCATCGGCGTGATTGAACGGGGAATACCCTTTGTCCAGGACAATATAACTTTTGCCATTGGGCAGAGTTTCCCGGTACTGTTCGAAGCTTTCCCGGCGGCCATGTTCATTGATCCGAACATAATCCTCAAGACGCTCGCGTCTGACGGCCTCTCCGTTAATATACAACACACCCTTTTTCATCTGAATCCGGTCCCCCGGCAAACCGACAATACGCTTGATATAATAAGTTCCCGGATCCCGGGGCAGCCGGAAGACCGCCACGTCGCCCCGTTCTACCGGGCTTTCAAATATCCGTCCGGAAAACAGGGGAAGACTAAAAGGCAGGGAATGACGGCTAAACCCATAGGAGAATTTTGAGACCAAAAGATAGTCCCCGATCATCAGGTTTTTGAGCATGGATTCCGAAGGAATCGTAAAGGGCTGATACACAAAACTCCTGAAAAATACGGCAATCAGAATTGCGTAAAAAATGGTTTTCGCAAAATCCAGCCAACTTTCCTGGTCCTTGGCCTGGTCCTTGGCCTGGCCCTTGGCCTGATCCTTGGTTTCGGGCGAGGCGTTCACCTGATCCTTAATATTGTTGCTCATGGAACAAAGAATACTTTCGCATGTGAAGAAAACATATAATGCATACGGACTAGGCTTAGCCTATTGTCCGTCAAATCTCAATTGTTAATCTGCGCATATGGTCTGACCATTCACGCGCTTCCGGCAGGGTAAGCCGTAATTAAAACAATGGCCTGGGCCCATGGGTAATCATCTGTCATAGTCAGAGTGACTTCTGCTGTATAGCCATTGGGCACCAATTCCTCAAGCCTTTGCCGCGCCATACCGCCAAGTTTGAGATACGGACGTCCCAGCTCGTCATTTTCCACCGTGACGTCTTTCCAGACCACTCCATTCTGATAGAACCCTGTTCCCAGAGCCTTGGCGGCGGCTTCCTTAGCGGCAAACCGTTTGGCATAGCTTGCCGCCCGTGTCAGCTCCCGGGCCTCGGATCGCGCGATTTCGGTTTCTGTAAAAATCCTGTGGATAAATCTTGCTCCAAACCGTTGCAAAGAATTTTCAATCCGGCGAATATCCACCAGATCATTGCCCAGCCCGATCACCCGCATTATGTGTCTGCCCCGCCCGGAGTCGCTCTGTTACGGCCCCGATCCATAAGAACCCGCATCCGGCGGATGCTTTCCTCAAACCCAACAAAAATGGCTTCACCCACCAGGAAATGGCCAATATTAAATTCCGTAAATTGCGGGATGGCCGCCACGGCCATAACGGTGTCGTAATTCAGGCCATGGCCTGCATGCACTTCTAGCTCCAGTTCTTCACATAATGCCGCTGCCCGGCGCAACCGATCCAGTTCCCGACGCACATCCTGTCCCGAAGCTTCCACATAGGTGCCGGTATGCAGTTCCACCTTGTCCGCGCCAATCTGTTTCGATGCGCGAACCTGGTCTTCATCTGGATCAATAAACAGGCTGACACTGATGCCGGCCTCCTTCAATGCCGCCACATAAGCGCTGAGATGTTCATAGCCGACAATAACATCAAGACCGCCCTCGGTCGTCAATTCCTGACGTTTTTCCGGCACCAGACAGCTTGAGGCCGGTTTGTGCCGGACAGCGATTTCCAGCATTTCCTCCGTCGCCGCCATTTCCAGGTTAAGCGGCAGGCTGATTTCCGCCATCAGGCGGTCAATATCATTGTCGGAAATATGCCGGCGGTCTTCGCGCAAATGCGCCGTAATGCCGTCTGCTCCTGCATGAGCCGCAAGATGTGCGGCTCTGACAGGATCGGGATGAACGCCGCCGCGGGCATTCCGGATGGTGGCCACATGATCAATATTCACCCCAAGACGAATTCTGCCGCCTTGCCCATTTTTGCGCCTGTCTACCATAACACACCTTCTTCCTTGCCGATATTTTCCTGCGCTTTGTCAGCCGTGGTGCGGCGCACATCCCGCTCCGTCTCTTCGGCGGTGCCAAGCGCCAATTTGCGCTCCAATGCCTTCATGCGCTTTTCAAAGCGTTTACGTTTATATTCTGACACCAGTTTGTAAATCGGCCAATAGGTAATGCCCCACACCACAGCACCGATCAATAGTCCCCCCACCAGCATCGGTAACAAGACAGAATGGAAAAACGGGGTCAGTTTTTTCAACACCACAAGAGGGCTTGTCAGCACTTCCCCAAAGGTAAAGCTGTGCAGCATGGCTTCCATTTCCGCGCCCAACTGGCCCGATGCCTCCCAGCCCAGCAACCAGCATCCCGTCTGATATGTAACAAACCAGATCAATGGAAAGGTCCAGGGATTGCCAACAATGGTGCCCATAGCCGAGGTCAGCACATTGCCCCGAATGATCCAGGCGAACAACGCCGCCAGCAGAAAATGAAATCCGATAAAGGGTGTGAAGGAAACAGCGGCCCCGCAGGCAAACCCCGCCGCTATGGCATAAGAGGTTCCCGGAATACGCGCCAGACGATGATGCAGATAGTTCAGGGTCCTTTTCCAACCCACACTTGGCCAGATCAGATCCCTGACTTTTCCCCCAAACGTCTTTTCGGTGCGACGCCTGAACAGTATCCGGTCCTTTCCTGTTAAATCATCCGCTCGACAAATTAAGAAAACACCTGCTCAAAGGATGTCTTGTCTGTTAATGTCTTCTGTGGCGGACACAAGCGACCATCTCTTATGATCACTTGAGGCCGCGACTTCCCGGTTTTATGGCCGGCAGGGTCTTCAATTCGGGCGGCAGGTTGTCTTCTTCATAAGCCGGGATTTCCAGACCGGCAAGTGAGACCAATGGGACGCCCACATCCGCCTTGCCATTGCTGCGGTCAATTAAACAGCTTGCCACCACCACATTACCGCCATACCGACGGATCACATCAATACATTCCCGGGACGAAAGCCCTGTGGTCACGATGTCTTCGGCCATTAGGATTCTGGCGCCTTCGGGAATTTCAAAACCGCGCCGGAGGGTAAACTCCCCCTCTACCCGTTCCGTAAAGATGGCCGGCACACCAAGCTGGCGCCCCATTTCATAACCAACAATCACCCCCCCCATAGCCGGAGAAACCACCATATCAATGGGTTCCCCCGTAGCCGCGCGCACTTTGGCGGCCAACGCACGGCAGAGCCTTTCCGCCCTTTTGGGGTCCATCAATACCCGGGCGCATTGCAGATACATAGCGCTATGTAGCCCGGAGGATAATAAGAAATGCCCTTCCAGCAAAGCCCCCGCTTCCCTGAACACATCAAGGACTTCATCACGATCCATCATCATCTTCCACCTTGTCCTCTAACCGTCCCCTCACGCTGGCCCCACTGCCGGGCCCATTGCGTTCAGCTGAACGCCCGCTCCACAGAATTCACCCGTTCATTGGCCCTGAGAGCCGTGATTATGCTGGTCAGATGTTTAACATCTCTGATTTCAATATCAAGCTCAATCCTGAACAGATCGGGGGAACGTTCAACGAATTTTATGTTGCTCACATTGCCCCGTTCCAGGGCCACGATATTCAGAACCGTTGCCAGCACGCCGGGTTCATGATCCAGGAGCATTTCGATCCGCCCCACAAAAAAGCCGAGATCCTCCTCCTGCTCCGCCCAGGACAAATCCAGCCACGCTTCAGGGGTTTCGGAATACGCTTCCAACGCATCACAATCAATCGTATGCACCATGATTCCCTTACCGGTGGTGCTGATGCCCACAATTCTGTCGCCAGGCAAGGGATGGCAGCATTCTGCCAAATGCACCGCCAGCCCTGGCGTCAGGCCACGGATCGGAATGGATCTGTTTTTCTTCTTTTTCTCACCATTTTCATCTGCGCCGTTGAGGGGCCGATTATTGTCCTTTCCGTTCAGCTTGATTCCCGGGAAAACGGTCTCAAGAACCTTGCGATCTGAAAGTTCCCCCTTTCCGACCATTTCATAAACCTCATCCACCCCGCCCATATTCAGTTTCTTTGCCGCCAGGCCAATGGATTTCTGGGTAAATTCCCGGCTTTCCCGCAGAAAGGAGCGTTCAAGAATACTGCGTCCCAGCTTGATATATTCATTCTTTTTTTGCAGCCGGATAAAACGTCGGATGGCGGATTTGGCTTTGCCGGTAATTACAAAGTTCAACCAGGTGGGGGACGGGTGTTGTGCTTTGGAGCGCAGGATTTCCACCTGATCCCCGTTTTTCAGTATGGTTCTGAGCTGGACCGGTTTGCCGTTGATTTTACCGCCCACACAGGTATCGCCGATACGGGTATGCACCGCATAAGCAAAATCCACCACCGTGGCTCCGCGCGGCAGGCTGATCAGTTCTCCCTTGGGGGTAAAACAGAACACCTGATCCTGATACATGGCCAGTTTGGTGTGTTCAAGAAACTCTTCGGGATCGGCGGAATGTTCCAGGATTTCCAGAAGATCCTGCAGCCAGCGGAACTGGGCGCCTTCCTTAGAGTTGGCGTGCTGCTTGTAGGTCCAGTGTGCCGCCACCCCCTTTTCCGCCACAGCATCCATTTCCGTTGAGCGAATCTGGATTTCAATTTTGTTCTTCTGCGGGCCGATCACGGCAGTATGAAGGGACTGATAACCGTTCGGCTTGGGCATGGAAATATAGTCCTTGAACAATCCCGGAACAGCCTGCCATTTCTGATGTACCGCGCCCAGCGCCCGATAACAGGTTTCCCGATCATCGACAATAATCCGGAAAGCAAGAATGTCCGCCTGATTTTCCAGGCTTACATTGCGGTAGGTCATCTTACGCCAGATGGAATAAGGTTTCTTTTCCCGGCCCTTGACTTCTGCTTCAATGCCGGCTTCCTCCATCAGCATTTCGAGTTCACGGATCACCTGATCGCGAATATCCGCCGTATTGGCATGAAGATATTCCAGACGTTTGATGATGGATTCATAAGCTTCCGGATAAACATAGGGAAAAGCAAGGCCTTCCAGTTCTTCCTTTACTTCCTGCATGCCGATGCGTTCGGCCAGTGGCGCATAAATGTCCAGGGTCTCCCGGGCGATACGAACCCGTTTTTCCTCTTTGCGGATATAATGCAGCGTGCGCATGTTGTGCAGCCTGTCGGCAAGTTTGACCAGCAACACCCGGATGTCATTGGACATGGCCAGCAGGAACTTGCTGAAATTTTCCGCCTGTTTGGAATTTTCCGAGACATATTCGAGTTTGGACAGTTTGGTTACCCCATCGACCATTTTGGCAATTTCCTCGCCAAACAGTTCCTCGATCTGTTCGCGAGTGGCCACCGTGTCCTCAATGGTGTCATGCAGCAATGCCGTCACGATGGTATTGCAGTCCAGCTGCATGTTCGTCAGGATACCCGCGACCTCCAGGGGGTGTGAAAAATAGGGGTCGCCGCTGGCTCTGAGCTGCTTGCCGTGAGCCTTCATGGAGAACACATAAGCCCTGTTCAGGAGATTTTCGTCAGTCTCCGGATCGTAGGACTTCACCCGTTCGACCAGTTCGTATTGCCTAATCACAACCCGTTACTCGTTTCTCATGATGACCGCTATGACACCAATGATATAAGTAGACCAGAAAGGTCCTTAAAGACATGTAAAAAATTTCATACAAAAATTGGTCTTCACCCCTCAAAAACAAAGGCCTGCAGAAAAGATCATGCAGGCCCTGTCCGAGGTTGGAACTTCCTCAAATCCTTTTGATGAGGAAAAGAGGATCACTCCTCATCTTTTTGCTCATCCTCTTTCCCGGCTTCGCCCATCATTTCCCCGGCAATCATGGACAGGTTTTCAGCCGTCAGATCCTGATTGGTTTCTTCCAGCTTCTGCCCGGCCAGCAGCAGGGAAAGATCATCTTCTTCCGGCTCATCCACTTCCACATGTTTCTGTTGGCTGCGAATCAGCGCTTCTTTCAAATCTTCAACCTTGACGGTTTCCTCGGCAATCTCACGCAGGGCCACCACAGGATTTTTGTCATTATCCCGATCAACGGTCAAAGGAGCGCCGGAAGAAATCTGCCGGGCCCGCTGGGCAGCTACCAGGACAAGCTCAAAACGGTTTGGTACCTTATCTACGCAATCTTCAACTGTAACGCGTGCCATGCCGCAACGATCTCCAATCTGCTATGTTCCAGAAACGAGGCTTATACAACCCTATCTTCCGTCTGTAAAGGGCAGAACGTCCTCTTTTTCCGCCGTGTCCCGCTTATCAGCAGCCTGTCGTCCGACCAGCGCTTGATGATGGACGGCCGCGTTAGGGTAAATCGTGTCAATCTCATCGCAATTCACTCTCGCACATTCACTCTAGCTTACGGACAACACCTTCCTGCTCCCCGGGCGAATTTGCAAGCAATTCTTCTGCCGTCTGTCTGAATACAGGATGACGCCAGTCCGCCGCCACATCTTGCAATGGCAGCAGCACAAACCGTCGCTGATGCAAGCGAGGGTGCGGCACAAAAATCTGCCCCGTCATCATAACGGAGGGCCCCGTCTCCGCCGCCGTATTGGTCCATATGGCAAGAGAGGGCATAACCAGGTCGTGGTACGCCAACAGATCCAGATCAATAATCCGCGCTTCCCAGCGGATTTTACGCACCCGCCCCATCTCCCGTTCTATGTCATGCAAAACGGCCAGAAGCTCATCACAGGAAAGCTCTGTATGCAGCTGGGCTACCGCATTCACAAACCACGGCTGATCCGAACGAGGAACCGGTTCCGTTTCATAAAAAGGGGAAACATTGATAACCCTAACCCCTCTTTTGCCAAGACAGCGAAGAGCTTCTTTTAGGATGTTTTTGGGGCTACCATGCACCTCGGAAACAAGGTTGCTGCCCAAGCCGATCAATATCACTGCACTTCCCGCTAATATCAACTTTTGTTATGTTTTAAAGTCCCTTGCCCAATCAGTGAACCCCATTCATGCCATGTAATAATATCATCATCCAGGCCTTTGATATTGAAAATATTTCATGCTAGTCTAGAGCAATATTTAATTCATCGTTTTCTCTTGGGTTTTCTATTGGCGAAGATAAATTAACAGGATATTCGGATGTATTTCTATCCTAACGAAAAACTTGCACTTTTTATTGACGGATCCAACCTTTTTGCCACAGCGAAGGCCCTGAATTTTGACATAGACTACAAACGGCTTCGTGAATATTTTGCCACACGGGGCATTCTGTTGCGGGCAAATTATTATACTGCCCTGATTGAGGAATCAGAATATTCCCCTTTGCGTCCGCTTGTCGACTGGCTTGATTACAATGGCTATACCCTGATCACCAAACCCACCAAGGAATTTGTCGACCATAGGGGGGAAAAGAAAATCAAGGGCAACATGGACATGGAACTGGCCATCGATATGATGAACCTGGCTGAATATGTAGATCACATGGTGCTGTTTTCCGGAGACGGGGATTTTCGCCGCCTTGTTGAATCCGTGCAGCGCCGGGGGGTGCGGGTCTCCGTGGTCAGCAGCACCAAAACCACACCGCCAATGATTGCCGATGAGCTCCGCCGGCAGGCTGATTCCTTCATTGAACTGGCCGACATGTACCATGAATTCGGCCGTCAGATCCCGGAGACCTTTGAATGACATCTTCTGTCTTTGCTCCCACTGGACAAGTTGGGGAGCCACCGCGGGACTGCACCCTTTGCCCCCGCCTGGTAACGTTTCGGCACGACAATCAGAAAACGTATCCGGCCTTTTACAATGGCGCAGTGCCCTCTTTCGGTGATCCGGCGGCAGAACTACTGATCGTAGGGCTCGCCCCGGGGTTAAAAGGGGCCAATCGGACAGGCCGCCCCTTTACCGGGGATTATGCCGGCGACCTGCTTTATCCGACCCTGATCAAATACGGTTTTGCCGACGGTCAGTACCGGGCAGACCCGCAGGACGGCCTGACGCTCAAAAGGGCCCTGATCACCAATGCCGTGCGCTGTGTGCCGCCGCAAAACAAACCCACTTCTCAGGAAGAAAAAACCTGCCGTCCCTTCCTTACTGATAAAATTAACGCCCTGCCCCATGTTCGGCTTGTGCTTGCGCTGGGGCTGGTAGCTCATAATGCGGTGCTCAGCGCCTTTGGCCTGAAAAAATCGGCATACAGGTTTGCCCACGGCGCCCTTCACGAACTGGGAAATATCTTTGAAAGAGGATCGACGGACTGCGGACCGGAAAGGCTCGCCCTGATCGACAGTTATCACTGTTCCCGATACAACACCAATACCGGCCGCCTCACGCCGGAAATGTTCGAACAAGTATTTGACAAAATTACAGCCTACCTAGAACGGTAATTTTCCTCCTGTAAAAGAAACTCCTTTCATATCTAGGCTGAGCAGGTCATTTTATGATACCTTCTTGCCATGCAACAGATCTTTAGGGGATTATCATGAGAAAAATTATTTCTGTTTTGACCCTCACCCTAGCCCTGACCCTGACCCTGGCCCTGGCAAGCGGCCCTGGCCAGGCACAGGACAATATGGCGGATGTGAAAATTACCACCACTGAAATTAAAGGCGGTGTCTACATGCTTCAGGGGCGTGGCGGGAATATTGGGGTAGCCGCCGGGGAAGATGGCATTTTCCTGATTGATGATCAGTTTGCCCCTCTTACGGACAAGATCCTCACAGCCCTGAAAGAAATTTCCGACAAGCCCGTCAAATTTGTCATTAATACCCACTATCATTTCGATCATACCGGTGGAAATGAAAATCTGGGTAAAAAAGGCGCCATCATCGTCGCCCACGACAATGTCTATAAACGCCTGAGCACGGATCAGGTCATCGAATTTTTCAACAGAGCCACACCGGCCCAGCCAAAAGAAGCCCTGCCTGTGCTGTCTTTTAATGATCAGGTCACGTTCCACCTGAACGGACAGCACATCACCGCCCGACATTTCGCTCACGCCCATACTGACGGCGACAGTGTACTGTTTTTCAACGACCACAACATTATTCATACGGGTGATTTGTTCTTTAACGGATTTTATCCTTTTATTGACACCGGCGCGGGCGGTTCCATTTACGGGCTGATCCGTGCCGTTAGCCAACTTCTCGACATGGCCGATGAAGAGACCATTATCATTCCGGGCCACGGCCCCCTCGCCCGTCGGCAGGACCTGCAAAACTTTCACGATATGCTGACAGGCGTTGTCGCCGCAGTGGAACCACTGGCCCGGGCCGGGCTGACCTATGAAGCGGCTGTGGAAAAGAATCCCCTCCGCGCGTATAATGATAACTGGGGAGGCGGCTTTCTGAAACCGGACGATTTCCTGAAAATCATCTATCCCACAGTTCAGAAAAAAGTCAGCAAATAAACAGAACCCAGCGGCCGCGTTCAGGAGCAGTTCAGGATCCCCCGCATAATATGGGCATATGGTGCAAGGGGGACCTAACGAACCGGAGAGGGCATATCATGTTTAAGCTGGGTCCATTGATTAAAAAAACTGCTCTGGTGATGGGCGTTCTGTCCTTTGGCCTGATCACCACCGTTGAAGCAAACGCGGGTGGCCGGCACCATAAGGGCGGCCATCACTACAAGAAACACCATTACGGCCATCATTACAGATCTCATTATAAACACCATAAACACCACTACCGCCATCATTACAGACCTCATTACCGTTCCCACTATTACGGGCATTACGGGTATGGCCGATATTATCATCACCCCTACAGATACGGGCGTGGCCTGCATTTCAGAGGTCATTTTCATGGACATGGCAGCGGTGACGTGGCGCTGGGGCTGATTGCGGGCGGTTTGCTGGTATACGGCCTGACACAGGCGGCACAGTCTCACCCCAAAACCGAAACTGCCCCCGCCTATGTGCAGCAGCCGGTACAAGGAAGCGGCTGGGTGGCTTCCAGCCCCCAACAGATCCGCACCAACAGTTCATGCCTGCAGGAACGGGAGTATCAGACCACCATTACCGTCGGCAACGAAACCGTTCCGGCCTATGGCACGGCCTGCCTGCAACCGGACGGCAGCTGGAAATTCGGCCCCGCCAAGGCCGTGCCGGACTATGCCCGCTAGAGTGAACTGTATCAAACTCATCACAATTCACTCTGGCCAATTCAGTCTGGCCAATTCAGTCTGGCCAATTCAGTCTGGCCAATTCAGTCTAGCCGAGGTCCTTCATCAGACGTGATTTTTGCCGGTTCCAGTCACGTTCCTTTTCCGTAGCCCGTTTATCGTGGACCTTTTTCCCTCTGGCCAGCGCCAGTTTGACTTTCGCCTTGTTATGTTCGTTAAAATATAGAGAAAGCGGCACAAGAGTCATGCCCTTACGCTGGACCGCGGCAAAAATCCGGTTAATTTCCCGCTTATGCAGCAACAGCTTGCGCGGACGCCGAGCATCATGGTTGAACCGGTTGCCCATATCATATTCCTTGATATAGGAATTCACCAGCCACACCTCGCCATCCTTAACTTCGGCATAGGATTCGGAAATATTGGCCTCTCCCTGACGCAGGGATTTCACCTCGGTGCCCTTCAGGACTATACCGGCCTCAAAATCCTCTTCTATGGTGAAGTTAAAGCGGGCCTTGCGGTTTTCGGCCACCACCTTGTGCCCGCTGTTTTTATTCTTGGCCATTTATGCGTCCAGAAGCCCAGCCTTGATCAGGGCCGCCTTGACAGTTTTCCGGGTATTCTCGTTGACCGGTACAATCGGCAGGCGCGTTTCCGCAGAACATAACCCCAGTAGTTCGGCGGCATATTTCACCGGACCGGGGCTTGTTTCCACAAACATAGCGTCATGAAGAGGCGTCAGACGATCCTGGATCCCAAGTGCAGTTTTGTACTCTCCGGCCAGGCAGGCTTCCTGAAATTTCGCCAACAGCGCCGGCGCGATATTTGCCGTCACTGAAATACAGCCGTGTCCGCCATGCGCCATCAGGCCCAGTGCCGTCTGATCTTCCCCGGACAGTTGCAGAAAATCAGGCCCCATGGCTGCCCGCTGCAACGGCACCCGAGCCACATTGCCGGTCGCATCCTTGACCCCGATTACCTTATCCAATTCCCGATAACAGCGGGCCATGGTTTCCACACTCATGTCAATCACGGAACGCGGCGGAATATTGTAGATAATGATCGGGATGTCGCTGGCATCATTCAGCGCCTTGAAATGCTGAAACAACCCTTCCTGCGTGGGCTTGTTATAATAGGGTGTGACCACAAGCGCCGCATCTGCCCCTGCCTCTGAAGCATGGCGGATCAACCCCACTGCCTCTTTTGTTGAGTTGGACCCGCATCCGGCAATTACCGGCACGCGGCCCGCCGCAACCTCGATACAGACTTCGGTCACCCTGCGATGTTCGTCATGGTCCAGGGTTGGTGATTCCCCGGTCGTGCCACAGGGCACCAACCCGTGCGATCCCTGTTCGATCTGCCAGTTTACGAACTTACGGAAAGCGTCCTCATCAAACTTCCCGTCCCGAAACGGCGTAATCAAGGCCGTAATTGAGCCCTTGATCATATCAAAACTCCTCAACAAGAGACATTGTCGTCAAAATCATTTTGTGCTGTTGATGGAAAATAGTCTTCATTCCCCATAACTGCAAGAGAGGATATCCCCGAAGGCCCTTTTATAACCAAAAAAGATGGCGGGAATACGCCCGCCATTCATCGTCGCCAGTAACTTGCTGAGCGTATTTGTGATATTTGTTAGCGCTTACCGTAAGGTTTCATGGGCTTGCGGTCTTCCCGGTTCAGTTCCCCGTCCTTGTTGCGGTCCATCATCTCAAAACGTTTATCGGCATGTTCCTGCATTTCCTGCAGGCTTACCTTGCCATCCTTATTGCTGTCGAGTCCCTTGAAACGTTTTTGCATATGCCGGTTGCGCATTTCTTCGCGCATTGCCTCATGCATGGCGTCAAACTCAGCAAGATTCAACGCGCCATCCCCGTTTTTATCAGAACGCGCCAACCATTCCTTATGAAAAGCGTCCATTTCTGCCTTTGAAAGGCTGCGGTCACCGTTCTTGTCCGCCAGGGTCATCAGCATATGTTTATGCATCATGTGTTTGTGCATCATGCCATGCCCTTTCATACCCTGGGAGCCAGGCCCATGAGAACCCGGCATGGGACCGGTCCAGTTCTCGGAAGGCTCCGCCACGCCGGAAACAACGCCAACGCTTGCCCCCAACACCAGCCCCGCCACGGTTGCCACCATATATTTCCGTATATTCCGTTTCATCATTTTGTATCTCCTTATTCAAGGTCTTTCAGGATATTTCAATGAGTTTACGACCTAGTCTCACTGTCCTGTATAATACGGAACAATGGCAAAAATCCGTCACTCTTCGGTAACCCGACGCAGTTTTCTAGCCACTAAAACTGCCAACAGGCACATCAGAGCCATTCCCCAATAAGCCTTACCGCCAAACCCTTCATAAAGATAACCGGCCGACATCATAGTCGCACCAGAGGCCAGACCCAAGGGAATGGCACTATAGAGTCCCTGAGCCGTTGAGGCGCAGTTTTGCGGCACTCGCGCCGCAATATAATAAATGGCGGCAAGATGTGCGGCCCCATAGGTCAGGCCGTGGATTAATTGTGCCAGAAGCAGGACGGGAACCGAGAGCGTACCGCCCAATATGATCCACCTGATCACACCCGACAGCCCAATGACCATAAAGACATGCATAGGGCGCAAGGCGGCAATAATCTTGCTGCAGAACATAAAAACAATGATTTCCGCAAC
Source organism: Luteithermobacter gelatinilyticus (assembly GCF_005849285.1). Taxonomy (NCBI): domain Bacteria; kingdom Pseudomonadati; phylum Pseudomonadota; class Alphaproteobacteria; order Emcibacterales; family Emcibacteraceae; genus Luteithermobacter; species Luteithermobacter gelatinilyticus. The sequence continues at coordinate 1,391,637 of NZ_CP040517.1, read as the reverse complement.
TACCCCCACGCTCCAGAGAAGCCCGATAATGTTTTCCGGAATGCCATGTGTCTTCCAGTACAGGCTGCCCATGCCGTAATAGACGCCATGGCTCATCTGGATCAGGCCGGAAACTGCCAGAAAAATCAGAAAATTGCGGTTGGTCAGCAAAAATTTCAAAGGAGTTTCCTGTTCCTCTCCGACCGAGCGTTCCCCATTCTCCTCCGGCATTTTTCGGCGCTGATCTTCGGGCAGGAACAGAGCAGCTGAAAAACTCAACGCCAGAAAAACCAGTGCCAGGACCATCACCCAGTCCGTTGTGCTGCGGGTCAGAACAGCGCCCATCAACAGGGAACTGAAAATAAACGTCAAAGATCCGGCGGACCTGACCCGCCCGTAGTGAATACCCAGCTTTCGGGTATGATAGACGGACATGGATTCCAGCAGTGGCATCAAAGACGGGACGAACAGGTTAAACAGCACCGTAACCCAGAAAATTTCCCAGAAACTGTCAACGAAAAGATACGGGACAAAAAAGATCACAGACAATCCCAAATTAATCAGAAAAAGCGGCCGGGCGCTACCGATACGGTCAGCAAACTGGGTCACCAGAAGCGGAATGAACGGCTTGGTGATAAAGGGAACCGTCATAATGATGCCAATTTCGGAGGGGCTCAGTCCTTTGGACTGCATCCATACGGCCCAGAATGGTAAAAGGACCCCGATATAAAGAAACAGGCCGCCATATACATTGCCAAGCTTAATGGAAACCAGCGCAGCTTCCTCACGGCCAGGCGGCAGCAGACGCCGCAAGATCCGGCCCGCTCTCATGAAGAGGGCCCCATGGCGGATGAGGCATAAAGCAGATCTTCCAGCGTCTCGCGCGACGCCCCCAGAACCTTTTGCGCCATGTCATAGGAAAAGCCCGCCCGTGCCATGGCTGCCATCTGTTTTTGCGTTTGTTGTTCATCAGTCTGTACCCCCGAAAAAGGGCCAAACCGCCGCCGCCGGACATATTTGATGGCCGCCACCAGTTCAGGATCCGCCATTTCTTCCTGTAAATCTGCCAAAACCTCCTCGATCAAGGCTATGGACAGTCCCTTAGCACGCAATTTCTGAAAAATTTTCAGTCGGGAATTCCCCCTGCGGATCAGGGTGCGCGCCCGGCTTTCTGCATAAAACCGGTCATCCACCATACCCATCTTCCGACATGTGGCGATAATCTCATCAATCCAGCAAGATATTTCCTGCATGGTCTCTGGTGACACCGGCACCTCCCGTGTGCGCCGCGCCACCTTGTTCAGTAAAACTTTTCTCAGATTGGCTTCGGAGGTGGCATAACGTTCAAGATAACGATAAGTGGCATTGCGCAGATAGTCGCGTGAAATTTCCTGGATCTTACGCCTCTGTTGACTGTCCTGCGTGCGCTTTATTTCCTGAAAATCCCTTGAGTTCTGCATGCCTTAAGCTCATCATTTCTGTCATTCATTATTCACAGCTCCCTTCCCCCAGAACGCGGGCTATTTTACGCACCCGCTGTCCGTACGGAACCGGCACAGTGTCTTTTTGTGTCTTCACAGACTATCCCGCCCACCTCATCTCGACAAGTTGCCGTACAGTTGTCCAGAGGTTTTTTGCGGCAGAAAATGTCAAAAAGAAATAATTGACATATAAATCAGCAAGTTAGTAAACTTTCAACAGGTAAAAACCTCTCTGGCGTAGAATAAATTAAATCGAAAAGACAAATAAAATTCTTGCGATACATGTCGACAAACTGTATCGAGAGTGAAATTAAGTTAACGGGATATACCCGATTTATGGAATGTTCCGTTTTAAAGAAAATAGATTAACCAGGCTTAGGTAGTGATAAAAAACGTATATGCGTGAACCTATACCTACAGTAGATCCGACGCTGCCAAGGCGTTTTGCGGATTTTGACACCCTTCTTGATGCCCTGGATTATGCAGCACAAGGGATCAGAGGGCTAAACTTTTATTCTCCGCGTGGGGAACTGGAAAGCAGTATCACCTATGCCCAGATCAGAGATCGGGCCCAGGAAATCGGCCGGCGGCTGATTCTGTTCGGTTTCAAAAAAGGGGAAAGAGTGGCCCTTATTGCCGAAACCAGCGAGGATTTTGTCTGCTATTTCCTGGGATGTCAGTATGCCGGGCTTCTGCCGGTCCCCCTGCCCCTGCCCACTTCTTTTGGCGGACGCGAAGGTTATACGCGCCAGCTTCATCAACAGATGAAAAGCTGTGGCGCCAGTGTGGCATTTTCGGCGTCATACATGCTGCCGCTACTGGATGAAGCCGCCCAGGGGCTGGACATGAAATATGTGGGTTCGGCCGATACCTTTGAAGCTCAGGCCACACTGGCCGATCTCAAGGATATTGAATTACACAAGGCCAACTCGGACGACCTGGCTTATCTTCAATATTCTTCGGGCAGTACCCGGTTTCCGCATGGCGTAGCTGTCACCCATCGTTCCCTGATGGCCAATTGTTATGGGATTGGCAAAGAAGGGGTTGACGTGCGGGACGATGACCGCCTGGTCTCCTGGCTACCATTTTACCATGACATGGGGCTGGTCGGCACGTTGCTGTCTGCTCTTGCCTGCCAGATGACCACCGACTATCTGGCAACGGAAGCTTTTGCCCGTCGCCCGATGCAATGGCTGAAACTGATTTCCCGCAACCGGGGCACCATCACCTACAGCCCCACTTTCGGATATGAAATCTGCAGTCGTCGGGCCAACGGCACAGACACCGAGGGCATGGACCTGTCCTGTTGGCGGGTCGCGGGGATCGGCGGAGATATGATCCGTCCCGATGTGCTCCGCAATTTCCATGAAACATTTAAAAATGTTGGTTTCCGCGAAACCTCTTTCCTGCCGAGCTATGGCCTTGCGGAATGTACGCTGGCCGTCAGTTTCGCCAAACTGGGCAAGGGCGTTGAGGTCGATCTCGTTGATGAGCGTGTCCTGAACGGCGAAATCAAAATGTTGGAAAAATTCACCAAAGCCAACGGCAATGGTGCTAATTACCGGGAAGTGGTGAATTGCGGTATTCCGCTCACTGAATATGAAATGGAAATCCGGGATGAAAATGACAACGCCCTCGGCGAACGTCAGATCGGCCGGGTTTGCGTGCGTGGCACCAGCGTCATGTCCGGTTATTTTCAGGATGAGGAAGCCACTCGCCAATGCCTGTCTGAAGACGGCTGGCTGGATACCGGAGACATGGGATATATGGCGGATGGCGCCATCTATATCATTGGCCGGATCAAGGATTTGATCATCATTAACGGTAAAAATCACTGGCCACAGGACATTGAATGGGCTGTCGAGCAATTGCCGGAGCTGCGATCTGGTGACAGCGCCGCTATCTCCATTCCCGGTGAAAACAATGAAGAAGTTCCTGCCATACTGGTACAATGCCGATCCCGCAACGAAGCCGAACGGCAGGAACTGGAAAACAAGATCAGACACAAGGTCAAATCGTTGATCGGCATGCCGGCCAAGGTGGTGCTGCTGCCGCCGCGCTCTCTGCCACGAACCTCTTCTGGCAAATTGAGTCGGACCAAGGCGCGGCAACAATATCTCTCCGGTACCCTGGCCCCCTGAGCCATCCGGTTGACGAAATGAAAATCCTAACGGCAATCTCTCTAACGGTAATCTCTCTGGCAGGGGTTACCGTTTTACTTTGTTGCCAGAGTGAAACCTATCACAATTCACTTTAGAACCGTTTGATTGGAAATAAGTTTATACGTTGAGTCAGATGATAAAAACAGCCGCTGTGACAGGGGCCACCGGTTTTGTCGGGTCACACCTGATCCGTTATCTTGCGGACCGGGGAGTAGAGGTTCGCGCCCTTACCCGCAGGCCCCAACCCGAACACCCTGGCATCACCTGGATCAAAGGCACATTCGCAGACAAGGCCGCCCTGGAAAAGCTGGTGATGGGGGCAGAGGTGTTGTATCACATTGCTGGCGCCGTCAAGGCGCGCAACTTCAAGGGATTCACCACGGTCAACCGCGACAGTGTGCAGGCCCTGCTGGCCGCTCTACAACGTCAGAACGCCCGACCTCATTTTATTCTGCTCTCGTCTCTGGCGGCTCGGGAGCGCCATTTGTCCGCCTATGCGGAAAGTAAACGTCAGGGAGAAGAAATGCTGATCCGGGAGGCCCCGGACGATCTGCCCTGGACCATATTCCGCCCCCCAGCTATTTATGGCCCGGGGGATATGGAAATTCTCAAACTTTTTAAATCCCTCAAATGGCGTCTCGCGCTGGTTCCGGGAAATCCGGCCAACCGGGTGGCGGTCATTTATGTAGAGGATCTGATCACGGCATTGGCCGATGCAGCGCTTCGGGACAGCGCCTATGGTCGAATCCTGGATATAGATGACGGTACGCCAGGCGGATATGCGCTTGGTGATGTCTTTGCCACCGCCGCCCGCCTCATTGGGCGCCCGGCTTTTTCACTGACTGTGGGCCACGCGCCGCTCAAAACTTTTGCGCATGCCAACATAATTTTGTCAAAATTGTTCCGTTACATCCCCATGGTCTCTCCGGGAAAAGTTAACGAATTATGTCATCCCGACTGGATATGCCGGGATGAGCATGCTAAGGATGTCCTTCCCTGGCAGCCGCAAGTCTCATTACATGAGGGACTTGAAAAAAGTTTTCGCTGGTACAGACAGAATAATTTATTATAACCTATAGATAATTAGAATGGCTTTCCCTGTTGCGGAGAAGCATGACTAGGGCGAGGAATATGACACAGGACAATAACGAGATTTTGACGCAGATCTTTACGCTGCTGGAGCCCTTCAATACGAAAGGCCTCGAACTGACCGCGGATACATCCTTTACCACCGACCTGGAACTAGATTCTCTGGCCGTGATGGACTTCGTCGCCGCCATCGAGGATCATTTTGATATTACGGTCCCGTTGAATATTCTCCCGGACCTGGAAAAAGTCGGTCAGGTATCTGCAGCCGTTGAAAAAATTCTTAAAGACCAATGACTACCGATTTATTTGAAAAATTCGACACAACCCTGAACCATTTCCGTGCTCTGCCGGAAGGGGAAGGGAACCCGTTTACCGTCAGTATGGAGAAAATCCTTTCTCCCACAGAGGCCATCATTAACGGCCGTAAAACCATTCTGGCGGGCACCAATAATTACATGGGCATGACTTTTAATGAGGATGCCGTTGCTGCCGCACAGGAAGCCCTTCTCACCCAGGGCACCGGCACCACCGGCTCCCGCGTGCTCAATGGCACCTATCACAGCCATAAAAAACTGGAAGAAGAGCTCAAGAAATTCTATGGCACCAAACACGCCATGGTTTTTTCCACCGGTTATCAGGCTAATCTCGGCATTATCTCCACCCTCGCCGGTCCCAAGGACTATGTCCTGATTGACGCCGATAGCCACGCCAGTATTTATGATGGCTGCGCCATGGGCAACGCCACTGTCATTCGCTTTACCCATAATGATCCCGAAAATCTGGACAAGCGGTTAACCCGCGTCCGCCGCCAAGACCCGGACGCCGGAATTCTGGTTGTCGTGGAAGGGGTTTACAGCATGCTTGGCGACCAGGCACCATTAAAGGAACTCGCCGCCGTGTCCAAGAAACACAATGCCTATATTCTGGTGGATGAGGCCCACTCCATCGGCGTGTTTGGCAAAACCGGCCGGGGCGTGGCCCAGGCCCAGGGGGTCGAAGACCAGATTGATTTCATTGTCGGCACTTTTAGCAAGAGCGTGGGCACCATTGGCGGTTATTGCGTTTCCAACCATCCCAAATTCGAGGTGCTCCGCCTGGTTTGCCGTCCCTATATGTTTACGGCCTCCCTGCCCCCGTCTGTGGTGGCTTCCGCGACCAAGGCCCTGCAAATCATTGCCAGCACCAATCTGCGCGAAAAACTGCTCGACAATTCCATGCGCCTGAACAAAGGGCTCGCGGATATTGGCTTTAACATGGGCACCACAGGGGAAAGCCCCATTGCTGCTGTCATTATCGACGATATTCAAACGGCCATCGCATTCTGGGGCGAACTGATCAAAGAAGGGGTCTATGTCAATCTGGCCCTGCCTCCTGCAACTCCCAACAATTATAATCTGTTAAGATGCAGCCTGTCGGCCGCTCACAGTTTTGAACAAATTGACCTGATGCTTGAAAAATTCAAACTTGTGGGCGAGCGCATGGGGGTCTTAAAACAGGACCTCCGGCGGTTGCAAACGGCCTGAGTCCTCCCCGGCTGGGATAAAAGGATAATCAGGATAAAAGGATAAAATTCAGGCGAACTGTTGCGGAAATCAGCAGTTCGCCGTTTTTATCCGGCTCAAAATAACTTCCGTCCAGAATAAACCGGCCGTCCTGGACAAGGCGGACATGCCGTACACGACTCATGACCAGTCCTGGAAGGACACGGTTTTCATACCGGCCCCTGACCAGCTGCCGACCATTTTTCAGAACAGCATCCGACGTGTTTTCCACGCTCAGAAAATTCAGGTGTGCCCCCTCCGATGCCTCTGGCAACTCGGCTCCAAGAAGCCCTCTGTTCATTGTAGTCAGCACCACCATAAAGAATCGTCCCACAACCGCGCCGCGCTGATTGACGTTAATACGGATGGTTTTGTCCATATTTTTATCTTTAAGGGCACGCAGATAGGCTTTCCGGGTAACTGCCAACGCCCGCCAGGCATGTCCCAAACGCCGCCGTAGTCCCGGCGGCGCAAAACCACGATGAAACAGGGCTTTTTCGCCGATAATCTCCCCGGTACAGAAAAACAGGCCATATAAGGTTCCAACCCCATAAACGCCTTCAATTTTCATCAGCGGCAAGCTCAGACTGTCCTGCAGAAGCCGTCCGTTTTTATGACGTTCCAGTATCCGCGTTAATTCCCGATGAGGAACCGCGCTGACAGCACCAAGATTTTCGGCCACAATATTATTATCCCCGGCCGGTAATATGGCGATCGGCGGCGGAGGGCCGTCAAAGGGATTTTTTTCCACCAGAAATTCAAATGTCGCCGACGCCAGAGCCTTGTCCCCGATAATGACAAGCGCCTTCGCGCCACTTCGTGCAAAAGTCCGGAGCGCCTCACCGATATGATTGTGTTTTTCCACTTCATAATGAATAATGCCCGAGCCGCCATGAATGACCTCTCTCAATCGGGTCATTTCATCGGTGCCCTCGAATGACGCCGGGCTGGTCAGGATGGCAATAATGCTCAATTCTTTTTTCCGGTTATTCTGTTATTCTGACAGCAAGGCATAAGAAAATTATGGCCATTATTTGATTATCCGCCGCATAATGGACATAAAAAAATCTTAGCCCGGACCTGTAAACAGGGAAAAAGCATTTCCCTTTTCGGTATATTTTTTGTACTAGCAGCTATAGGCAGGATTGCGCGCAAAATCCAGCCCAAAATAGCAAAACCCCGTGCGGTATGATCAGCAATGCTCAAAAAAATTGACTATTACATTCTGCGTGAAACGATTATTCCGCTGGTGATCACTTTGGGGATTGCCGCATTACTTCTGTTGCTGGAAAAAATGCTCACCCTGTTTGATTTTGTAATCAATCAGGGCGGCCCTATTGACATTGTCTGGCGGATGCTGGGCAATCTCATGCCGCAATATCTCACGCTGGTTATTCCGCTCGCCATGTTTCTGGGCGTGTTGCTGGCCATACGCAAACTGGCGCTGAACAGCGAGCTGGACGCCCTGCTGGCCAGCGGTCTCAGCCTCAATCGTCTGCTTTTGCCCTCACTGGGTATTGCCATCTTTCTGCTGATGGTCAATGTTATCGTGGTGGGGTTTGTCCAACCCTACAGCCGTTACGCCTATAACGGCCTGTATTTTGATGTTCGCAGCGGTGCCCTCGGCGCCAGTATCAAGGCCGGCGCCTTTACGGACCTTGGCGACGGGCTAACCCTCAGGATCGAGGAATCCCGCCAGTCGGGCCGCGAGCTGATTGACATCTTCGCGCAAAAGGAAAGTCCCGACGGGCGGATTCAGTCCATCAGCGCCAAAAAAGGCGGCTTTTTTGTTTCTCCGGACGAACGTTATCTGATCCTGAGACTTTATAACGGCACGTTGATTGATCTGGATATCAGCCAGAGCCGTCCCCGGGTCATGAACTTTGAAATGCATGACCTGCCTATTCATGTGCCGCTTTTTGAACAGTTCCGTGAGCGTGGCGAAGATGCGCGAGAAATGACCTTTCTTGAACTCTGGCAACAACGCAACAGCGGTAACGAAGCCTACGTTGCGGCCCTGCATTCCCGTACGGCGCGGGCGCTGTCCATTCTGATCGTCCCTTTCCTGGCCATGCCGTTGGGCCTGGTCGCCAAACGGTCCGGGCGAGCACTGGGCATTTCCGTCGGAATTGTTGTGCTGCTGGTGTACCACAAACTTCTAGAATTCGGTCTGGCCTTTGCCTCGGAAGGGGCGATATCGCCCTGGCTGTCCATCTGGGGGCCGACACTGCTATTCATTTTGCTGACAACGCGGCTTTATTATGTAGGTGCCTATAAAGTGGGCGGCATGCCGCTGAGGAAACTGGAAATTGTATATGAAGCAATGGTGGAAGCCGTCGGCAAAATTGCCCGGCGCCTGAGTGCGGTGAACTGACATGGACAGAATAACAAAATTTTCCAGTGTCATCGGTCAGATGTTCAATCCCGGAAGCCTTGACCTGTATCTGGCGCGGGTATTCATCATTCGTTATGTAATTATTCTGGTCGGCCTGATTTCAACATTGCAGGTTCTTGATCTCTTGGCCAAATCCGATGACATTCTGGCCGGCGATGGCGCGACCCTTGCTGACTTGTGGACCTATGTCACGCTTCGCATGCCGCAACTTGTCTCATTGTTTTCTCCTTTTGTTGCGTTGCTGGCCGCCATTTTGTCATTGGCGGGACTGAATATTCACAACGAAGTCATCATCATGAAAGCAGCAGGCTGGAATGCCTTTCGCATAATATTGCCGCTGATTTTGATGTCCGGGCTGGTTGCTGCCATTCATTTTGTGTTTAATGAAACAATTGCCGTCACCGCGAGAGCAGAGCTGAAAAACTGGGAAGAACATGATTTTGCCGCCAATGTGCCGCCGGCGCCGGACCGGGTTTACGACAGCTGGGTGACGGATGGGAACAACCTGATCAAGGCCGAAAGTGCCAGCCGCAATGGCAGCATTCTTCTGCTGGACCGGGTCACCCAATATATCCGCAATGACCAGTTGCAGGTCAAGGCCCTGATCAAGGCCGACTTTGCAGTCTACCGGGACGGCAAATGGAAGCTTTTTGAAGTCAAGAAGTTCGATATTGACACCCTGAAGGTAACCCCTCTCGAAAACCTGGACTGGAAAACCAATGTGCCGCCTGAACGTTTTATTGCTTTGGGCATCAAGGCGGATCAGGTCAATCTACAACAATTGCTGACCGCCATTGATCAGCTTGAGCGCGAAGGACACGTCACAAACGATCTGAAAACCTATCTCCATCAGAAATTCGTTTCGCCCCTGAGCACACTTCTCATGCCGCTTCTCGCGGGACTTGCCGCATTCGGACTGCATCGCGGCGGAAATCTGTTCGGGCGTATTCTGCTGACACTGGCTTTGGGGTTCAGTTATTTTGTCATCAACAATCTATTTGTGGCATTAGGGCAATATGGCGCCGTTCCCGCCATTGTGGCCGGATGGCTGCCGTTCTTGCTATTTGGTCTGGCCGGGATCAGTTTTATTCTTTTGACCGAAGAATGATCCCGATCAAGGAAATCTGCAAAAACAATTGGATAATTGCATCCGGACACTATATTTTAGCGTAAAGCTTTCACAGAGAAGGCACAGGAGATAACAGGTGGTTGCACGATTTGGTTTCTGGAAAAACAAAACCCATCATCTGGACAAGATGACTTTAAAGGAATTGGTGGTGGCGTATTTCCAATATTATGCCATTCAGGGATATATTATTGCTGCCCTGATCTCCATATATATTGCCGCAACCCATGTCACCAGTCTATGGGCCAATGTAGCGGCCGTGGCCATCACCTATGTGGTTTACCCCCTCGTCTGGTATCTGGCCCATCGCTATATTCTGCATGGCAACATCTTTTATAAGAACCCCATTACCGCGCGGACCTGGAAGCGGGTGCATTATGATCACCACCAGGACCCTTATGATTTGTCCATTCTGTTTGGGGCCCTCTATACCACCATGCCGCTGATTGCCTTGGCCACCATTCCGGTGGGGTATCTGCTGGATGGCATTGGCGGCGCGGCAACCGCGTTTGCGACGGGCTTGATCATTACCTGTTTTTATGAGTTCTTCCACTGCATTATGCATTTGTCCTATAAGCCCAAAAATGAATATGTGAAGAAAATCAAGAAACTTCATGTGATGCATCATTTTCAGAATGAAAAAGTCAATTACGGCATCATGAGTTTCTGGCTGGACAAATTGTTCGGCACCTATCAGGACAACCCCGCAGAACTGGAAAAAAGCCCCACAGTCTTTGACCTGGGATATACCGCAGAAATGGCCGAAAAATATCCCTGGGTTGCCCGTATGTCCGGCGGGGTCAGCCATAATTCCCCCCGGGAACGGCGGCTGAAACACACTTCCAAAGATAAGAAAACCGCTACGGAGCACACACAGACGGCCGCGGAATAGCACCTTTCTGGCATCATTCCGGCCTGATATGATAGCCCGACAGTCCAGCCCAACACTCCAGAAGGAAAAGCCTGACGTGAAACAGTCCGCTGTGCAGATCGAGGAAGTCACCACAAAACAGCAGCTCAACAGTTTCATCCGGCTGCCGCATATGGTTTTCGCTGATGACCCACAATGGGTGGCGCCTTTGGAGATGGAACGTCGGGATATTTTAAACCGGGACAAGAATCCCTTTTTCGAACATGCCCGCGCCCGATACTGGATCGCCCGCCGGGGCGGCGAGGTTGTCGGCCGCATTTCCGCTCAGATCGACGACCTGGTGCCCAAATATCACGGGAAGAGGATTGGACATTTCGGTTTTTTCGACTGCATTGAAGACCAAGCTGTCGCCGCGGCCCTTTTCGAAACGGCTGAAGCCTGGCTGCGTGACCAAGGCATGACAAAAATAATCGGCCCGTTCAGCCTATCCATCAATGAAGAAACCGGCATGCTGGTGGACGGGTATCACAGGCCACCTATGCTGATGATGCCGTACAGCCGTCCCTATTACCAGACACTGGTTACGGCGGCCGGGTACCGGAAAGTCAAGGATGTCTGGGCCTACTGGCTGGATATTACCCAGGAAATCTTGCCGCCGGCCATCGACAAGCTGGTCAAAAGGGTACTGGCCAATGACCGGATCACCATCCGCCCCATCAATATGAAACAGTATGACCGGGATTTGCGCATCATTCTGGATATCTATAATGACGCTTGGTCCCAAAACTGGGGGTTTTTGCCGTTTACGGAAAAGGAACTTCAACAGGCGGTTAAGGATCTCAAGCTCCTGATCCGCGAGGATTTCACTTACATTGCGGAACTGGACGGCGAAGCCCAGGCCATGATGGTCACCCTGCCCAATCTGAATGAAATCATTCACGACCTAAACGGCCGGCTGCTACCCACGGGTATTTTCAAACTGCTCTGGCGGTTAAAACTCCGCCCCTCCTATAAAACCGTGCGCGTGCCGCTGATGGGAGTACGCCACCAACATCAGAATAGCGCACTGGGCGGGGCCATGGCTTTTTCACTGATTGAAACCTGCCGTATCCATGCCGTGGCCGCCGGCTGCACACATGCGGAACTGGGATGGGTTCTGGAGGAAAACACCCGCCTGCAAAAAATGCTGGAAACCATCGGGTGTCAACATGACAAGACCTACCGCCTTTTTGAAAAAGACCTGACCCCGGAAAAATCGACGGTATCATAGTCCTGCCCTCTTTTCCGGTTAGGCAAATCAGGATATATAGTCTGAACCATAACGCTGTCGGGTAACCGGCGGCCGATTTCGGGATGCTGACGAACCATGCCAGAACACAACACACCAGAAACTCCGGAAACCGGCGATCCTTCCGGACAGCTCAAAACCGGGCTTATGCATCGCCTACGCTATTATTTTCTGACAGGGCTAGTGGTTGCGGCCCCGATCGGGATTACCATTTATCTAGCCTGGATGTTTATTGACACGGTTGATCGCAACGTTACGCCGCTGATCCCCGAAGCCTATCAACCAGAAAATTATCTGCCCTTTTCCATTCCCGGCCTGGGGCTGGTTATTGTGGTGGTTTTCCTGACCATGCTGGGCGCATTGGCGGCCAATCTGTTTGGGCGGGCATTATTGAGATTCGGCGAACGAATCCTCAATCGCATGCCGATCATCCGCAGCATATACAGCACGTTGAAACAGATCTTTGAAACCGTAATTTCCCAGAATGCCACCAGTTTCAAGGATGTGGTGCTGGTGGAATATCCGCGTCGTGGTTTGTGGGCCATTGCCTTTGTCACCAGCGAAAACAGGGGCGAAGTGCAGGAAAAACTGGAAAATGAAGTCATCAATGTGTTTTTGCCCACCACCCCAAACCCTACGTCGGGTTTTTTACTGTTTGTGCCAAAACGGGACCTGATTTATCTGAGCATGACCCCTGATGAGGGGGTAAAATATGTGATTTCCGCAGGTCTTGTGGATCCGAAAAACAATAAAGTCGATGCAAATGGCACTGGCGACCTGCGCCAAAGGGCCCGGCCGGAAAAAGGCTCGCGCATTACCGATTGGACAGGGAAAAAAGACCCTTCACAACCGGTAAAAGACAAAGAAGGTGGCGATGAAAGTTCATCCTGACCGCAGATATTTGATGCCTTCGTCCTGCTCAAACAGGTAGAGAAGGATTCTGAGCGCTCGCCCCCGTGGCGATTTCAGCTCGGGATCCTTTTCCAGAATGAGACGCGCATCATCCCGGGCGATGGGGATTAGATCCTGGTGCGCCTCCAGTGACGCCACCCTGAAGTCCGGCAATCCCGACTGACGCGTCCCCAGAACCTCTCCCGCGCCCCGCAACCGCAGATCCTCTTCGGCGATGCGGAACCCGTCTTCCGTTTCCCGCATGATTCTGAGGCGCGCCCGGGCCGTCTCTCCACCGCTATTGCTGTACAGCAAAAGGCAAACGGACTTGCCTGTGCCGCGGCCAACCCGTCCGCGCAGCTGATGCAACTGCGCCAGGCCAAAACGCTCGGCATGTTCGATCACCATCACCGTGGCCTCGGGCACATTGACCCCCACCTCGATGACCGTTGTTGCCACCAGAATATCCAAATCCCCCGACGCAAACCTTGCCATAACCTGATCCTTGTCCCGGCCTTTCATTTTGCCATGAACCAGCCCCACACGATCGCCAAAAATCTGCGCCAGTTCCCGATGACGCGCTTCGGCGGCGGCCAGGTCTGTCACTTCAGAATCTTCCACCAATGGACAAATCCAGTAGATTCGCGCCCCGGATCTAATGGCCCGCGCCAAAGACTGCACCACTTCATCCAGCCGGTCCAACGGAATTGTCCGGGTATCCACCGGCTTTCGGCCCGGCGGTTTTTCCGTCAGCCGCGAGACGTCCATATCCCCATAAGCCGTGAGCGTCAGGGTGCGCGGAATGGGCGTCGCCGTCATAGCGAGAACATTCATGCTTTCGCCTTCTTTCCCCTTGGCAGCCAGCGCCATCCGCTGCTCCACCCCGAAACGGTGTTGTTCATCAATCACCACAAGGGCCAGATCATGATAGATTACATCTTTCTGAAACAACGCATGGGTTCCCACCAGAATATCAATTTCGCCAGCAGCAAGCGCCGCCAGCGTCTTTTCCCGCGCCTTGCCCTTGTCCCGGCCGGTCAGCACCTCAAGGCGCAGGTCGAGTTCCTGGATAAGCTCCTTCAGACTCTCATAATGTTGACGGGCAAGGATTTCGGTCGGCGCTAACAACGCAGCCTGCGCCCCGCTTTCCACCGCGCAAAGCATACTGATCAACGCCACAACTGTCTTACCACTGCCCACATCCCCTTGCAGCAGTCGCATCATGGCGGTTGGCGCCGCCAGATCCGCCCTGATTTCCTCCAGACAGGCTTTCTGTGATGAAGTCAGTTCATAGGGCAAATTCTGATATAACTGGCGGGTGAGTTTCCCGCCCCCGCGCAAGGCCCGCCCCTTTTTGCGTCGGGACTGCCGGCGCACCAGGGCCAGCGCCAATTGGTTGGCCAGAAATTCATCATAAGCCAGCCGTCGGCGCGCCGGACTTTCCGGCAAAAGATCCCCTGCCCCCTCCGGATAATGCAGGTTAAGCAAGGCCGCTTTCCAGCCGGGCCAGCCTTGCCGCCGCCGCAACGCGTCATCCTGCCATTCCGGCAAATCCACAACGCGTTCCAGGGCGGCCCTGATGATCCGGGTCATCACCTTGCCGCTTATTCCCGCTGTCAGAGGATAAACCGGCTCCAGAGCGGGTATTTCCTCCCGTCGTTCCGGGGACAGCATATAGTCCGGATGGCTCATCTGAAGCTGACCGTTAAAAATTTCCACCCGGCCGCTGATCACCCGGCGGCTTCCTACAGGCAGTTGTCGCACCAGATAATCGCCTTTTACATGGAAAAAAATCAGTTGTAGTGACGCCGTGCCATCATGACACCATATGCGGTAAGGCCGGCGGCTTTTGGCGGGGGGCGGCTCATGATTACCGATCTCCACCTCAACGGTGATGATCTGCTCATGGCGAATCTCCGAAAGTTTCGGGCTTAGGCGTCGGTCAATCACATCCGTCGGCAAATGCCACAACAGATCAAGAATCCTTCTGCCGACAGGTTTTTCCAGAAGCCCGGCCAAACGTCCGCCGACCCCGGACAGGCTAATGGTTTCGGCAAAGAAAGGGTAAAGAATTTCCGGACGCATGGCTTTATTGTTTTATTTTCCTGTTGATATCCTGTAGACACAATGACACATAACGTAAACATAACGAACATATTCTGATTGCCAAAACGGAATTACTGACGAATTACCCAACGCCCCAGAACCAAGTGAAAAGATCATGACCCGTTTTAACGCGCCTGGTTTCATCGAACCTGAAATAGATCCAAACGAAAGTCCGGAAACCCGTCGTAAACGACTGAAATTTCGCAGCTGGCACCGGGGGATCAAGGAAGCGGACCTGCTGTTGGGGAGTTTTGCTGATACATATCTGGCAAAGCTGAGCAAAGAACAGCTGGATCGTTATGAAGAGCTGTTGCGCGAGGCAGATTCCGACCTGGTGGCCTGGATCACCTCCGACCGGGAACCGCCCGAACATCTTAATCACGACGTTATGGCCCTGCTACGGGGTATGGACTATCTGAAGATTGTAAAGTGAAAAACCTGCGCGAGCTTATTTCGTCCGACATTCCGCTACTCCTCAGCCATGTGCCCGAAGGCTATGACGCGATGCTGCTGGCACAGCTTCTCGAGGAATGCGGACAGAACCTGCACCTGCATATCGCCCGTGACGGCACCCGCCTGGCAAATATGGCCGAACTGGTCGGCTATTTTGCACCGGAAGTGGAGGTCCTGCGGTTCCCGTCCTGGGACTGCCTGCCCTATGACCGTATTTCTCCGCATCAGGACATTGTAGCAGAACGCATGACCACACTAAGCCGCCTGGCCCGGCTGGAGTCGTCATCGGCACAAAAAACTCTGGTGATCGCCACAATCGGTTCGGCAAGTCAGCGTGTCCCCGAACGGGCCGTTATGCAGAATGTATCGTTCAGCGCCAAGCCGGGGGACCAGATCGACCTTGAGGAATTGACCCGTTTTCTATCCACCAACGGGTACAGCCGTGCCAGCACCGTGATGGAACACGGTGATTTTGCCATTCGTGGCGGCCTGGTGGATATTTTTCCGCCGGGATATGACAATCCGCTGCGGATCGACCTGTTTGGCGACGAAATCGATGTGATCCGCGAATTCGACGCGCTGAGCCAGCGATCCGGCGCCAAGGTGGCCCAGATTAATCTGGTGCCCATGAGCGAAGTATTTCTGACCGAAGACTCCATCCGTCATTTCCGCGCCCGTTATGTGGCAGAATTCGGCACGGTTCTCGGAGACGACCCACTCTATGACGCTGTCACCGAAGGCCGCAAACATCAGGGAATGGAACACTGGCTGCCCTTGTTCCATCAAACTCTGGAAACCCTTTTCGATTATCTGCCAGGGTGCACCATCACACTGGATCATCTGGGACAGGAAGCCCTGGAAGATCGTCTGTCGGCCATTCAGGATTATTATCTGGCCCGCAAAAGCGATTATGAAAAAACCCCCGCCGGCAGCCTTACGGCAACAGTCTATAAACCATTGGCGCCGGAACTCCTGTATCTGACGGCACAGGAGTGGGCTCACATAAGCGAAACCCGACGGATTCACAGTTTTTCCCCTTACGGTGCCCCCGAAGAAGTCCCGCATCTAGATTTTGAAGGAAAAATTGGCCGGGACTTTGCGCCGGAACGCAATAACCGGGATGTTAATGTTTACGACGCCCTGCGTCAGCATGTGGTGTCTTTGTTCCAGCGTGGTAAAAAAGTCTTTCTTGCCAGCTACAGCATCGGCGCCCGGGACAGGTTATCCGCCGTACTCAAGGATCACGGCATGACCCGCCACCGGCTGGTGGAAAACTGGCCAGAAGGGGACCAATTGCCAGACGGCGCGTTGGGGTTGATCGTTCTGCCGCTGGAACATGGATTTGAAGCGGACGACATTGTCCTGATCTCGGAACAGGACATTTTGGGTGATCGCCTGATCCGCAAGGTGCGCCGCTCGCGCCGGGCGGAAAATTTCATCAGCGAAGCCTCCGCCCTTTCACCCGGTGATCTGGTCATTCATATGGATCACGGGGTGGGCCGTTATGAGGACCTTAAGACCATAGAGGTCATGGGGGCCGCTCATGACTGCGTCATGCTGACCTATCATGGCGGCGACAAACTTTATGTGCCGGTGGAAAATATCGAGGTGCTGAGCCGCTATGGCGCCGAAGGGACGCATGTACAGCTGGACAAGTTGGGCGGCACCGCCTGGCAGAGCAAAAAGGCGCGGCTGAAGAAAAAACTCCTGGAAATGGCTGACGAGCTGATCAAAGTCGCGGCGGAAAGGGAATTGCGCAAGGGGCCGGTGATTACGCCTTCAGACGGTCTGTATGAAGAATTCTGCGCCCGGTTTCCCTATGCCGAAACCGAGGATCAGTTGCGCGCGATCCAGGATGTGATTGAGGATCTGGGCTCTGGCCGTCCCATGGACCGGCTGATTTGCGGTGATGTTGGGTTTGGCAAAACGGAAGTTGCCCTGCGCGCCGCATTTCTGGTGGTTATGGCTGGGTATCAAGTTGCCATCGTGACTCCCACCACTCTTTTGGCCCGGCAGCATTACAAGAATTTCGTGGACCGTTTCAAGGATCTGCCGGTGAGAATCGGGCATTTGTCGCGTCTGGTGCCGGCCCGCGATCAGAAGCAAACCAAAGAGGAACTCGCCCGCGGTGCCTGTGATATTGTCGTCGGGACCCATGCCCTGCTGGGCAAGACCATACAGTTCAAAAATCTCGGCCTGTTAATCATTGACGAGGAACAGCATTTCGGCGTTTCCCATAAGGAACGCCTGAAAAAATTGCGCCATGACGTGCATGTGCTCACCCTTACTGCCACGCCTATTCCACGTACGCTGCAACTGGCTATGAGCGGCATGCGGGGCTTGAGTCTGATCGCCACCCCCCCGGTGGACCGCCTGGCGGTGCGCACCTTTATCCTGCCCATGGACTTTCTTGTGGTACGGGAAGCCCTGCTTAGGGAACATTACCGCGGCGGCCAGAGTTTTTATGTCTGTCCGCGCATTGCGGACCTGAAAGAAATTGCTGATTTTCTGACAGAACATGTGCCCGAAGTGAAGTTCGTTGTCGCCCATGGGCAGATGCCGCCTTCGGAAATCGAGGATATCATGCATGCCTTTTACGAAGGGCGCTATGATGTACTGCTGTCCACCACCATTGTCGAATCCGGGCTGGATATTCCCACCGCCAATACGATGATCATTCATCGGGCGGATATGTTCGGCCTGGCCCAATTGTACCAGTTGCGTGGCCGGGTGGGCCGTTCCAAGGTGCGCGCCTATGCCTATCTTACCCTGCCACCCAAGCGCATTCCCACGGCCACGGCGGAAAAACGCCTGCAGGTATTGCAGGCGCTGGATACGCTGGGAGCAGGTTTCACCATTGCCAGCCATGACATGGACATTCGCGGCGCGGGGAATCTTCTGGGGGAAGAACAGTCGGGGCATATCAAGGAAGTGGGACTGGAACTGTATCAGCATATGCTGGAGGAAGCCGTGGCCCAGGCCAGAAACGGCATCACAGGCGATGACATGGACCACAACTGGTCGCCGCAGATCAATCTGGGCGCCGCCGTACTCATTCCCGAACGATACGTACCTGACCTGAACCTGCGGATGTCGTTGTATCGGCGGGTGGCCGAGCTGGACGACAGCGAAGATGAAATCGACGCCTTTGGCGCGGAACTGATCGACCGCTTCGGCCCCCTACCCGAAGAAGTGGAACATCTGCTAAGCGTGATCCGGATCAAATATTTCTGCCGCAAAGCCGGCATTGAGAAAATCGAAGCCGGTCCCAAGGGGGCCATTCTGTCCTTCCGGAAGGACAGGTTCGCCAATCCGGCCGGCCTGATTGACTTTATCTCCAAACAAAACGTAGTCGCCAAGCTGCGGCCGGATCATAAGCTGGTTTATGTAAGAAAATGGGACCAAATCGAAAACCGGCTGAAAGGTTGTTATATTTTGGCCCGGGCGCTAGCCAAAATCGCCGGGCAGACCGTTTAGAGTGAATTGTGAATTGGTGGATTCAATTTACTCTAGAAAAACACTCTAAGCGTTCGAAACGTGATGATTAACCTTTTATTTGGATTTTTCCAACATACTCGCTTTACTGCCCTATTTGCGGGTGTCATACGTGAGTTTGAGGGAACCGCCCCATGTTGAATGCGATTAAGACAAGTCTTTCCGGACTTCTGGCCTCCTCCACACGGATGACTATTGCCGCCAGCAATATCGTTAATGCCCGTACTACCTCTACGCCTGAAGGCGATGAAACATTCTCTGCCGGTTTGCGCGGCAGTAAAGCCTACCTTCCCCAGAAAACGGTTCAGACAACCAACAGGTTCGGCGGGGTAAAAGCCCATCCGGTTCCCGTCTCGCCGGCGCATCTTGCAGTTTATGACCCGACATCCCCTGTGGCCGGCCCCAAGGGGTATGTCAACACCCCCAATGTCAATGAATTCGTTGAGTTGAGTGAGATGATCCGCGCCACATCGGCGTACGAAACCAATGCCAAGGTGCTTGCAGAACTTGATAACACCCTGCACAAATTCCTAAAAGACTTCTGATATCTTACCAAACACTATAGAAAAACAATAAATTACAATGTCTTTCTCATAAAAAAGATAACAATTCCTATACAACTTATTGATAAAAAGAAAGAAGTTTAACTTTTTAGCAAGGTTTCATTTACATTTGCGCTATAAGTTGGATAACACGCTTGTTTTCGGGTAAGTTTGTACCCTGCTAATATAAAAAGCCATATGACTTATTGAGTAAATGAGTATGCCCCCACAAGGAGGAAATCTGGACCGGGAAATCAGCGGCCTGATTGAATTGGCTCATCAGAAGTCAACATCAGGGCGAACAGAGCTGTTTCAGGCGATCGTTGACCTTCTCGAAAGACGACACAAAGATCTGACCGACCGGGAAACGGCCCTGATGGCTGATATTCTGGGCAGTATTCTTCATCATGTCGAAATGGAGGTGCGCAAAAAACTGGCTGAAAGGCTGGCGGATCGCGAAGATACATCCCCTGAGCTGATCATTCTTCTGGCCAATGACGAAATCGAAGTGGCCCGCCCGGTTCTGTTGTTGAGTAAACTGCTGTCAGACGACAATCTGGTCCGGATCATCCGGCATAAAACCATCCAGCATCAGTTCAGCATCGCCGCGCGCAAATATCTTTCCGCGAAAGTGTGCCGGGAACTGGTCCATATGGGCAACGACGACGTTGTCTTGACCCTGCTCAGCAATCATGGCGCCAGAATTGACAATGAAACCCTGAATATTCTGGTGGAACAGTCCCGGGAGAAAACGGCCCTGCAATCCCCCCTCATCGAACGGCCGGACCTGCCACAGGAATTTTATTCCAAAATGTATCAGTGGGTTTCAGATGATCTCAAGGATCTTATCCTCAAGGTTCACAACATCTCCGAACAGGAAATCAGGGATATTCTGGCGCGCACGCTGGACACGCTGAATCAGGAAAACGGCGCCCAGGCCCTTCATCAAAGGAACAGTTCGGAGGAACGCCTTGTGGAAAAACTGCATAAGGCGAACAAGCTGGGTCCCGCTTTTCTGATGAAAACCCTCCGGCAGGGACAAATCAATCTTTTTGAAATCAGCTTTGCCCGCATGGCGGACATGCCCCGTCAGGTGTTACAATCCATTCTGTATGACCAGGGGGCCGATACCCTGGCTCTGGCCTGTCACGCCGTTGGGATAGACCGCAGTGTTTTTCTCACTATCTTTCGCCTGACCCGGGAAGCCCGCAACATGGATACCCGCCTTGAACAAAAGGAAATCGACAAGGCGTTTGAACAATTTGTCCGCATGGACCGACAACAGGCGCGAGAGACACTGGCAAAAGTGATCCGCACCGAAACACCCCCTCCCTCCTGACGATACTTTTCTCATATCTTTCATGGAAAAGTTTCCCGCATCCGTTTATAAAGACAGTATCAGTTCAGCTATCAGGGCCAAACATGATCGACCCGTTCGGGAGACATATTACCTATCTCAGGCTTTCTGTCACAGATCGCTGTGACTTCAGATGCCAGTATTGCATGGCAGAAAACATGACATTTTTGCCGAAAAGCGAAATCCTTTCCTTGGAGGAACTGGAACTTTTATGTCATGTCTTTATCCGCCGGGGGATCAAAAAAATCCGGCTCACCGGTGGGGAGCCTTTAGTCAGGAAAAACATCATTTCCCTGATCCGTCATTTGGGCGAATATGTGCATAACGGTGAACTGGATGAGCTCACCCTGACCACCAATGGCAGCCAGCTAGAAAAATATGCCGCCGATCTTTATGCGGCGGGGATGCGCCGGATCAATGTCTCCTTGGATACGCTGGAGCCGGAACTATTCAGGACCATTACCCGCTGGGGACGCCTGGATCAGGTGATGCAGGGCATTAGGGCTGCGAAAAAAGCCGGCCTGTCTGTTAAAATCAACATGGTCGCGCTTAAAGGAATCAATGACACGGAAATTGACGACATGCTCGCCTGGTGCGTAGCGGAAGAAATGGACCTGACACTGATTGAGACCATGCCGCTGGGCGCCGTGAACGTCATTCGCGCCGATCAATATCTGCCGCTTGCTCCCAAACTTGAAGATCTGAAAAGTCGTTGGCCTCTTAAAGCCAGTTCCCACAGCAGCGGCGGCCCCGCCCGGTATTACACTGTGGAAGGCAGCAAAACCAAACTGGGAATGATTACCCCGATGAGCCACAATTTCTGTGACAGTTGCAACCGGATCAGGCTGACCTGTACGGGGGAATTGTATATGTGTCTCGGGCATGACGATAAAGTTGATTTGCGCCAGGTGCTGCGCGCCTATCCAGGAGATGTCGCCCAAGTGGAAGAAGCCCTGCACAACGCCATTTCCCAAAAACCGGAACGCCATTATTTCATCATTGACCCGCAAGATGACAAACCGACGCTTCAACGTTTCATGAACACCACCGGCGGATAACAACGGAACGCACCTATGCCGCATGTCAACCAAAAACTCGCCCTCGTCAACAGCGACACGGAAATTGCCACCCAAGCCGCAGAAGAACTTAAAAAACATCATGACTTTGTACCGTTGGATCAGGCTGACGTGATTGTGGCTCTTGGCGGTGACGGCTTTATGCTGCATCTTATTCATGACCTGATGCATGATGAACGCCCTATTTTTGGCATGAATTGCGGCACAGTCGGTTTTTTGTTGAATCAGTTTCATACCGACCATCTGCACGACCGCATCAGTCAGGCCGAAGCCTTCCGGTTTCATCCATTGAAAATGACGGCGGTCACCACTTCCGGCGAAACTCATGCGGCCCTGGCGATTAACGAGGTTTCCCTGCTGCGGGAAACCCGCCAGACCGCCAGAATCAGAATATATGTGGATGACCGGCAGCGGCTTGAAGAACTGGTCTGTGATGGCGTTCTGGTGGCTACTCCGGCCGGCAGCACGGCCTACAACCTCTCGGCTCACGGCCCGATCCTGCCGCTCAATGCCGATATTCTGGCCCTAACCCCGATCAGCGCGTTCCGCCCCCGCCGCTGGCGTGGGGCCCTTTTGCCGCAGGAAGCCAAAATCCGGCTGGAAATACTACAACCGGAAAAACGGCCGGTCAGCGCCGTCGCTGACATCAAAGAAGTACGTGACGTGACTTCTGTAACGGTAGAGCAAGACAAATCCGTTGAGATCACCCTGTTATTTGATAAGGAACATACACTGGAAGAACGCATTCTGAATGAACAATTCATCAACTAGGGGAATGCCATGACCGCTACAAATCGGAGCAAGATTGTCACCCCACCCAATCACCTGAAAATGAAAGCAAAGGGCATTCCGGCCTCATCAGGTGAGGTGGCGATCCGCAAGGCCGAAGTCGCCATGAAAAAAATAAGCGCCGACATTGCCGCAACCCTTTTTCAGGATCTAGATAACATAAAACACGCCTTGGAAGATTTTCGCCAAAAACATCCCGTCCCTGCACCTGAAAAGACACAACTTTATCATCTGGCGTTTGAAACCAAGGGACTGGCCGGATCGTTGGGATATGATCTGATCGGTGATATCTGCGCCTCTATATGTGAAATGCTGGATAAATGTTCCCAGGAACACAAGAACTATCTGGCCGGACTCGTGGCTCATATCCATGCCCTTCAGGCGGTATTAACCAGTGGACAGAACGCGACAACCTCCACCGGGGAAGCGCAGGCGATCCTTGCTGGCCTACGACAGATCGTCCTGAAAATGTCTGAAGAAAATATCTGAATCAGGAAAATCGTGACGTGATGGGTTTGCCCATCCCCCTATCAGGTCCCGGTTAATGATACCTATTTTGTCCGAGATGATTGGGCCACAGGAAGGATGACGGTAAATTCGGAACCTTCGTTAACAACACTGTGAAGTTCGATGTCCCCACCCATTTGTTGCGCCAGGTGCCGGGAAATATGCAATCCAAGCCCTGTCCCTTCCTCCTTGCGGGAATACACATTGTCCGTTGCCTGGTGGAATTTTTCGAACACTAGATCCTGTTGATCCTGCGGGATGCCGATCCCCGTATCCCAGACCGTTACACCAATATAATAGGGATCAATTTTTTTCACCCGGACGCCGATTTGACCATATTCAGGGGTAAATTTGACCGCATTGCTCAATAGATTCACAAAAATCTGCGTCGCACGACGTTCGTCAACCTTGACCATAATACCGTCAGGTATTATCACATTTTCCGTATCCAGATGTTTGCTTTGGGCCCGCAGGATCGTCAGGTTCAGCGCTTTCTGAATAATGTCATCCAGGGGCACTTCCGTAATATCCAGAGACAGCTTCCCGCTTTCCAGAACCGCCACATCCAACACGTCATTGATCAATTCCAGCAGATGGCGCCCCGCATTCATGATATCCTTGCTATAATTCACATATTGAGGGTTGAGTTCGCCAAACACCTGCATTTTCATGGCCTCGGCAAAACCGATAATGGCATTCAGCGGCGTTCTCAGTTCATGACTCATGGCCGCCAGAAATTCACTTTTTGCCGACAGCGCCGCTTCTGCCGTAGCAGAAGCCATATCGAGCTGGATATTTTTATTGGTCAATTCCTCTAGCGTATTTTCCAGCGACTTCTGAATAGCCAATGTTTCAAAACGCGCCTTGTAATTGGCGGTGACGTCCATTCCCGCCCCCCGGTATCCCTGAAAAGCGCCGGTCACAGAATCAAACAGCGGTACCCCACTTAAATGGATATAAATTTCCTCGTCGTCCTGTCCTTTAAGCAACAAGAGATAATCCCGGAACGGCTTGTATTCATCCATAAAATCATCACAGGTTATTTCCTGGCCGTCATGATCTTTTTTCAGCCGGCCGAGTTCTTCAAACCGTTTGCCATGCATCATAAAGGCCGGCACCCCGGTCAAAGCCGTCAGACGATCAGAAACAAAGGTTATCTTGTATTCACGATCCACTTCCCAGTACCAGTCGGACGTGGCCCGGGCAAAATCCCGGAACCTTTGCTGCATCAGGGTTTCGTCCTGCACGCTTTGATGTTGCTTGGTGCAGTCCACATAGGTGCCCCCCACAGCAATCACATAGCCATTGTCATCACAAATGGGAAAATGCCGTGACCGGTACAGACGCACTATCCCCTCCATCACGATCTGTTCCTCTGTCGTCACGGTCTGGCGGGTCAGTTGCACTTCATTGAGAATCGCAACCAGGCTGGGCGGCAGGCTGTTGCCTTTTTCCGGAGGCGCAGGAAACCCGATCTGAGCGGAACGGTGCGCCAGATTCCTGTAGGCGTCATTGACAAAAATTAGCTCCCCGGATACCGACGCCACATAAAGCGGTACACTGTCGTCGATATTCATGTGTTCCAGCAGGGCCTGAACCTGGTCAATCAGTTTTGCCGACCCGTTTTTTTCACTTCTGCGCCGTTTCTGGCGCAGCTTCTGCACCATTTCCATGGGTACGATCGTACGATTGTCAGCTTGCCGCATGGCCGCCGCCTGTGTCATCCCCTCAACATTCCCCTGTTTCCCGTGCATGGCTCATATCGCTTTTTTTACATCCGCCAGTGCATTCTGGTAGCCAAAGTCCCGCTGCCAGAATCGGACCGCCGTTTTGGCATTTTTTGGTTTTATATCATTATACAATACAAGTATAGATTTCAGCAAACTTGTCGCCCGGGCCTTGCCGCCGGTCCGAGCCTGCATTACCAACAAAAATAATGACGTAAAATCTTCTTTATTTAGATCAATCGACTTGGCAATTACGGCCAAACTTTCCCCAGTTCTTTCCCGGAATGCGCGCCAGATAATGCGAACATTCAGGCCACTGATTTCCCCAAGACAGGCCACCGCAAGGTTGACTTTTTGCTGGCGCAGACATTGCAAGACAAACCGCGCATCAAGCTTGCCCGCCTCGGTCAGTTTCCGGGCCAGCTTTTGGGCCTCCTTCATGGCGCTGTTGGGATCGTCATAATTTTGCAGGCTGTGTTTAGTGGCCATTTCCAATGCATCATCCAACACCACCTCATCCACGTCAAATTCAGTGATGATCTTGCGCCTAAGTACCGCGGAAACCCACCAATACATCCGATAGGCCAGATCCGGCGGCAAATCCTGACGGTTAAGCAAAGGTTCCTGAAACCTGTCAAAGGTTTTAGATTCTGCCACCAGATATTCCATGGACTGCCGTGAAATTTCCGCATTCTCATTGCGGATCAATGCCTCGATCACGTCTTCACCGCCATGCTTCAGCAGGGAATCGCTGACGTCTTCACTGACATGTTCCCGGATGGCAATGGCCATACGATGCGCATCAGTCCGATTGCGGATAATTTCAATCAAATCCGCATCTTTCAACAGGCTGCTTTGTTCCAGGACGGGGCGTGCGACCTCGATGCTGTCATTGGCAAGTATGGCCACCAGCTCGGAAGAAATATCTGTATGAGTGGCGAGACGAGCGGCCAGATCCTTACGGATATGTTTTTCCACATTCAGGATCAGCTTGGAGAGTATATCGCTCATGAGCGCCCGTTCATGTTCATTCAGGCGACCAGCAGGAGACAGAAAAAGATCAGCGATATTTTCCACCAGTTCATTACGGGCGGAGATCGTCTTGTTCTGTGCAAGACTTATAAGATCTTCTGCATTATATCCATTTTGCATAGCACCCATAAGGTTCTTCTGCCTGTTTGTTATCTCTGCTCATCCAGAGCACGGAATCAAGTGTCCGACAGTTTTAACTATCTTTTCCTACCTACAGTATTATACCGAGCGTTAAAAAATCATAAAAATTACCTGAGGAATACGCGCAAATTTCCTTGGGGAGATTTATAACTATTTGTTCAATAAAGAGTTAACTTAGAGCAGAACATGTTTTGTTGAAACAAAAAAGACATAGTACAATCCCGTATGACCACAAAAAATGGTTGTGATGGAATTAAATCCTGCATTTGAGTCCGAAAATGGCGAGTTTTCAGGCTCCAATGTGTTACTCTCCCGCCATGACACATCAGGAATACCTTGCAAAACTGACCCAAGACGAATGTTATACGGCGTTGAGCACTCGGGACCGTCGTTACGACGGCCGCTTTTTCACCGCAGTCCTTAGCACGGGCATCTATTGTCGTCCGATCTGTCCGGCCCGTACGCCCAAACGTGAAAACTGCCTGTTTCTGCCAACCGCCGCTGCTGCCGAGGCGGCAGGATTCCGCCCCTGTTTGCGATGCCGGCCGGAGGTGGCTCCACATTTACCCGGCTGGCAGGGTACCTCCGCAACGGTTTCCCGTGCCCTGCGGCTGATTGAGGAAGGAGCCCTGAATGACGGCTCGTTGGAGGAACTGTCAAACAGAGTTGGTCTAGGAGCACGCCATTTACGTCGGCTTTTTGAGCAGCATCTTGGGGCTTCTCCGAAACAGATCGCCACAACCCGCCGGCTGCTGTTCGCCAAACAGCTTATTACGGAAACCGCTCTGCCCCTGACCGAGGTGGCGCTGGCGGCTGGTTTTAACAGCCTCAGACGATTTAATGACGCCTTTAAAAGAGCCTACAAGATGACTCCACGGGATATGCGGCGGTACACGCCATCTGCCCCCGAAGGAGAAGCCCGGCTGCTCACATTGCGACTGGACTATGCCCCGCCCTTCGACTGGCACGGCCTGATCGCCTTCTGGAAACCCCGCGCCATTTCCGGCATAGAACACATCAGCGCAACCGGATATGGTCGCAACTTTATATTTCAGGGGAAAAGAGGCCGGTTTCACATCGAACATTGCCCACAGAACCATCTTTTGTATGCCCGGATTGATTATCCGGACATCACGGTATTGCCTTTGCTGGTCGCCAAAATACGTCGGCTTTTTGACCTGGACAGCCCTGTTTCAGCGATTGCGGAATTCCTGCAACGGGACGCCCTGCTTGCCCCTTTGATCCGACACTATGGTACACTCAGAATTCCCGGCTGCTGGGACCCTTTTGAAATGACGGTTCGGGCTGTGCTCGGCCAGCAAGTGAGCGTCAAGGGCGCCACAACGCTGATCAGTCGCCTGGTTCGCCTCTGCAATGGCCTGCCTCCTCAACCAGCCCCCTCACAAAATACAGACCAGGAGACAGATCTGGTTTTTCCCACGCCGCACCAGGTCGCCAAGGCAAACCTTGGCTGTATCGGCCTACCGCGCGCCCGTCAACGGACCCTGCGGGAGCTCGCTGAAACCGTGGCGGAAAGACCGGATTTTTTTCAGTCAGGCCATACTGTGGACGACATCGTCACCCGGCTGTGCCGGATCAGGGGCATCGGCCCGTGGACCGCAAATTATGTCGCCATGCGGGCCTTGGGGGAAACGGATGCGTTTCCGGCCGCCGATCTCGGCTTGCTGAAAGCCTGCGCCTTAAATGGACGCAAGCCCTCATCACAGGAACTCCTGAAACGCGCCGAAGCCTGGCGACCGTTTCGGGCCTATGCCGCCCTTTATCTCTGGGCCTCGCTCACTCAAGACACAACAGGGGAAAAACCTCATGACCTCCTGCACTGCTGACTTTACACTCGACACCATCGACAGCCCCGTAGGCCGCCTTTTCGCCGTCAGCCGCGGCTCGCGTCTGTGCGCTCTTGATTTCGAAGACTATGAAGCGCGCATGGCCAAACTCCTGCAAAAAAGATATGGCGCAATAGAAATACGGCCCGAGCGAAATTCTGAATTACGCGATACGCTGGCAGCCTATTTTGACGGCGAACTGGACCGGCTTGAGAAAATCGATGTTGAAATGGAAGGCACCACTTTTCAGAAAAAAGTCTGGCGGGCGTTGCGGAACATTCCGGCCGGGACGACCTGGACCTATGGCGAACTTGCCCATTATATCGGACATCCTACCGCTGTCCGGGCTGTCGGGATGACCAACGGCCTGAACCCGATCGCCATCGTGGTGCCCTGCCATAGGGTCATTGGGGCCAACGGGAAATTGACAGGATATGCCGGGGGGCTGGCGCGCAAGAAAGCTCTCCTGGCGCATGAGCACGCCCACCACACCCCCCTCACCCTGTTTCAGACAAAGTCATGACGGGATGATCAGTTCCCGGATATGGTTAGCAATCCCCACCAGCACATCCCGGCGCACTGTGGTCTTACGATAATACAGGGCGATGGTCCGCGCCGGGGCCGGCTCGGCAAAAGGCAGATATACTATTCCTTCTTGTTCGCGAACAGCGAATTCCGGAATCAATGTCATGCCCACATTGGTCGCGACCATCTGTCGCAAGGTTTCCAGGCTTGTGGCCCGGAATTCGGTGTTTTCCTGTGCCCCCACAAGGGTACAAACTTCCAGAGCCTGTGTTCGCAGACAATGCCCTTCTTCCAGCAACAACAGACTTTCATGACGAATATCTTCCAACTTGATTTGAGGTCGTGACGCCAATGGGTGCCCCGCCGGTAGGGCCAGTAGGAATTTTTCGCTAAACAGACTTTCATGATCTAAAAGGTCTTCTTCCACCGGCATGGCCAGAAGCGCGGCCTCAATCACCCCGGTTTTGATTTTTTCTACCAGAACTTCGGTTTTTTCCTCCACCAGATATAAAGACAGATTGGGATAGAATTTATGCAGAGCCGGTATAATTTTGGGCAACAGATATGGCGCCAGGGTCGGAAAAGCCCCAAACAGAATTCGCCCGGAAAAAGGATCGGAAAACCCGGCAGCAATCTCGCGGATATTTTCCACTTCCTGAAGTATTACCCGCGCCCGCTCCACAATATGCCGCCCGGCTTCCGTGATCATGACCGATTTGTTGGTTCGTTCAAACAGCTTAACCCCCAATATGTCTTCCAGCTTTTTCAGTTGCATGCTCAGCGCCGGCTGGCTCACATGGCAGAGTTCCGCTGCCCGGCCGAAATGCCTTTTCTCCGCCACCGCCACCAGGTAAGTGAAATCCCGTATGTTCATCAGAAAACCTCATAAATAACTTTTTCTTATTGATATACTAAAATCAATATATTGTACATATTGCACGAGATCTCTTAGGTTCCTTCTATCAACAACACTCAAGGAACCAACAGGAGACAAATATGATTAGTGTAGGGCAAAAACTTCCCGAATTTCGCGTACAGGCCACAGTATCCACTGACATCAATTCCGCATTTACGGAAATAACCGATAAAACCTATGCTGGGAAATGGCAGGTTCTGTTTTTCTGGCCGAAGGATTTCACCTTTGTCTGTCCGACGGAAATCGCCGCCTTCGGGGAAATGAACGAAGAATTTGAAGACCGGGACGCCCAGATCCTCGGTGCCAGCATCGACAGTGAGTTCGTCCACCTTGCCTGGCGTAATGATAAAGAGGAATTGCGGGACCTGCCCTTCCCCATGCTGGCCGATGTCAAACGCGACCTGTCCTCCGCCCTCGGCATTATCGACCCTGAGGCCGGCGTCGCCCAGCGGGCAGTATTCATCATTGATCCGGACGGTATCGTGCGGTTTGTCATGGTGACCGACATGAATGTGGGCCGTAACCCCAAGGAAGTCCTGCGGGTTCTTGATGCCCTGCAAACCGATGAACTCTGCCCCTGTAACTGGGAAAAAGGGCAGGAAACCCTCAAGATAAGTTAACCTTGCTCACCTGCACGGGCGATATGTCTGCGCTTTCGCCCGTGTCCCTCCCCAAGCTGTCAGAAGAAAGGATCAATTATGTCAATACAGGACCTGAAATCACGCCTGCCCGACTATGCCAAGGATATCAAACTCAACCTGTCCGCCGTTTTGTCGGAAGAAGGCGCTGAGGACCTCAGCCAACGTCAGATTTACGGCATCGCGCTGGCCAGTGCCTATGCTACAAGGAACAAGACCGTCATCGAAAGCCTTACCTTGGAGACGGAAGATAAAATCACAACCGAAGAAATGACTGCCGCCAAAGCCGCCGCTACAATCATGGGCATGAACAATGTCTATTACCGTTTCACCCATATGGTCAGCGACACGGATTATCGCAAACTGCCTGCGAAGCTGCGTATGAATGTCATTGGGCGTCCCGGCATCGAGAAAGTCGATTTCGAACTGTATTCCCTTGCCGTAAGCGCCATCAATGGCTGTGCCATGTGTATTGAAGCCCATGTTCACGAAGTGCTTAAAGCCGGCATCAGTAAAACCGGCATTCAGTCCGCTATTCGCATTGCCGCCGTCATCTCTGCGGCAGCTCAGGTGCTCACCATCGAAGATTACAGTTAAGGAACGCTTATTCCTCCCTCCCATCATACCTCTGAACTTCCCGGCCCGCAGGGCCGGGCTTTTTTGCTTTGCCGAAACAACTTAAGCCCATAAACTGTCTCTGACTGACGCAGAAGCTCGTGGGGAGGCAGGATAGTTATATGCCAGATTCAGACAGACAAAAACCGGCAGAAGAAGAATTTTCCTACATGCCGCAACGCAAAAGTTTTATCATCATCCTGGTGCTTCTGGTTTCCGCCTTTTTTCTCTGGGTGGTCCGCGATTATATTATTGTCATTCTGATGGCATCCATTTTCAGTGCACTTCTACAGCCTTTTTATGACCGTCTGCTTGCCGTTTTGGGAGAACGGCACCGCGCCGTCACTGCTGTCCTCCTGTTGATTGTTCTAATTATCGGGGTGGGC
The DNA here is from genome assembly GCF_005849285.1 of Luteithermobacter gelatinilyticus. Classification (NCBI taxonomy): domain Bacteria; kingdom Pseudomonadati; phylum Pseudomonadota; class Alphaproteobacteria; order Emcibacterales; family Emcibacteraceae; genus Luteithermobacter; species Luteithermobacter gelatinilyticus. Next base: position 1,360,662 of record NZ_CP040517.1, on the reverse strand, counting down.
ATCCCGCTGGTGGGGATTTTATCACTGGCCGCGGCCGAAGGATTGAAAATCTCCCAGGTCGCCATCACCTGGATTGAACAACAGATCAATCAGCCCGGCGCGCTTAAGGAGCTGTTGCCGGCCTGGCTACCCTTTAGCGAAGAACTGGTATTGTATAAGTCAACAATCCTCTCAAAGCTCGCGGAATGGGCCGGCACGGCAAGCGGTTTTATTGTCAAGATGCTGTCCGCCGCAACACAGGGCACCGCGCGTATGCTGGTTGATTTTTTTATCCTGTTTTATGCCATGTTTTTTTTCCTGATCTGGGGACATGGGACCATTGATGTGATTTCCCGGCATCTGCCACTGAGTGAGGATGATCGCATCCTGATCCGGGAAAAAGGGTTGTTCATGTCCCGGGCCATGCTGAAAAGCATTCTGATCATTGGCTCTCTTCAGGGATTGCTTTTGGGACTGGCCTTTTGGGCTGTGGGGATTAACGGGGCCATATTCTGGGGCCTGATCGTGGTGTTGATTTCAGCGATTCCAGGGATCGGAGTCGGGCTGATCTGGATTCCAGCCGTCATTTATCTGGCCCTGAATGGTCAATATCTTTCCGCCGTCGGGCTCATCCTGTGGGGCGTACTGATTGTTGGCATGGTCGATAATATTCTCAGGCCCCGCCTGGTGCAGCGGGATACGAAAATGCCGGACCTTCTGGTGCTGGTCAGTACTCTGGGCGGCCTTGGCGCGTTTGGCGCCGTGGGGATCATTCTGGGCCCTGTACTCGCGGCGGTCATGATCACGGTTCTGGGCATCTATCGCAATGCTTTCAAAACAAATCTAGAGTGAATGGTGAAGAAGTTGCCCCCTGAATGAGACCAAGGACAGCTCCCTGCCCCCGGTCCCTAAGTCTGATCCGTATCCTGCTGGCAGGGTTCATATGGGTACTGCTCGGATTCAGCTATTTGTTGGTAGATCGTTTTTTTGAGTGATGTCTTTTTGATTGATTATATAGGTCATCACACTGCGTAATTTGGCGGGATGCACGGGTTTGTGGAGCAAAATAAAACCACTTTTCTTCGCATCCCGGATGCGCTCTTTTTCCGTATCAGCCGTCACAATCAACCCGGGCACCTCGCGGCCGAGTGAAGCCTGCAGCTTGCGGATGGCCTGATCCCCGGTCAGACCATCCTTCAGGCGATAGTCTGCAATAATCAGATCCGGCTCATACCCTTCAAAGTCGATAAAAAGTTCCGCCGCCGCGGGCCCCTCAAAGGCATAAACCCGATGCCCCCATAAGGAGATCATTTCCCGCATGCTGTCCCGAGAGCTTTCTTCGTCATCAATTACCAGGATTTGATATGTCTGTTCCATCACCAGCTGTTTACCGCGTTCTTGGGGAGTGATGATCCGGGTTTTATCACCCAGGGGGATCTGGACGGAGAATGTGGTCCCCTTGCCTTCTTCCGATCTCAGGGTGATTGGGTGTTTGAGCAAACGGCATAACCCTTCCACGATGGACAGACCAAGTCCCAGTCCCTTTTGCCGGTCCCGCTCCGGGTTGCCAAGTTGAAAGAATTCCCTGAACACCTCCTGGCACTTATCGGCCGGAATGCCTGGCCCGCTATCGCTCACCTGGATGGCCAGTGTGGTTGGATGGCGTTCATAATGCACTTTGACAAAACCAAAATGCGTATAACGAATGGCGTTGGAAATCAGATTGCGGATAATCCGGCTCAGCATGGCCCGGTCACTGTAGACAATGACATCGTTACAGTCCTCAAACTCCAGGGAGAGTCCCTTTGCCTGAGCCTCGGGAATAAAATCGTTTTTAATTTCCTCAATGATGTCCCCGAGATCGAAATGGACTTTAGTGGGACTAAGAATGCCGGCTTCGATTTTCGACAGATCCAGCAGGCTGGTCAGGAGGTCTCGCAGGGCCTCAAGTGAATTATCCACCTTTTTTGCCAAAGCAACCAGTTTCGGCGTCGTGGCTTCCATGACCAAGGCTTCCACAAAAAAGCCCATGGCATGAAGGGGTTGGCGCAGGTCATGGCTGGCGGTAGCCAAAAACCGGGTTTTGGCTTCATTGTTCCTGACCGCGATTTCGCGAGCAGCTTCGGCGTTTTCCTTTTCCCGCTTCAACCGCTCAATGAGATCCTTGTTCTCCAGACTGAGTTTTATGGTTCTGGCCACCTCTTTTTCTGCCAGAAAGCTGTAAAACACATTCAAGGCCAAAAAAATCAACCCCAGCGCGCCCACCATAACCAGCACGTCTTCGTTGCTCAGCAGACAGCGCAGGGAAAAAGGCAGGGCGACAGGAATCACAAAGGCGATATAGGCCGGTTTATAATTGGAAAGCGAAGCTAGTGAGCCAGCCACCAGTCCGTTAAATAACGTGGCCGCCAGAACCGCCACAAATACATTATCCACAACCGGCAGCAAAAGGCCAAGACTGCCCCAGACCACTCCTGAACTAAAGGAAAATATGATAAGCGCCAACGCATGTCGGCGGGCATGATCCCCAAATTTTTCATCTTGGCGGGCCATTTGGCAATGCCCAAACCGCACCCCGCTCAACACAATAATCGCGATCAGCCAAAGGATAACAGTCTGTATCGGCACCCATTGCACAATGCAAAAGGACACCACAATAGCCACGACAGAATTGAGCAACATAATGGAGGGAACATGATCAAAATGCCATTTGACCTGTTCTGCGACAAGATGACGATCCCTGGTTTTCAACAGCATGAAAGAGGGGTCCTAAGCAGACTGAATCAGCCCCTCCTGAAGGGCCGCCAGCGCCGCTTCGGTTCTGTTATTGACGTTCAGAACCTGGAAAATGGCTGATATATGTACCCGGACCGTATTGTCCGCGATGCCCAATGTCCGGGCAATTTCCTTATTGGACTTGCCCAAGGTGATTAACCGCAAAATCTCCAGTTGACGGGTGGTGAGACTATGAAAGTTTCTTGCCCTTTCCTGGGGATCTTCCTGGAGGATATTATCCGGGACATAACGCCCGCCTTTCAGAATCAGCCTCAGGGCCTGGAGCATGACCTCACTGCCCAGTGATTTGGGAATATATCCCATGACCCCCATTTCCATGGCTTTGCGGATCAGGCCCCCGTCTTCGGCGCCGGACAGGATAGCAACCGGCAAAACGGGATTCATATCCCGCACAGCCTTAACCCCCTGCAAACCGGACATGTCAGGCAGATCCAGATCCAACAACACCAGATCAACATTATCATCCCCCCGTATGATCGCCATGGCGTCCTCATAAGTCCCCGCCTCAAGTATCTTCAGATCATCCTCCAACTGGGATAACACATGTTTCAGGCCATCTCTGAATAAAGTATGGTCATCCACCAGTAGCATACGCATGGTTGTCCTTTCGGTCGTCTTGTATATCTTCCTATGATGAGGGTTTAACGGGGAATGGTGTATTGGACCTCTTGATGTTTTTTCTTCTTCGACTGGATAATTTCCAGTTCTTCCAAAAGGTTAGACCCAGCTATACCCCTTCAGGAAGTTTATCCGAACAGTTTAGCGATACTGAAGAAAAGAAAACATCACGATATGTTCATCCGCCTCAGAAATTTCCCATCTTTCCCGACACTTTACCCCTTCTGCCTATTTGCTCTCATAGATTGTACACATATTTTTATGAAAATCCAGCCTCTAGTACTAGCATAAATGTACTACACGCTTAATCGTTATGTCGTATTTACTCGCCGCAGGGAAAACCATACTATGTTGCCTGGATTAAATATCCAACTTGCTTAGCTTACATGCCGCAAGCAGCTTTGGGGGACTATAAAGAAGGGACACTTTACCTTTGCCGTTGGGGGTCGGATTGGTCAAGTGTCCCTTCTATTCGTAAGTGCCTTTTTATACCCAAAGCCTCAGGCAAAAGCAATGATTCCAGCATAAATACACTCCAATAAACTACACGCCATAAGGCGCCTGGCAAGGGTTGCTCTACATCAACACGCTATACAGGGAGAAATCAGTGACTGAGTTGTTCGAGTTCGGGATGAAGATATTAAAAAGCCAGCCCTTTAGTGTTCTTATCGGGACAGAATTAGAGGTATTTGAGCCAGGCATGGCTACACTCAGCATACCCATTCAGGACAAACTGAAACAGCAGCATGGTTTCGTGCATGGCGGGGTCGTGAGTTATCTCGCCGATAATGCACTAACTTACGCGGGGGGATCGGTGCTGGGCGATTCAGTCACTTCCGAATATAAAATCAACTACCTTCGTCCTGCGCTCGGAGAAAAGCTGATCGCCCGGGCCTCTGTTGTGTCTTCAGGAAAAACACAGGCCGTATGCCAATGCAAGGTTTTTGCGGTAGCCAATGGCGAAGAGCGAGTTGTGGCGTTGGCGCAAGGCACCATTCGCAAAGTAAATGCACAAAAGTAACCCACGAGAAGCGTCCGGTGGGGTCAGATTAGTGTGTAATGGTCTGGATCTGATGTGTAATGGTCTTGATCTGACAGAGACCGATTTTCAGTTGGCGTCTGTCTGGTTAAATGTTCGAGAATGGTTCTGTGGAAACGTTCACAGATGCCGTCCGTCTGCGGCGGCTTCACCTTTGTTTTGATATGCTCATTCCGATCCCGCACCGGTCCCGTGCCAAATTGAAAAGGCCGGGCTTGTGTTTGACGATACGGTCAAGCCTGAACCAATTCATCTCAGGATGACCTAGGCTGAATCGACATTCATCGCATCCATATCATTGATGCGGCGAGGAGGGTGAAGGCGAGGAAGTTGCAGGCTTTTCGGTCATATCGCGTTGCGATACGGCGCCAGTCCTTGAGTTTGCCGAACATATTCTCGACCTTGTGTCGCAGACGGTACAGGGCTTTGTCATAGGCGATCTGCTGGCGTCTGTTGCGCTTTGGAGGGATGCAGGGGCTGATCCCGCGCTTGATGAGGTCCTCCCTGAACCAGTTGGCGTCATAGCCCTTGTCGGCCAGCAAGTCCCGTGACGGCAGCAGGTGCGGCGCGAGCATGGCCGCTCCCTTGAAATCGCTGGCATTGCCCGACGTCAGGCACAGGAGGCGCGGCCTGCCTTCACCGTCACAAACCGCATGAAGCTTCGAGTTCAGTCCGCCTTTCGGGCGGCCAATGTCGCGGGAAACATCCCCTTTTTTGCCAGACTGGCGGCCGTCCGGTGTGCTTTCAGGTGTGTGGCATCTATCTGGAGCTGGTCCGGGACATCCCGAGACGCCAACTCCGTGAATATCCTGTCGAACACTCCCCTCTCGCTCCAGCGCTTGAAGCGATTATACAAAGTCTTGTGAGGGCCATACTCTCTCGGCGCATCACGCCACTGAAGCCCCCGCTTCAGCACATGGATAATCCCGCTGATGACCCGCCGGTCATCACCCCGTGGCACACCATGCGCCAGCGGGAAAAAGGGTTGGATGCGCGCCAGTTGGTCGTCGGTAAGGTAATACAAATCAGTCATGGTGGAAGCTCCTGCCACAACGTTGAATCATAATGCCCAAAAATACACCATACCTAAATTAATAGGTCCTGAGCCTAGCAGAAGGACACCAATCTGAAACAAAAGTGCGAAAAATTCTGGACACTACCCGAGCACCGCACCACAAAGATCCGCCCACTCCGTCATAGGCCTGATCGATCACATGGCTGTTGTCGCCAAAGCGTATCCGGGTCTGCCGCCCCGCAATATCATAGCATTGGTCCGGGAAGCGGCGCAGGTCGCCCCGAGCGCCGCTAAAGACCTTGTGGGTCATGAAAAGGAGATGACCTATGGAACATATAGCCCTGATGGTCTCTCCATAAAGCAACGTTTCAAAGTTATAGAAAACGTCTCAAAGTTATAGAAAAGGTGACATACCCGGGATTAAAAATTGTATTCCCTTAAGGCTACTGATCGCAGACTTGACTCGACCTGCCCACCACCTTCATTATTAAGCAAAAGGACATCGGGGTTTTATGTATTTATGCTACAAGACATCATTTAATCTTTCCACCACCTCTGTACTCACGTTGGTGGCCCGCCAGTTTTATAGTTTTCGTATACGTCCTACCGAACACCTAAGACTGGCAAGTGCATAGCCAATGCGCATCAAAGACGAAATACGGTTATTGGGATCTTTCTGGTTACCTGAAACCCCTGAAGACAAGATTTCGGGAATTCTGACTGTTTCTGATGGGGGAGATATCTCCCTAGAATTAATAGGGCTACTGACCAAGAAGAGTTCGCTTGTTTCATCGGGTTCCGATGTTATTAAGCGTATTGTTGGCGAAACCACTAAATATGGGTATGTGACCCTAGAACAATGCATAGAAATTCAAAGACAGTATTCAACTAGCCAACCGATATCCAAGATAACCGCAAATACGTTGTATGGAGGAGTTAGATATGATGCTGACGAAGAAGCAGCGTTTAACTCCTTCTCGTTTTCAGTTGATGGGCTAGACGAATGGCTGGGAATAAGTGGGTTTGAATATACATACTCGAATGCTCATAACGTAAACATTGACTTTAAGTTGCCTAACGATATCTCTTTTGAGTTAGCGGAAGAGCTCACATTGGAGTTTCTTTTTACATATCAGTCAGGGCATCAACTAACCCAAAAAGAGGCACTATTATCCCAAAAGGCATACATAAGGATTAAGTCAACCAATGAATTACCTTTAGAAAGATTCCAGAAACTAGCCAACAGAATCACCCACCTATTACGTCTAGCCATAGGACTCGAAGCATCGATTTCGGAAGTGGAGGTAACTTCAAAGGAGTTCGAGGGAAAGGTGGACGTATTTTATATGAGCACCCCATTCTCTCCAGAAGAACCACAAGTCGTGTCTCATTTCATGCTATTCAACCTAAATGATATGAAGAGCGACACGTTCAAGCTATGGCTCACACACTTTGACAAGTATTCACCGACATTCAATTCCTATTTTGCAATTCAGCCGAGTTCAAAGAGACTACTGGAGGAGCGGTATATCACTTTGATAGGAGGTTTAGAGAGCTATAGTCGCAGGTCCAACAACAAAAAACTGATGGACCAAAATCAATACGATCAATTGATTGATGGGATCATAGATAAGTGCCCATTGGAACACCAGGAATGGCTAGAAGGGCGTCTTAAGTTTGGAAACGAAATAGCGTTACGCGAACGTGTAATGGGTCTAATTGAGCCTTTTCAAGGCTATTTTGGATCAAAGAAAGCAAGAAAGAACTTGGTATCTAAAATAGTGGATACTAGAAATTATCTTACTCATTTCAATGAAGATTTGGAGAAACAATCAGCAAAAGGAACCAGACTATTAAGCTTGATTTTTGTCCTAGAAGCTCTGTATCAACTCCACTTCTTGTCTCTCCTCGGCTTTTCGAAGGAAAAAATCGCAGCGATTGTTAAAACCAAGCCGTCAATACGAGACAGGATAGAGCATGCAAAATCCTCCACGTCTTCTGGAAGCTAGAAATACTCAGTTAAGACAGCGGGTTCGGAGTCTATTCTTTGATATCAACAACATTCCGACTAGAAGAAAGGCAACGTTGGAGGGGGCATCTACTCCAATGACAAACCCTGAAATATTTCCAGTGTCATTGTAGAGATAACCCGAAACATATTCTCCAGTCACAGTGTCATAGACATAAGACATTTCTGAAAAGATTAAGGCGCTGTCCTGTTCGATCATTTTCTCAATGTACTGCGCCACACTAGAGTGAATTGTGAAGAGGTTGACCCCTTCAATAAGAACCGCATCAATCACACGGTCGCGCAAATATGTAACACAAATATGCGACGCACTTCGCGTTACGATACATCTAACTTATTGTTTTTATTGAATATTTGGAAGTTGGTAGCGGAGGAGGGACTCGAACCCCCGACACGCGGATTATGATTCCGCTGCTCTAACCAGCTGAGCTACTCCGCCCCTGAACAGACCTGCCGCCCGGTGCTGCCTTCCGGCCTTCTCTGGCCGGACCAAACCGGACCGGTACTCCCGAACGGGAACGAGTGGGGTATATCGCCTGATCCCGGCTTAGTCAATCGTATTTTTACCCCAGAAGAGGATTTTTTTAACCAGCAGAGCGCATGCCCCTCTCCCCCTCAGCTTCCCCCTCATTCCCACCTCAGGCCCCATCTCAGGCTGCCGCGGCCTCCCAAGCACCGAGGCTGCGCGTAATCCAGCCTCCGCCGAGCACCCGGTCCCCCTCATAAAACACACAGGCCTGACCTGGTGAAACGCCGGCCTCCGGCATCTCCAGCACCACCCGCGCCCGCGCCTCCCCCTCGGCATACAATCTCGCCGCCACTGGCGGGCGGGTCGAGCGCACCTTGGCCTCAACGGCCATCCCCGCTTCAGGGATCGCCCCCTCGCCCAGCCAGTTCACTTCTTTCAGCAGCAATGTGTGAGTCTCAAGCGCCTCTTTCGGCCCGACCACCACCTGCCGGCGTTCCGGTTCCAACTTCACCACATAAAGCGGATCGCCCCCCCCGATCCCCAGACCACGGCGCTGGCCGATAGTATAATGGATAATGCCCTTGTGCTGCCCCAGTACCCGGCCATCAATATGCACAATCTCCCCGGGCTCGGAAGCACCGGGACGCAACCGTTCAATAACGCTCACATAACTGCCATTGGGCACGAAACAGATGTCCTGACTGTCGGGTTTGGCCGCCACCTCCAGCCCGTATTTCGCCGCCAGCCGGCGCACCTCGTCCTTATGCAGGCTGCCCAGAGGAAAGCGCAGGTAATCCAGCTGCGCCTGCGTGGTGGCGAACAGAAAATAGCTCTGATCCCGGCTTCCGTCCACCGCCCGAAGCATCCGTGCATGTCCGCCGCTCAGGGTCTGGCGCACATAATGGCCAGTGGCCAGCACATCCGCCTCCAGATCCCGGGCGGTTTCCAGCAGATCCTTGAACTTCACTTCCTGATTGCACCGCACACAGGGAATCGGCGTCTCCCCGCGGATATAGCTGTCGGCAAACTCCTCCATTACACTGTCTTTAAAGCGGCTTTCATAATCCAGCACATAATGGGGAATACCGATGGCCTCCGCCACCCGCCGCGCGTCATGAATGTCCTGCCCGGCACAGCAGGCGCCTTTTTTCTGCACCGCCACACCATGATCATAAAGCTGCAACGTGATGCCGACCACATCGTAGCCTTCATCTTTAAGCAGCGCCGCCACAACGGAGCTGTCCACCCCGCCGGACATGGCCACCACCACCCGCGTTTCCGCCACGGGCTTGGCCAACCCGAGGGAGTTGAAGCCGCGCTTTGGCGCATTCGACCCTTCTGCCACGGCGATATGTGAAACCTGAGAATTTTCCATAATGCGCAGATACCGCATCCCGGGGCAAACTTCAAGGCCTTGCAACAATATTCTGCCCTTTTCTGCGCCCTTGAGGAAGGTTCTCCTGTCCCAGAGTGAGTTGTGATGAGGCGATCTCTAAAGGAAATTCAGCAGGGACAGGCGGGACAATTGCGCGGTGATTTCATAAGAAGCCTGTAACGCCACTTGGTTATTTTCCAGTTGCGTGATCGCCTCGGCCAGATCCGCATCCTCGATATCGGAAATAAAAATCTGTAAAAAGGCCTCTTCATCCTTATGTTCCACCAGAATATCTTCCAGATTGGCCTGGCGGGTCCCGTTGCGGGCCACAAACAGCTGCAAGGTGTCGATAGCGGAATCCAGCGTCGCCAGTTCCCCTTCGAGAAACGCCCGCTGGGCCGGACTCAGCTTCCCATCAATGGGCCCACCACCACCCGCATTAAAATCGGCAATATTCTTGAAAGCGGCAAAAATATCCCCGGCCACCTCGCTGGCCAGCAGACCATATTCCATTTCCGTATTCTGCCCCACCTGTGCCGCCGCCCGGCGGGTGTCATTCTGGAACAGGTCCTGCGCCGACGCCGCCGCCACCAGATCCGTAATATCCCGGGCATTTACTGGCGGCACATCACTTTTGGCCCCGGCGAAAATATACACCCCGCCGATATTGGTATTCAGGGCGCTGACCATTGAGGAAAACGCCTGATCCATGATTTCATTCAGGGCAAAGGTTTCATCCATGGAAATGGCTTCCAATACCGCCTGACGGACATCCTGAGCATTGCTGACCAGCGCATTGAGATGAACATCATTGGTGCGCAATTGCCGATCCACATATTCCCCCGCATTAATATAACTTTGGGTGCGGGTCAGCACTGTCTTAGCTCCGAGGAGGGTATTGGTCTGGGTGGCAAAACCGCTGTATTGCTGCTCTTTTTTGCCGGTGGTGATGGTCACCTGACCATCAAAGACCTTCTCCTGATTTCTTAACAGACTGGACAACATCATCTGTTGATGGCCAAAACTGGATACGCGTGTCATGATTTGGGTCCTGTTCCTGTCCTGTTAGATCGCATCATCTCAGTTATTTCTTCATGGTTCTGCATTATGGTTCTGCGCACCGGTACCGCCTGAAAGGTCGACGATCATCAGACCACCGACAGAAGGGCATCATAAATATCCTGTGCGGTCTGAAGAATACGAGCGGAGGCACTATAAGCATTCTGGTAAATCACCATGTTGCTAAGTTCCTCATCCAGATTAACACCGGAAATATCCGCCGATTTCTGTTCCAGCTGATTTTTAAGGCTCGCTGAATCGCCGGCAAAACCGGCCGCCATGCTGGCCCTGAGCCCAAGATCCGCCAATATATTCGCCCCATACTGCCCCAATGTGACATTCATGGCGCTCAAGCCCCCCGCCTCGCGGAAGGAAACCACCAGATTCTCCAGATCCTGAAACGCCCGTGCGCCGGACTGATCACCAATGCTGAACACATTGTCGCCAATCGCCGCCGACTGATCGAACCGGGCCAGGGCAAAAAGTCCCGCATCCTGGAAAATTTCGTCCTTGACCTTAAGACCAAACGCCGCATCCATGACGAAACGTTCCCCAATGCCGAAGAAATGAGACAGGCTGACCCCCGTGGCGCCACGGCTGGTGGTATCGTTTTTGACCTGAAGGGAAAGCGCCTGCCCGGAGGACAGAGGAGTCATCGTGAATTCGCCCTCAGACGAGAGTGAAAAAGTCGCATAATTGGACAGCGGGCTAGCGTTCAGATCATTCAGCAGATCGTCAAAGCTGCTGCCGGCAATGGTCAAGGTATAACTGTCCAGCGACACGTTTCTGTCATCCAGTACTTCAAACGTAATGGTCTGCCCGGCCCCAAAACCGTGATTTTCCGCTCCGGCGACACCGGTCTGAAAATGACTTCTGGTATTGGCCTGCACCAGATCATTCAGCCCGAAGAAATGCGAAAATCCACGTCCGGCCCTGAGGCTCGGGTCGCTGTCGGACTGGGCAATAGCCACACCATGCGCCGGGTTTGCGGCACTGAAACTCATCACCCCGTTATTCAGGCTCAGTGTTGCCGCCGGCCCTAGAGCCGCATTCACCGCTGTAATCACATCATTCAACGTTCCCCCGGCCAAGGCATCAAAGTCAATGGTCACCGAATTGACCAGATCACCATTGACATCGGTCACGGCAAATACCGCATCACCGGTAAAATTATGCAGATCGCCGCCCAATAACCCAGTATTGATACCGCTCAGGCTATTGGGGGCCGGCACTGCGGAATTGGTATTATGAACCCGGTTGATTTCATCCGCGAAGGCGGCTGCCAGGTTCCCAAGCTGGGCGGCGATTTCCGGCAGTTCCTCGTCCCGCATTTTCAACAGCCCTTTCAGCTCACCGCCGAATACCTCCCCGTCAAGGGTTGCGGTACTGGGCATGACAGCCCCGGTTACGCCGTTAACAGGATGAATGGTGATGGAGGGAAAACGGGTCGTGGTGGTCACGCTGCCCGGCGCTTCATACTGCAATTCAACACGCCGCTGCCCAACCAGAGTAATCCCGGTCGAGGTGGTGATCTGAATACCGTTATTGCCGGTATCGGTGATGCTGATGTCAATGAGTTCCGAGAGTTCGCCAATCGCCTGAGCGCGCTGTTCCAGAAGGGACCCCGGCGTACCATTGGTAACCGTTTCCCGCACAATCAAGGGATTGAGATTGTCGATCCTTTCCAAAAGCGCGTTGATCTCGGCAATCTTGTCATTGATGCTGTCGCTGGCATCCTTGCGCAGATTCTGGATACTCTCCGCCAAATAGCCAACCTCTTCCCCGAAATTGTTGATTTTGCTCAGGGAGTTTTCCCTCAGAATTGTGGAGGACGGGTCCAGCGCCAATTCGGAAATCGCGGTAAACAGGTCATCAATCTTGCCGCTGAGGCTGGTATTTTCATCGGGTTTACCCAGAAAGGATTGAATTCTTTCATGAAAGGCGTTTTCCACCTGATACCGTCCAAAATCCGCATTGGCGTCATAAGTGGCCCTGACAAGAAATCTGTCAATCACCCGGTCAATGCCCGAAATTCTGACTCCGCCGGACTGGGTCCCGGTCACAAAGGCTTCCTGTTGGACCACTTGGCGGGCATATCCTGGGGTGTTCACATTGGCAACGTTGTTGGAAGTAACCGACAACGCCGCCTGGTTCACAAACAACCCCGTCAGGGAATTATGGATAATATTATTAATGCTGGATGACATTCTGGTTTCTCCCGATCCACAAAACTGGATCTTTCAGGTAAAGAAAGCGCCCCGCCATGGGTAAAGACTGCCGGGCGGGGTCATTTTTTTCCGCTTTTCCTTTTTTGTTCCTGATCCTTGCGGTTCTCACAAACATCTTCCTTTACCTGATCAAGTCTTTATAATTAAAAAGCTTTTCAAACCTTTTCGTGTTCTTCTCCCGGTGAAACGTTCCGGGAGACACCATGTTCCGACGTTCTTTACGCAATTTCTATGCAAACAGGGGGCCAGTTTTCACCGATGCCCCAAAAAGCCGGAAACCTGCCAGATAAAAAAAAGGCCCGGACACCAAAAAGCAATGCAAAGGCAAAAACATTCCGAAAACGACGCGGCACATAAAGACCGGCGGGAAAATTTTGCTGGCAAAAATTGCCGCAGACCCCTCTCTCAGAACCGGGAAGAACCCATAAAATACATTTATTTTCAACTGGTTATATAAACAAATCCAGAATGGCCCGCATCTTGCTTTACCAAAGGCAGAAGAATTACGGCTCAACCGTCTGAACAAAACCACTACAGAAATTTAAAGAGGACAAAAAGGTTTTGAAACACATTTGGGCAACAGCCATGAAAACAGGTTAGGCCTGAAAACAGGACAGGTTAGGCCTGAAAACAGGTAAGAATGAATGACCACAGCAATGGACTTATATAACAACGCCTTGATGACCCCGCAAAGGGCGGCCTCAACCCCATTCCCTGCGGGGGGGGCCGAAATGTCATCTTCTGCTGCGTCATCGCCTGCTCCAAAGCCATCTTCCAATACATCATTTGATGCCCATCTTGCCAAAGAAGCCGGACGGAACAGCACGTCTTCCCCGAACAAGGCCCAGAATGTCAATACCAAGAACATCAAGGCCAAGAGTGCGACGTCTCCTGTGAACAAAAATGCTCCGAACAACACCTCTCCGGCACGCCCAAAGAACATACCTGAGAGCATATCTGTCGAGAACATATCTTTAACGGAAGATGAAATCAGGCCGGCCCCCTCAGGTTTGGCAATTACCGTTCCGGGCACAGAAACGTTCCCGCCTAAATCCCCGCCCGTTGCAAAGTCCGTGCCGGTGGGATCTCCGGTTATGATCGAGAATCCGGAAATTTTGTTTGAGCCTCTGCCCGGCCAGTCCGACCCCACCGCCGATCCCAAGGTTACGACAAGCGGGACCGGGCAACGCAAAACAGCGCAATCCCCCTCAAACGCCAGTTCCGACCGCTCTCCGGGAATGCCGGTTTTTATTCCCCCTGCTCAAGCGCTGGACGAGTTGGCCCTGTCACAAGGCAATCCGCAACATCCGGGTATCATCCCTGAAACAGCTAGTGTTGCCGCTGCGAACGGTACACCCGATCACGTTAGTAGCACATCACCCCCCGGAAACAGCGAGAGCTCAGCCGCCGCCAGAGCGGAATCTGCCGGTTCCCGGCTTCCGGCTGACACACAAACCGCTGAACCTCCAGGAGAGGCTGCAATCCCGGCACAGGCTCAGGCACAAACAAATACCACATTGGCGCTTGAAACGACACCTCCCGGACATGCCCTTTCCGGCGCCGTTAACACGGCAACAACCGCCACAGGACAGCCAGGAGCTGTAGCGACAGACAGTTCCCAGATCGCCTCCCTGTCCGGAATTGCCACCCGGAACCAGCCTCTGTCAGGCCATTCGGACCGGCAGCAGAACCGGCAGGGAAGTCAAAGCCCTGGAGAACGCCTGAGGGAAAGCACAACAGAAAACCGGGCAGGCAAAACCGATTCTGGCACCGACAAACCGAACCAGACAGGTTCCGTCCCTGCGGATCCCCAAACTCCGACCGGCCGACAGAACACCTCCTTCCCGGGACAGGATTTCCGCGCCATGATGTCGGGACAGAATATGGGACTGCCCATGGGGGTAAAACCGCATGACAACCTGTTGACACAGGCCCCGGGCGAGACCGTCCTGGCCGGGGCGCAGCTCACTACCGGACAGGGGACAAGCACCGGCATTTCTGGGACGCCAGCGGGCCATACCTCCCTCAATGGGGCACAAAACGGCCTTATGGCCAGCGAAACCGCGCTGCGTCCGGCCATGACCACGCCGTCCGCCCATATGGCCGATCAGATTGTCAGCACCCTCACCCGCCACAGTGCCAACGGCCGCAGCACATTTCGCATTCAGCTTCATCCAGCGGAACTGGGACAGGTAGACGTGCGCATGGATTTCGCAGCAGACGGCAAACTGCATACCGTCATGACGGTGGACAATGACCGCACGCTGATGTTGTTGCAGCGCGACCAGGGCATTCTGGAAAAAATGTTACAAAATGCCGGATTCGATACCTCCCAGGGCAATCTCAATTTCAGCCTGAAACACCAGAACCAGACAGCTCAGGGCGATATGTTTGAGCAGCACGGCGGGACCGGTGGCAAAACCTCCCCCACTGGCGAGTCCGAGGGGGCGGCCTGGCAGGAAGCAGACAATCCGGCCGTTACCGAACACCTGCTGATGTCCGCTTCTGCGGGCGGCATTGATATCAGTATTTAAAGAGGATCAGGCAATGGAAGTTACTTCAGCGACAGCCTCCCAAACCGACACACAAGGCAAGGCCCGCCAGGCCGAACAAAAGCTGGCGGAAGACTTTGACGATTTTCTGGCGCTGTTGACCACGCAGTTGCAATATCAGGATCCGCTGGACCCACTGGATTCCAACGAATTTACCCAGCAACTGGTCTCATTCACCGGCGTGGAGCAGTCGATTGCCACCAATAAAAATCTGGAAACGCTGATCAGCAAGGTGACCAGCCAAAGCATCGCTGATTCCGTTTCCTATCTGGGTAAGGAAATCACCGTCGATTCCAATAAAGCCGGACTGGACAACGGCAAGGCCAAATGGGAATACACTCTGGATTCCGTGGCGGAAACCACAACGATCAAGGTCACCCATGATAAAACCGGCAAAGTTGTCTACGAAGGTTTTGGGAAAACGGCCGCAGGAATGCACGAATTTGTCTGGCAGGCGCCGGAAAATGCCGAAGAGGGCATCTATTCCCTGGAAGTCAGCGCCACCACCGCTTCCGATCAGGAGGTCCAGACACAGGTCTATTCAAAAGGCATTGTAAAAAGTGTGGAAACCCTTGGCGGACTGCCATACTTGGCTTCCAATGGCATTCTCGTGGCGCCAGATAATATCCTGGCCGTCAAAGATGTTACGGAGGCCCCTCCTCCTTCCCCTGGTGAAGAAAACGCCGGTTGATTATGCGTAAAACACGCTGTGAAAAAACAGAATTAACCTTGCTGCCCCTGACACTCTTTAAACCTGGGGGCTCTTTAAGAACAGGAGTAATGACATGAGTCTTTACGCATCACTCTTTTCCGGAGTTTCCGGGCTTAGCGCCTATAGCAGTGCTTTGGGTATGATTTCCGACAATATCGTGAATGTGAATACCATCGGCTATAAGGAAACACGGGCCAGCTTCACCACTCTGGTGACGGAATCCCGCTCCACAACCTCCTATTCTCCCGGCGGGGTTCAGTCGTTACCGCAAAACCTCATCAGTCGCCAGGGGCTGCTGCAATCTTCTGCCTCGGCAACTGATCTCAGCATCGACGGCGCCGGCTTTTTTGTGGTCTCCTCCACACCGACAGTGGGTCAGAACAACGATTCTATCAGTTTTACCCGCGCCGGATCCTTCACCCCCGATGACGAAGGATTTCTGAAAAACACCGCCGGTCTGTATCTTCTGGGTTTCCCGATTGATTCCACCGGAAGCCTCAACCCGGACCGTCCGGTCAGTTCCCTGGAGCCGATCAATGTTTCCGGGCTGACCGGGACGGCGGAAGCCACAACCAATGTGACCCTGCGGGCCAACCTACAGAATACCCAGCCGGTCAATCCTGCCGAAGCCACCTATACCGGCGGCCCCGGTTTTTCTATGGCCGACGGCTCAATCACTCCGGATTTCAAACGACAAATCCAGGTTTTTGACTCTCAGGGAACCTCCCACACCGTCACCATTGCGGCCCTAAAAAGTTCAACCCCCAATGAATGGCATGTGGAACTGTTTATTGATCCGGCCTCCGACATAACGCCAATAGCGCCACTGCATAGCGGCCAGATCGCCGTCGGCACGCTGGCCTTTGATCAAGACAGTCATCTTGACCTGACCAATACCAGCCCGGCGCTGACCAGTCCGGTTCCCATTAACTGGGCCCCCGGGGGCGGTTCAGCCAGTCAGGCCGCGCCCAGCACCATCACCTTCGATTTCGGCGATGATGGCGAAGGCAACGGGTTTACCCAGTATGACAGTATCTCCACCTTGATTTCCTCTTCAGTGGACGGAGCGGTTTTTGGCAACGTGACGGGGGTATCCATTGACGAGGAAGGCATTGTTACGGCCCTGTTTGACAATGGGCTGACCCGGAAAGTCTACCAGCTTCCCGTCGCCGTGTTCCAGAACCCGGACGGCCTGACGCGCCGGCAGGGCAACAGCTATACCGTATCTGACCAGTCCGGTACCTTTGCCTTACAGGTAGGGGGAACCGGGGGTGCCGGATTTGTTGCCCCCTCTACCCTGGAAGCCTCCACAGTGGATCTGTCCAACGAGTTCACCCAGCTGATTACCACTCAACGCGCCTTTTCCGCCAGCACCAAGATTATCACCACGGCGGATGAGATGCTTAGTGAACTGAACAACATCAAACGATAATCTTTTCAAAGACTTCACCTAAGGATGCCGGAATCCTCCGGCATCCTTTTTATGTCTTTTTATGTTTCAGGTTATATTTCAAACGAACCCCATTCCCATATAGCAGACAATTTCGTCCAACACAGTTTGATAAAAATTTATATTTTTTTTGCTCCAAATTAACCGAATTCATTAGGTCTTTTTTAAAGAGCTTCGCGTATCTTTTTTTCATCAAACCAAGATACCGGAGATTCGCGTAACAATGAGTACCAGAAAAGACATGCAGCCGGCATCCATCATGGGACCGACCGGAGAGCCACTTACGCTTGATGATCTGCCCCCCAGCAATACTAAAAGATGGGTTGTTAGACGTAAGGCCGAAGTGGTCGCCGCAGTCAGGGGCGGTCTCATCTCTCTGGAAGAAGCCTGCAAGAAATATACCTTGTCCGTCGAGGAATTCCTGTCATGGCAGCGCGCCATCGACAATGACGGACTGATGGGATTGCGCGTGACAAAAGTCCAGGATTACCGTTCCGGGAAGTCCACGCCGGCTAATAACTAATGCATATACCGGCATCAGCACGCCGGAACATATTGACCTTACAGACAAACATTATTAACCATGGGGCCCCGAGTCTCATGGTTAATTTTTTTGGCCAGACAATCACTGATTTTAACATTATGGGAAACACCACATCTTGTGGTATTTTTTTTAAGGCACACTATAGCTTGTTAACTCAAGGAATTCTGCGATTTATTAGAAACATCTAATTTTTTACGCCTCATACTAGGCAATTTTTGCCTAGCATTAACCAGTTATTTACTTAACATTGGGTAAACTCTGGTTCGTTTTGGAACACAGGGGTTCGGAAAGCTCACTCATCAACAGGCATTTTCGGACTGTTTCACAGGGATTAGCAAGTGAATAGTTTAGCTGTCTTTTTTAAAACTCTTGGTCCCGCCCGTCTGGCGGCGATGGGAACGGTGGCGGCCATCATCATTGGTTTCTTTATCTATATTACGGTTCGCCTTTCCACCCCCAATATGGGACTGTTATTCAGTGGTCTTGATCTTGCTGACGCAGACCGTATTGTGCAACAGCTCGAAAGCCAATCCATTCCCTACAAGATTGCCGGCGATGGCAGCACCATTCTGGTGCCTGAGGACCAGGTCTACCGCCTGCGGATGATGGTTCATGCCCAGGGTCTGACCGGTGGGGGATCTCTGGGATACGAAATTTTTGACCGCACCGATTCCCTCGGCACCACAAGTTTTGTGCAGAATATCAACCGTCTGCGCGCCCTTGAAGGGGAACTGTCCCGCACCATCCAATCCATGGAACGCGTTGCAAGCGCCCGGGTACATCTGGTTATGCCGGAACGCCGGCTGTTCAGTAACGAAAGCCGCGAAGCAACGGCTTCCATTCTGGTCAAAACCAGAAATGGGCGGCTCAGCCGGGACCAGGTTATGGCCATTCAGAATCTGGTCGCTGCAGCAGTACCGGATTTGCAGCCGGAACGTATTTCCATTGTTGACCAGAAAGGCTCTCTTCTGGCCCGCGGCTCAGCGGAAGACAGCACCGGCATTCTGGCCACCTCCCTGGAGGAAAAGAAAATCGCTATGGAGAACCGCCTGCGCAGTCAGATCGAGACTCTGCTTGAAAAGACAGTGGGCCTGGGGAAAGTGCGGGCAGAAGTGACGGCAGAACTTGACCTGAACCGGGTCACCAGCAATTCTGAAATATACGATCCTGACGGCCAGGTGGTTCTATCCTCACAAATCCGCGAATCCACCACAAGGGATCAGGAAAATGCCGAGGAAACCCAGGTTTCCGTGGCCAACAACCTGCCGGATCAGGAAGCAACCGCCGGCGGTCCGACTGTGCTTAACCAGTCGTCCGGCAGCACCACCGAAGAAACCATTAACTACAAAATTTCCAAAACCATCCGCACGCAAATTCATGAAGCGGGTACGGTCAAACGGGTTTCCGTAGCCGTTCTGGTAGACGGGACCTATGTGGATCAGGGGGAAGGCACGCCGCCCTTGTACCAGCCGCGGAGTCCCGAAGAGTTGGCGCAACTGGAAAATCTGGTTAAGTCCGCTATTGGTTTCGATGAGGACCGCGGCGATACGGTCAGTGTGGTAAACATGCAGTTTGCCGAAGTGGACTATGGCGATGACCTGGTTGAAGAAGGATTGTTCAATTTTGACAAAGGCGACATTCTGTGGCTTGTAGAGCTCGGGGTTTTGCTGATTGCCTTCCTGGCTGTTACCTTTTTTGGCCTGCGTCCCCTGATTTCCTATATGATGGGACCTGACGAAGGAGGCACCGGACAATTGGCTCTTCAAGGGGCCCAAGGCGGACAGTATCCCCAGTTGCCAGGTGAAGAAGGCCAGCAACAACAGCAAGCCCTAGCCCCCCCGCAACAGGGTAAGGCCATTGTCACTCGCGAAGGGGAACAGGTGGTGATCCCGACAGATGAAAGCGGTCGCACGCTCACGGCCCGGGAAGTGGCTGAAAAACAGGGGATTGAGTCGGCCATTGATATCGCCTCCGTCGAAGGAAAAATTCAGGCAACGGCTCTTAAAAAAGTTGGAGAGCTGGTTGAAAAATACCCCGACGAATCTGCCGCCGTTATCAGAAGCTGGCTCTATGAATAGATACTTTATGAATAGTTTCTGGAAATTAACTCTGAATCCGTACCCTACAAGAACCGCCATCACAGTAATGGTAACCACAACTGGTCAGGTGAATTGAGTGAGTAAAGGAAAAATATCACGTCTCAGCGATATGAGTTCCAGCGACAGGGCCGCAGCCCTGATGCTGGCGCTTGGTGACGATCATGGCCGGATCATCTGGAATCTCCTGGATGATGAGGAAGTCAAAGAACTGTCTCTGGCCATGTCTTCCCTCGGGACGGTGGACGCCAAGGTTATTGAGGAGCTGTTTCTTGATTTTGCCAACAACGTCAGCTCCGTCGGCACCATGACCGGCAACTTTGATAACACGGAACGGCTGCTTTCCAAAATGCTGCCCAAAGATAAAGTGACCCAGATCATGGAGGAAATCCGTGGTCCGGCCGGGCGGACCATGTGGGACAAACTGGGCAATGTCAACGAGGTGGTGCTGGCTACCTATCTCAAAAATGAATATCCGCAGACCGTGGCCGTGGTTCTGTCCAAGATTAAACCCGAACATGCTGCCGCGGTGCTCAGTGTCCTGCCCGATGATTTCGCCATGGAAGTAATTATGCGTATGTTACGCATGGAGCCGGTGCAAAAAGACATTCTGGATAAAGTGGAACAAACCCTGCGTACCGAATTCATGAACAACCTGGCGCGGACCAGCCGTAAGGACAGCCATGAAACTATCGCGGAAATCTTCAACTTCCTGGACAGGAGTTCGGAAACCCGGTTCCTGACCGCCCTGGAAGATCGCAACCGGGAAAGCGCCGAGCGTGTCCGGGCCCTGATGTTTACCTTTGACGATCTGCAAAGTCTGGATTCCACCGGCGTGCAGACCCTGCTGCGGAGTATTGACAAGGATCGCCTGGGGCTGGCGCTTAAGGGAGCCTCGGAAAAACTCCGCGATATCTTCTTCAGTAATATGTCCGAACGGGCCGCCAAAATCCTCAAAGAGGACATGGAAGCCATGGGGCCAGTACGGCTAAAAGATGTTGACGAGGCCCAGATGGAAATCGTCAATGTGGCTAAAGATCTGGCCGATGCCGGGGAAATTGTCCTGGCCGACAACAAGAGCGAGGACGAACTGATCTATTGATCCGGAAAGAAACAGGGGACACATGACTGCGGTAAAATATACATTCGATACGGACTTTGAAGACGAACTTGGCGGCCCCCGCAGCCAGGAAAAAATTGAACAGGCCCGCCAGGAAGCCTTTGAAAAGGGGCTGGAAGCAGGACGCGCGGAAATTCGCGAGAGCATAGAACAGCAAAGCCAGTATCTGCTACAGAATATTCACGCGGCCCTTCAGGTTCTCACCACCCGGCACAAGGAACAGGAAGCCATGATGCATAAGGAAGCCGCGATTCTGGCCCATACCATCATCGGAAAACTGGCGCCGGCCCTGGTGGAAAACACGCCCTTGCCGGAAATCGAGGCCCTGGTCAGCCAGTGCCTGAAAAACAGCCCGCTGGAACCGCGCATCGTGATCCGGGTTGATGATCAGATCTTGCCGTTCCTGCAAAAACGAATTGAGGATCTGAAAACAATGACCGGTTTCGCCGGTGAGATTGTTTTGATCAGCGAGCCCATGCGACATATCAGCGATTGCAAGGTGGAATGGGCGGATGGCGGCGCAGACCGTGATTTTGAAGCATTGAAAAACACCATTGATAAAACCATACAGCTTTTCATTGAGGCCCCTTCTTCAGGCCACCAGGACGATAACGGGATGACGGTGAGCATTTCCGCCGATGAGGTGGGGCCGGCTGTATGACGGACAGTATAGTAATAGATGAGGCCATGTTTCCGACCTGCTCTGAACATATAGCGCAACCAGGGAGCGGTTCGGGATATGACAAGGAAATATTAAGGACGATAGGATAATGTCTGATACTGAGAATATGGACTGGCAGGAACTGGACAAGTCCGAATCCAGTACTGAAACTGCAACGCCTTCGCAAAGCGAGCCGGTAGACACCGAAAACGCCATGGCCGGTGATCTGGAAGCGGTTTTTGACGTACCGGTCAAGGTTTCTGCCGTGCTTGGCAAAACCAACCTCCCCGTGAACAAATTGTTACGCATGGGGCCCGGCGCCATTGTCGAACTGGACCGCAAGGTTGGCGAAGCCATTGACATATATGTGAATAACCGCCTTGTGGCACGGGGTGAGGTCGTTCTGGTGGAGGACAAGCTGGGCATCACCATGACGGAAATTATCAAGGGCGAAGAATAATATGCCAAAGTCTCCGGTATCGCGCCGGACTCGGCAATATAAAGAGGGAAGTTAGGGTGATTACGTTATTGGGTATTGTCGCAGGTTTTGCACTGATCATCTCCGCCATGATTCTGGGAGGGTCGCCATTGGCCTTTGTGGATGTACCCTCCATTCTCATTGTTCTGGGGGGAACTGTGGCCATTACCATCGTCAGTTTTTCGCCAAAAGACCTGCAACTGATTCCCGGGGCATTGTGGCACATGATGACCTATACCCCCCTTGACCCGCGGGAGGCTGGCGTCACCATGATCCAGATTTCCGAAAGGGCCCGCAAGCAGGGGCTGATGTCGCTGGAAAAGCTCACCTCCACCATGAATAACGAACCCTTTCTGCAAAAAGCCCTGAACCTCACGGTTGATGGCGCCTCAGTGGAGGAAATCGAACAAATCCTGCAAAAGGAAATCCATTATACCGCCAGTATCCAGTCCAAGAGCGTGGACCTGTTGCGCCGGGCAGCCGAGGTGGCCCCGGCCATGGGACTGATCGGTACCCTGGTGGGGCTGGTGCAGATGCTGGGCAATCTCAGCGATCCCAGCACCATCGGCCCGGCCATGTCGGTGGCCCTGCTCACCACATTTTATGGCGCCGTCTTGGCGCATATGGTATTGATGCCGCTGGCGACCAAGGCAGAAAGAAATTCCCAGAATGAATCCACCCTTAACGCCCTGTATTTGACAGGCGCCCTGTCCATCAGCAGGGAAGAAAATCCGCGGCGTCTGGAAATGCAGCTGAATGCCATGCTGCCGCAAACCCATCGCATCAGATATTTTGAATAAGAGTAGACGGAAAATGCGATTAATCATTGTCGGAACATTACAAGGCCAGCTCAGTACAGCCTCCCGGATTGCCATGCAACAGGGGGCCCAGGTCATGCATGTGGATGATGTGGACGGCGCCCTTAATCTGATCCGCAGCAAGGGGGCAGACCTGTTGATGGTGGACATCAAACAGGACATTAAAGGGTTGATCGAGAACCTGAAAACAGAACGTATTTCCACCCCTGTGGTGGCTTGTGGAATTGGCTCTAACCCAGATGCCGCCGTCCGCGCCATTCGCGCCGGAGCCAAGGAATATATCCCCCTGCCCCCGGATCCGGATATGATTGCCGCGGTGTTGACCGCCATTTCCGATGACGACCATGAATTTATCTATCGCGACCGCGCCATGATGAAAGTGGTCAGTCTGGCTGACCAGGTCGCTCCCAGCGAAGCCAGCATTCTGATCAGCGGCGAATCCGGCACCGGCAAGGAAGTGATGGCCCGTTACGTACACAACAAAAGCCGCCGGGCCCAGAAGCCCTATGTCAGCGTTAACTGCGCGGCCATTCCCGAGAACCTTCTGGAATCTGAACTGTTCGGTCATGAAAAAGGCGCCTTTACCGGGGCCGTGGCCCGCCGGATCGGCAAGTTTGAAGAAGCCAATGGCGGTACCCTGCTACTGGATGAGATCAGCGAAATGGACATCCGTCTCCAGGCCAAGCTGCTCAGGGCCATCCAGGAACGTGAAATTGACCGCGTGGGCGGCAGCGGTGGCCCCGTAAAGGTGGATATCCGCATTATCGCCACCACCAACCGCAATCTCCATGAAGAAGTCAAAAAAGGCACGTTCCGGGAAGATTTGCTGTTCCGGTTGAATGTGGTCAATCTTAACCTCCCGCCGTTGCGGGAACGGCCGGAAGACACCCGGGCCCTATGCAAACATTTTGCCCGGAAATATGCGGAATTCAATGGCCTTGAGCCGAAACCCGTATCCGATGAGGCCATGAAGGTGCTGATCAATCATGACTGGCCGGGTAATGTGCGCGAACTGGAAAATACCATGCATCGCGCCGTCCTGTTGGCCAGCGGTCCCGAAATCACCAAACAGGATATCCTGCTGCCGGATGGCCGGCCGCACATGGCAATCCAGAGCAGTACACGTGGCACGGACACAGCTTCGCCACGAGACACCGAACCTTTTGCCGCCAGCTCCCATATTGGCCGGACAGTGGCCGATGTGGAGCGGGACCTAATTATTGACACCCTGAAACACTGTCTGGGCAACCGGACCCATGCCGCCAATATTCTGGGGATTTCCATCCGCACCCTGCGCAACAAGCTGAATCAGTATATGGCTGAGGGTGTGGCGGTCCCCAGCCCCGGAGAGGGAATGGAAAATTCCTCCCTGTCCTGAAAACCCGAACATTGATGCGCATGCTGAGAAAAGACCCGAATGAGCGACACAGCCACAAATAACGCAGGCCCCGGCCTCGCTGCACAGCTTTCCCAAAGAAGCGACATCATGATGGCGCTGGGCGTTGTTGGTATTCTGGTGGTTCTGTTTCTGCCCATGCCGCCCTGGCTTCTAGATATTTGTCTGGCCCTGTCCATCACCTTTGCCGTGATGATCCTGATGACCTGCCTGTTCATCGAAAAGCCGCTGGATTTGAACGCCTTTCCAACAATCCTTCTGGTTTCAACCATGCTCAGGCTGGCGCTCAATGTGGCCTCGACCCGGCTGATTCTCAGCAACGGACATACCGGCCCCTCGGCGGCGGGACATGTGATCGAAGCCTTTGGCTCTTTTGTCATGGGGGGGAATTTTGTCATCGGTATCATTGTGTTTGCCGTGTTGCTGATCGTTAATTTCATGGTCATCACCAAAGGCTCCGGCCGCATTGCAGAGGTGGCGGCCCGTTTTAGCCTGGATGCCATGCCCGGCAAGCAAATGGCCATTGACGCGGATCTGTCTTCCGGCCTCATCAATGAAGACGAAGCCCGCCGGCGGCGCCGGGAACTGGAAGACGAAAGCACCTTCTTCGGATCCATGGACGGGGCGGCCAAATATGTCCGCGGCGACGCCGTTGCCGGCCTGCTGATTACCTTCATCAACATTATCGCCGGCATGATTGTGGGGGTGGCCCAAAACGGCATGAGCTTTGCGGATGCCGCCAACACCTATACCTTACTGACCGTGGGGGACGGGCTGGTAAGCCAGATTCCCGCGCTGATTGTTTCTACTGCGGCCGGTCTGCTAGTGACCAAGGCGGGGGTCACGGGAAAAACCGACCAAGCTCTGTTTTCCCAGCTCAGCGCCTATCCGCGCGCCATTGGCGTCAGTGCCTTTCTGTTGTTTTGCCTGGCCCTGCTGCCGGGCATTCCATTTCTGCCTTTTGCCGTTCTGTCAGGGTTGCTGGGCTATACGTCCTATGCGCTGACCCGTAAAAAAGAGGAAGAAGTGGAAAATGAAAAACTCTTGCAACAGCAACAGGAAGAAAAGGAAAAAGCCAAACCGGCCGAGGAACCTATTACCTCAGCCCTGGCCATCGACCCGATCCGGCTGGAACTGGGCTATGGCCTGCTGCCGCTGATCAACGATGACAGCGGTATTCGCCTGACGGATCAGATCAGGGCGCTCAGGCGTCAAATCGCCTCTGAGATGGGCTTTGTCATGCCGTCAGTGCGGATCCTCGATAATATGCAGCTTCAGGCCAATACCTATGTCATCCGCCTGAAGGAAGCCGAGGTGGGCCGTGGGGATATCCGCCCCAACATGCTGATGGTCATGGATCCCCGCGGCGAACAGGTGGCCCTGCCCGGCGAAGCCACCCGAGAGCCGGCCTTTGGCCTACCGGCCGTGTGGGTGGAGCGCAGCATGAAGGAAGAAGCTTCCTTCCGGGGCTATACCGTCGTGGATCCCTCGACGGTGATCACCACCCACATTACCGAAGTCATCAAGGACAATATGGCTGAGCTGTTGTCTTACGCCGAGGTCCAGAAACTTCTGGATGATCTGCCCAAGGAACACCAGAAACTTGTCGCCGACCTGATTCCGGGCATGATCAGCCAAAGCGGGGTGCAGCGTATCCTGCAAAACCTGCTGAATGAAAGAGTGTCCATTCGTGACCTACCGACCATCCTCGAAGGCATTGCCGAAGCCTGCGGCTACACCCAGAATGTGGTCATGATCACCGAACATGTGCGCGCCCGGCTTGCGCGCCAGATCAGCCATGACAATGCGGATGCGCAGGGAAGCATTCCACTGATTAACATGTCGCCCCAGTGGGAACAGCGGTTCATGGAATCCCTGGTTGGCGGCGGTGAGGAAAAACAGCTGGCCATGCCGCCCAGCGAATTACAGGAATTTATCAACACCGTCCGCATGACCTTTGAAGAACAGGCCCATGCGGGGGAACTGCCCGTCTTGCTGACCAGCCCGATGATCCGGCCTTATGTCCGGTCGATCATCGAACGATTCCGGCCTGCCACCGTGGTCATGTCGCAAAATGAAATTCACCCCAAGATTAAAATCCGTACCCTAGGCCAGATTTAATCGGGGTTATTCTGAGGCACATTTAATAGGACGTTCTGAAGACCCGATATGCGAATAAAGATTTTCAGCGCCAGAAACATACAGGATGCCCTCGATCAGGTCCGCAAGACCCTCGGGGAAAATGCCATTATTCTGGACAGTCAGGAGGAAGGCGACCGGGTTAAGATTACCGCCGCTGTGGAGGCGCCGCCGCCCCGGGTCAACCCCCGGGTATCGCCGCCGCCCAAACCGACCCCCTCCCCCATACGAAAATCTTTAAAGGAACTGGAAGAAGAGCAGCAGTCCGGAGAACTGGATCTGGAGTATTATCTCAGCCATCACGGCCTCAGCACCAGCCTGAAATTGCGTCTTCTTGACTTTGCCGCCAGCGTGGAACGCGAAAACAGCCTGATGGCGCTGGCCTGCGCGCTGGACAGCCTGTTCCACTTTGATCCACTGAATAATGACTATCAGGACCGGCCGGTCATGCTGGTCGGACCGCCGGGTGTGGGCAAAACCGTCACGGCCGCCAAACTGGCCAGCCAGGCCGTACTGGACAACCGGCCGGTGCGGCTGGTCAGTACCGACACACTGCGCACCGGCGGTCTGGCGCAATTGGAAGGATATGGTCTGGCGCTGAAACTGGCGGTTGCCGAAGCCGCTTCGCCCGAACTTTTGGCCGACCTTCTTGGAAGCAAAAAGAAGCCTGGCGAACTGACCATCGTCGACACCGCCGGATATAATCCCTATTCCGACACGGAAATTGCCGAATTACATCGTTTTATTACCGCCGCGGACGTGGAACCGGTACTGGTATTGACAGCCGGAACCGATCCCGTCGAGGCTAGGGAGATTGCCGAAACCTATGCCGCCCTGGGCGTGCGCCGTTTTATTGGGACCCGGCTGGACGCGGCCCGGCGTTATGCCAGCCTTCTAATGGCCGCGGACGGTGCGGGACTGACTTTTGCCGGCGTCGGTATTACCCCCTACTTGGCCGACGGCATTCAGAAACTGGATGCGGTGCAGCTGGCGAAACTTTTGACCAAAATTCCCAAACGGCAAAATATACAAAACCTGTCTGCGGCGTCCCCAGCCACGGACAGCTCTCCTGCTCCCTCCGATGAAACCCCTGATGAAAATCTGCAGGGAGCCCCCGAAGATATCTCCGAAGAAAACAGACCCGAGGAAAGCAAACACTCATGAGCTCTCAAGCCCCTGTTGAACAAAAACTGATTACAGTTGCTTCCGGCAAGGGCGGTGTCGGCAAAACCTGGTTGTCGGCAACCCTCTCTCACACCCTGGCCCGCAACGGACACAAGGTCCTGCTGTTCGATGGTGATCTCGGTTTGGCAAATATCGACATTCAGCTTGGCCTTATGCCGGAAAAGGATCTCGGCATGGTGCTTACCCGGAAAATTCCTCTGGAGGAGGCCATCACTCCCTTTGTCGATGAAAGCAACCGCAAAACCGTCTTTGACGTTATTTCGGGACAGTCCGGATCCGGTGCGCTCGCCTCGCTGCGACAAGAACCCCTGGGCCGGCTTGCCCGGGACCTGCGCGCCATCAGCCGAAATTATGACTTCACCATCATGGATCTAGGGGCCGGAGTGGAAAACTCGGTAACCACGCTGGCCCAGGTTTCCGACAAGGTGATTGTGGTGGTTACCGGCGATCCCACATCGCTGACCGACGCCTATGCCTTCATCAAGGTCACACGCATGCGCAACCCAGAAGCTCCCGTTGCCATTGTGGTAAATATGGTCAAGGATCGCCATGTAGCCACACGCATTTATGAAACACTGAAAAAAGCCTGCGAAAACTTTCTGAAATTCACGCCCGAGTTTTTGGGGCCAGTACGTCAGGACGATCATGTGGTTTCCGCTATCCGTCATCAGCAACCATTACTCAGCCGCCATCCCGTTTGCGCCGCTGGCGAAGACGTGGAAGCCATTTCGCGGAAACTATAGGGCCATTCCCCTTTTTCACTGGGCCTGACCCGAAGTATTTTTTGGCTAAGGCCACGAAATATGTGTACAATTTGCCTGAACTCTGCTGAAAGCGAAATGTGATGAGATGAGCGAAATCGGCGGCCCGCAAAAACCGGACTTCAGTCCCCAGGAAAGCCCCAACCGCGTGACCCCTGCGTCCACCACCTCGGACCAGAGACCGCGACAGGAGGCCACAGGGCATTCCGCCCCCCGTGCGGATAATGCCGGGGAAGCCGACAAACCCATCCCCCATCACGATCCCGCGGTCACCTTGTCCGCTTCCCTCCTGCATCTACGAGCCGGCAGCAACTTTACCGCCCGAACCGATGGCCTTGATGTGGAAGGCCGTCAGACCCTGGCAACCGACAGCGCTGTTTATCTGGTGCAAAGCAAACCGGAAATCGAAAAGGCCCTTGCAAAGTTATCGCCGGGGACGGCGGTGATGGTAAAAATTGACCAGGTGGACAAGGAAATACGGGCCACCCTCATCCCGGTTAGAAACGAGAAACCCGGGGACACACCAGGCAGTTCGGACACTTCGCTGTTTCAACCGGTTCAGGTCAGCCTGACCCTGATCAAAGTCAAAGCCGGGTTCACCACCCCCCAACACCCGGCACAGGAAGACGCTTTTTCCCCGCCAGCCGGGTACCAATATCAGGCCAGCACCCTTTACCGGGCCGAACAAATCGCCCGCAATATGAGCGGCAATATGGAAAATTTTCCGCTACCCACCTCTGGTACCGCTTATACTTTTTTTGAAAAACCCGTCCCGGCTTCCCCACCGCCGGATCATGGCAAAACAGCCCCCGTTGCGCCGGAAACAGCCACCAAATCCATTACGCCACCCCTAAGCCCGAAAATCACCGCCACCCCCTTATTGGCCCAGGAACAAACCCCACCCCCCGTCGCATCACCACCGCCTGCCGCTGTTCAGGCCGAACTTGAAACGCTTCTGAACCGGGAGCTGTTGGCCACGGTTGTCAAAACCTATCCCAATCCGGCCTCCTCCCTGCCCAGCTTCGTGGCCCGGGAAATCGGGCTGGACAGCATACTGGACCGTCTGCCTCAGGGAAGCCATTTCAGTTTCAGGGTGCACGCGGTGGCCATCCCCCATGTCCAGCCGGCCGAAAATATTGATCCCCGGGACGCTTCCCAGCAGAGACCTTCTTTTTCTTCTTCGGAGCCTGAGACCACCGAACAAACGGCCGCCGCCCAACCCGCTGCGCCGGCTTCCCCTTCCACCCCAGTCTCTGCCCCGTCCCCTGAAACATCGACGGCCCCGGTGATTTCCGGGATTGTTCTGGCGCCGGAGGATTCCTTCCGGCGATCCCCCCCGCCCCCTGCCGCCCATAGTTATGGGGGGAGAGCTACCCGCATGCCAACCGGCGCAGCTGCTTCGAGTCCCAAGACTCATTATCTGGCAACCCCGGTATCCATTATCAAATTCGAAAGCAGTGCAGAATTGCCGCCGGGCACCATTGTCAGTTTTACCCCCCTGCCCCGACAGGCCCCCGAAAGTTCCGCATCCTCTCTGGAAAAGCCCGCTGGAACTGCGGCTACAGCTGTCTCCGTCAGCGCCACACCGCCATCCTCCCTACCTGCCGACGTCCCATCTTCGGATCCAGCCGCTGTAGAAGGAGCCCCCCTCCCCCCCTCACAAACGGCAGCGGCATTACCGGCGCAACCCTTGGACAGCCTGTTTCAAAACTGGCAGGCCCTAAATGACATCATGGCGATTCTGGCGGCACAACAAAATACGGCCCCTTATACCCTGATGGGCAGTCGCCTGCCCAACCTTCAGTCTCCTCAACAGATGAGCAGTACCCTGTTGTTCTTTATGGCCGCCCTTGGTGCACCACAGCCCGCCCGGACCTGGCTTGGGCCCGAGGTCAGCGCACAGCTGCAAAAGGTTGGGCAGCAGAAGCTTCTGCGACAACTGGACCATGATATGCGCCGCATCGCCAGGCTGGGCGCAGAGGCTCCGGCTGGTGACTGGCGCCCGGTGCTTTTGCCCGCCTATAATGGGCAGGAGGTGACGGCCCTGCCCATGCTGATCCGCCATAGCGGACAGGAAAAGTCCGAAGAAAACAATGATGAGACAGCCGGCGAAAACCGGGAGGTATCTGTCCATACCACGCGGTTCATCCTTGATCTTGACCTGAGCCGTTATGGCCACTTGGTCCTGGATGGCATGCTCAGGGAAAGGCGGCTGGATATTATTCTGAAATCCGAAAATATTCTCGCCGACACTGTCAAAAAGGATCTGACATCACGGTTTACGTCTGCGCTGGAAGGAAGTGGTTTTGCCGGAGAGCTTCTGTTTCATGATGGCAGACCCACAGATATTTCGGTAAAAAAGATTATTGAATCCCACATTCACCAATCGGACCTGGATACATTGACGATTTAAGGGACCATTTAAGGCATTCCATCAGCAAACAACCGGATTCCCATGAAAAAATTACTGATTTCCCATAACAATCCCGACAAAAGACGCGATTATGTGATCTCCCTTCGCAAGATTGTGACGTTCAATCACAACAGCTATGTGTTCACCCTGCGTTATGTGCCGGACAAGCTGATCCTGCAGCATGGAGCATTTGATGACTATCTGGAACAATGCCAGATTCTGGGCCAGCTTCCGGAATGGACCACACCTGAAGGATTGGCCCTGCATGTTCTGGAAGACATTATGGATGAAATTGTGCCTAAATGGGTGGGGCTCAGCATCGTCCGCAAGGGAGAGGATGGGGGCCTTGAGGTCAAAATCGCCGTGGAGGACCGCCAGCCGCAATGGCATGACGAAGCCCTGCTGCAACGCCTTGCCGTATAGAGTGAATTAAGACAACCTATTCACAATTCACTCTAAATGCCCTGCTGACAGAATCTGATTTCGTTTCTGGCGATGTTTCGTTTCTGGCGATGTTTTTGGGGGGGCGCTCAGGCGCTTGCGCGGTTTTTACGCCGATGCATCTGCACCGCCAGTTCGTCAAGGTCAGCCTGCTGGCGCCGGTGAGCCTGGGCCCGGCGACGCTCCTGCTCCCGCCGCTCGACGATTTCATATTTCTTCATTTCCTTGAAGGCTTCGGCCACCTGCTCTTTCATGTCTTCGATGGACGCTTCAATCTCGTTTAGGGAGTTTTGCAGATTTTGCTGCCGCTGCATCACCGAGGTTGCATAATTGGCATAAGCAAAATCCACCACCGGCGCGGCCGCCGCCTTTTGCTGTTCAAATGATAATTGCTCCGCCAGAAGCGCCTTCTGCCGCAGCAGATCGTCACGCATCGCCTCCAGATCGTTTAACTGACGCCTTTTTTCATCCAGCTGCCACTTGTGTAACCGGATCATCCCCTCCAAACCTTTAACCATTTGCGCCTCGATTGTCCCTCTTTCTTTTTAATCCTGCATTTATTCCGAACCTGGACGTCGGTTCAATATTTCCGCCAGCCTTTGGTACCCTTCCACCAGGCTGCTGCGTTCCGTTTTTTGTTGCGCCAGAAATTCTTCCAGCGCCGGATGATAAAATATCGCCTCGTCAACCTCCCGGTTGGCCCCGGAGCGATAAGCCCCCAAGCGAATCATCTCTTCCATGTCATTATAGTCCGCCAAATATTTACGAGCGGTAACCAGAAGCTCATTTTCCTCTGATGTGTTGCACCCCGGCATGGTACGGGAAACAGACCGTAGCACATTCACCGCCGGAAAGCGGCCACGTTCCGCAATAGACCGATCCAGAACAATATGGCCGTCCAAAATGCCACGCACCGCGTCGGATACCGGCTCGTTATGATCATCCCCTTCCACCAGCACGGTAAACAATCCGGTAATGGATCCGCCCCGGCCTCTGAGCCCCGGCCCCGCACGTTCCAGAAGACGCGGTAGTTCGGAAAAGACGGTAGGCGTGTAGCCTTTGCTGGCCGGTGGTTCGCCCCCGGCCAGGCCGATTTCCCGCTGCGCCATGGCGAACCGGGTCACACTGTCCATCAGGGTCAGTACATCCATGCCCCGGTCCCGAAAATATTCACTGACCGTGAGCGTCAGATACGCCGCCTGCCGACGCATCAAGGCAGTCTCGTCCGACGTGGCCACCACCACAACACTGCGCGCCAGTCCCTCTTCCCCCAGATCATCCTCAAGAAATTCCTGCACCTCGCGCCCCCGTTCCCCGATCAAACCGATTACCGTCACATCGGCGCTGGCATAACGGGCAAACATGGACAAAAGAACGGATTTCCCGACACCTGATCCGGCAAAAATCCCCATACGTTGCCCCTTGCAGCAGGTCACAAAAGTATTAATGGACCGCACCCCAAGATCAATCTTTTCCCCGACCCGCTGACGCAAATGCGCCGCCGGGGGCTGGGCCCGCACCGCATAGGATTCGGCGCCGTCGCGGATCGGCCCCCTGCCATCAATGGGTTCCCCCATGGCATTGACCACCCGCCCCAGCCAGCCTTCGCCCGGATGCACCACGGCCACTTCTCCCTCAATGAAGGCCTTGCAGCCCACGCCCACACCTTCAAGCATGGAAAAGGGCATCAGCAGAGCCCGGTCCGCATGGAAGCCCACCACTTCGGCAGGGATCACCTTGTCCTGACGGGACAGAATATTAACCCGCGCTCCAATGCTCAAAGAGCGCTGCGCGCCGGCCACTTCCACCAGCAATCCCTGAACACCGACCACCCGGCCATAAAACTTCCAGGGCTGTATCCTGTCTATTTCTGTTTTAAGCGTAAACACCAGATCCCCTGTTTTCTGTGGGTCGTTTCGGGCGATCATTCCGATTATGCCCTCATATGGCCTCAGCAGCCCATACCCCGGCACTCATATTGTCGTATCAACGTCGCCCAGTTTGGGTTTATCACCAGTTTGCGTTTATCATAAGAGAAAACCCCCAAATATCACAGCCTTTATTAATAAAAAAACGGATCTTGACCAGGACAAATCTTAACATGTATTCATATACATGAATAAATAAAATCATCATATTTTACAAATAGTTAAGACAACAAATCACATTTTTGGAAATTAATCATCCTTAAAATCTCCTTACAGATCATCACAAAAAAACAGGTTTGGTTACCATTTGTTAACTAATACTGTTAAAAATGGTTAATGTGAAAAGGGCCAAACAGCCAAAAATTAACCATGCAAGAGAACTTTGAAACAATGTTGACCGGTGGAGTTAACAGAATAGGGGTTTGAGAAATGCGCGTTTTATTGATTGAAGACGATCCGTCCACATCCAAAAGCATCGAACTGATGTTGTCGGCAGAAGGATTTAACGTCTACAGCACCGATCTGGGCGAGGAAGGCATCGATCTTGGCAAACTGTATGACTATGACATTATTCTTCTTGATCTCAACCTGCCGGACATGCACGGCTATGATGTCCTGAAAAAACTGCGCATGGCCAAGGTCAACACCCCGATCCTGATCCTGTCAGGCATGGCTGAGCTGGAAAACAAGGTTAAGGGGCTGGGCTTTGGTGCCGATGACTACCTGACCAAGCCGTTTTATAAAGAAGAACTGGTGGCCCGGATTCAGGCCATTATCCGCCGTTCCAAGGGACATGCGGAATCCATTATCCGTACCGACAAGCTGGCCGTGAATCTGGACACCAAAACCGTAGAGGTCGATGGTCAACGGGTACATCTCACTGGCAAGGAATACGCCATGCTCGAATTGCTTTCCCTGCGTAAGGGCACCACGCTTACCAAGGAAATGTTCCTCAATCACCTTTATGGCGGCATGGATGAGCCGGAACTGAAAATCATTGATGTTTTTATCTGCAAGCTGCGCAAGAAACTGGCAGCCGTCAGCGGTGAAAACTATATCGAAACCGTCTGGGGTCGGGGTTATGTGCTGAGAGATCCTAGTGAAAATTCAGAGGGAATGGCCGCAACCGGCTGACCCTCCTCCTATAACCAAATTGCGAAATCTCCGGTAAAGATAAAACGCAATTGATAAAAACTTAAGGACCATTCCTTTTCCGAATGGTCCTTTTTTATACCTCATGCATGTTATACTTTATACATGCCTCATTCGTCTAGAGTGAATTGTGAATAGGTTGGTTCAATTCACTCTAGATCCTGACCCTAGCCTACCTTGCGCAGCGCAGGCGCATCAGAAGTCATATACATTCCGCGGTGACCGGCAACGGGTTTGAACTTATCGCTCACCCCCAGGACCGTTTCCGCCGCTCCCAGAAATAATGTGCCATCTTCGGGCATCTGGGAACGTATCCGATCAAGGACCTGGGTTTTGGTGGCCTGATCAAAATAAATCAGCACATTCCGGCAAAATACCACATCAAACTGTCCCAGAATGGAAAAATTATCCAACAGATTAAACGGCCGATAAGTGACCATGTTGCGAAGTTCCTCGCTGATCTGCCACATTTCCCCCACCTGGGTAAAATATTTAATCAGCATTTTGATGGGGAGCCCGCGTTGCACTTCAAACTGGGAATAAAGACCGGCCCGGGCCTTTTCCAGAACCTGCTGGGACAAGTCCGTCCCTACGATCTCTATGTTCCACCCCTGCAACTTGGCCTGCATTTCCTTCAGGGTAATCGCAATAGAATAGGGTTCCTGCCCGGTTGAGGCCGCCGCACACCATATACGCAAGCGTTTGACATTGCTCCTTGCGCCCAAAAGTTCCGGCAACACCTTGTCCCGAAGATGGTCGAATGGCGTATTGTCGCGGAAGAAGAAGGACTCATTGGTCGTCATTGCTTCCGTGATTTCATTCAGCAGATCTTCCTTGCGCCGCAACCTCACTTCATTAATCAGATCATCAAGGGTTTCCATCCCTTTCTGGCGGGCAATGGGGGTGAGACGACTTTCCAGAAGGTAGACCTTATCCTCTGTAAGAACCAAACCGGATCTTTCTTTGAGAATACTGCTAATCAACTGAAAATCTTCTGTTCTCATGCCGCCTCTCCATTGGCAATCGCTACTACTTGGGGTCCAATTTCATCCAGCGGCAACAAGGCGCTGCACAACCCGGCTTCACTCACCGCGCCCGGCATTCCCCAGACTATACTGGTCTGCTGATCCTGAGCAATAATGGTTCCCCCCGCGGCCACGATGGATTCGCTGCCTTTCAGACCATCCTGCCCCATCCCGGTTAGAATAACGCCCAGCACAGCCGGCCCGAACACCTCCGCCAAACTGCGGAACATCGGGTCCACCGACGGGCGACAGAAATTTTCCGGTGGGGTTTGGATCAAACGAATTTTTTTCACACCGTCCTCTTTAACGACCGTCATATGATATTCCCCGGGCGCCACATAAACATGCCCGGTCTGCAAAACATCCCCATTGCGAGCCTGTTTGCAGGGCAGTCCCGTCGCCCGCGCCAGATGATCGCTCAAAATGGCCGTAAAACTTGCCGGCATATGCTGGGTAATCAGGACAGGCAGGCGTAAATTTTCCTTGATGGAATTCAAAAATTTCAAAAGTGCCTGCGGTCCGCCCGTAGAGCTTCCCACTCCTATAATCCTCGGGCGTGTGGAAGAGATGGGACGTAGCGCTCCTTGCTGACGAAAAGCCGCCCTGACTATCCCTTTAACAGCAGAAGATGACCTTTGATCAGGTTGAAAAACCTCTCCTCCTGTCTGCTGCCTTTTGGCAGCCGCCAGGCTCACAACCTTGCTGATCAGTTCTTCCTTAAAAGACAGGGATGTCGTGACTTCCCGACTGCTTTCCGGCTTGGAGACATAATCAGCGGCCCCCATTGACAGGGCCCTGAGACTGATTTCCGCGTTGCGCTTGGTCAGGGTTGACGCCATTAGCACCTGAACCCCGGGCTGCGAGGCCAAAATTTTGGGCAATGCCGTCAGACCATCCAAAACCGGCATTTCAATATCCAGAATGACAATTTCCGGATCGCTGTTTTTCAGGTTTCTCAGCGCCATTTCGCCATTGCTGGAAGTGTTGACGACTTTGATATGTGGTGTAGCTTCCAGCCATCGGGCAAATAACCCCCGCACAACGGCGGAATCATCCACGATCATGACACGGTATGGCCCCGTTCTACGAGGGTGTGTAGGGTATTCAATCTTGTCGGAAACGGACGAAATCACTTTACAGCAGTCCTACCTGAGAAAACTTAGACTCAATAATCTCACGATCAAAAGGTTTCATAATATATTCATCAGCCCCGGCAGAAATGGCGGCGCTGATATGGCTCATATCATTTTCCGTGGTGCAGAAAACCACCACCGGTTTATCGCCTCCCGCTGTATTGCGCAGTGTTTTTAGAAAATCCAAGCCATTCATCACCGGCATATTCCAGTCCAGAAGCACAACATCAGGCATCGCCTTTTTACAAGCCGCAAGCGCATCCTCGCCGTCCACCGCTTCGATGACCTCGAAGTTCAACTCCTCCAGGATCCTTCTGGCCACTTTCCTAATGACTTTTGAATCATCCACAACAAGACAGGATTTCATTTCTTTCTCTCCGATTTTTTATCTGCCGCTCGTTATCCGGCCGCCGTTATGCGGCAACTGTTTGATCAGCCCCGAAATTCAGTAACTTATGCACATCCAGGATAACGAGAAGCTCACCCTCCAAGCGAAATATTCCGCCGGAAACCTCTTGCCAGCAGGGATCGAGCGTCACAGGATTCCGCTCAAAGGAATCCGCCGGTAAAGACAGAACATCCCCCACACTGTCAATAAGAAGACTGTAAGGCTCTCCTTTATACTCCACAACGACACTCATGCTCCCTGCCCCGGCTTCCCGGTCCGGCAATCCCAACCGTTTCCGCAGGTCAATGGCTGTTACAATACGCCCGCGCAGGTTGAGCACTCCTGCCACAGAAGACGGCGCCAAAGGAATTTTGGTGATTTTCTGTTCTGAGAGCACATCATGCACACTGAGTACGGGAATACCGCAAAGCTGGCCGGCAAGGCGAATGGTTACAAAATCGTTATTGTTTGTAATGTCTACCATGACTATATCCTCTTAGGCCACAGTTTAGGCCACACTGGCTTTGTTGTTGATCTGATGGGTGATCGTCTCCAGCAGCATTTCCCGATCAAGTTTGGTCACATAATCATTAAACCCGACCTCACGGCCCCGGGCGAAATCCTGTGCTGTGGCATGGGACGACAAGGCCACCAGCGGCACATCCTGCCAGCGCCCGCTTTCGCGCACCTGCTCTGCAAAACTGAACCCGTCAATCTCCGGCATCTCAATGTCACTGATAATCACATCGAAATCCCGGCCTTTTTCTCTTAGCACAAGCGCCTCTTTGGCCGTGTCCACAGCTGTCACCTCATAGCCGGCCGCTGACAACAACGGTCGGATCATGTTGAGGAAAAAAGGACTGTCGTCAACGATCAGCACTTGCGAGCGCTTATGCGATTGATGGGCAGCATCAGCGCGTCCTGAAGGCCCGAACTTGCCAAAGGCTTTCTCGATATAATAGGCCACATCAATGACTTCCGTCGCCTTGCCGTTAATCACCGCTGTCCCGATCTGACCTTCAATTTTGGACGCCAGTTCCACCTCCATACGGTCTTCCAGAATGTCGATGATTTCGTCAACAACCAGACCCATGGTTTGGTCTCCATCCGTGAACACCAGCACCGGCTGCCGGCCGCTTTCCTTCATGGCGAAATCCTCAGAAATCTTGACCAGCGGCATCAGCTTCCCGCGATACTGGACAACGGGCTTGCCATCCGAAGTTTCGATCTTGTCAACATCCACTTCTTCAAGACGGGCCACCAACGACAGCGGCACGGCCCGCTGGGCCCGGTCGCCGGCGCGGAACAGCAGAATGGCTTCACGATCATTAATCAGAGAAGCTTCATAATGCGCGGTCTCGCGCTCCGCCTCCGCATCGGAAATATCCGACAGAACATCACCCGTCTGGGCCGCAATGCCATTGGGATCCAAAATCATAATCACGCTGCCGTCGCCCAAAATGGTATTGCCGGAATAAACACTTATATCCCGCAAGATCGGGGCCACAGGTTTGACCACGATTTCCTCGGTATCGTAAACTTGGTCCACCACGATCCCAAAGGTAAAGGCCCCGACCTGGGTAATCACAATAAAGGCTTCGCGGGAAGTGATGTCTTCACCATCCTCGCTTTCAAAACCCAGAACCTTTTCCAGACAGATCAGCGGCAGCAAACGATCCCGCAGCCGCAGAACCGGGGTCCGGTTGATATATTCAATACGGTGATCCGCATCTTCCGAAGTGCGTACAAGCTCCAGAACGCTGATCTGGGGAATGGCGAAACGTTCTTCCCGACATTTGACAATCAGAGCGGAAACAATGGCCAGCGTCAGAGGAATTTTGATGCTGAAACTGGTGCCTTTGCCTTCAATGGATTTCAGATCAATGGTGCCACCGATTTTTTCAATATTACTGCGCACCACATCCATGCCCACCCCACGGCCGGACACGCTGGTGACTTTCTCCGCCGTGGAAAACCCTGGATGGAAAATAAATTTCTGAATCTGCTGGTCCGACATTTCGGCCAGTTCGGCTTCCGTCGCCAGGTCGTTTTTCAGCGCCTTGGCTTTCAGCTTTTCAACACTCAGGCCCGCCCCGTCATCAGTAATTTCGATAATAATGTGTCCGCCTTCATGGAAAGCGTTCAGACGGATGGTTCCCGTTTCCTTTTTCCCGGCGGCCCTGCGGACATCCGGCGTTTCAATGCCATGGTCTGCGGAATTGCGCACCATATGGGTGAGCGGATCCTTGATCAGTTCCAGCACCTGACGATCTAGTTCCGTATCCGCGCCCAACATCTGAAGGTCAATCTTTTTGCCCAGGTCCACCTGAAGATCGCGGACAATCCGTGGCAGTTTGGCCCAGGCATTGCCAATCGGCTGCATGCGGGTTTTCATGACCCCTTCCTGCAACTCCGTCGTGCATTGGCTCAGCCGTTGCAGGGGCACGGAAAACTCACTCTCTCCGGACCGGCGCAGGATCTGCATCAACTGGTTACGGGTCAGCACCAGTTCACTGACCATATTCATCAGATCCTCAAGTAACTGCACATTCACCCGGATACTCTGATTGGCGACGCTGCTTTCCCCATTGGAGGGAGCGGACGCAGTCGACGTATTTTCCGCTTCGTTTTTTCTGGCAGATGCCGGAGACTTCTGAGTGGCCGCGGATGTCACCTTTGACTCGGCCTGCTGAACGAGGGTGACGGCCTCATCAATACAATCGGAGGCCACGTCCACCTCGTTCAGCACCGTTTTAAGGTGCTCAACGATCTGGGCAAATTGCCCCGACGTGATCCCCTTGGCAATCATCGGGGCAAAGGCGGTCTTTGGGTCCCCGCCTACCGCACCGGTTTTGAAAGTTTCTTCAAGAAAGGCCGCTACTGCCTTTTTGCTGGCCTGAAGGTCGGCTCCCTGAAGCAAGGGTTTAAGGGCCGCATCCCCCAGGATTCTGTTATGCAGGAGGTGAGAGATCACGCTGATTGTCTCGCTGCTGCCGATCTGATCAAACAGCGATCCCTCACGCACAGGGGCAGAATGCCCTTCTTCTTCCCCGTCCACCAGATCATCAGGCCCCGGAGCCGCCTGGAAAGCGGCTTCGAGTTCTTCCAGAGAGACTTCCCCCGGCACCGATCCCACAGTGGAAACAGGTTCCGGAAGAACAGCATCATCTTCGGCGGAAACGGAACCGGCATCAGATTTTTCAGTCCCCGTTGCGGTGCCCGCCTCCCCGGATGCCATGGCGTTCAGCTGGGCAATAATTTCGCTGTCATCGCCGGAGGGTTCCTCCTCAGTGGCCTCAAGTCCGGCCAGGATTTCCTTGATCCGGTCAAGGGATTCCAGAATAAGGGTCACCGCCTCAGGGGTAACACTGATTTCACCATCACGGAATTTACCCAGAACATTTTCGGCGGCATGAGCTACGGCCTCAAGACGGGGCAATCCCAAGAAACCGCACGTTCCTTTAATGGTGTGGACGAGCCGGAAAATATTATCCAGAACAGCCTTGTTATTGGGATCTTGTTCGAGGGTAACCAGTTCCACATCGACAACATCAAGACTTTCTGCCGTCTCCGTCAGAAACTCGTTTAACAGATCATCCATAGCTCTTAACCTTCTTCCTTGGACAGGGAACTTTTTTAGTTTCCCTTAAGATGGGAGAAATTGGTTAAAAAGCTGTAAAGTAATCCGTTTTAAAATACGCTTTTGAAGAGCCATCCGCGTCTGCAGGACCCCCGGGCTCTCTCAAGGCTGCATATACGCATTTCTGCTAGGCCAAATGGGCATCACACAGAAGACCGGCCACTATTGGAATAATCACTGTTGCAGTGACCCGTATTGGAATGAATTGTGAAGAGCGTGACTCTAGAGTGAATTGTGCATAGGTTGACCCATTCTGCCGGTCAGGTCTGGTTCAGGAGCCAGGGATTTGGTGCAGGTCATACTGGCGGTACGGCCAAGCCAAATCCCGCAGGAACTGGGCCAGACCGGCCCGGCCCTTCGGGTTGGCGGCTTGGGGCCGCTCACTTTGTCAGACGCCTGGCCCGATGTCCCGCATCGCCCGGCACCGTCTTCCGCGTGAGGCGGGCCGCAATCCGCCAACAGAATTGAGCCAACCTATGCACACTTCACTCTAGCCCACTTGGGGCAGGGAATCTTTTGCGGATGAGGCCAGGGTAAAACGCAGAGCAAAACTTTGTTCCTGAGACACCGTGTGCTGAATTTCCGTACCCAGTTTGTCGGCCACGTTTTTTGCCAGAAAGGCCGGCGCGGTTTTCGGCTCAAGACCCTCCGGCGCCACATTGCCCAAAAGAGTTTCGCGAATCTTGTCTTGAAAGATTACTTTCTCGCCTGATGCAGTGATGCCGATCTGCCGGCTCTCACCGTGTTCCTCCACATTGACCTCTAGACGCCCCCCCCGAAGCAATGCTTCTCCGGCCAGCAGTATCAGATTCAGCATCAGCTTGATGGCATCCTTGTTCATCATCTGCACCCGGACATTCCAGGCCACGTCAACCAGGGAGGTAGAAAAAAGAGCCTTAACCGCCTTTTCCGCCTCATC
Organism: Luteithermobacter gelatinilyticus; assembly: GCF_005849285.1. Classification (NCBI taxonomy): domain Bacteria; kingdom Pseudomonadati; phylum Pseudomonadota; class Alphaproteobacteria; order Emcibacterales; family Emcibacteraceae; genus Luteithermobacter; species Luteithermobacter gelatinilyticus. The sequence continues at coordinate 1,319,104 of NZ_CP040517.1, read as the reverse complement.
CAGCGGGACCTCCTCGCCAAAGCCCCCCGCCGCCCCGAAGGCCAGACGGAAAAATTGAAGCCTGTTAGATGTCTGCCCGGCGCTCTGCTCCAGAAGCTTCATAACTTCCTGGCGCATCATATCATCGTCTTCCTCAGACAGGATTTCAATCCCGTTGGCAATGGCCCCCACCGGGCTGATCAGATCATGACACAGACGGGAACATAACAGGGCAGCAAATTCAATATCGCTCATGAACCGGTTTTCTCTTGAATTCTCGTGACAGTACAGATGATGTCCCTATAATGCGGACACCCCAAACTTAACGATATTCACGATCAGAAGTCAAAGCAGAAAGTTCAGTTTTATGTCTCACTTGCCTGTTTCTGAAACCCGCCTTGCCGATGTTCTGGTTCCCTGTACCCTGGAAGCCGGGCGGCGGATTATGGCCATCTATAAACAGGACTTTGAAGTGGTCTACAAGGATGACACGTCACCGGTCACAGCAGCGGATGAGGCCGCGGAAGAAATGATCCTGCGGGACCTTGCCACCCTTACGCCTCAGATCCCGGTGGTGGCCGAAGAACGCGTGGCCGCCGGCCATATCCCCGAAGTGAAGGATATGTTCTGGCTGGTGGACCCGCTGGACGGCACCAAGGAATTTATCCGCAAGGGGGGCGATTTCACCGTGAATATCGCGCTCATCCAGAATCGTCAGCCTGTCTTCGGCATCGTTTATGCCCCGGCACTCAAAAAACTCTACCTCGCCCGATCGCCCCGGGAGGCCGTGGTCTGGGATGTAAAGGATGACGCCCTGACGTCATCTAAAACCCCCCTTAAGGTGCGCAAGGTTCCTGAAAGCGGCCTTGTGGGGGTAGCCAGCAAATCCCACCGGGATGCCGAGACCGACACTTTTCTGAAACAGCACGGTATTCGCGACACCCGATCTATCGGCAGTTCATTGAAATTCTGTCTGGTGGCCGCGGGGGAAGCGGATATCTATCCCCGCTTTGGCCCCACCATGGAATGGGATACGGCGGCAGGCCATGCGGTGCTGCGGGCCGCCGGGGGAGAGGTGACCCACCCCGACGGCAAACCATTTCTGTACGGTAAGCCGGATTTCCGTAACGGCCCCTTTATCGCCAAGGGCGGGGTAGAACTATAATCCGATAAGGTTAGAGTGAATTGAGCCAACCTATGCATAATTCACTCTAGGTCAAATCAGCAGATACAGATTTTTACCGAGCGCCCAAAGGCCAAATCCGATCACCACCACACTGGAAAGCCGGTTGATCCACAACAGATGATCATCGGAGAGTTTCTTTTTCATATGAGCCACCCCTTCGGTCAGGGCAAACCACCACAGGCTGGAGCCCAGAAAAACCCCGGCGATCACCAGAAGAGCATTGGGCAGGGACTCCCCCAGTCTCCCCAGCCCCAATCCGGCAAACAGGGCCACAAACCCCAGAATGGTCATAGGATTGGTAATCGTCAGCGCAAAAGTCCCAATTGACGCCTTAACCCAGTCACCGTTCTGATCCTGAACATCACTCAGATGGGGGTGTTTGCGCCAGATATTGACCCCCACGATCAGAAGAACAATGCCGCCACAGACTTCAAACCAGCCATTAAATTCCAGGATTAGCCGGGTAAGGGTCGACAAACCGAATGCCGCCACCGCCCCAAACAGCGTATCCGCCAGCGCCGCCCCCATACCGACCAGAAATCCGTTCCAGGCATTATAGGCCAGAGCCCGCCGGATACAGATGATATTGACCGGCCCCATGGGCGCCGCCACAAGGATACCGATCAGAATTCCCCAGAACAGATAAAGTACCGTCATGAAAATTTTCCAGATAATGCCCGGTCATGTCATCAGCCTCTTTATAGACTCCTGCCCAGGAAGAAAAGTCCCAACGTGCCCGATCGTGTAATTTTTGCCCTTATGAGGCGATATATCCCTATGAGATGATATATAGGAAAAAGATTTGTGGCAGGCGCATGAAAATCGTGGTAGAGCCGGCGAAAAGAAAGAAAAGTCCCTTATGCCGGAGACGAAAATGGAAAACGAAGAAAAAAAAGAGGACCCGATCATAGGCTATATCCTGGATGCTATCGCGGACGGCAGCCAGGTGACGGCCCGTGACATTGCCCTGAAAATTGCCCATGATCGGGCCAAACCAGAAGCGCCCAAGGACATTTGGCGCAAATACATGCTGGCCGTCAAACAGCAGGCCAAACACCTGGCCCGTCAGGGACGCATCAGTATTCTGCGCCGGGGGGTGCCCATTGACCCCAACAAAATGAAGGGGTTGGTGAAGTTTTCACTACCCATGGAGGACGCCACCGAAAACCGGAATGAAACCTCAACGGACGATCACGTCTAGCGGCTGGAATGTCCCTTCGCGTGCCGAAAAGAAACGGATCGTTTCGGCCCCTTCACCACTAACCCGGACAATGCCCCAAATCAGATCGGGTTCGTAAATACGGGCCCTGTCCTGCGCCGAAGGCTCTGCCGGATGATCAGGGTGGCTGTGATAATGCCCCAGAATACGCCTTGTTTCTGTGCCTTGCTCTTTGGGCTCCTGACGCAATTTTTTCTGCCAGTGCACAATCAGCGCCGGGTCAATTTCAAAACTGTCTTTCGGGCGAGCGGAAAGGTTTTCGGCTCTGACGGCCTGCTCAATTGTCATGCCCCGCCCGATCAGCAAGCCACAGGCTTCCTCCGGATACGCCGCCGCGCAATGCGATTTGATCGAGGCCAGGATGTCTGCCGGTATTGTCAGCGCCGTCATTAGAATTTTATTCCGCCCTCTCCGTTCTCTCTACCTGGAAGCGGGTTCTGGTCCGCCCATCTGTCCCGATCAGCAACAAATGACTCGTCTTCCCGTCCTTGACCACACGCAGCAACAACCCCGCCGGCGTCAGACGGCTGTCAGCAATGTCTTCCCCTTCGGCAAGGGATAAGGTGACTTCTGTCGGAAAGTTTTCCACAACCCTCTCACCGCTTTGCCGGACCAGCGCCTGCTGCGCCAGCTCAATTTTCTGCTGCTCCTGCTGTTTCCGTTCAGCCCGGGCAATCAGGCGGCTGGTAATGGTCACAATGATCACGCCAAGCATAATCATAATTAAAATGCCCAGAATGATCACAATCCACTTGAGTAAACGATGATTATTTGGCACCTGTTGTTCTGTCATGACAAATATTGAACCCGATTCTTATCAGTTGACTGTTGAAGACGAGGCCCGGGGCCTGCGTCTGGATAAATTTCTGGCCGAAAGGCTACCGGATATCAGCCGGTCGCGCCTGAAAACCCTGATTACCGAACAGCAGGTCTTTCTCAGCCCCTCCTCCGGCGCGAGAACAATAGACGACCCGTCCTACCGGGTCAAACCCGGTGAGACATTCGAGCTGAAAATTCCGGATCTTGTTGAGCCAGAACCAGAGGGCGAAAATATTCCCCTCGACATTGTCTATGAAGATGACCATCTTCTCGTGATCGACAAACCCGCGGGCATGGTGGTGCACCCCGCCCCCGGCAGTTGGCACGGTACCCTGGTCAATGCCCTGATTGCCCATTGCGGCGACAGCCTGTCAGGCATCAACGGTGTCAAACGTCCCGGCATCGTACATCGCATTGACAAAGACACCAGCGGCCTGATCGTGGTAGCCAAAACCGACAAGGCGCATAAAAAACTGGCCAAACAGTTTGCCAATCACAGCCTGGAGCGGGCTTATCTGGCGGTGGTCTGGGGGGTCCCCAATCCAGCCGACGGCTTCATCGAAGCCAATATTGGCCGCGATCCCAGAAACCGCCTGAAAATGGCCGTGGTGACGGAAGGTGGCAAGGAAGCCCTGACCAATTACCGGGTGCTCCGCCGGCTGGAACCGCCGCGAACTCCCACCAGAAGCGGTGGAGCCTACAGCAGCGGAAAAAAGGTCAAAGCCCTGCGCCTGCCGCCCAGCGTGTCGTTGGTGGAATGCCGGCTGGAAACCGGCCGCACCCATCAGGTTCGGGTGCATATGGCCGCAGCGGGCCATCCGCTGATTGGCGATCCGCTCTATGGGCGCCGCAACCCGCCACTGAAAAACTTTTCAGAGCAGGCACGGGAAGCCATTTCCGGTTTCCATCGTCAGGCCCTTCACGCGCATGTGATTGGTTTTGTGCATCCTGTGACCGGCGAGGTCTTGAAATTCGAGTCTGACCTCCCAAATGATATGAGACGCCTTATTACTGCCTTAGAATCATGATAATAAGGAATATAAGGCACTAAAATATAATCTGATTTAAATGATCACATGAATTAACACTTAATTTGGTCACGCATCCCGCGTAAAATCAGATCAAGAAGAAAAGCAACACATGTTGCGAGGTGGAGAACTCACATGGCAAATAATGATCTGCCTGTCTTAAGCCCGGAAGGCAGTCTAACGCGATATCTTCAAGAGATCCGCAAGTTTCCGATGTTGGAAGCGGATGAAGAGTTTATGCTGGCCAAAGCCTGGCGGGAACATGGCGATACGGAAGCCGCTCATCGTTTGGTAACCTCTCATTTGCGGCTGGTGGCAAAAATCGCCATGGGATATCGGGGGTATGGCCTGCCGATTGGTGAACTGATTGCCGAAGGCAATGTGGGCATGATGCAAGCGGTGAAACGATTTGACCCGGATCGGGGCTTCCGGTTGGCCACCTATGCCATGTGGTGGATTCGGGCATCCATTCAGGAATATATCCTGCGCAGCTGGTCACTGGTCAAGATCGGCACCACCGCGGCCCAGAAAAAGCTGTTTTTTAACCTGCGCCGTCTGAAGGGCCAGCTTGAAGCCGTTGATGAGGGCGACCTGCACCCGGACCAGGTCAAGGAAATCGCTTCGGAGCTGGATGTTTCCGAGGACGATGTGGTGCAGATGAACCGACGCCTGGCTGGCGGGGATCATTCGCTGAATGCCCCATTGCGCGCCGATGCGGAAGGCGAATGGCAGGACTGGTTGGTGGATGAGGACAGCGTCGATCAGGAAACCGCCTATGCCGAAAGCGAAGAACTGGATTACCGGCGGGAGCTCATGGCAAAGGCCATGAAGAAACTGAACGACCGGGAACAGCATATTCTGACCGAACGCCGCCTCAAAGACAACCCGGCCACACTCGAAGAACTCAGCCAGATCTATAATATCAGCCGGGAACGAGTGCGCCAGATTGAGGTCCGCGCCTTTGAAAAACTGCAAAAAGCCATGATGGAAATGGCCAAGGAAAACCAGCCAGCGGCTCTCACCCATCAGGATGACTGAACAAGGACCTCTCCGGATCCCCTGATAGCAGTCATAAAGAAGCCGGCATCCTCTTGTCGGCTTTTCTTAAGATGTTGACACCCCGCGCAGCCAGTCGTATCGCCATCCCCTAAAACACCACCCAGACAATATCCGGCCGCGATATGGTGCGGATCTGAAAAATGCGGATCTGAAAATACATACTTGCATAATTGGACTTAGTTGTTACCCTGAAAAGAAACCAATAAAAAAAACAGGGACATCTTCATGCAACACCTCCTCAGGCAACCAGCATTCAGAAAAGTGGATTTTCCGCCCGTTAACTTGGATATTATAAAGCAGGATGACGGCACGATTTATCTTCAGTCAGCCCAAACACCGCCGGCTTATGATCCCAACCTTCTCTCCATTCTGCAACAGCAGGCCAGAAGCCGCCCGGAAACGGTATTTCTTCAGGAAAAAGACCCTCAAGGCGCCTGGCGCGGCATCACCTATCGCGATTTTTTTCATAAAGTTCTGGCCGCAGGAACATGGCTGCGCCGACGGGATATTCCGAAAGGTCAAAGTCTTCTGATACTGTCCGGGAATTCCATACATCACGCAATTTTCACTTTCGCCGGTTTGTATGCAGGCGTTCCGGTCTGTCCGGTCAGCGTCAATTATGCCCTCATGGGCAATTATGAAAGGCTGGACTATGTGCGCCAGATGATCACGCCTGCCATCATCTTTGCCGAACAGACCTCCCTGTTTCACAAGACACTTGAATACCTGAACGCAGAAGACGTCATACTGATCACCGAACAGCCGGATAGACTCCTTGTCCCGGCCATACCCCTCACAGAAATCCTGGAACCGCTCGTGGACCCAGCGGAGATCGCGCCTGTCGATCAGGTTAACCCGGACGGAATTTTCAAGTTGATGCTGACTTCGGGATCCACGGGGGCGCCCAAGACCGTTATTCATACCAGCCGTATGCTGGCGGCCAATGCGGCATTTTGCAACGCGGTTATGAAAAACGCCACCAGCTGGGCGGATAAAACCCTGGACTGGCTGCCCTGGAATCATGCCTCGGGGGCCCTGGTTCTTGTTCTGGTGATGATGAATGGCGGCACATTATATATTGACGACGGCCGCCCCCTGCCCGGTCTGTTTGAAAAAAGCATAGCCAATATCAGGGAACTGAATGTCAGCTTTCTGACCAATATCCCGCTGGCTTATGAACTGCTGGCGCGGGAGCTGGAAAAGGACGAGGAGTTCCGCAAACAGTTTTTCACAAACATTCGCCACCTTGTTTATGGCGGGGCCGGAATATCACGAAGCGTTTATGACCGGTTTCAGAAAATGGCTCTTACCGAAACGGGAGAAAAAATCCTGTTCGGATCCGGGTATGGGGCCACCGAAACCACCTCGGGCGTGCTGTGTACCTATTTCGAAATTGACGGGCGCGGCATCGGATTGCCCCAGCCAGGGGTCAAAATCAAAATGGTGCCGGCGCGCACCGGCTATGAGCTGCGTCTGGCCGGGGATATCATTACCCCGGGCTATTATGGACGGGCGGACCTGAATGAAACCATTCTTGATGAAGAAGGATATTATTCCATCGGCGATCTGGTGGACTGGGTAGACAGAAGCGTCCCGGAACAGGGTCTGAAATTTGTCGGACGGCTGTCTGATGAATTCAAGCTCGCCACCGGCACCTGGGTCAACAGCTCCGCGCTGCGTGACAGGCTTCTGCGCCGCCTCGCCCCCGATATTTCGGAACTCGTGGTGTGCGGACTAAACCAGGATTACATTGCGCTGCTGGCCTGGCCTGATCCGGAACGGGTACAGCACTCCGGATTTGCGGACCGGGTTCTATCCCGGTTGGCTGCCCATAACCGGGAATTTCCAGGCAGCAGCACCCGTATTGCACGTCTGACGTTTCTGGACACCCCGCCCGACCCTAGCCGCCACGAATTATCCGACAAAGGCACCGTCAACGCCACCGCCGTGCAGGCCAACCGTGCCGATATGATTGAGTCGCTTTTTGCGGAGAATCCTGATGAAAGAGTCTTAGTTATTCCAACATAATTCATTGAAAACAAAGAATAATACAAAAATATCACAAATTACTTGCATAAAAAAACCTTATTGCTATCCTGTAGGTACTTTTATGAAAGTTACTTGGCGAAACATCAAACCTTGAAGGGCGCCGCATCAACAGGCCCAGCACCACAACCCTGGGTCAGAAAACACCGCCTGCAGAAGAAAACCAGGAGTATCCAATGAGCGAAGCAGTTGTTAATGACCCTTATTCCAATCTGCCCATCACCGAAAGGAATGTCCGCATCCGTGCCGATGACGGCTCATTGCCTCCTAACGCGCCTGAGTGGATTTATGAAGTGGACAATCCCTATCTGCATGGCGTATATGCCCCGACCACTGTCGAAACAAATACGAACGACCTTGTGATCGAAGGGAAAATTCCGGAAGATCTGTATGGCGCCTATATGCGCAATGGCCCCAATCCTATCTTTAAACCCAAATATCGCTATCACCCCTTTGACGGGGACGGCATGGTGTCCGCGATCTTTTTTCGGGACGGCAAGGCCAGCTTCATAAACAAGATGATCGAAACCGACGCCCTGAAAAAAGAAAAAGACGCCGGCGAAGCCATCTGGCCGGGGGTCATGGGACCGTTTAATTTCGATCTGCCGGATTTCCCCATCAAGGACACATCCAATACGGATCTGATGTATTTCAACGGCAATATCATGACCCTGTGGTATATGGCCGGTATCCCCTATACACTGAACCCGCAATCCCTGAAAACCACGGGCAAGGAAACCCTGCGGGGGGGCCTGAGACGCGCCATGTCTGCTCATTCCAAGGTGGACTGGTCAAACGGGGAACTGGTCTTTTTCGATTACTGGGATGAACCGCCTTATATGAGTTACGGCATTGCGGATGCGAACGGCCACATCATTCATCAGACTGACATTGAACTGCCCGGCGCCCGCTCCCCCCATGATATTGGGTTTACCAAAAATTATGTCATCCTGCATGATTTGCCTTTTTTCCATGATGTAGACGCGCTTCACGAAACCGACAAAAGGGTGGTGCATTTTCATCGCGAAATCCCGACCCGTTTCGGCATCAACCCCCGTTATGGCAGCGGCGATCAGGTCAAATGGTTTGAATGCGAACCATGTTATATTCTGCATGTCGTGAATTGCTGGGAAGAAGGTGACTGGGTGATTATGGATGGCTGCCGGTCAACCAACCCCTGGCCGGAACCGGATCGCTCTGAAGGGGAACTTGCCGGCATGCTGTCCTATATGCGTCTCGAAGCCAATATGTATCGCTGGAAATTCAACATGAAAACCGGCGAAGTGGTGGAGCACGACATCTGCACCCTGAATACGGAATTTCCCCGCATCAATCCGCTCTATGGCGGTGTGAAAAACAGATATTCCTATAATCAGTATATCATGACAGCCCCGGATGAGGCCCGCACGCTGGCATTCGGCGGACTGATCAAATATGACACCGAAAGCGGCGGTTATGAACGGTATAATTATGGCAAAGACGTTTTCGGCAGCGAAACTCCCTTTGCCCCGCGCAAAGGCGCCACCCGGAACGACCCCGAAGATGACGGTTATCTGATTACCTTCACCACAGACGCCAAAACCTGGAAATCATATTGCCTGATCTTTGATGCGAAAAATGTCAAGCAGGGGCCCATCGCCCGTATCCATCTGCCGCATCGCCTGCCCTATGGGTTCCATTCCAATTGGGTCCGTGGCGAAGACATCTGGAAATAAAATCCGATCCGACGAAGGCTGACAGGGCCTTCGTCCCGACCGGGGCCGGTCTTTACAGAACCATAACAACAAAGATCGCCTCACGTCATAACAGATTAAATTGATAATGCGCACAGGGAGCATTCATGAACGGCAGTACGTCTTCGAGGGTCGGGGGGTTTCTTGCGGGCCTTTTAGTGTCTGCGGCTGTCTCTATCACTGCCTCTTCCGGCGCTATAGCAGCCGCCGGGACCTGCAGTGACATGAAGACATTGGCCCGCAAGGACCTTACCGTGCAGACCGCAGACATGGTCCCGGCCTCGTCCACCCTGCCGGCCTTCTGCAAAATTCGTGGCCAGATTGCCGGGAAAATCGGCTTTGAGGCCCGCCTGCCGGCCGCAGACTGGAACGGGGCGCTGTTCATGGCGGGATGTGGCGGCTTTTGCGGTACGCTACTGCCGGACAAACCCGGTTTTTCCAACAGCATCCTCCCGGCCCTGAAAAAAGGATATGCCGTTATCACCACGGATGGCGGCCATAAAGGACAAAACCATAAGACCGGCTGGGCTTATGACGATCCGGAAGCCCTGGAAATTTTCGCCCACAAACTCTTGCCTTTGACCATCCAGGGGCTGGAGGAACTGACTCATTCTTTTTATCAAAAGCCTGCCCACAGAAAACTTTATTCCGGTTGCTCCAATGGCGGTCGGTTGGGGCTCGTGGCGGCTCAACGATATCCGGAACTGTTTGACGGCATTCTGGTCGGTGGTCCCATTCTGGACATGACCGGCAATGCCGGCATTCACGGCGCCTGGCTGTCCCGCAGCAACACCACACCCGACGGCGACCGGATTTTGACGCCAAGAACAGCCGCGCTTTTGCAAAAAGAGATCCTGGCGCAATGTGATGCCCTGGATGGTCAAAAAGACGGCCTTATCAGCCGACCCGGCCGGTGCAAGCCTGACCTGGACAAATTGTCCTGCAACGCCAGGACAGTTCTTCCCTGCCTGACTTCCGATGAAATTGCCGCCGCCTGGAAATTATACCAAGGCGCACAGGATAAGGACGGCAGGCCATTATTTTTTGGCATTGCGCCGGGCGGCGAACATAATTGGCCGTTGTGGATTACCGGCGATGAAAATAGGCCCGGCTGGGGACAGCGCGCAGGGGAAAATTATCTGAAACTCGCGGCACATCTTTTGAACGTCCCTGATTTGAAAGCCCCAACATTTGATTTCAATCGTCATCCGGCAGTGCTAACGCACTCCTCGCTTCCAGACCTTCTGGACGCCACCGACACGGATCTCTCCGCCTTTCGCAAAAATGGCGGGAAACTTCTGCTTTGGCACGGCTGGGCCGACAGCCTGATTCTGCCGCAGCGCACCGTTCAGTATTACGAGCAAGTCACGACCCGCGACGGCTCCATGGAAATCACGCAGACCTATTTCCGGATGTTTATGGTGCCCGGTCATGGCCATTGCTGGGGCGTGCCGGGCACGGGTCCGGATCTGTTCGATCCGATTGCGACCCTGGAAGACTGGCTGGAGCGGGACCAGGCTCCGGACACACTCAATGCTGTACAGAAATCCGGGAAAGGCGACGTCATCCGAAGCCGCCCCATCTGTGCATACCCCAAGACCGCAACACTGATTCAGGGCAGAAATCCCGATCTGTCCATGAGTTATCGCTGTGAATAACAATGTAAACCATCGGGAAAATTGGCTGAAGTACTACTAAAGGGAGGTCATCTATGACACTGAAAACAAAACACAAACTATTAAGCACGACCTTGGCGGCAACCCTTGTCGCTACAATCGCGAACACGTCGAATAAAGCATATGCCGAAGAAGCCGTCACTTTGGAAGAAATTGTGGTGACAGCCCAGAAAAGATCTGAAAATCTGCAAGAAGTGCCCATTGCCGTGACCGCCATGTCCGGTAAGTTTCTGGAAGATTCCGGTATTGTGGCTCTTGATGAAGTCAGCACCCGCACACCGGGATTCACCATGTCCCGCTTCAATATGGCCCAGCCGCAACTGTTTATCCGCGGCATCGGCTCCACGGATGATTCCGCTTTTGGCGATCAATCGGTTGGCGTTTTTGTCGATGAAGTTTATGTAGGCCGCGCCGGCGGTTCTGATTTTGACCTGATGGACCTGGAACGCCTTGAAGTGCTACGCGGTCCCCAGGGCACACTTTACGGCAAAAACGTTGTGGGCGGAGCGGTAAACATCATTACCAAAAAACCATCCGCCGAGACGCAGGTCAAGCTGCGGGGCTCCTATGGCAATTTTAACCGTTACGAGTTACGCGGTCTGGTGAACGGCGCACTCAGCGACACGGTCAACGCCAAACTGAGCCTGTCCAAAGTGGAACGCGACGGCCATAGCACAAGTTCCATCGACGGCAGAAAATTGAGCGATGAAAACAACTTTTCCGCCCGCGCCCAGCTTTTATTCACCCCCAATGAAGAGGTGGAATTTCTGCTGTCCGCCGATTATTCCCGCGACCGGCTGGCCGGCAACAGCCGTGACTGTTTCGGGGAACAGTTTGTCTTTTTCCCGTGGTTCGCCCCTGGGCAGCCTCTGGGGGCAAGCCCCTGTAGCGAAGACCCCTTTGTCAATGAAAAAACCGTCAACGGATTCCAGAACCGCGACGTCTGGGGCGTTTCCGGCAAAATCACCTGGCAAACCGGACTAGGGGAACTCACCTCCATTACCGCCTACCGCAACAGTGACTTTGAGTTCCAGGAGGATTTTTCCGGCTCTGACGCCAATCTGGTGATCAATAATGTGGACGAGGACGCCAAACAGTTTTCCCAGGAACTGCGCCTGGGCGATGTGTCCGAAGACGGTCGGTTTAAATGGATCGCCGGCCTGTATTATTTCAATGAAAAAATCGACCGGCTGGACAATAATGATTTCCGCGGCAATGATGCCGCCGTCATGGTTACCCCCTCTCCCGTACCGGGGCTGACCTGGGGGCAGCTTCTGCCGCTCACCGGTCAACCCTGGGGACAGGCCCCCTTTAACATCTTTTTTGACCAATTCAACACCACCAACAGTTATGCCGCCTTCGGTCAGGCCACCTATGATCTGACGCAACAGATCAGCATTACCCTTGGCGCCCGTTATACCCATGAGAAAAAAGACGCCGAAATCAACGGCTTCGGGTTTGATCCCACGGGCGGTTTTCTGGCCGCGCCCTATGACGTGAGCCCCAGCCAAAGCTGGAACTCCTTCACCCCGAAAGCCACCCTGGACTATAAAGTTACCGAAGATGCCATGGTCTATGTCAGCTACTCCGAAGGCTTCAAAAGCGGCGGTTTTAACGGCTCCGCTTCCTCCGAGGCCGCAGCCCTGCGGGGGTTTGATCCGGAAAAAGCCAAACAATGGGAAGTGGGGCTAAAATCCATGTGGCTGGACGGACAGGTGCGCCTCAATCTGACCGCCTTCCATATTGACTACACGGACTTGCAGGTTTTCCAGCTAGTCAACGGCGCAGAACTGGTCATCGACAATGCGGCCGATGCCACCAGTAAAGGATTTGAAGCCGAACTTACCGCGGCCTTGACCAAAGAACTGACGTTCAACGCCAATTATGCTTATCTCGACGCCAGCTATTCTTCCTATATCACGGAAGACGGCGAAGATTTCTCCGGCAATCGCCTGACCCGCTCCCCGGAGCACAGCTTCAACATCGCCATGACCTATCAACGGGATCTGGGCGATTGGGGAGTCCTGACCTTGCAGGGCGATTATGCCTATCGCGACGAAATTTTCTTTAACCCGGATAATTTCCGCCTTGATGATGGACGTATTCTGGTGGGAGACGGCAGCCGTTCGTTGCTGGACGCCTATGTGGCGCTGGAATTTGTCCAGCAGGGCCTGGAAGTCAAGCTGTGGGGCAAGAATCTTACCGATGAACTGTATCGGGTGCATGGCATTGATGGACGCGGCCCCTTTGGTCTGACCAACAGTGCCGCCGTCGTATATGGCCTGCCGCGCAGCTATGGCGTCACACTCACCTGGCAGTTTAACTAATCACCTCTTTTGTCGGGACGGGGGAATCCCGTCCCGTCTTTCAAAAAAACGTGAAGGCTTATGACACCCTCTCTGGAAAACCCGCTGGTCGGGACCTGGCACTTGCTGGAATGGAAGATTTCCTATTCCGACGACCGTCCCGACAGTTATCCCTATGGCCCTGACGCCATCGGCATTTTGGTCTATACCGAAGACGGATACATGTCCGCCAATATTTCCGCCGCCCACAGACCGCGACTTTCCGGCGGCAGCCTGCGTCGCGCCACGCCCGAAGAGAAAATCGCCGCCTTTGAAAGCAATTTCAGTTATGCGGGCCCCTACCGCATCAATGGACAAACCGTGACCCATACTGTCCAACATGCCCTCAACCCCAATATGCTGGGGACGGAACAGGTACGCCAGATGGCGTTTCAGGACAATAAACTGACTTTAAGCGCCAACGAGGTTTTGCCAGAAACCGACCTGATCCGTCATCACCGCCTGATCTGGTTTAAAAAATAGAGGCACCCCATGAGTGATATTTTCAGAAAGCATCAGGAAACATTAAACAAGGCCCTGGAGGCCTGCCGGAAACGTTATAACTGGAGTCCCTTCATCGACAATCCCAGTCCCCGCCTTCACGGCGAGGAAAAAATCAGGCAGGGTCAGGCCGCCTTTGAAGCCCATCTGGGCAAGAGTTTTGATCTGGAACAACCCGGCACCATCGGGCGCACGGGCCATGAAATTTCCCCCTACACCCAAACGCCGCTGGGTATTGATTATCCCAAACCGGACATCGAAGTCCTGTTTAAGGCCGCTGGAAAAGCCCAGGAAAGCTGGCAGGAACAAAGCGTTGAGGAACGCTGTGGCGTATTACTGGAAATCCTGACGAAACTCTCAGAACAGGCTTTCGAAAATGCCCATGCTACCATGCATACGGCCGGGCAGAGCTTTCCCATGGGTTTTGCCGGTAGTGGTTCCAACGCCCTTGATAGAGGACTGGAGGCGCTGGCTCATGCCTATCGCGCCATGACGGAAATTCCCGCCACCGCACAATGGGAAAAACAGTTCGGCAGACAGGATGTCCGACTGGAAAAACGATATCTTCTGCGGCCGCGTGGCGTGGCCATTGTGATCTGCTGCGCCACCTTCCCCGCCTGGAACGCCTATCCGGCGATCATGGCCAATCTGGCGACGGCCAATCCGGTGATCGTCAAACCACATCCCAATGGCATTCTACCAATGGCCATTGCTGTAAAAACCATGCGCCAGGTGCTCAGTGAACTGGGGCATGATCCCAATCTGGTCACCCTTGCTCCGGACCTGGCGGATGCGCCGATTACCAAGGAACTGATGACCCATCCGGCCACCAAAATTGTGGATTATACAGGTAGCGCCCGTTTCGGGACCTGGATCGAACAGAATATCCGCAATGCGCTGGTCTATACGGAAACCGCCGGAGTCAATAGCGTGGTGCTGGAATCTGTGGACAACTTGGATGCCACACTCGGCAGCATTGCCCAGACCCTGTGCCTGTTTTCCGCCCAGATGTGCACCAGCCCCCAGAACATCCATATCCCGGCATTGGGAATCACTGTAGCTGGACAAAAGGTGCCCTATGACGAGGTGGTCGCAAAATTGGTGGAGGCGGTCGAAGTCCGCGCCCGTAATGAAAAGCTGGCCCCCAACCTGTTTGGCGCCATCCAGTCGGAAAACAGCCTCAGACTCCTGGAACAGTATGAACGGATTGGCCGCGAGAGGGGCAGGATATTGCGGCAATCGACTCCTTATGCCCATCCGCATTTTCCCGAGGCGCGCACCGCGACCCCGCTCATGATTGAGCTGGAGGTTACAGACCGCGACATCTATCAGGAAGAGGTTTTCGCGCCCATCGCCTTCATCATCAAATCCGAAACCCGCGAGCAGGCCCTGCAACAGGCCACCAGTGACGCCCGCACGCACGGCGCCATCGCCAGTTATTTCTACAGCACCGATCCTGATTTCCTGGCCAAAGGACAGATGGCCTTCGCCAATGCGGGCGCGTCACTCACCTGTAATCTCACCGGCCCCATGCCGCTCAATTTCGCGGCGGCCTATAGCGACTATCACGTAACGGGGCTGAATCCAGCGGGCAATGCCTGCCTCACCGACCTTGCCTTTGTCGCCAACCGTTTTCGTATCATCCAAATCAGGTATCCCCATGTCTCATAACACCGACTTTGACGTTACCGATAAAACCGTACTGATCACCGGCGCCTCATCCGGCATCGGCGCTCATCTGGCCCGCGCCTTTGCCACGCGGGGAGCGAATGTGGTGCTCTGCGCCCGGCGTCGGGAAAACCTGGATTTGCTGGCCGGAGAAATCGGGGAAAATGCCCTTGCCGCAAGCATGGACGTCACCAGTCCCAACAGTGTGCGGCAGGCCTTCGTGGCGGCAGAACAGGCCTTCGGGCCGGTCACGGTGCTGATCAACAATGCTGGCGTGGCGCGAAACGGGCAAAGTTGGGAGCAGGCGGAAGGCGACTGGGATTTTGTCATGGACGTCAATCTCAAGGCCGTCTGGCGGGTCGCCAAGGAAGCCGCCGCCAGAATGCTTGCTCACAAGATGAACGGCTCAATCATCAACATCTCCTCCATCCTGGGGGTCGGCACCCAGCCGGGATATACCCTTTATGCCACATCCAAGGCCGGTGTCATCCAGATGACCCGCACCATGGCACTGGAGCTGTTTGGCAAGGGCATCCGGGTCAATGCCCTGTGTCCCGGATATTTCCAGACGGAAATGAACGACGCCTTTTTCTCATCGACAAAAGGCCAGGCTTATGTCCGGAAGACGCCGCCCGGCCGGCTGGGTCAGCTTGAAGAACTGGTGGGCCCTGCCCTACTTCTGGCCAGCGAGGCCGGAAGTTTTATCAACGGTGTCGCCCTGCCCGTCGATGGCGGCCATCATGTGAGATTAATCTAAGGGATTGGAAAATGAATTTTGCTCTCTCCCCGGAAATCGAAGAATACCGCCGCCGGATCCGCGATTTTGTCAGCCGGCATATAATCCCGGTGGAAAATCAGCCCGAGGCGCGCGATGCCCACGAAAACCTGAAAATCGAGGAACTTGACCGACTGCGCAAAATAGCCCGGGCCGAAGGACTCTGGGCCTTGCAAATGCCCAAAGACCGCGGCGGCCAGGGACTGCCGATAGTGGGCATGGCGGCCTGTTACGAAGAAATGAACCGGTCGTTGTTTGGGCCAGCAGTGTTTAATGCCGCCCCGCCGGACGACGGTAATATGATCCTACTGAACAAGGTCGCGACAGAGCAACAAAAACAAAAATGGCTCCAGCCGATCATCGACGGCAAGGTCTGGTCAGCGTTTGCCATGACCGAACCCGCGCCCGGATCCGGATCCGATCCGGCGGGCATGATGAAAACCACTGCCACCCGACAAGGCGACAACTGGGTCATTCACGGGCGCAAATGGTTCATCACCGGGGCCGAAATTGCCAGCCATTTTATTCTCGTCGCTCGCACGTCCGACGATCCGCGCCGGGGGCTTAGCGCCTTTCTGTTTCACCGGGACCAGCCGGGCTGGCGCATTGACCGGCGCATCGGCATCATGGGCCCGGAAGAACATGGCGGACACTGTGAAATCGTCTTTGACGGGCTGGAAATCCCCGATGAAGACCGGCTGATGGAAGTGGGCGACGGGCTGAAGGCCACCCAGATCCGCCTGGGTGTGGCGCGGCTCACCCATTGCATGCGCTGGCTGGGGCTTGCGCGCCGGGCCATGGAAACCGCCTCGGGATATGTGCAGGAACGCAAAGCCTTCGGCTCCACTCTCGCCGATCATGAAGGGGTGCAATGGATGGTCGGCGAAGTGGCCAAGGACATCCAGATCGGCCGCCTGCTGACCATGCACGCCGCCTGGATGCTGGATCAGGGCGATTTCGCCCGCAAGGAGGTCTCCATGGCCAAGATCCATGTGGCCGACACCCTGAACAAGGCGGCGGACACCGCCATCCAGCTGATGGGCGCACAGGGGTATTCCAAGGACAGTATCCTGGAATGGATTTACCGTTATGCCCGCCAGGCCAAGCTGGTGGACGGGGCCAGCGAAGTGCATAAAATGGTGCTCGCCCGCCAGTTCATGAGCAATAGTGCCGACTTCTGGCACTGGGGTGTCTGAGATCCCATCGACAGGTTCAGGGCAAGGTGAGCTTCATGCCCCGGCTTTGCCTTTCAGGCCCCGTTCAGAGTCTTGTCAGCATTGTCTTTTTCAATATCCTTGAATCCGGCGGAAAAGAACGGGATCATGCGATTATAAATTGCCTGAAAGTCGGACGACTTGCATAGCCCGCCGGACAGTTCGTCAATGCGCCCGGTTTGCGCAAAGGTCAGGGTCAGGGCCCCGGACAGGAAATGATAGCCCCAGAAAATTTTCTCTTCCCGGACCCCTGGCATGGCCTTTTTCAAGGCCTCGATGAACCGCAGCACCAATGGATTAAAATGTTTGCCGATCATAACGTTGCCCCATACGGAAGAATTGTTGATATATGCCACTAGAGCACAATAATGCTTCCAGCCCGGATCCTCACTTTCCTGAACAAACTCCAATGGCCGCAAAAAAGCTTCAATAATACTTTCCACTGAAGGCCCTTCCGGTCCCGCCGCCCTTTCACATTCTTCCAATGCCTTCAGACGGGCATCGTTCAGGATCTTGGCCCGCCTCAGAAAAACACTTTCAAATAGATCCCGTTTTCGCCCAAAATGATAATCAATCAGCGCCAGCTTGACGCCCGCCTTTTTTGACACCTGCCGCAAGGTTACGCCGTCATAACCGTGAATGGAAAACAATTCCTCCGCCGCATCAAGAATAAGTTCTTTTCTGGAATTTTTTTTACCAGTTCTGTTTTTTGCGAGTTCTGACATCGACATCTTCTTTCCTGGCCTGTCTGTTGACCTCTCCTGTTCGTCATATAACCCCATTTCCCCGACCGACACAAAACATTATTGACTCCTGGACAATCGTCCAGTAATAATAATTGGACAAATGTCCAGTTTATTTCAGAATGATAAATTATATAGGGAACACCACTCATGAGACTGCTTAAAACCTTACCCATGAAAGCCGCTCTGCTGGCCAGCGTTTTCGTTCTTGATATGACCCGTGCAGCGCCCAGCCTGGCTATGGGAGACAATGACATCAATGATGCAGAGGCAAAGGCAGAGGCGGAAACGGCCCTGACCCTGGAAGAGATTATCGTGACAGCGCGCCGCCGGGATGAATCCCTGCAGGAAGTACCCGTGGCCATTACGGCCTTTACCGGTAAGGATCTGGAATTCAACGGCATCAGGGATATTTCCGAACTGGCGCAAAGCGCGCCCAGCGTCACCCTGGAACCCTCACGCGCCACCAACAGTACCCTGACCGCCTTTATTCGCGGGGTGGGCCAGCAGGACCCGCTGGCCGGGTTTGAACAGGGGGTGGCGATTTATCTGGACGACGTATATCTGGCCCGTCCCCAGGGCACCCTTCTGGATATTTATGATGTGGAACGGATCGAGGTGCTGCGGGGCCCACAGGGCACACTTTATGGCCGTAACGCGGTGGGCGGGGCCATTAAATATGTCACCCGTCGCCTTTCCACCGATCCCAGCCTGTCGTTGCGCGCTTCCGTAGGCAACTTCGGCCAGATTGACGGCGTGGCCAAGGGGTCCGTCCCCCTGACCAACACTTTGCGGATCGGTGGTGCCGTGGCGTCCCTGAACCGCAACGGATATGGCACCAACCTGACCACCGGCGCGGAAAATTATAACAAGGAAATCCTCGCGTTCCGCGCCAGCCTGGAATGGGAGCCCACGCCAGATGTGTTCATCCGCCTCAGTGGCGATTATACGGACGATGACTCCAACGCCCGCCACGGCCACCGGGTCAATCCCGGCGCTGTCAGCGGTGCGCCAGTCCTGGACAATGTCTTTGACACCCGCGCCGGGGCTGAAATCAACGCCTCCACTTCCGGTATTGACGGCAATAACGAAGTAAAGGTCAAAGGGATCAACGGCCTTCTGGAATGGCAGGTCAGTGAAACCATCAGCTTCAAGTCCATCACCGCCTATCGGGAAGATTATACGGAATCAGTGATTGATTTTGACAGCCTGGAAGTTGATGATCTGGATGCTGCCGTCATCTACGACAACCAGCAATTCAGTCAGGAGTTCCAGATTTCCTATACTTCGGACCGGATCAAAGGCCTGATCGGTTTTTATTATCTTAATGCGTCGGCTGCCAACGATTTTGACGTGGTGCTGGGGCAGCTGGGCCGTATCGCCTTTGGCAGCGAACTGACCGCCTATACCGGTGGGGTGGTGGACACCGAAGCCTGGTCCATTTTCGCCGATTTCACCTATGACTTGACCGACCGCCTGTCCCTGTCCCTTGGCGGGCGCTATACCAGCGACAAACGTTCCGCGGATGTGTTGCGGCAGTCTTTCCTCGGCGTGCCGTCCATCTTTTTTGGCAACGACGCCGCCATTCTTCTCGCCACCTCCAGTGATTTTGAGGCGGAACGGACCTTCAATAAATTTACGCCGCGCGTGGTTCTGGATTATGCGATTTCAGAGGAAGCCACCACCTATGCATCTTTCTCCAAGGGCTTCAAGGCCGGCAGCTTTGACCCGCGCGGTGCCAATCTGGTGGCCGGCGGCGAAGATGTGGAAAACGGCTATGAACCGGAAAACCTGACGACCTATGAAATCGGGGTGAAATCCACCCTGGCGGACGGACGTCTGCGCCTGAATCTGGCGGCCTTTTACAGCGATTATAGTGACATGCAGATTCCGGGATCCCTGCCCATTGATACCAATGGCGACGGTGTCAACGACGATTTTGTCGGCACGGTCACCAACGCGGGTTCCGCCACCATCAAAGGCATCGAGGCCGAAGGCACCCTTCTGATCACCGATAATCTTGTCCTGCGCGGCAGTCTGAGTGTATTGGACGCCGAAATCAATGAATGGATTTTCAACGGTGTGAATATCGCCGATGAACGGGAGGTTCAGAACACCCCGGAATTCATGTCTTTCCTGCAACTAACCTATAGCGTGCCCCTGGCGGACGGTAAATTGTCGCTGTCCGGCAGTTGGTCCCACAAAGGGTCCGTCGTTCAGTTTGAAATGCCAGTGCCGGAAATCGACCAAGACGCCTACAGCCTGTTTGATGCCAGTCTGGTCTGGACCGACAACGAGGGTGTCTGGAGCCTGGGGCTGCATGGTAAAAACCTGTCCGACAAGCGCTACAAAACGGCCGGTTATAATTTCGGCGCGCCCTATACTCCGCTGGGACTGGAAAACAATATCACGGCCTTTTTCGGCCCGCCGCGAACCGTAACCTTTACCGTAGGATATAGTTTCTAGCCTATGGACACAGGGATGACGGAACCAGGCCGGTTCCGTCATCATCTCCAAGATTTTGTGACCGTTGCCCCCAATTTCAGAAACCGCAAGAAAAACACAGGCAAGATCCCGATGACAGTTTTTCCCCTTCAAACGCCCTTATTGCCCGATATCATTGCCCTTCATGGCAAATGGCGCGCCTCGGACCCCGCCCTCATTTGCGAAGATCGCCTTGTTACATGGCAGGCGTTCGCAGAAAACCAGAACAGAGTGGCCCACGGCCTTTTGGCGCTGGGCCTTAAGAAAGGAGATCGGGTAGCTGTTGTTATGAGCAACAGCATCGAAATGGTCGAAATCCTGTTCGGCATTTTCCGGGCGGGATGTGTTGCCGTGCCACTTAATCTTGCCGTTTCCGATGACCACATTGTACGCATGATTAAAGATTGCGGCGCCAGAGCCCTGATCGTGACCGCGGATCAGGCTTCCCGCTTCGCCGCCCTTCCCCATGACCTGGCGCCCCTCCGCCTTTGCGCAGGCGAGGTGAACGAGAACTGGATTGATTACGCCACCTGGAAAGAAAATCAGCCTTCAGACCCGCCGGATATCCCCCTCGCGCCCGACGATCCCATCAACATCATTTACAGTTCCGGCACCACCGGTACGCCCAAGGGCATTGTCCACACCCAGCAAGGGCGTCTTAATTTTGCCCAGGCCATTTCCCTGGCCTTACATTATAGTGGCAAAATCCGCACTCTGGTCAATATCGGGCTCTATTCCAATATCAGCTGGGTCTCCATGATATGCACCCTCTTGAACGGGGGAACCCTCATCATCCAAAAAAAATTTGACGCGTTGGATTTCCTGACAGCCGTTCAGGAGTTACGCATCACCCATTGTTCGATGGTGCCGGTTCAATTCCAACAAATTTTAGAGCTCAAGGGCCAAGAAAAATTCGATTTAAGCTCTCTGCGGGCCGTGATGAGTTGTGGATCCCCCCTTCATGCCTCCTTGAAAGAAAAACTTTGTGCCCGTCTTTCCGGTTCCCTGATCGAGCTATACGGCCTGACCGAAGGGATCAGCACCACCATAGAGCCCGAAGACGGCCTGCTGCGACCCGCCTCGGTGGGCAAACCCAACCTTAGCGTAGATCTAAAAATTATCGGTCCCGATGGCCGGGAAATGCCGCCCGGTGAAAAAGGGGAGATCGTCGGCCGCAGCAGTTTCCTGATGTCCGGTTATTTTAACCGCAAGGATGCTACAGAAGAAGCGACTTGGACGGATGAGGCGGGCAAAAAATGGCTGCGAACTGGCGATCTGGGTCATCTTGACGAAGAAGGATTTTTATATCTCACCGGACGATTGAAGGACATGATCCTGTCCGGCGGGCAGAATATCTATCCCGAAGACCTGGAAACCGTCCTGATGCAGCATGATGCGATCAGCGAAGCCGCCGTCATCGGAATAAAATCCCGCCGGTGGGGCGAAACGCCGCTGGCGCTTGTCGTTCTGCACAAGGGAAAACCCGTCCCTGCGGAAGACATTCGGGAATGGTGTAATGCCCGTCTGGGCCGACAGCAAAAAATTTCGATGCTAAAAATTGTAAATCATTTGCCGCGCAATCCCAACGGCAAGATCCTCAAAAACATCCTGCGAGAGAAATATGGAAATATTACCTGTGACTGAGACCGGCACCGTCTGGCAGAACGAACTCCATTACCACAGCAGGGATGGGCTGAAACTTTTTGCCCGGGACACGGCTTCAGATACGATCGGGCAAGAGGCACAGGACCTCCCTCTGCTCTGCCTGCATGGCCTGACCCGCAACTCCCTTGACTTCGAACCGCTGGCCGAGATGCTTCCGCAGTACCGGATCATCGCCCCGGATCAGCGCGGCCGCGGTCGTTCCGACTATGACCCTAATCCAGCTCATTATGACATCAAGTATTATATAGCCGACATGTTCAGGCTCATTGATCATATGAAGCTCAACAACATTATCCTTGTGGGGACCTCCATGGGTGGCCTGATGGCTATGGTGATGGCCGCCATGAAACCCCATCTGTTCAGGGGCATCGTGCTTAACGACGTCGGTCCGGAAATTGACCCGGCGGGTCTTGAGCGGATCAAGCAGTATGTGGGCAAGGGCCGGCCGGTGGGTTCGTGGGAGGAAGCCGCCAAACGGGTACGCCAGATCAATGCCCTAGCTTTTCCGGACTATACCCAGGAAGATTGGATGAAATTTGCACGGCGATCTTACAAACTTGACACAAACGGACGGCCCATACCCGCCTATGACAACGCCATCGCGCTCCCTTTCGCTGCGCCCACCAGCAAACTCCACGTCCTCAAAGCCCGGGTTTTGGCTTTTCTCAAGCGCCTGGTTTTTGGGGACCTTTGGCGTCTTTTTGGGCGGCTTGGGAATATTCCCATCCTGTCCATTCGCGGCGAACTGTCCGATATTCTGTCTGCCGAAACACAACAAAAAATGGCCGCCCGCCACCCGCAGTTTTTCCCGGTCACCATTCCGAACCGGGGACATGCTCCCATGTTGGACGAGCCGGAAGCCATCACAGCCCTGGAAGAATTTGTTGCAAAGCTTCAGCATGATTGACCGGAAACATATCGGGAAAACACTGGGTAGCCATATCGTCACAATCCGGACAGATAACCTGAGGCGTTTTGCCCGTGCCACCGGGCAGAACAACCCGCTCTATCTGGAGGAAGGGTATGCCCGCGCAATGGGACACCCTGCCCTGCCGGTGCCACCCACCTATCTGTTTTGTCTGGATTTTATGCAGGCAGATCCCTATGCGTGGCTGTTTGACATGGGGGTCAATCAGCATGACCTGTTACATGCGGGACAATATTTTCTTTATCATTCTCCCCTTTATGCCGGGGAAAATGTCAAAATCTCTTCTCGTATCGCCGACATCTATGACAAAACAGGCCGCAAGAGCGGCACACTGACCTTTATCATCAAAGAAACCCTTGTCACCACTACAACTGATACGAGGGATCGTCTTCGCCTTACCAGCGGGGGAAAAATCGCCGAAATGCGATCAACTTTCGCGGTCCGCCATACCCCTACTGCCGCCAGAGAACAATCCCATGCTTAACCATGAACATCTTGAGCCCGGCCAGATGTTATCCCGCCCGGCCCCGCTCCGGATCACCAGGGCCCTGCTCGCCTCTTATGCCGCCGTTTCGGGGGACCATAACCCCATTCATCTTGACCGGGCATTCGCCCGGGCCGCCGGTATGGAGGATGTTTTTGCCCAGGGCATGCTGGTCATGGCCTATGCCGCCAATATCCTCACAAGTCAGGTCCCCCCGCACTGTATCCGCTCCTATGAGGGGCGCTTTACGGCGCTCACCCAGCTTGAAGACATCTTACAGGCACAAGCCATGATTACCGATACATATGACACAGCAACGGAAAAAAGGATTGACGTGAAAATCGTGGTGACCAACCAGTGGGAAGAAGAAAAATTCACGGCCCGTGCTGTTCTGGTTTTTCCCTTCGATACCGATTGAGCCAACCTATTCACAGTTCACTCTAAAATAACAACGGGTCACTCTAAAATAACAACGGGAATGTAAGGGTCGGGACACCGCGGTCCACATTCCCTCACCCCCCTTATTTGTCCTGTAAGAGGCTCTTGATAATGTATCCGCCGGATTTTTTATCATATTCCAGATCCAACATTCCGCGTTTTTGCGCATCTTCTAGGAGTTTTGTGAACGTTCGGTAACCGTGATAGGATTCACTGAAACCGGGTTTTCGGCGTTTCAGGGTTTGTTTGACCATGGACCCCCAGACCTTTTCTTCCTCACCACGCTCCTTCAATAAATCCTCGATTGTTTCCAGAACCAGCGTAAGTCCGGCCAGTTGTTTTTCCTCCTCGTCACTGGAACTGCCTTTCCGGGGCTGAGCCTCTGCTGTTCTGCGGCGTTTCTCTTTTCCTTGTTTTTCCGCCTCAAGGATCAGGTCATCATAATAGATAAATTCATCGCAATTCGACGTCAGCAGGTCAGACGTCGAATTTTTCACTCCCACGCCAATAACCATTTTGTTGTTTTCACGCAGTTTGCTAACCAGAGGGGAAAAGTCTGAATCACCGCTGATGACCACGAAAGTATCAACGTGGGATTTGGTATAACAAAGATCCAGGGCATCCACCACCATGCGGATATCGGCGGAATTTTTCCCTGACATGCGAACATGCGGAATTTCGATTAATTCGAAAGTCGCCTCATGCATGGCGGATTTGAATTCTTTATAACGCGCCCAGTCACAATAGGCTTTCTTGACCACAATATTACCTTTAAGGAGGAGTCTCTCCAGTACTTTCTGGATATTAAAAGCCTCATATTTGGCGTCACGGACACCAAGGGCGACATTTTCAAAATCGCAAAAAATAGCCATATTGTGGATGGTGTTTTTTAGTTTCATATTAATCTCGTAATTTATATTTATATGTTTCCAAAGGATGCCACCCCGCTGCGGCTCACACCTTTCCGGCTTGAAACACGCGCTGAGTTCTTCCCCTTATAGAACTTTATCCAATGCCTGACGATTGCTGTTGGCGCAGGTTCCTGAATGATATCAGGCGTTGTGCTTTTTCGTCCCAAAGCGCAAGCCGAAAACATGACAGGCTGTCCCGAAGACCAATGCGGTTAAGTTGCTGCAATTCAGGAATCTCTGCCAGACCAGCCCGAAGACGGTAATTGGGAATGCGACAAGACAGATGATGGATATGATGAATACCGATGTCGCCGGAAAACCATCGCAACGGCTGCGGCAGGTCGTAATAGCTGCTAGCCATGACCGAAGCCTCATGAAAGTTCCAGTCACCTTCCATTTTCCAATATGTTTGCTCAAACTGGTGCTGAATATAAAACAGCCAAACTCCAATGGCAGAAGACAGAAACACAACCGGCGCATGAACCATCATAACGTTCATAAAGCCAAAACTGACCCCCAGCGCTGTCAAAACACCGGCAATACCGAAATTTGTTCCCATCACACTGATGAACAGTTTCGGATGACGACGAATCAAATCCAGAGGAAGGCGGTATTTGATCACAAATAAATAGACTGGCCCGATCCCCAACATAATGGCAGGGGCGCGATAAATGCGATAGGCCAGACGTTTCCAGAAAGACAACGTCCTGTATTCCGCCACTGTAAGCACATCCACATCACCAATCCCCCGCTGCTCCAGGTTGCCACAGGTGGCATGGTGAATATTGTGGGCCCGGCGCCAATAGGCATGTGGTGTCAGAGTAATGATTCCGATGAGATTTCCGACCAGATCATTAAGCCGGCGGGACCGAAAATACGAACGATGCCCGCAATCGTGCTGGATGATAAACAGCCGTACAATGAATGCAGCCGTGGGAACCGCCATCAACAATGTTATATAATAGGCCTGATCGACTGTGAGCATCATGCCCGTCCATAATCCGGCCAGGGGCAGTATCGTCGTCACTAACTGCAAAATACTTCGCCAAGGGACCGGCTCGGCGTACGGGCGGATAATTTTCGACCATTCATGGTTATATTTACGCAAGCCGGCAGTATCGGTAGACCCGGCATCCGAGGCCATCGACGTGTCACTAGGCAATTGATGTATGGAAATAGTATGTGTCCTGTATCTTTTAAAAGTGTATCTCATCAGGCCCGATGATCACGGCAGAATTAAGACAACCTGATCAGCGGAACCATCGAATGCTTTTAGGAACTGTGTCCTAATCCGCAATCAAATGATCTCCCTCAGCACACAATGAGGTAGCCCTTCTTTATTACAGTTTTATTCCGGTCTTTGAAACAGAATTTTACGGGTTCTCGTTTTTTGCCCTTTCGAATTCTGCCAACTTCCCAGGCCGCTATTTCCACTTTGACCTTATCTGGAGTTAATCATACCAAACATTTTTTCAAAAATTTTCAATCAACCATTGACATTATCGGGATTTACTTTACACAGTAGACGCACGTGTAAACTTGTTTCGAGATACTTGGACAACCGGTCCGCCGTTTTACTTAGTTATCCCCTGACATTGCAAGCACTACCTTAACTGCGTCCCTTCACAATGGATGGGACGTGAAACGAATCTCCTGTTAGAGGAAATAACTATGACTACTGGTACTGTAAAATTCTTTAATTCCACCAAAGGCTTTGGTTTTATTGAACCCGAAGACGGCTCCAAGGATGCGTTTGTTCACATTTCAGCCGTTGAGCGCGCCGGACACAGCACGCTGAATGAAGGCCAAAAGGTTTCTTATGATCTTTTGCAAGGGCAAAACGGCAAGTTTTCTGCGGAAAACCTGGTCATCAGCGACTGATCTGACAGCCTATTGATTTGGGGTCAAACATCTGCCCCGTTTATTCAACCGCCTTCAGTTTTCCGCTGAAGGTGGTTTTTTTTGATCATCCGCCCTAGAGTGAATTGAGCCAACCTATACACAATTCACTCTAGGGCCGTGAACCAGTTCGGTTTTCATCTCCGAACCATGGCAAGACATTGCACAAAAACCACATAAGCCGTATTTTTCCCTATGCCACCAAGAAGACAGACAATAAGGAAACGGGATATGGGCGCATTGACCGGCATTAGAATCATCGAGCTTGTGGGATTGGGGCCCGGACCGTTTGCAGGCATGTTGCTGGCGGATATGGGAGCGGAAGTGATCGCCGTGGACCGGCTGGATACCCCAGACGTCCCGGCCCTGCCCGTCGATGTGAACCGACGCGGCAAGAAGTCTGTCATTCTGGATCTGAAGTCCGAACCGGGACGGGAAATTTTCCTGAAACTCTGTGAAACAGCCGATGCCCTATTTGAAGGGTATCGCCCAGGCGTGATGGAAAAACTGGGCCTGGGGCCGGAAATCTGCCATGCGCATAACCCACGGCTAGTATACGCCCGCATGACCGGGTGGGGTCAGGACGGCCCGCTGGCCGGATGCGCCGGACATGACATCACCTATATCGCCCTGTCCGGGGCATTGCATGCCATGGGCCCCGGGGACAGACCACCAACCGTACCGCTCAATCTGATCGGCGATTATGGCGGGGGCGGTATGATGTTGGCCTTTGGCCTTGTTTGTGCCTTACTGGAAGCCCGCAACAGCGGCAAGGGACAGGTGCTGGACGTGTCCATGGTCGAAGGGTCCTCCCTGCTGATGAGTGTATTTCACGCCCTGATGGCCAGCAAGATGTGGACCCCAGCCCGGGGGAGCAACCTGCTGGACGGAGGCGCGCCGTTCTATGACTGTTACGAAACCCGCGACGGCAAGTATATTGCCCTTGGCGCCATTGAGCGTCCTTTTATGAAAGTTTTGATTGAAAAGGCGGGATTGCCAGAAGACTGGCTGGACGATCACATGGTCCCGACACGCTGGCCGGAACGCAAGGAGGAGCTGACCCGACTGTTCAAAACACGGGATCAGAAAGACTGGTGTGAGATGCTGGAAGGCAGCGACGCCTGTTTTGCCCCGGTGCTCCCCTTCTGGGAAGCCCCTGAACATCCGCATAACAAAAGCCGCGGCAGTTTTATCAACATAGACGGCCTCCTCCAGCCGGCCCCGACGCCAAAGTTCAGCAGAACTCCGGGCAGTGTCCGGTGGGGGCCGGTCACACCGGGACAACACAGCTCGGAAATTCTGACGGAACTGGGACTGACACAGAACGAGATTGAGCGGCTGCTAAAACAGCGCGTGGTGGGCACCCCCTCTGAATAAAAGGGAAAACCGGACAGGGCTCAAAGAATCTCTTGGAAGGTAGTTGGTGCGGGCGGCCGGACTCGAACCGGCACGGTCGCAATGACCGAGGGATTTTAAGTCCCTTGCGTCTACCAATTTCGCCACGCCCGCCTGTGCTGACGATGAGAAGCTGAACAGGGATATGACATATTCCGCCTTTAAAATAAACCATGAAATGCCTGATGCCGGAAGAAAAAGGCCCACCGTGAGGATCACTTTCCCTGAATGCTGACCATCTGCTCTGCGAATCATGCCCCGTAGCGGGCGGCGTAGCCCGGATCGAGGCCGGATTTTCCCTCTGCCCCGCCCAAGGACATATATCCACGGAGATAGAGAGGGATGTTTTATGGACTATTCCCCGTCAGGTTTAATTTCCTGTTAACCCTCCTGCAAATACCTTTTTGTCGGACAGACAAATCAAAAAAAATCGCAAAATGTGACCCAAGGAGGGAGAAATAATGAAATTGTCCAAGGGAGTTACCTTTCTTGCCGGACTGAATATCAAAAGCCGACTCTTGCTTGGCTTTGGCGCCATCAATCTGATCCTGATTATCGCCGTCGGCATGACACTGGTCAATCTGGGATCCATTGACCGCCAGGTCACCCGCATTAATGATCTGCGGATGCCCACCTCCGCCACCAGCTCCCAGCTGGCCCAGGAAATATTTGCCTCTCTCGCCCATTTGCGGGACTGGATGCTTACCGGTGACAACGCGTTCAAGACCAGCCGCCAGGAAACCTGGGCAAAAATCGATGAAGTAGCATCGCGCATGGACGCGCTGTCAGGCGACTGGACCAATCCCGATAATGTGCAGGCCTGGGCAACCTTCAAGGTTACGCTGGAACAATTTCGCACAGCACAGCAGAAGGTAGAGGCCATCGCCAACAGCCAGGAACAGTTTCCGGCCAATGCCATCCTGCTGCAGGAGGCGGCTCCCCGGGCCACCCTCATGATCGACAAGATCACCGAAATGATCGACCTGGAAGGCGGCATGCCGGCCACAGCGGAGCGCAAGCGCCTTCTGGGCATTATGGCCGATGTTCGCGGAACGCTTGGTATGGCCTTGGCCAATATCCGGGCCTTCCTGCTCACGGGGGAGCCTGAGTTCCGGGAAAATTTTGCCAGATTGTGGCGCAAGAATGAAACAAGGTTTGGCGATTTGCAGCGGGCCAGCTCCCTGCTTGGCCCCAAACAGTCCGCCGCTTTCAAGATTTTCACTGCCCAGCGGCGTGATTTCGCCCCCCTTCCCGATCGAATGTTCGAGATTCGCGAATCGGAAAAGTGGGACATGGCCAACTATCTTCTGGAAACAGAGGCCGCCCCGCACGCCCGACGCCTGCTGAATATCCTGGTGGGTACAGACGGCCAAGGCGGCATGGTGGCAGATCAGAGAAAGCTGCTGTCGAATGACGTCGAAGCGACGGTCGCCACCACCGACAGTTTGACCATCGTCATGTGGCTCGTTCTTCTGGCGGGTCTGGGCGGCGGCGGCGTCATCGTCACCATGACGGCCCGTTCCATTGTCACCCCGATCGTCAGAATGACAACGGCCATGAACAGCTTGGCGAAAGGCAATAACAGCATCACTGTTCCGGGCCTGGGCCGCACCGATGAAGTGGGGCAAATGGCCCGTTCAGTGGAAGTTTTCAAGACCAATGCCATTGAACGGGAACGCCTTGAGGCGGAAACCAAGGCAGCCGAAGAAGAAATGCGCAAACGCGAGCAGCAGGAACGCGAGGCGGAAGAAGCCCGCACCAAAGCCGAAGCCGAACGGGAGCGGGCCGACATGGCCCGCCGACAGGCGCGGGCAGAAAGAATCAACAGCTTGGTTGAAAATTTTGACCGGAACATGGCCGAAGCCTTGCAGATCCTCGCCGCCTCCTCCAGCCAGATGAGCGCCGCTGCCCATCAGATGGTGGATACCTCCAACAACACCAAGGAACAGTCCGCCACGGTGGCTTCCGCCTCAGAACAAGCCGCCAACAATATACAGATGGTAGCAGCAGCGGCGGAAGAGCTGTCGTCCTCCATTCACGAAATCAGCCGTCAGGTACAAGTGGCCAACGACATTTCCGAACAGGCGGTTCGGGAGGCCGGGCAAAGCAGCATGTCCATTCAGGCGCTGGCAGACTCCGCCAGCCGCATCGGCGAGGTCATCAATCTGATCAACGACATCGCCGAACAAACCAATCTTCTGGCGCTCAACGCCACCATAGAGTCGGCCCGCGCCGGAGAAGCCGGCAAGGGCTTTGCCGTGGTGGCCAATGAGGTTAAGGCGCTGGCCGGCCAGACGGCTAACGCCACTGAGGAAATTTCCAACCAGATCGCCGAAATGCAGACCCTCACAGCAAACGCCGTGAAAAGCATAGAAGTCATCGTCGCCGTCAACCAGAAATCCAATGAAACAATGACTGGCATTGCGGCGGCCGTCGATCAGCAATCTGCCGCAACCAACGAGATTTCCCAGAATATCCAACGTGTTGCCGTGGGAACAGAAGATGTTTCCTCCAACATCAAAAATGTTGCCCAGGGCGCCATGGAAACCGGGGCCGTCGGCGAGCAGGTGTTATCTGTCTCGACAGAATTGAACCGCGTTGCGGAAAACCTGAAAAAAGATGTTGAACAGTTCCTCCAGAATGTCCGAAAAGCCTGATTTCGGGGTTCCGTTTCCCGTCCGGTCCTCAAAACCCGGTCGGGATCCCGCCCCTAGCGGCACCCGTCCCCCGAGCGGCAACCAGGAATCTTAGAGTGAATTGTGAATAGGTTGACCCATTCTGCCGGTCAGATCTGGTTCAGGAGCCAGGGGTTTGGCGCAGGCCATACTGGCGGTACGGCCAAGCCAAACCCCGCCGGAACTGGACCAGATCGGCCCGGCCCTTCGGGGTGGCGGCTTGGGGCCGCTCACTTTGTCAGACGCCTGGCCCGATGCCCCGCATCGCCCGGCGCCGTCTTCCGCGTGAGGCGGGCCACAATCCGCCAACAGAATTGAGCCAACCTATTCACAATTCACTCTAGTCCGGCTCCCCGTCGTAAACTTTGGTACCGCGCAGACTGATTTTATCTTTCAACTGCGCCGCCGCCTTGGCAAGATCGTCTGGGAAGGCCGAGCGCAGGACAAAACTCGCGCCATAGGTTCTGTTGCGATGAAACGGATAACTGCCGATGGTCACGGTCTCGAACGCCTCATTCACTTCTGTCAGGCACTGGGCAAAGAAACTTTCCCCCTCATAGACATGCATCGTAATGGTGTGCATTTTGTCTCCGCCCACAAGACGCGGTTCAATATCCTTCAGCATGGCCTGCATCACCACCGGAATACCGGCCATGACAAAAACATTCTCCATCTGGAACCCCGGGGCGCGACTGACCGGATTGGCAATCAGTGTCGCCCCTTCGGGCATCATGGTCATGCGCAACCGGGCCTCTGTCAGGTTTTCCTTGCCGTAATGATCGGTCATGATCTTCACCGCCTCCGGGTTTTGCCGGAACGGCACCCCGAACGCCCGAGCGATGTATTCAGCAGTAATATCATCATGAGTAGGCCCAATGCCGCCCGTGGTGAAAACATAATCGAAACTGTGACGCAACTCATTGACCGTGCGCACGATCACATCCCCTTCATCTGGAATGACACGAGCTTCCCTGAGGCTGACTCCCCGCTCGCCCAGCCACAGGGCCAGGTGATTCAGATTGGCATCCTTGGTCCGTCCGGACAGGATTTCATCACCAATCAGGATCACGGCCGCGGTAACAATGGTTTGGTTCTTCATGTTTTGGTTTCACCATGCAGGTTATAAAGGAATTGCCTTGGGCTTCAGATGGGACTATACCCTGTGCTCATGAAATTTACAGCAAAACTTACACGTGGGCGGTTGATCCGGCGCTACAAACGTTTTCTGGCCGATGTAGAGCTGGAAAACGGCGAGATGGTCACGGCCCATTGTGCCAATTCGGGCTCCATGATGGGACTGGTGGATCCGGGCAATGAAGTCTGGCTGTCACCGGCCACCAACCCCAAGGCAAAACTGCCCTATAAATGGGAAATGGTGCGGGTAAATGGCAGCCTGGTGGGCATCAATACCGCCCGCCCCAACTATCTTGTCGAGGAAGCGGTCCAAGGCGGTACGATTGCCGAACTGCAAGGCTATTCAGCCCACCGACGGGAAATGAAATACGGCCGTAACTCCCGCATCGACCTGTTTCTGTCAGGATCGGACCATCATCCTGACTGTTACGTGGAAGTGAAAAACGTCACCCTCAAACGCGAAGATGGTGTCGCCGAATTTCCCGATGCGGTCACCGCACGCGGCACCAAACACCTTCAGGAACTGGCCACCATGGTCCGGGAGGGGTTCCGGGCCGTCATGGTCTATTTGGTTCAACGCGAAGACTGCGACACCTTCAAAATTGCCGAAGATATTGACCCGGCCTATCAAGACGCGCTAAAGATGGCGCTGGATACGGGCGTTGAGGCCCTGTGTTACGATTGCAGGCTGGGACCGGAAGAAATCATCGTGAACCGTCCGCTCAACATCATTGGGACCTGATGGGTAATATATGAAATACATTAAAGCATCGGAAGCGCCGCTGGAAGCCACATCGGAAATCAAACTGCATGACCCCAAGGACTTTGAGGGCATGCGCAAGGCCGGACGACTGGCGGCGGAGACGCTGGACTTTATCACCCCTCATATTCAACCGGGTGTCACCACCGAGGAGTTGGACCGGCTGTGTCATGACTTTATCACCAGCCATGGCGCCATCCCGGCCCCGCTCAATTATCGCGGGTTTCCCAAATCTATCTGTACGTCGGTCAATCACGTGGTCTGCCACGGCATTCCAGGCCCCAAGAAATTGAAATCCGGCGATATTCTGAATATTGACGTGACCACCATTGTGGACGGCTGGTACGGAGACACCAGCCGCATGTTTTTTGTCGGCGAACCTTCCGTCAAGGCCAAACGCCTTGTGGACATCACTTATGACTGCCTGATGAAAGGTATCGAAGTGGTCCGGCCCGGCGCGACCTTGGGCGATATCGGGCATGCCATTCAGACCTATGCCGAAAGCCAACGCTGTAGCGTGGTGGAAATTTTTTGCGGGCATGGGCTGGGGCGGGTATTTCACGATGCGCCCAATGTGTTGCATTATGGCCGCCCCGGCGAAGGCGCCGTACTCAAGGAAGGCATGTTTTTCACCATTGAGCCGATGATCAACCTGGGCCGGCCAGACGTCAAGATTCTCAAGGACGGCTGGACTGCTGTGACCCGAGACAAGTCCCTGTCCGCCCAGTTTGAACACAGCCTGGGCGTGACCAGTGACGGCTGTGAAATCTTCACACTTTCACCAAAGGGCTGGACCAAACCGCCTTATCTGTAAGACCGGGTCAAACCTGAAATGTGGGGGGACAGATGGCAGACGACACAAAAAACGGCAATGACCAACGAACAAAGGCCCATTACACCGGTCATCGTCAACGCCTGAAAGAAAAGTTCCTGAACAGCGGCGGAGCGGCGCTGGCCGATTACGAGATTCTGGAGCTGCTCCTGTGCCTGGCCATACCACGTCGCGACGTCAAGCCGCTTGCAAAAACACTGATCCGGGAATTTGGCAATTTTGCCGAAGCCATCAGCGCTCCCCGGGAACGCCTGCGTGAAATTCCCGGCATTGGCGAGACAGCCATCGCCGCCCTGAAGCTGGCAGAAGCCAGCGCCCAGCGCCTGGCCCAGAGCCGCGTGCTGAACAAACCGGTGCTGTCCAACTGGCAGGCGTTGCTGGATTATTGCCAGATCAGTATGGGGCACCAGAAAAAGGAACAATTTCGCATTCTGTTTCTGGACCGCAAAAACCGGCTGATCGCCGATGAAGTTCAGCAGGAAGGCACGGTGGATCACACCCCGGTCTATCCGCGTGAAGTCATCAAGCGCGCCTTGGAGCTTCAGGCCACGGCCATCATCCTGGTCCATAATCATCCCAGTGGCGACCCCACGCCTAGCCAGGACGATATCCTCATGACCCGTAAAATCGAGGACGTAGGCAAACAACTGGGTATTCTGCTCCATGACCACCTGATTATTGCCCGGAGCGGCCAGTGCAGCTTCAAAACCTTGGGGCTTTTGTGACAAAAATATCCCTCAGCACCCCCTGCAACAACACAGACCCGATACGACCCCTTTTACCAACCAAACAATCGTTTTAATTTTGTGATTTTAGTGGTAGGATTCGGGGTCCAGAGGGAGATAGATATCATGTCTTTTTACAATCCGATTACCGAACTGCCGACCCATGAAGTCACCAACCAGCCCCCGGCATTGGAAAATTACAATCTTTTTACGAGCGACGCGCCACTGCTGGAAGCTTTCAAAAGGGAAAGCAATAATGCGGCGCAGGATCATTTGGACAGTGTCGGCGCAGAACTGGGACGTGCTGAAACCCTTGATCAGGGCCGTCTGGCCAATGAATTTCCCCCGGTGCTCAAAACCTTCAACCGGTTAGGACAACGCATTGATGAAGTGGAGTTTCATCCCGCTTATCATCACATGATGGGTTTGGCCAAAGAGGCCGGCATGGCGTCTTTGCCGTGGGAAAAAGACAGCAAATACGGTCATCTTCAGCATGCCGTCATCGAATATATGGTGCATCAGGTGGAAGCCGGCGTTTGCTGCCCGCAGACCATGACCTATGCCGGTATCGCCGCGCTCCAGGCCCAGAAGGCCCTCACGCCCGACCTTACAGATTTCTGGCTTCCCAAACTTATTTCACGGTCCTATGACGCCCGCATGATTCCGGCGGATCAGAAAACCGGCTGCACCATGGGCATGGCCATGACCGAAAAACAGGGTGGCTCTGACGTGCGCGCCAACAGCACCATCGCCTCCCCCCTGGGCAAGGGCGGCCCGGGCGGCGAATATGAACTCACAGGTCACAAATGGTTCTGTTCCGCCCCCATGTGTGACGCCTTTCTCACTCTCGCCTATACGGAACAGGGGCTCAAGGAACGGAAACTGAGCTGTTTCCTCGTGCCTCGTTTCCGACCGGACGGCAGCCGCAACAACTTCTTTATCCAGCGCCTGAAACAGAAACTGGGGAATTGGGCCAATGCCTCCAGTGAAATCGAATATCATAATACCTGGGCGCAGATGGTTGGGGAAGAAGGACGCGGGGTCCCCACCATCATTGAAATGGTCCACCATACCCGGCTGGATACCAGCATCGCGCCGGTCTCCCTGATGCGCCAGGCTTTAAGCCAGGCCATTCATTATTGCCGTCACCGCAGCGTGTTTCAGAAAAAACTCATCGACCAGCCTTTGATGCAAAATGTGCTTGCGGATCTGGCCGTGGAAGCCGAGGCCGGCACTTTGTTGTTTATGCATCTTGCCCGCAAATTTGACGACAGCATGGCAGATATGGAAGCCCGCCGTTATGCCCGTCTTGCCGTCGCCATCGCCAAATTTTGGCATAACAAGCGCTGCCCCAATTTTGTCTATGAGTGCATGGAATGCCTGGGTGGCGTAGGCTATGTGGAAGAAAACATCATGCCGCGGCTGTATCGCGAAGCTCCGCTGAATAGCATTTGGGAAGGATCGGGCAATGTAATCTGCCTGGACATTCTGCGCACCTTTCAAAAAGAACCAGTGGCGCTGGAGCAGTATTTTGCTGAAATCAGGCCGGCACAAGGGACTAATGCCTATTTCGACAACACGCTTGGCGAACTTAAGAAATTGCTGACAGATACTGCCAATGCGGAACGCAATGCGCGCCGAATTGTGGAAAAAATGGCGCTTTTGTTACAGGCGTCTCTTGTTCTCCGGCACAGCCCGGCTGAGGTCAACGATCTATTCTGCGCCGCCCGCCTCAGTCAGGACCGCCATACTGTCTATGGCGCCTTGCCCCAAGCAGCAGA
Organism: Luteithermobacter gelatinilyticus; assembly: GCF_005849285.1. NCBI lineage: Bacteria > Pseudomonadati > Pseudomonadota > Alphaproteobacteria > Emcibacterales > Emcibacteraceae > Luteithermobacter > Luteithermobacter gelatinilyticus. Next base: position 1,283,002 of record NZ_CP040517.1, on the reverse strand, counting down.
CGTGCAGAAAATATTGGACCGCGCGCTGCCCGGCGCCTGACCCTCTCTCCTGACAATTCATTTGAACCTCTGCTCCTGGGCCCCACAGCGGGCCCAAGAAGCTTGAGACTTGGGTGAAACTCTGCTACATCCTGCCCCATATCTGAAACTCTTCTCAAAACAAGACAGGTTGGAAAATGATACCCCGTTATTCCCGTGACATCATGACGTCCATCTGGGACCCCAAAAGCCGGTTCCAGATCTGGTTTGAAATTGAAGCCCATGCCTGCGATGCGCAGGCGGAACTGGGGGTGATCCCCAAAGAAGCCGCCAAGGCAGTGTGGGAACGGGGCAGTTTCGACATCGAGCGCATCGACGAAATCGAACGAGAAGTCAAACACGATGTGATTGCTTTTCTGACCTCACTGGCCGAACATGTGGGCGAAGAAGCCCGATTTGTGCATCAGGGCATGACCTCTTCCGACGTGCTGGACACCTGCTTTAATGTGCAACTGGTCCGGGCCACGGACATCCTGCTTGACGATTTGGACAAACTTCTCGAGGTTCTCAAACGTCGGGCACAGGAGCATAAATACACCGTCTGCATCGGGCGCAGCCATGGCATTCATGCCGAACCGGTGACCTTTGGCCTGAAAATGGCGGCGGCCTATGCGGAATTTGACCGCTGCCGCACCCGCCTGAAAAATGCCCGCAAGGAAATTGCCACCTGTGCCATTTCCGGCGCGGTGGGCACCTTCGCCAATATCGACCCCTATGTGGAAGAACATGTGGCCAAGGCCATGGGCCTGGAAGTGGAGCCGGTGTCCACTCAGGTTATTCCCCGCGACCGCCATGCCATGTATTTCGCCACACTGGGCGTGATCGCGAGCTCCATCGAACGCCTCGCTGTGGAAATCCGCCACCTGCAGCGTACCGAAGTACTGGAAGCCGAGGAATATTTCTCCAAAGGGCAGAAAGGCTCCTCCGCCATGCCCCATAAACGCAATCCGGTGCTGACCGAAAACCTTACCGGCCTTGCGCGTATTGTTCGCGGCTATACCATCCCTGCCATGGAAAATGTGGCGTTGTGGCACGAACGGGACATCTCTCATTCCTCCGTGGAACGGATGATCGGTCCGGATGCTACGGTAACACTGGATTTTGCGCTGGCGCGACTGACCATGGTCATGGACAAACTGGTGGTCTACCCCGAAAACATGCAGAAAAACATGGACAAGTTGGGTGGCCTGCATAATTCCCAACGGGTGCTGCTGGCGCTGACCCAGGCCGGGGTGAGCCGCGAGGACGCTTACCGGCTGGTACAGCGTAATGCCATGAAGGTTTGGGAACAGGGCGCCGATTTCGCCACCGAGCTGAAAAACGATCCCGAAGTGTCCGCCCGGCTGTCAGACGCCGAAATCGACGACAAGTTTGATCTCGGTTACCACACCAAACATGTGGACACTATTTTCAAGCGGGTGTTCGGCGAATAGGCAGCCTCACCGCCCAGGACAGTTCGTCATCGCCCCTGTTGGGGGGCGGTGACGGATCCGGATCAGCTAGAGTGAATTGAGCCACCCTATGCACAAATTCACTCTGGCCACAACTCCTCCTAATCCACCAGCGTCAGGTGCCAGAAGGAAACAATCATCCAGACGGTGATAAACGCCAGGATGAGCAGAGGCAGCTGCAACAACAGCGCAAGCCCTAAACAGAAACAGCACAAACTGGCCTGCAACAGAGTCAGGTTTTTATCTCTGGTCATCCATTTGGACGTATCAGCCACCAGCAGATAGATAAAAAGGGCCAGGGCCAAAAGTGTAAAGATAATAAGCATCGTACCTTCCCTCCCTCAGTTTCCGTCAAGCAGCTGGTCAATCAGGTCGCCGATACCGTTATAGCCCGCCAGATGCGGCAGACAGTCCACCAGCATGTATAATAGCCACCCCAGCAACAAGGCGATCCCCACAATGGGAATCAGCTTCTTGCCAACAAATTCGGCGATTTTTTTGAGAACCTTGGTTAGTGTTCTGCCGCCTGCTGCCTCCGCAGCGGCAGCTGCTGCCCCGGCTTCCCCAGCGCCGGCTGCACCAGCAGCGGCGGCCTCTCCGCCGATGCTCAGCACAACAACTTCCCCCGTCAGTTTTTCCCAGATAATGGAGATTAGCAGAATAATCACCCCGATATCCAGCATACTGATGAGTTTGTCGATAATACAATTCTTAAAGGCCGTAAAGTTCCCCGCCGCATAAGTTTCAGCAGGAAATCCGATAAGGATCAGAAGAGCCAGACAGGATACAGAAAGCTGATAAAACAGATGGTTGTTTTTCATCCATCCCTCCCCTTTTTTCAACCTTTATTATAGACACTATCGCGAAAATCGCAATATATCTATAAGTTCTATACCTATGGTTGATTCCGAGAGGGACAAAGCCAAGCTTTCCGCCCAAGACCATTTAGAGTCAACCTATTCACAATTCACTCTAAGCCCCGACTCATTCGGCTTTGTTAAAAGATGAGATCTGGTTAAATCGCAATCAGGGCCGCAGCCACCCGGCGTCCTTCCGTCAGCAGTACATTATAGGTGCGCGCTGCCGCGCCAGTCGCCATGATTTCCACGGCAATGCCGTATCCTTCTAGTGCAGCACGGACCTCACGGTTCAGAAAAGCCATATTTTCGCCCATGCCCACAATCAGCAGTTCCAGGTCATCCGCCATTTCGGTAATCTGTGAAAGTGTTGCCAGCGTAATGTCCTGATGCACGCGGACCGGCCAGGGATAATACCCTTTGGGGGTGAGCAAAACAGACCCTTCCACCCGCTGATGTTCCCCGACACGAAACCCGCCATTGCCGTAACCGGCAATAGTGGTTTCTTCCTGAGACGTGATTTCTTCCAATTTCATCGGGTTATTCACCTGTCTGTACCGGCCTGTGCTTGTCAGCCTTTTTCCGGGGGCAGAACTTCCACGCCTTCCTGTGGCGAAGTATCGGGTTCACGACGCAATTCGAACCACAACAACACCGGCGAAGCGATAAAAATAGAGGAATAGGTTCCGATAAAAATACCCCAAATCATGGCCGCCGTGAAGGTTTTGATATTTTCCCCGCCAAAGAAAAACAGGGCAAAAAGCGCCAGCAACGTGGTCAGCGAGGTCATGATGGTGCGCGAGAGCGTATCATTGATGCTGAGATCAAGAAGCGCCGGAATATCCATTTTGCGGAATTTCCGCAAATTCTCCCGTATCCGGTCATAGACCACCACCGTATCATTCAATGAATATCCCACAATGGTCAAAATGGCGGCAATCACCGACAGATTGAATTCCAGCTGGGTAAAGGAAAACATGCCGATGGTAATCAGAACGTCATGAAACAGGGCAATGACGGCGCCCAGACCAAACTGCCATTCAAAACGGAACCATATATAAATCAGCACCGCCACCATGGCCAGCGTCACCGACAGAATCCCGTCCATGATCAACTCGCCAGATACTTTGGGCCCCACCGTTTCCGTCCGACGGTAGCTGATCTCTCCCGGCACGGTTTGTGCAAGCGCAGACTTGACCATCGCCACCACCTCTTCCAAGCTTTTACCCTCCTGATATTCCAGGCGGATCAACACTTCGGTCGGTGCCCCAAAGGTCTGCACGGCAGCATCTCCCATGCCCAAGCCGCTGACGGTGCGGCGAATAACCGACAGATCGGCATCCTGTTCCGTCTGGATCTCAATCAAAATACCCCCTTCGAAATCAATGCCGTAATTAAGGTTTTTCGTAAAAAACATGGCAAAGGACGCCACCAGTAGCGCCAGGGAAAACACAAAGGCGATTTTCCGGAACTTGATAAAGGAAATTTTGGTGGTTTCAGGAACCAGCTTTAACAACATCACCTCAGGCTCCTTTTCAAAGCTTTAACGTTTGCGGGCGTTTCTTGCGCGCCCATGTGGCAATGATCAGACGCGAGAGCATAACGGCCGTAAACACCGACGTAAAAATACCCACCGCCAGTGTCACGGCAAACCCGCGCACCGGCCCCGATCCGAACTGAAACAGGATCAGGGCGGCAATCAGGGTGGTAATGTTGGCGTCCACAATGGTGCTCATAGCTTTCTGGTAGCCCTGATCCAGCGCCGTTAGCGGGTTCCTGCCGTTTTTCAGTTCTTCCCGGATGCGTTCGTAAATCAGCACATTGGCATCCACTGCCATCCCTATGGTCAGGACAATCCCAGCAATTCCCGGCAGGGTGAGCGTCGCCCCCAGTGTCGAGAGAATTCCGAAAATCAGGAAAATATTCACGATGAGCACCAGATTGGTGATCAGCCCGAAAAATCCGTAACTCAATAAAATATAGATCATCACCGCGGCCAGACCGATCATGGCAGCGATTTCACCAGCGGCAACAGAGTCTGCCCCCAAATCCGGCCCCACAGTACGTTCTTCCAGAACCTTAAGTGGCGCCGGCAGCGCCCCGGCTCTGAGCAGAAGCGCCAGTTCGCTGGCACTGTCAATGGTGAAATTCCCCGTAATGATACCGGACCCGCCAAGGATCGGGCTGTTGATGCGGGGCGCGCTAATGACCTTATTATCCAGCACAATGGCAAAAGGCTTGCCCACATTTTTGCGGGTCACATCGGCAAACTTCTTGCCGCCCGAATTGTCGAAACGGAAATTCACCGCCGGTTGCTGATTCTCGTCATAGCCCAGGCTTGCATCCACCAGGTTTTCCCCCGTCAGAATGGCACGTTTGCGTACAGCGTATTTGGCTGGGAAGCCCTGGGCCCTTTCGCTTTCGGCCGCCTCCAGGATTTCCGTGCCCGGCGGCACCCTACCGCGTTCAATATCTTCCGGCGAAACCGACAGATCCACCAGCCGGAATTCCAGCTTGGCGGTTTTACCCAGAATTTGTTTCAGCTCATCCGGATTGTCAATGCCCGGCACCTGAATCAGGATACGATCATCGCCATTCTGCTGGATGGTGGGTTCCTTGGTGCCCATTTCGTCAATACGGCGACGGACAATTTCGATGGACTGGGATACCGCAAGCTGGGCCCGCTCCCGGATGGCGGCCTCGCTGAGGCTGACCTCAATAATGCCGTTGGGACGTTGGGCCAGCTCAATGTCGGATACCCCAAGACCAGTCAGAGAGGCCCCCACACTGCCGGACGCTTCCTTGCGAATGACGGAAACCGCCCGGTCAAGATCCTCGGGATGAGTCAGGGTGACAATCACCTTCCCCTCGCTGACCCGGCGACGGTGCCGGATTTTGGCGTCCCTCAGGGCTTCGCGGATTTCTTCGCTTTTATCTTCCAGGCGATCCTGAATCACACTGTCAACTTCGACTTCCATCAACAGATGGGCCCCGCCCTGAAGATCCAGCCCCAGCGTAATTTGTTTGCTGGGCAGAAATGAAGGAAGCGACCTGGCCTGCTCTTCTGTAAGAAAATTCGGAAAGGCCGTAAGAATCCCCAAAAGGGATACCAGAGTGATCAAAATGACCTTCCAGCGGGGAAAGTTCAGCATAAGCTTATCCGTTCCGTTTCAGCGTGAATGGTTATCTGACGTTGTTCTTTAGGAGCTTTTCTTGTCCGTCTTGGCAGAATCATTAGCGGGAGATGTTTTGCCCTGAACCGTGGAAATCATATTGCGGATCAGGCGAATTCTCACGCCGGAAGCGATTTCGGCTTCCACTTCATTGTCATCCACAATCTTGGTGATTTTGCCAATGATACCGCCAGAAGTCACAATCACGTCACCGCGACGCAGATTTTCAATCATCTGCTTGTGTTCCTTGGCGCGTTTTTGTTGCGGACGGATCAGAAGAAAATAAAATACCACAAAAATCAGTATCAGAGGCAGAAATCCCATTAACGGATCGCCGCCTGCCGCGGCATCCTGTGCGTAAGCCGTAGAAATAAACATCTTGTTATCCCTGTTATTTTTAAGATCTTGGGTTGAGGGAACTATAACGCGCCCCGAATATTTTGCAATCACCTGTGGGATATAGGAAGCTTAAGAACAAAAAACAAGGCAGAATTTGTTTAACCGCCCGGCGTTCTGTGTTAGAGCGAAAGAAAAAAGGATTTGCAGAATGGCCGATAAAAAAGATCTGATTCCCCTTCTGGCCCGAATTGCCGATGCCCTGGACAGGCTGGCCCCGAAAAGGCCCCCATCCCCTTCTCTGGAGCAGGGGGACGCTTTTGTCTGGCATACCGATCCGGACCGCCTGACTGCCGTCCCGGAAGTGAACCATATACCTTTATCCCTGCTCAAGGGCATTGATCATGTCACGGATATTCTGCGGAACAATACAGAACAGTTCGCCCGTGGTCTGCCGGCCAACAATGCCCTGCTGTGGGGCGCGCGCGGCATGGGCAAAAGTTCGCTGATCAAGGCGCTGCACGCGGAAGTCAGGACGCCCGACGGCGCAAAACTCGCCCTGGTGGAAATCCATCGTGAGGACATCCCTTCCCTGCCGCGCCTGTTGGACGTGATCCGCAATAGCCGCCGGCGGGTCATCTTATTTTGCGACGATTTATCGTTTGATACAGAAGATAGCAGTTATAAATCCCTAAAAGCAGTATTGGAAGGCGGTATTGAAGGCCGGCCCACAAATGTTGTCTTTTATGCCACCTCAAACCGGCGGCATCTGATGGCCCGGGAGATGATGGAAAATGAACGCTCCACCGCCATCAACCCCTCAGAAGCGGTGGAAGAAAAAGTCTCTCTTTCCGATCGTTTCGGCCTGTGGCTCGGCTTTCATAGCTGCCCCCAGGACATTTATCTGAAAATGGTCGACTGCTATGTCAGTCACTATCATATCCCCGTGACACAGGAAGCAGCCCATGCCCAGGCCCTGGAATGGGCGACCACCCGCGGGGCGCGATCCGGCCGGGTCGCCTGGCAATTTATTCAGGATCTGGCCGGACGACACGGGATCAGGCTCTGACCCAGAGGCTGTTTTGCTGCCGGATAAGCGATCGTAATCCCCCGGATAATTCCCAGATAATCCTGGCCGTCTGCGCCGTCTGCCTCTTTTATCCGCTTTAGAGTGAAGTGAATTGTGCATAGGTTGACCCATTCTGCCGGTCAGGTCTGGTTCAGCAGCAAGGGATTTGGCGCAGGCCATACTGGCGGTACGGCCCGGCTAACTTCTGCACGCTTCACTCTAGGCCGATTTTTGACGCCGGCGGGCACGGCCAAGGCCGACACCAAGGCCAATCAAACTCATACCAAACAATGCCAGTGCAGCAGGTTCCGGAATAGTATTTGGATCAGGTTCCGGGTCTGCCAGACCTGCCACGCCGATGGTGAAACCGTGCCAGAATTCGCTGGTATGGGTAAAACTGAAGCTGGTGAATTCGCCCGGCAGGCGAACCACCCCATGCAGTTCGCCAGAACCGGTGAATCCTGTCGAGGTAACAGCGGAAAAGGCACCATCCCCCCAGAAGCCTCTTCCTTCTCCGATGATCTCAATGGGATCACTGAAATTCACCACATTTCCATTCCAGCTCACCAGAGCCACAATAAGATCCTCAACCGCTTGGTCAAAGGTGACTGTAATCGTTCCTCCCGCCCCCAGCGCAATGATGTCACTGGCCGGCGGCGCATTGTCTACCAATGTATTACCCGTATAGGGGGCAGGGCTGCCCTCGGTCCAGAAATTGGTTCCCGTGCCTGTGGTTACAAAATGAAAATTACTACTGCTGGACACATCCACATTGACATTGGTCGAGCCGACCGTCAGAGTACCGTCAACCGTCGTTGAGGTGCTTGCCGTCCAGTCAGCCCAGGAAATCAACGCGGCTTGGGCCGGGCTCGCCATCAAAGGCGCCACAATTGCGGCCGCAGCCAGAAGGACTTTTCTTCCCCCCGCCATGTTATGCAAAATTTGTTTCATCTCTCGCCATCCTTCCATAAATTTCCACTCTGCCTAAATGAATTATCGGCAAGCATAAATCATACCAGAGTTTATAAACCTCCATTGAATCAATAACTTAGTCAAAGGCCCTTGCGAGCGAACGTTCAGTTTCACCCTTATAAGGGTGAAACTGTAAAATTTCCCGACACTCTCTTTTAGAGTGAATTGTGAATAGGTTGGCTCGATTCACTCTAGACATAAGGGCATTTCAGGCGGGGCGGGGCGCGTCTGCTTCGCCCCCCATGCCATTATATTAAAGTACGGATAACAAGGGATGACGCAGATATCAGGAGGCAGGGCGCAACCGCAGGACTTTACCGCGTTTCTCATCGGTCAGAAAATAGATATATCCGTCCGGCCCCTGCACCACATCCCGGATTCGTCCATATTGCCCCTGAAGCAGGCGCTCCTCCTTCACTACCTTGTCTTCCCGGAATTCAAGACGTACCAGCATTTCATCCTTGAGCGCCCCGACAAAGATATTGCCACGCCACCGGGGAAAGGCCGCGCCGTCATAATAGGCCATGCCGGAGGGGGCAATGGACGGATCCCAATAATACAACGGCTGTTCCATGCCTTCCTTATGAGTGCCGATCCCGATTTTCTCCCCGTTATAGTTCCGGCCGTAGGTGATCACCGGCCAGCCATAATTGCGGCCCGCGCGCGGCTCATTGATCTCGTCTCCTCCCCGCGCACCATGCGCCACGGTCCATAACATCCCGGCATCTTTGTTCCAAGCCGCCCCCTGGGCATTGCGATGACCAATGGACCAGATTTCCGGCGCGGCCTGCCTCCCGTCAGCAAAGGGATTATCAGCCGGAATCGACCCATCCTTGTTGATCCGGATCACCGCCCCTGCATGATCAAAGGGATCCTGCGCCCGGTCCCATTCGCCCCTGTCGCCGAGGGTGACAAACAGGGTGCCGTCCGGGGCAATGGTGATACGGGATCCGTAATGATGGGTCTTGTCGGTTTTCCTATTCATTCGGAAAATCACGTGGACATCTTCCAGTCGCGGCGCCTCCCCCAGAATCAGACGAGCACGCGCCACGGCGGTCCCGGCCAGCCGGCCCTCTTCAGCAGGTTCCGCATAACTGAAAAAAATAAGCTGGTTTTTGGCAAAATCGGGATCTACCGCCACATCCAGCAGCCCGCCCTGCCCGGCATATTTGACTTCCGGCACCCCCGCGAAGGGCTTGGAAAGCTTGTTGCCGGAAAGATGCCGCATGGTACCCGGTTTTTCCGTAATCACTGCCGACCCATCCGGGAGAAAATCCATAGCCCAAGGAAAACGCAGGCGGCTGGTAATGGTTTCCACACGCACAGAATAGTCTTCGGTTTGAAAGGTTTGAACGGGATAGGCCGGTGAGGGCACCAACGTCTCCATGCCATATCCCGGACGAGCCAGTTCCCAAACGAGACCCAAGGCAAGCCCCAAGGCGATTACAACTGCGTAGAAGCCTCTTCGAATGAAACACATCATAATATTTTATCCCCTTGTTTTTGTTATCCCACTTATTTTGCTCGCCTCTCATGAGTAGTTGTCTCAGCATCATACAGCTCTTTCCCCCCGTCGGCTACTCCCGGGACCATGAAAACACCTTCTGCATCCCTGCGGTTTTGGAAGAAGCTAGAGATCCCAAAGAAAAACCATGAGCCGCCCCTTTGTATTCCTCATGTTTTCAAATACCTTTCAGGGTTTACCGCTCGGGATCCCTTACGCAGCTCAAAATGAAGCTGGGGGCGGGTCACTCTGCCGGATTGTCCGACTTTGGCAATGGTCTGTCCGCGGACCACCTTCTGCCCTTTGCGAACCAACAGGGTTTTATTGTGCGCATAGGCGCTGATCCAGCCGCCTTCATGCTGAATCAGAACCAAATTGCCATACCCTTTCAGCTTGTTATCGGCATAGACTACAACCCCGCTTTCCGCGGCCCGCACCGCAGCACCGGGGGGCGCCAGAATATTGATTCCGTCATTATGGTAACCATTGGCCTTGGGACCGAAACGGGAAATAATCTGGCCTTTAACAGGCCAGAGGAAACCTTGCCCCGAGCTTGGCGGGGGCGTGGGTATCGCCACACGGGCCGCTGCCTGAGTACCGCCTGCCCGGTTTCCTCCCGGCACATTAAGGACCTGCCCCACATGCAAAATATAGGGTTTTTTGAGCCGGTTGAGCCGTACCAGTTCGGTCATATCCACCTTATATCGGCGGGAAATACTGTAAACCGTATCGCCTTTTCTAACAATGTGCCGGCCGGCCACCGGCAGCAACAGTTTCTGTCCGGGCCGCAACAGATAAGGCGGCCTCAGACGATTGACTGTAATCAGATCACGCACGGTCACCTTGTGACGGCGGGAAATGGCATAAACCGTATCTCCCTTGCGCACTGTAACACTTGCGCCTTGAACGACGCTCGTTTTGTGCCTCCGGGGCACAGCGGCAAACTGCCGGGGGGGTGTGGGTTTGGATCGAGGAACGGGAATGGGATAAGGGCTGTTCTTCGCCACCCGACCGGGCAGTGAATTTTTATACCCGATCTGATAGGGATGGCCCTCCTGACACCCTGCAAGCAGCACAAGACACACTGCCGCCGTCCCCGCCACACGGATATATTTTTCACGGATAACTCTTACACCGATGAGTTTTTTACAGATAAATTTTTCAGTGGCCCCGGTCATGGAAGGAAGTTTAAAAAGCCCCTCCTGGAAGATCAACAAACTTTATGACTCATGATGCTGCATCACGATGAATCATGCACGATGCCGCCCAACAGCGGCACAAATTTGACCGGCAACAGAATTTCCGTCTCAAAATCCTCACCCTGGCGGGTAATGCGGTAAATATGCTGCGTTTCCTCTTGACCACCGATGGGAATGATCATGATACCGCCGTCTTCGGCCAGCTGATCCAGAAGCCGCTGGGGCACCTTTTCCGCCGCCGCCGTTACCATAATACGGTCAAAAGGCGCCTGTTCCGGCCACCCTTTCATACCGTCGCCAAATAATGTGGTGATATTGAAATAGCCAAGCTCACGAAACAAAGCCTCGGCCGTGTTCAACAGGGGCAGATGGCGTTCGATGGTAAACAGTCTGCGACACAACCGGGACAACACAGCCCCCTGATATCCCGAACCGGTTCCCACCTCAAGAACCTTCATTTTTCGCCCCACCCGCAACTCCTGAGTCATATAGGCCACCACATAAGGCTGGCTGATGGTCTGCCCGCTCTCAATAGGCAGGGCGGCATTTTCATAAGCCTGATGGCGCAGATAATTGGGGACGAATTTTTCGCGCGGCACCTCCGCTATCGCCCTAAGCACCGCCTCGTCCGTAATACCTTCCCGTTTCAGGATCTCCAGAAGGCGCCGCTTTTTCTGTGTCAAAGAAGGAATTGCCATCAGAAGTCTTTGTTCAGATTTTTCCGGAAACTGTTGAATGTGGAATAATGCGTAAGATCAAGATGCAGCGGCGTGATGGAAATATACCCGTCCCGTATGGCCTCAAGGTCGGTGCCTTCAGCCGGGTTGCCGTAAGCCCTACGGAATCCCAGCCAGTAATAATGGCCCCCACGCAGATCTTCGCGTTCCTTGACAAACAGTTCCGCCTCGTCCCTGAACCCCTGTTGCGTGGTCTTGATCCCGTGAATGTTGCGTATATCCGGGGGGAAATTGACATTAACAAGAATACCGTCTTCCCAGCTCTGGGTCAGAATATCACGGATCACCAGCAAAGCGAATTCCTGCGCAACGGCAAAGGGCGTTTGCCGATTAACCGAACTGATTTCCTGACTGAGCGCGATAGAAGGAATGCCGCAAATAGTCCCCTCCATGGCCGCCGCAATGGTGCCTGAATAGGTCATATCCTCGGCCAGATTACCCCCCCGATTAATACCCGAAAGCAGCAAGGTGGGCTTATCGCCCTCGATAATTTTGTGCATGGCCATCATGACACAGTCCGTGGGCGTGCCTCGCACCGCATAACGGCGTTCCTCCAGCTTGCGATATCGCAAGGGTTCAGCCAGGGTCAGCGCATGCCCCATGCCGCTTTGTTCCACTTCCGGCGCCACCACCCAAACGTCATCACTCAACTGTCGGGCAATCTCTTCCAAGAGTTTCAGGCCGGGCGCATGAATGCCATCATCATTTGTAATCAGGATACGTTTTGTATCAGGGACCATCATTGCGGTTTTATAACCTCTCTGCCGCCCATATACGGCCGTAAGACTTCCGGAATAATGACGGAACCATCCGCCTGCTGGTAATTTTCCAGAACCGCCACGAGGGTGCGCCCCACCGCCAGGCCAGACCCGTTCAGGGTATGCACAAAACGGGTCTTGCGCTCCCCTGCCGGACGGCATCGGGCCCGCATGCGCCGGGCCTGAAAATCCCCGGTATTGGAACAGCTGGAAATTTCCCGATAAGTATCCTGCCCCGGCAACCAGACCTCAATGTCATAGGTTTTTCGGGCAGCAAAGCCCATATCTCCAGTACACAGGGTCATGACCCGATATGGCAAATTCAGCCGCTTGAGAACCTCCTCGGCAATCCCCGTCATACGTTCCAGTTCGTCCCAGGATTGTTCGGGCGTGGTGATACTGACCAGTTCCACTTTCTGGAACTGGTGCAAACGGATCATGCCGCGGGTATCTTTACCGGCTGATCCCGCTTCGGACCGAAAACAGGGGGTGAGCGCCGTAAAACGCAACGGCAGGCGCTCTTCGTCCAGAATTTCTTCCCGCACCAGATTGGTCAGCGGCACCTCCCCCGTGGGAATAAGATAATGTCCGGTGTCGGTTTTGAACAAATCCTCCTCGAACTTGGGCAATTGGCTGGTACCGTACAATGCCGCATCCCGCACCAGTGCCGGCGGGGAAACCTCGGTATAGCCGAATTCCGTCGTATGCAGATCCAGCATAAAGGCCGCCAGGGCCCGTTCCAGCCGCGCCAGATCCCCCGTAAGCGTCACAAACCGCGCGCCTGACATTTTCGCGGCACCCTCAAAATCCATCTGACCTAGGGCCTCGCCAATCTCAAAATGCTGTTTCGGGGCAAAGTCAAAAGCGGGATTTTCCCCCCAGCGCCGGATTTCCTGGTTCTCCTCTTCCCCTTCGCCAAAGGGCACATCATCAGCCGGGATATTGTCCAGGCGGGACAGTCGCGCATTAAGATCTTCCTCAAGGGCCCGCACTTCCTCTTCCAGTTCGGGCATTCTTTTTTTCAGGGCGGCAACCTCCGCAATCAGATCTTCAGCATCCTCGCCCCGGGCCTTGGCCTGCCCAATCGCCCTGGAGACCTCATTGCGGCGGGATTGGCAATCCTGCAATTCCCTTTGTTTGTCGCGCCAGGCCTGATCCAACGCCAGCAACGCCTCGGCCTGTGGCTCAAGACCGCGCTTTTTCCAGCCCTCATCAAATGCTTCCGGATTTTCCCGTATAGCCTTGATATCAAACATCCGCTTTTTCCTTAATCGTTAGTCTTATGGCAATGATGGACAGTTCATAAAGCAGCAGAATGGGAATGCCAAGCCCGATCTGGCTGACGATGTCGGGCGGGGTCATGACGGCCGCAAAAAGAAACGCCCCGACCACCATATATTTGCGCTTGCTGGCCAATCCATCGGCAGTTACAAGTCCCACCCTTGCCAACAGCAACAGCAGAATCGGCAGTTCAAAACTCAAGCCAAACGCCAAAATCAGCATCATGACCAGCGACCAGTATTCCTTAACCGTCGGCAGCACCTCAATAGACAACAAGGACGCCACATGTTCCTTGTTCAGACCCGTTCCGGCCTCTGCTGCACTGTTGGTGCTAACCTGAAAGGAAATGAAAAAATCCCAGGCCAGGGGAATAATGATGTAATAGGCCAAGGCCGCCCCCAGAGTAAAAAGAATGGGCGTCCCGATTAGAAACGGCAAAAAGGCGCGTTTTTCGTTTTTATAAAGCCCGGGAGCAACAAATTTCCATATCTGCATGGAAATCAACGGGAACGAAACGCAGATGGCGGCGAAAAACGCCACCTTGATATACACAAAAAACGCCTCATGCAGCCCGGTGTAGATCATTTTGGGGTTTTGCCCATATTTCAGGGACACATCCACAAAGGGCTGCGCCAGAAAGGCATAAATTTCTTCAACAAAAAAATAGCAAATGCCGAATGTGATGATGATATAGGCTACACACCAGATCAGTCGCTGGCGCAATTCGATCAGATGGTCGATCAGGGGGGCTGCCGTCTGGTCCAGATTGTCCTCACTGTCCACGCTCATGAGTTTTTATCCCCCTCGGGCAACGTCGGATCCGGCTTCTGGGGTGCGTCCCCCTTGCCCGTTTTACTCTCGAATTCATCTTTCACGGGATCAGGCTCCGGCAGGATGTCGGGCTTCCGCTTTTCCAGGTCCTCAAGCGGGATATTGCCTGCCTCATTCAGTCTGCGGGTGACCTCTTCCAGTTCCACCTCGTCAGCAATCTGTTTGAGGCCGCTCTGAAACTCGTTGCCCAACTCCCGGACCTTGCGCACAAACCGACCCACATTACGCATCAGCTTGGGCAGGTCCCGGGGGCCAACCACAATAATGGCCAGCACCAAAAGGACAAACATTTCCAACATGCCGATGTCAAACATGGGACGTCCTTACGCAAAATCAGCTGTTATTGTTTTCCGGTGTCTTGTTCCGATCGGCAATTTCGGAATTTTGCTGCAACTTTTTGGGATCTTCCTTATTTGCTGCTTTTTCCTCATCCTCGTCAGACAGGCCTTTTTTGAAGCTTTTTATGCCCTTGGCCACATCCCCCATCAGATCGGAAATACGCCCCCGACCAAACAGCAAAATCGCCAACAACACGACCAGTAAAATTTGCCACACACTCAGACCCATGATCTTTCTCCTAAGATTTATCTAGCCTATTGCTAAAACTTTGGCGTTTAAAATCAATAAAAACTTGTCCTCAGCCACAAAAAATCCCCGACTTCCCTCTTTGGAGCCGTGATCCAGCAAGAATACGGAAGATGCGCCCGTTCCAAAGATTCAGGACGTGGGCAATTCCGGCTGTTCTTCTTGAGGTTTTGGGTCCTCAAGAAGGTTAAGGCGTGAGGTGTTGACATTATCCAAAAACCCTGCCGCCTTCAGTTCCGCGAGTCCCGGCAAATCCTTGATGCTCTGCAACCCGAAATGCACCAGAAAATGATCGGTAGTGCCATAGGTCATAGGGCGTCCCGGTGTACGGCGCCGACCCATCGGGCGCACCCAGCCGGCTTCCATCAGCACATCCAATGTGCCTTTGCTGAGACTCACCCCCCTAACCTCCTCAACCTCGGCGCGGGTGACCGGCTGATGATAGGCAATGATTGCGAGCGTCTCCACCGCGGCGCGGGACAACCGCCTTTCCTCCTCCACTTCCCGACGCAGCAGAAATGCCAGATCCGGTGCCGTCTGGAACATCCATTTGCCGGCGACTTCCACCAGGATAACGCCGCGTTTCTCATATTGTTGCTTCAATGTCACCAGCAGATCCTCCACCGGTGCGCCTTCCGGCAGATGTTCCGCCAGCGCAATGGAGGATAAAGGTTTGTTGCTGGCAAACAACAACGCTTCAACAATTCTCAGTTGTTCCAACTGTTCCATGCCTAGTTTTCCCCGGTCTCCCGTCCGGCCTTGCCCTTGATCATCAAAGGGCCGAACACCTGTTTCTGTACGATTTCGGCCTTACCCTGCCGCGCCATTTCCAACGTAGCGGTAAACAGGCTGGCCTTGGCGGATCTGATCATGTCCCGGTCCTGCAACTCAGAAGGCAGAAAGGCTTCAAGGCTGGTCCAGTCAAGTACCTGCCCAATCATAGCCCCCAACCGTTCCAGCGCCTGATCAAGGGTATAAACCTTTCGTTTATGAATCCTGATGTCGGAAACGGATCGGCGGATTTTATGCTCCGCATAGGTTTTTAAAAGCTCATAAAGGCTGAGTTCATAGGTGGCGTTGCGGGTGATGCGCACCGGCTCCGGCGCCCCTCTGGCAAAAACATCGCGCCCCAGCTGATTGCGGGACATCAGCGCAGCGGCTGCCTCACGCAACGCCTCAAGCCGCTGGAGCTGAAATGTCAGCCGCGCCGCCAGTTCCTCGGCCGAGGGTTCCTCCCCCTTTTCCTCCACCGGCAACAGCAACCGTGATTTGAGATAGGCCAGCCACGCCGCCATGACCAGATAATCCGCCGCCACTTCCAGACGCAGCTTCCGGGCCACCGCAATAAAGTTCAGATATTGCTCCACAAGTTCCAGAATGGAAATTTGCTTAAGATCCACTTTCTGGGTCCGGGACAGGGCGAGAAGCACGTCCAGAGGTCCTTCAAACCCCCGAATATCCAAGACGAGACGTTCATGTTCCGGCAGGTCGGAATTCTCCCGGAAGGTGGTTTTGCCTTCAAACGCCGTCTCATCCGATGCGTTCATAGGACCTCATATCATTACCAGGCTATAGGCCAGTTTCATAATCATCTCGACGAAGGGTTCTATAATGACGAAAAGAATGTTGAAGTTCAATCCTAGCTGCGCCCCGATGAAAGGCAACAAAAACAATAAGCCAATCAAAATCATCATACCATAGGGTTCCAACCGGGCCAGCGGCCGCGCCAGGGCATCCGGCAGCAACCCCACCGCCACCCGGCCGCCATCCAGTGGCGGCAACGGCAACATATTGAAAACCGCCAGAAACGCATTGATCAGGATCAGGTTTGACAGATTATATCCCAACCAGTCCGAAGCAAAGCCCGGGGCAATATAAAGCACATTCAGAAGCAGCCCCCCTAACAGCGCCAGCAGAATATTGGCCCCTGGTCCGGCAAATGCAACCCAGACCATGTCCCGGCGCGGATTTTGGAGATTCCGAAAATTCACCGGAACTGGCTTGGCATAACCAAACAGGAACGGCGCCTGCATAAACAACAGCAATAACGGCAACAGAACCGTGCCAAAGGCATCCACATGCACCAGTGGATTAAAGCTGACCCGGCCCTGAAGTTTGGCTGTGGGATCGCCTTTTTTCCAGGCCATCCACCCATGTGCCGCCTCGTGAAGGGTAATGGCCAGCAAAAGCGGAATGATCCAGACGGACAATTTCGTGATGATTTCGGAAAACATGTTTACTCGCTGTTGGTTGTCAGACCGGACAAAGCATTATCCAGCCATCGGGACAGGCGGTCCCTGTCAAGATCCCAGGGCCTGCGGCGCCGGCTGAGCATATCCCGGATCCAGGATTCGTTCGTCACGTTAAAGTCATACAAAGATGTAAGCACATCCCGGCGTTCTTCAAGGGACCCATTACAGTGCAGAACCAGATCGCACCCTGCCCTGAGCGCTGCCTTGGCATTTTGCGCCGGGCTGCCCGAAAGCGCCTTCATGCTGATGTCATCAGAAAACAGCACCCCGGTGAAGCCAATTTCCTTGCGGATGATTTGCCGGATCAGTCTGGGGGACAGGGTCGCCGGATGGTCGGGATCAATGGCCGTATAGGTGACATGGGCCGTCATGGCACAGGACATGCCGGAAAGCGCCTGAAACGGCACAAAGTCCAGATTGCGCAAGTCTTCCAGGGATGCCTCCACCACCGGCAAAGCGACATGGCTGTCCACCGCGGCCCGGCCGTGTCCCGGAATATGTTTGATCACCGGCAGGACGCCGCCGGCAATCAGCCCTTCGCAGGCGGCAAGCCCCAGGGCGATGACCTTGGCCGGATCCCGCCCGAAAGATCGATCACCAATAATATCATGCGCCCCATCGAACAACAGATCCAGAAGGGGAAAACAGTTGATATTCACCCCGATTTCTGCAAGATCCGCAGCAATCAGCAGGGTGTTAATGGATAAGGCTTCCACCGCGGTGTCAGGGTCTCGCTCATACAAGCTGGAGAAAACCGACGGCGCTGGCGGATGGCGCCAATGTTCGGGATTAAGGCGTATCACCCGCCCCCCTTCCTGATCAATCAGGATGGGAATGTCCTCTCGCCCCAGCACCTCTTTCATTTCGTCTGTCAGGGCGCGGACCTGATCCGGTGTCTGGCAGTTCCGGGCGAACAGGATAAAACCAAATGGCGGCGCCTCGCGGAAAAGAGCCTTTTCCTCGACCGTAAGGCGCGTGCCCTCACAATCTGTGATTACCGGACGCGGCATGTCACGTTCCGATCATGTTATTTTTTTACCACCAAACAGCTTTGTCCACGGGCCTTCAAGGTTGCACAGATTTTATCCGCACTGGCCCGATCTTTGATCATCCCCCCACGCAGACGATACAAAGTTCCTTTTTGGCCCAGATCCACTATCATATAATCCGGTTTCAGGCCACCCAGCACATCTGCATGTTTCTGGCGCAAAGTCTTCCACAGATTTTCGGCGCTGGCCCGTTTACTGAATGCCCCCATCTGCACCATAAAAATCCCGTCAGTTGCCACCGGGGAACTGGCAACAGAAGTCGTCTGTATCGCAGCAGCGGCCGGCACCACCTTTTCAGGCGACTTTTGCGATTTATCCGCAACTTCCGGGGTCGTCGTACCCGGCGGCGCTGGCGGCAGGTCCGCCTTCCGGACGGCGTCGGCATCGCCATTCACCCCGGCATTCTCAGGCACCCCGGCATTCTCAGTTTTCTCGGCTTCCCCTGCCGCCGATCCTGCCTGGGCTTCTGGCCGACCAAGCGGTATTTCCGCGCTGGGCGCCAGGCGGTCTTCCTGATCCTCAATGGCGGCATCCGAAACCTTTTTATAGACCAGCTTATCCTGATTGGGCACTTCCATGCCACCGGGATCCTGCGGCTTAACCTTGATCACGGACTTGTCGGCCCGCACCACCGGAACCGGCCCGCCGGTGGTCTTGCCCATATAGCTGTACCAGATCACTCCCCCGAATATGGCCAGCACCACAACGGTCATCGCGGCAACAATCATCCGACGGCTGGTTGCGCCATCATCGGAAGCGAATTCCTCCGGCAGCGGTTCAAGCCATGACGATTTCTGCCCAGCCGATTTCTGCTCTGCGGATTTCTGCCCGGGCGATTTCTGTTTGTCTTCCCCTGCCATGCTTTCACTCCCCTTCCGGCTGGTAACAGATCTGGATCTGGATTACATTTCAGTGACGGGCTCCACGCCAAGTATATTTAGCCCCGTCGCGATAATGTTGGCAAGGGCGGATATCATCGCCAGCCGCGCCAGGGTGAGATGCCGATCTCCCTCGATAATGAATTTCAGGTCCGGATTGTCATTGCCTTTATTCCACAGGGTATGAAAGGCCGAGGCCAGATCATACAGATAAAAAGCGATCCGATGCGGTTCATGGGCCAGCGCCGCGCTTTCCACCAGCTTCGGCCAGCCGGCCATCACTTTCACCAGCCCCAGTTCCGCCTCATCATCAAGCCGCCAGACCTCTGCATCCAGCAGCGCCGCCCGCGAGAGGTCAAGATCCGGAAAACTCTCCTGCGCCTTTTTCAGGACCGAATGTACCCGGGCATGGGCATATTGCACATAAAAGACCGGATTGTCCTTGGATTGTTCCATGACCTTGGTGAAATCAAAGTCCAGCGCCGCGTCATTTTTGCGGGTCAGCATAATAAAACGCACCACATCCTTGCCCACTTCATCCACCACGTCCCGCAGCGTGACGAAGGTGCCGGCTCGTTTGGACATTTTCGCAGGCTTACCATCGCGCAGCAGATTGACAAGTTGGCACAACCGGACATCCAGCTCCCCCTTGCCATCCGTCAGCGCCTCAATCGCGGCCTTGACCCGTTTGACATATCCCCCGTGATCAGCCCCCCAAACATCAATCATGGAATTGAACCCGCGCTGCACCTTATCGTAATGATAGGCCACGTCGGCGGCAAAATAGGTCCAGGTGCCATCGGATTTCTGCAACGGACGGTCAATGTCATCCCCAAACGCCGACGCCTTGAACAACAGCTGCGGCCGTTCTTCCCAGTCTTCGGGCTTTTTGCCCTTGGGGGGCTCAAGAACTCCTTCATAAATCAGCCCTTTGGCCCGAAGCGCCTCCACAGCCGCCTCGATACCACCGCCGGTATGCAGTGTTTTTTCAGAGAAAAACACATCATGATGAATACCCAGCGCCGCCAGATCCTCGCGGATCATGTCCATCATGGCGTGTGTGGCAAACTCGCGTATGGGATCCAGCCATTCCGCTTCGTCGGCTGTCCGCCAGCGCTCCCCGTATTTTTCCGCCAGCGCCTGCCCCACAGGGATCAGATATTCTCCCGGGTACAGACCTTCGGGGATTTCGCCAATATCTTCGCCCAGCGCCTCCCGATACCGCAGATAGGCGGAGCGGGCCAGAACGTCAATCTGCGCCCCGGCGTCGTTAATGTAATATTCCCGGGTGACATCAAATCCGGCAAATTCCAGCAGCGCCGCCAAGGCATCGCCGAAGATCGCGCCCCGGCAATGTCCCACATGCATGGGGCCGGTCGGATTGGCAGAAACATATTCCACATTAACTTTTTCTTTGTTACCGATATCCGAAACACCGTAACGGGGTCCGGCCTCAAGGACCATTTTGATCCTTTCCAGAATGAAGCCGTTTTTCAGCCGAAGATTGATGAATCCGGGCCCAGCCACCTCGACACTGTCCACTTCCGCCAGATGTTCCAGCTTTTCCGCAACCATCATGGCTATGTCACGCGGTTTCATGCGCGCCTGTTTGGTAAGCACCATGGCCACATTGGTGGAAATGTCTCCATGCGAGGGATCGCGCGGACTTTCCACGGTCATCGCCACCAGATCAAGCCCTCCGGGAAGTTTCCCTTCTTCGGACAGGATTTCAATTATGTTTTTAACTTTTTCGTGTAAATCTTTGTAAATATTCATAATTCAAACGCTGATATATCAAAAAGTCTTTTGTGTTCCAACAGGGCGTAACGATCGGTCATCCCGGCAATAAAATCCGTAACATGACGGGCTCTATCTTGTTCACTCTCTTGCGTCAATCTATTTTGCCATTTCTCGGGCAAACATTCCGGTTCTTCCATATACAATTCGAACAGATCCTGCACCACCCTTTTGGCTTTGCTGGTCATCCGGTTCACCTTGTAATGGCGATACATATTGCGCATCAGAAAGGTTTTGAGCCGCCGATCCGTTTCGCGCATCGCGGAAGAAAAAGCAACCACGCTATCTGGAGCCTGGCGGATATCCTTCACGGTTTCGGGTTTGAGCGCCAGAAGGCGGGAGCGGCTTTCCTCAAGAATATCTTTGACCATCCGATTGATCAGGCGGCGAATGACCTCATGTTCATACCGGCTGGCCTCCAAGGCACCATACCGGTTATAAACGTCCCGGACAATTTCCGCCACCAGTGGAATTTCGCACAGCTCCTCCATCGTGAACAACCCTGCCCGCAACCCATCGGCAATATCATGGTTATTATAGGCGATATCATCCGACAATGCCGCCACCTGTGCTTCGGCGCTAGCATGAGTGTGGAGTTCCAGATCATGCCGTTCGTTATATTCCGCAAAATAGCTGTGCAGGTCTGACATATCCTGACCGCGGCACAGCGGACCATTATGTTTGGCCAGACCCTCCAGCGTTTCCCAGGTCAGATTGAGACCGTCAAAATCCGCATAACGGCGTTCCAGACGAGTGACGATCCTGAGTGACTGGGCATTATGATCAAATCCGCCATGGGGCGCCATCACCAGATTCAGAGCCTCTTCCCCGGCATGGCCAAAGGGCGGATGACCAAAATCATGAACCAGAGACAGGGCTTCGGTAATTTCCTCATTCAGGCCCAAAACCCGGGCTATACTGCGGGCGATCTGGGAGACTTCGATGGAATGGGTGAGCCGCGTGCGGTAATGATCGCCTTCATGATAAACAAAAACCTGGGTTTTATGTTTGAGCCGACGAAACGCGCTGGAATGGATGATTCTGTCCCGGTCCCGTTGGAATGGTGAGCGGATCCGGGTTTCCGGCTCCGGATATAACCGCCCCCGGCTGGTGGCAGCAAGACAGGCATAAGGCGCGTATTCAAAGGCCGGCTCAAACAACACAAAGTCTGATGACATTCCTTCAGATCCCCTTTCCTTGGATCTTATCCGGTCATGATATGTAATCGCTGCATATGGCGGCAGGAAACTTGCCCGGTTCTATGGTGTTGCATTTTTGCGGCATTATTGACAATTCCCTTATACAGCATACATATAGTAGCAGAAGTAAAGCATATATTTTACAATTATCAGATCTTTACAATTATCAGGGTACCAGAAATAACCATGACCAACACAGAAACACCGGTCACTTTATCCGGCAATGCCGCAAAAAGGATCGCCCAACTGATTGAGAAGGACGGCCGCCCCAACCTGAAATTCAGGGTGTCAGTGAACGGTGGCGGCTGTTCCGGGTTTCAGTATGACTTCGATCTAGTGGAAGAGCAACGCGAAGACGACATCGTGGTGGAACGCGACGGGGTGACCATGCTGGTGGACGGGCTGTCGCTGTTGTATCTGACGGGTTCCGAAGTGGATTTTGTCGAGGAACTGGCCGGATCCATGTTCGTGGTTAAAAACCCCAACGCCACGGCTGCCTGCGGCTGCGGCGCCTCCTTTGCCATAGGCTGATTTTATGAAAATTGCGTCCTGGAACGTCAACTCCATCAAAGCGAGACTGCCGCGCGTGGTGGAGTGGCTGAGTGATGCGGCCCCCGATGTGGTGTTGCTTCAGGAATTGAAATGTGTGGATGAAAATTTCCCGCGCATGGAAATTGAGGAACTGGGCTATAACGTGGAAACCCATGGCCAGAAAACCTATAATGGTGTCGCTATCCTGTCCAAATACCCTATTGAAGACGTTATGCGCGGCCTGCCGGGCGATGAGGCCGATGATCAGGCCCGTTATCTGGAAGCGACCGTAAACACGGTGCGCGTGGCTGCCCTCTATCTGCCCAATGGCAATCCTGTTCCGGGAGAAAAATTTGATTATAAACTCGCCTGGATGGATCGGCTGATAGACCGCGCCCGGGACCTCCTGAAACGGGAAGAAGTGCTTGTTTTGGGGGGAGATTACAATGTCTGCCCCAAAGACGAAGACTGTTACGACCCAGCACGATTCGCCAATGACGCGCTGTGCCGGCCGGAAAGCCGGGATCGTTTTTTCACCCTTTTACATTTGGGGTTTACCGATGCGCTCAGGCAAATCGTCCCCACAGGACAAAATTACACCTATTGGGATTACCAGGGCGGGGCCTGGCAGAAGGACAATGGTCTCAGGATCGACCACCTGTTGTTGTCGCCCCAAGCCGCTGACCGTCTCAAAACCTGTGCCATTGACCGGGTGCCGCGGGGCAAGGCAAAAGCCTCCGACCATACCCCCATCTGGTGCGAACTGGAGGTTTGAACGGGCCCAAAACCCTATTGAAACAGGTGTTAAGCCTCATTTTTTTGCGAAAAATGCGCGTGCCAATATCCCGGCGGATCACATTCACAAATGATTACCGTCGAGAAACTCTTCCCGATGCTGTTTTGAGTCCTGATCCGATGGATCAACCGGAACCAGCTCATCTTCCTCCGGCTGCGCTGTATCATCAAGCAAAACCTGGATATTTAGCCTGGTCAGATACATGGTGGCGGTGCCCCACCCGGTCTTGAAGCGGGACTGAACCGGGATCATCATCGGCAAATCTTTCCAGGGGGCAAACCAGATCTCAATAGGGTCCGCGTCGCGCTCATGCTGTTGCCCCTCTCTTTCTTCCTGACGTTCCCGTTCCTCCTCAGACCAGCCAGCCAGGAGTCGCGCAGTGAATTCACACCGCACGGCCTTCCCTTCATACAGGGACTTCCGGCGTTTTTCGAGATGATCCATTTGCGGGCAGTGATGCATATATTCCGCCGCAACCGCGCCATTAAAAATCTGGCCCAGAGTCCGGGATCCTTCTCCTTGCAGACCTGGCAGAAGCCTTTTGCGGTCCCGGGTCAGCAGCCGGGCCATATAGGTGGCGGGGTCCACCAGAGACCAGTATTTTTCTGGCACAGGCTCCCGGTTCCATTTATGATCTTCGTTATAGATGGAAATCTTGAGCGGCGCGCCGTTTTCTGGATCACGTTCGATAAAATGTTTATAGGATGTGCCGCCCCAATGCCCCTGTTTCTTATAAAGCAGTGGTTGATAGGTCCCGTCATCGCGGATTTTCCCCACCGCAAAAGTTTCACTTTCGGCTTTGCTGAAAAAACTCAAAATGCCCCGGGTTCTGTATGCCGTGTCCAGTTTGTAGCTCTCTTCGCTCAACACCAGTTCGGACCAGACATCCGCCACCACGAACCCCGCCCAGTAAACCCGATATTCGGCTTTGGCCCTGATTTTCTTGAAACTCTCCGATAACACCGCCGGCGGTTCGGAAGGAACTTCCTGCATCGGCCCGGGCGGCGGCCCTGGAGACGATGAGGGCTGAAGCTGGGGCTGGGCCAGTGCCTGCCCGGCCAAAACCAGACATAACGCCATCAGCCCCCAAAAGAGACAACGCCCTGACATTCTGAAACGCCCTGACGTTCTGACATGAGAGGTCATCGTGATATGAAATATTTTATACTTTTGCATCCCGGCACTACGCCAAATCCTGTTATGACACGACTCCCCCCTATCCCCAAGGGGTTACCGACATGCATTTTGCACATCTGAGGCGTCTGTGTACAGTCAAAGCGGATAAAGGGTATTTAAATTGAGACAAGACACATCGCATAAGCGCCATGCAGAGAGATCTTTTATAATATATGGACCAGCCCCATAAAAAAAGCCCTGGCCGAAAAAAGGCCAAGGCCAGTCTTGTTTAAGAGCTGTGACAGATCAGGTCACAGCAGCCTTTGCCTGATAATCAGGCAAATCCCAGAGTTTCTGTTCCATCACCCGGCGCAGGCCCGCCACCGCGTCCCAGATATCCACATATCGCAGATACAGCGGCGTAAACCCAAAACGCACAATATCCGGTGCACGGAAATCGCCAATAATATTTTCCGCGATCAGCGCCTGCATGATGGCGTACCCCTGTTCATGACGAAGCGAGACCTGACTGCCCCGTTTTTCCGCAGCACGCGGGGAGGCCAGCTCAAACCCAAAGCCGTCCAGCTGTTCTTCTACCAACTGAACAAACAGGTCTCCCATCAATGAAGATTTCCGGCGAATTTTGTTCATGTCCGCGCGGCCAAGAATATCCACCCCTTCCTCCAGAAGCGATAACGACACAATCGGCTGCGTGCCGGTCAGCATCTGACGGATGGTTTTGGCCGGACGGTAATCCCGGTGAAATTCAAAAGGGGCCTCATGACCAAACCAACCAGTGAGCGGCTGAATCGCCTGTCCCTGATGCCGACGGGCCACAAAAATGAACCCCGGCGCCCCGGGCCCCCCATTCAGATATTTATAGCCGCAGCCCACGGCAAAGTCAGCCCGGCAACCGTTCAGGTCCACCGGCACCGCCCCGGCGCTGTGACACAGATCCCAGATCACCAGCGCCCCCACCGCATGAGCTTTTTCCGTAATGGCCTTCATATCCAAAAGACGGCCCGTCTTGTAGTGCACATGAATCAGGGAGACAACGGCCACCTCTTCGGTGATGGCATCAAGAATTTCCTCATGTTCGGCATAGACAATCTCATGTCCGCGGTCCAATTGCTGCACCAGCCCTTGGGTCACATACAGATCCGTAGGAAAGTTTGACCCTTCCACCAGAATTTTTTTCCGCTCCGGACGCAGGCTGAGCGCCATGCCCAATGCCTTGTACAGATTGATCCCAGTGGCATCGCAGGCCACCACCTCGCCAGGCGCCGCCCCAATCAGGGCGGCAATCTTATCCCCGATGCGTTCGGACAAGCTCACCCATCCGGCCTTGTTCCAGCTTTTAATCAGATCCTGTCCCCATTCCCGGCGCACCACCTGCTCGGCACGCGAGGCGGACGCCTTTGGCAGCGCCCCTAGCGAATTGCCATCCAGATAGACCACCCCTTCCGGCAGCAAAAATTCCTCGCGAAAAGAGGCGAGGTCATCCGTGGCATCTAGTTTTTCGAAATCAGATCGGGTCAGCATTCAGTTCTCCTGTTCCGCGGTTTCACTCACCTCATGGGAGCAGACCACAAGGATCCGGGCAGGATCAGCAGTGGCCGAGACATAACGATGCCCCGAACGACTGTCCAGATAGGCGCTGTCACCTTGGGCGAGGGTTACGGGTTTGTAATCCTCACTATACAGCCGTACGGCACCTTCCAGAACATACACAAACTCTTCTCCGGGGTGACGGGACAACGCCCCCAAATCCTGTGGCCCCGCTGGTGGCACCTCCAAAATTCCGGGATACATGCTTTTGTTCAAAAGATCAGCAGCCAGAACCTCCACCCGGTATATGTCCACCTCATTCACGCTGCCGTCCCCGTTTGAGGTAATGGACCGGCGTCCGGACTTCAGAACCTGATCCTGCGGGTCGTCAAATAGGGCGGAGATGGGTACCCCCAATCCCCGGGCCAGCTTGATCAGATTGCCATAGGTCAGGGTGGCCTGATGGTTTTGCACCTTGGACAGGGTGGAGACTGGAATATCCACAAGCGCGCTCAATTGCTGGAGCGTCAGCCCACGCTCCTTGCGCAGATGGGCCAAACGATCTCCCAGCGCCTTGTGCTCATCCCCGGCCGTATGTTGTATAAAAGCAGAGTTACTCATGATGACTTCCGATTACCTTTTTCGGAGCAGAATAACAGAATTTTCCTAAAATGAAAATATTTTCCCAAAAAGAAAAGTTTTTTACTCATGCCATCTGTGGTATAACTCTCTTACCACCCCTGCCAGGGGCCATAAGTATTGAGGGGAAACCGATGAGCCATCAATGCTGGGAGGACATGGATATCCCCACGCTGGAGCGGGAATATTCGCCTAGCTCCTGTGTTCCGGACATTATGCCATTTCTTCGTGCGTATGAAAAACGCAGTCTGGCGGCCAAGATTGACCATGCGGGCCGGCTTCGGGAGGATCTGCGGTATGGGCCGGAACCCCGTGCCATGATGGATATTTTTATCCCGGACGGAGACGGCCCCTTCCCTGTTCATGTTTTTATTCATGGCGGCTACTGGCAGGAACTCTCTAAAAATGAGAGCTGTTTTGCCGCTCCCAACTTTCTCGCCCATGACATGGTATTCATTGCGTTGGATTATACACTGGCCCCTGATTACAGCCTGCCCCAGATTATTGAGCAGACCCGGCGCGGCATGATCAGCATCCTGAAAAATGCCAGAAAATTCAGCGGCAATCCGACCAATATCAGCCTGTCTGGCAGTTCCGCCGGGGCCCATCTGGTGGCGGAAATACTTTCCAGTGACTGGCCGGCCCTCGGATATGCCACCTGCCCCCTGAAGGCGGCTTTGGCGATGAGCGGTATTTATGACCTGCGCCCCCTGGTGAATACCTATATCAATGAACCGCTGCGCATGGACCAGGCCCAAGCCACCGCCTGCAGTCCGCTATTCCGCATTCCGCCCCGGTCCTGCCCGCTGATCATCAGTTATGGCGAGAATGAAACTGCAGAATTTAAAAGACAAAGCCATGACTATCATGACGCCTGGCTTGAACGGGGGCTGGATGCGGAACTTCTGCCTGTTCCGGGGGTCAATCATTTTGACATTGTGATGGAACTGACCCGGCCGGACAGCCCGCTGTTTCAGACACTATTGAGCCGGATCCGGGCATAAAGCAGCCCGATCAAAGAGAGGTGCGCACCGACCACAGTTCCGGAAAGAACTGCAAATCCAAGGCCTTCACCAGATAACTTACCCCGCTGGTTCCGCCCGTACCGCGGCGATAACCAATAATGCGCTCCACCGTCTTCATATGGCTGAAGCGCCAGGTCTGGAAGCGATGCTCCAGATCGACCAGCTTTTCCGCCAGTTCATACAGGTCCCAATGCTGGTCCGCATGAAGATAAACGTCCCGCCAGACTTTTTCGACCGCCGGACTGGACTCGTAAGGTTCGCTCCAGTCCCGTTCCAGTTTATCCCCCGGCACCGCAAAGCCGCGTTTTTTCAGAAGCTGTAACGTCAGGTCATAGATGCTCGGTGCTTCCAGGACCTGTTTTACTCGTGCGTAAATATCGGGATGGGCCTTGTGCACTTCGATCATGCTTTTGTTTTTGTTGCCCAAGGCAAACTCCATGATCCGGTACTGATAGGACTGGAACCCGGAACTCTGTCCGAGAGCATCCCGGAAACTCAGATAATCCTTCGGCGTCATAGTGGCCAGAATGTTCCAAGACTGAATGAGCTGTTCCTGAATACGGGCAATGCGGCTGATCATTTTAAACGCCGGCCCCAGGTCATCCTCCCGGATGTGCCGCATGGCTGCGCTGAGTTCATGAATACACAATTTCAACCATAATTCGGAAGCCTGGTGAATGATGATGAACATCATCTCATCATGGTGGCCGGACCGCAGAATCTGGGCCTCAAGGATCTTGTCCAGGACAAGATACTGCCCGTAACTCATATCCTGATCCCAGTGAATCTTTTCACCGCTCAGATCAACGGCCTTCACCGTTTCTTTTTCCGTCATCCTCGCCTCCTGTTTTTATTCCATGTCACTCTAATGAGAAAAAGGCGGAAGAATCAAGAATTTTCTAAACAGAAAAAAATATACTGTTTGGAAAAATCTCGTCTTCCGCCCTCCATTAAAGGGAGTCGGAGCAGGAATTATCGATCAGCCAATGTGCATCAGGCCGCCTTTTCCTGTTTCTTGCGGGCCCGGGCTGCGGCAATAATTTCCTCTGCCAGCTCGTCGGCAATGACATTGGTGGGTCGGCCTTCTTTATCGGAACGCTCAAAAATGGTACCGAGCGTGGTATAGATATTGTCCACCTTGTCATTAACCCAGTTGACGTCGTATTTGCCGCGGGCCTCGGCGGAGACATTGATAATACCGCCGGCATTGATCACATAATCAGGCGCGTACAGAATGCCTTTGTCATGCAACATCTGACCATGTTCATCCCGGGCGAGCTGATTATTGGCGGCGCCGGCGACAATCGGGGTTCTCAGCGCCGGGATTGTGGCATCATTCAGCACGGCACCCAACGCACAAGGGGCGAGCACATCACACGCCACAGACATGATTTCCGCCACCGATACCACCTTCGCCCCGAATTCCTGCACCACGCGGTCCAGGGAGGGTTGATGAATATCCGACACAATCAGGTGAGCGCCGGCCTCATCCAGGTGTTTACACAGGTGATACCCCACATGACCAACCCCCTGAACCGCCACGGTCAACCCCTTGAGGTCGTCCTGACCCAGTTTGTGCTTGACGGCCGCCTTGATGCCGAGATAGGTTCCCCGGGCTGTAAAGGGAGAAGGATCCCCGCTGGCGTTTTCACTGCTTTGCAAGCCGATGACATGCCGGGTTTCCTTGGCCACGATTTCCATATCCTCTACAGAAATCCCCACATCCTCGGCAGAAATATAGGTGCCGTTGAGGCTGTCAACAAAACGGCCAAAGGCACGAAAAAGCTGTTCGTTTTTGTCTTTGTGCGGGTCAGCAATGATCACCGACTTGCCCCCGCCCAGCTTCAGACCGGCAACGGCATTCTTGTAACTCATCCCGCGAGAGAGACGAAGCGCATCGGTCAATGCATCCATCTCATTTTCATAGGGCCACATGCGGCATCCACCGGCTGCCGGGCCAAGCGATGTATCGTGTACCGCAATAATCGCCTTCAGGCCGCTTTCCTTGTCATGAAGGTAAACAACTTTCTCATGGCCTTTGAACTGGTTTGTTTCGATCATTTTATCTTTCCACGCTTTTTGTTTGTTTATTCTTCTACCTCATATTTCACCTTCAGGCGATCTTGCGCTGATCATCCCGGTTGTCGGTCCTGTCATCTGTTTTTCCGGCATGCGTTTTTCCCTCTTTCAGGGCCTGCCGCAGCTCAGCGGCTTTTTTCTTCTGCCGCTCCACATTGGTTTCCTTGACATAACCATATCCGCGAATTCCGTCGGGATAAGAGGCCAGATCGACACATAACGCATAATTATCCTTATGCAAATGCGTAAGAATGTCTTCCACCACGGCCTCATACTCCCGGATCAGGGCGCGTTCCATCTTGCGTTCCGCCGTATAGCCGAAAATATCCAGCGGCGTCCCACGCAATATGCGTCCTTTCGCCACAATTTTCAGCAACTTCATCATCCAGGGGCCGAACTCCCGTTTCTTGGGATGGCCGGTGACCTTGTCCTTCTTCTCCAGGATGGGCGGGGCCATATGGAAACGCAACTTATAGTCGCCTTCAAACTGGGCTTCCAGCTTTTTCAGGAATTCGCCGTTGGTATAAAGCCGAGCCACCTCATATTCATCCTTATAGGCCAGAAGCTTGAAATAATATCTGGCCACGGCCGTTGACAAATCCCCGGCGGCACAGAACAACTCTTTCTCTTTGTTTTCCACCCGGCCGACCAACTGCTGATAGCGCGTAGCATAGGCCTTGCTTTGATAGCCGGTGAGGAAAGAAACCCGCTTGGCGACAATTTCTTCCAGCGTATCGGCAATATGTTCATGGCTTGCCGGATCAAGCAGCGGCCGAATGATTTCCTCCACTTTTTCCGGCGCATGGGCCGCAAGACGCCCGCAAGCAAAGGTTTTGAGATTCTGCTCCACCGCCACGCCATTCAACTCGATAGCCCGTTCAATGGACTGGCGTTTGAGCGGAACAAGCCCCTGCTGCCAGGCATAGCCCAGCATGAAAACATTGGTGGCGATACTGTCACCCAGCAACGCCGTGGCGATTTCTGTCGCTTCCACATAATAGCGACCATCATCGCGGGTATGGTCGTTAATGACTTTTTTCAGGGCTTCCTGCTTAAAGTCGATATTATTGTTCAGCACAAAAGACGACACCGGAATACGGTGAGCATTAATCACAGCCCGGGTTCGGCTTTTCTGCATGGTTTCAAAAGACTGGGGACTGGCCGCCACCACCAAGTCGCAGGCCAGCAACAAATCCGCACCGCCCGTCAGAATATGCGGGGTACGCAATTCATCCATGTCCGGTCCCAGCCGTACATGCGACAATACCGCGCCACCCTTCTGCGCCAGACCGGTCATATCCAGAATGGAACAGGCCTTGCCTTCCACATGGGAGGCCATGCCCAGAAGAGCCCCGATAGTCAGCACCCCGGTGCCGCCCACGCCGGTTACCAGAATATTATAGGCATGGGACATTTCAGAGATGGCAGGCTCAGG
The DNA here is from genome assembly GCF_005849285.1 of Luteithermobacter gelatinilyticus. Classification (NCBI taxonomy): domain Bacteria; kingdom Pseudomonadati; phylum Pseudomonadota; class Alphaproteobacteria; order Emcibacterales; family Emcibacteraceae; genus Luteithermobacter; species Luteithermobacter gelatinilyticus. Next base: position 1,251,866 of record NZ_CP040517.1, on the reverse strand, counting down.
CAGGTTTTCCAGCTCCGCATCAAAACCGATGGCTTTGGGTTTGCGAACCTTACCGCCAAGCACACTGACAAAGGAAGGACAGAACCCTTTGACACAACTGTAATCCTTGTTACAGGTGGACTGGTTGATGGTCCGCTTGCGACCGAATTCCGTTTCCAGAGGCTCGACAGAGACACAGTTGGATTTTTCCGAACAATCCCCGCATCCCTCACATACCAGATCGTTGATAAAGATGCGCTTATCCGGATCCGGATATTTGCCCCGTTTGCGCCGCCGGCGTTTTTCCGCGGCACAGGTCTGATCGTAAATGATTACGGTGCAGCCTTCCGTATTCCGGGCTTCTTCCTGAATGGCGGGCATCTCATCCCGGTCCAGAATCGGGATATGCGCCGGAATTTTCCCGCGGTCCCGATACCGGTCCAGATCTTCGGTCAGAATCCAGATTTTCTTCACCCCTTCGCCCACCATCTGCTGGGCGATGCTTTCCACCGTCAAGTGGCCATCATGGGGCTGGCCACCGGTCATGGCCACCGCGTCATTATAGAGAATCTTGTAGGTCACATTGACCCCGGCAGCCACGGACTGACGCACCGCCAGAAGGCCGGAATGGAAATAGGTCCCATCCCCCAGATTGACGAAAATATGTTTTTCATCGGTGAAGGGCGCCTGACCGACCCAGGGAACCCCCTCCCCGCCCATCTGGGTAAAGGTGGAGGTGTTGCGGTCCATCCACAGCGCCATAATGTGACACCCGATCCCGGCTGTGGCCCGGCTGCCTTCAGGAACTTTGGTCGACGTGTTATGCGGACAGCCGGAACAGAAATAAGGCGTGCGAATAATCGGCGGCTGGTAACTTTTCTGCAATGCCTCACGCCGGTTAAAGAATTCCAGCCGTTCGTCAATGCGATCATTATGGTAGAAGCGGGAAATCCGATCCGCAATCACATGGGTGATGAGCCCCACGCTAAGATCATTATCCGGCGGCAGCAGCCAGTTGCCGTGTTCATCATATTTACCGACCACTTTCGGTCGCTTGTCCGCATGCCAGTTAAAGAGCTGCTGCTTGAGCTGGTTTTCGATGAGCTCGCGCTTTTCCTCAACAATCAGAATTTCTTCCAGGCCTTCACAGAAGTTCCGAACCCCGTCCGGTTCCAGCGGCCAAGGCATACCCACCTTGTAAAGCCTGAGGCCAATTTGTTCTGCCACATCATGATCAATACCCAGCTCGAACAGAGCCTGGCGTACATCGCCATAACTCTTGCCGCTGGTGATAATGCCAAAGCGGGGCTTGGAGCTGTCCATGACGATGCGATCGACCTTGTTTTTCTTGACGAAGGCCAGCGCGGCAAAAAGTTTATAACGCTGCAAGCGGTAATCCTGTTCCTTCCAGACGTCATTGGGGCGAATATGCACCCCACCCGGCGGCATTTCGAATTCCGTTTCATCGGGCAGAAAGATTTCCCGGTTTTCCCGGCTGAGGTCTACGGTGGCCGTGGTTTCAACCGTCTCGCTGGTCACCTTGAAAGCGGTCCAACAGCCACAATAGCGGGACATGGCAATGCCCAGCAGACCATATTCCACAAATTCCTGAATATCCGCCGGATACAGCATCGGCAACATGGTCGCATAAAAACTGTGATCAGACTGATGCGGCAAAGTGGAGGATTTAGCCGCATGATCGTCCCCGGCAATGGCCAGAACCCCGCCATGCGGGCTGGTTCCGGCGGCATTGGCGTGGCGGAACACATCGCCGGTCCGATCCACCCCCGGCCCCTTGCCGTACCAGATACCAAACACCCCGTCATACCGAGCGCCTTCAAACATGTTCACCTGCTGTGTGCCCCAGACTGCGGTAGCCGCCAGCTCCTCATTCAGTCCCGGTTGGAAATGGATATTTTCCTTTTCCAGAAACTTGCGCGCCTTGACCAGGGCCTGATCATACCCCCCCAGCGGCGATCCCCGGTATCCGGAAATAAATCCCGCTGTATTCAGACCCGCCGCCCGATCCCGCCAGCGTTGCACCAGAGGAATCCGGACCAGAGCCTGAATGCCCGACATGAAGGCGCTGCCCTCATTCAAAATGTATTTATCATCAAGGGAAATAAGGTCTTTTTTCACATGACTCTCCAGTAAATTTCCGCCACCCGATTTTTCGAATTATTTTTGCATAAATCATGCGAAATTACGTTTCTTTTTCAGATTATTTCGCGTAATTTTGGCTATATTTTTGCCTTTAAGACGCAATAAGAGGAAAAATAATGCTGGACAAATTAAGCGACATAGACAAAAAGATTCTCGCCGCTCTTCAGGAAGATAACAGCCTCACCAATACAGAGCTGGCCGACAAGGTGGGACTATCGACCGCCCCCTGCTGGCGACGCATCCGGAAACTTGAAGAGATGGGCCTGATTGACAAACGGGTCGCCCTGCTCAATGCCGAAAAACTCGGCCTGAACATCGTTTCCTTCGCCAATGTCAAACTGTCCCACCACCGGGACAATGCGCTTGAGGATTTTGAGCGCCTGATCAAGGTCTATCCCGAGGTTACCGAATGCTACACCATTAGCGGTTCTATGGATTATGTCCTGAAAATCATCACCACGGACATGACCGCTTATGAAAATTTCCTGCGCCACAAGCTTTTGAAAATGGATATGGTTAACGAAGTTCATTCCCGGTTCGCCGTTACCAAGGTCAAATACACCACTGCCCTGCCCCTGAAGTTGTCTTCATAGCCCCTCTGCTTCATGCTATACTTTTGAAAAAAGAGTAGAATTATCCATATATATGATTTTTCTATTTTTCACTTTTCATATATTTTTTGTTGGTATATCATATGGATAATTTAACAAAGACCATATCAGGGATGGCAAGAGCAATATCATGACAACAGTATATGACGCGTTTCAGAACAGCGTGGCCACCTATGGGAACCGCCCTTTTCTGCATATCCCCGCGACCGCCTGTACCGCCTATCACGATGGCCCCATTGATTTCACCTATGGCGAAATGGCGCAAAAGGTGGAACACTTGCGCGTCTTTTATCAGAGGCGCGGCCTGACCACCGGCCAAAGAATGGGCCTTGTCCTGGAAAACCGGCCGGATTTTTTCATGCACTGGCTGGCCCTCAATGCGCTTGGTGTCAGTATTGTACCGATCAATCCCGAATTTTCCCCAGAAGAAATCAACTATCTCGTCTCGCATAGCGAAGCCGCCGCTGTGATCAGCCTGGATGAACGCGCGGCCTATATCGCCTCGGCTGTGAAGGACCTGAATTGTCCCGTGGTCAACCTTTCGGATCTTGAAACCCTGCCGCAACAGCCGGAAGCTGTGACAGGGGAGAAGACCGAACAGACTGAATGCGCGCTGATGTTCACCTCGGGCAGCACTGGAAAACCCAAAGCCTGCATGCTGAGCAACGAATATTTCTTGGAATTTGGCCATTGGTACCGGGATATTGGCGGCTATTGTACGCTAGAGCCTGGCAAGGAACGTCTGCTCACGCCACTGCCGCTGGTGCATATGAATGCGCTTGCCTGTTCCACCATGGGCATGATGATGAACGGCGGCTGTATTATTCAGCTGGACCGCTTCCATCCGCGCACCTGGTGGCAAAGCATTGCGGAAAGCAACGCCACCATCGTGCATTATCTGGGCGTTCTGCCGGCTATTCTTCTGCAGATCCCGGAAGGCCCCTATGATCGTGCCCATCAGGTCAAGTTCGGCTTTGGCGCCGGGGTCAACCCCAAACATCACGCCGCCTTTGAAGAACGCTTTGGCTTTCCCCTAATTGAAAGCTGGGCCATGACCGAATCCGGCAGCGGCGGCTGCATCACCGCAAATGTGGAACCCCGCCATGTGGGCCAAAGCTGTTTTGGCAAGGCCCCGGCGGATGTGGAAGCGCGTCTTGTAGATGACACGGGACAGGATGTACCTTGTGGCGAGGTCGGCGAACTTCTGGTCCGGCGCAAGGGAAACAATCCGCGAAAAGGTTTCTTCTCCGGCTATTATAAGAATCCGGCCGCGACCGAAGAAATCTGGGAGGGCGGCTGGCTGCACACGGGGGACCTTGCGCGACAGGACGCGGAAGGGGCGTTTTATTTTGTAGACCGCAAAAAAAACATCATCCGCCGCAGTGGCGAAAACATTTCTGCCGTTGAGGTGGAATCCATCCTTCAGCAGCAGGAGCCCATCGGCACCGTGGCCGTCACAGCGGTTCCTGACGACCTGCGTGGGGATGAAGTCATGGCCGCCATCGAACTGGCTGAAGGCTTCGAGGATTCTGCGGACCTGGCCCAGCAGATTTTTGAAACGGCCATGCCCCTGCTCGCCTATTATAAGCTGCCGGGATATATCGCCTTTGTGGACAAGCTGCCGAAAACCCCGTCCGAAAAACTGCAACGCGGTGAGGTGAAAACCTTATGCCGCAGACTTGTCGAACAGGGAAAGACCTATGATCTCAGATCCCTGAAGAAACGCCCCAAGACCGAAGGAACCGGCACATGAGCAAGGCATCCGGCGGATATGAGGGAGTTGCGCTGACCGCGCCGGTGACGCTGCCTTACGTGAAAAGCAGCCCGTATGGCGCTCCGTGGTTTATCGGTTCTGCACTCAGAGAACTGCTTAAAACCAGCGGTCTGAAAAAAGACCAGATTGACGGTCTGGCCACCTCTAGTTTCACATTGCGGCCGGACAGCACCATTACCCTTACCGAATATCTGCGCCTCAGCCCCCGGTGGATCGCGGACCTCCCCTATGGCGGGGCATCCGGGGTGATTGCCCTGCAACGGGCCGCTCGTGCCGTCCAGGCCGGAGACGCAGATATTATCGCCTGTATCGGTGGCGATACGGCCAATGCGGAAAGTTTCAAAAAACTGGTGCATGACTTCAGCAGTTTTTCCAACAGTTCCGCCTACTGGTACGGCGCCGGAGGGCCCAACATGGCCTTTGCCCAGATCACCCAGCATTACATGGACCGGTTCGGTGCCACGCGGGAGGACTTCGCCCGTATTGCACTCAGTCAGCGCCACAACGCCAATCATTTCGACCTATCCCTGTTCAGAAACAAACCCATGACCCGGGAAGATTACCTTTCCGCCCGTCCCATCGCCGGGCCGGTGCATCTTCTGGACTGTGTCATGCCTTGCGCTGGGGCGGAGGCATTTCTGGTGATGAGCACGGAACGGGCCCACCATTTGGGACTGGCTTATGCAGAAATTCTCAGCACCGGCGAACTGCACAATTCCTTTCCCGATGATCCAATACAAATCCGCGGCGGCTGGGCGGCTTATGCCGACGAGATGTATCACAAGGCCGGCCTTGGCCCGCGAGACATGGACATGCTCCAAACCTATGATGATTATCCGGTGATCAGCCTGATGCAGATGGAAGATCTCGGTTTTTGTGAAAAGGGCCAGGGACCGGCCTTTTTGCGCGAAACCAATCTAAATTTCGACGGCGACGGCCTGCCGCACAATACCTGTGGCGGGCAGCTTTCCTGTGGCCAGGCCGGATCAGCCGCCGGATATATGGGCGTTGTCGAAAGCCTCCGGCAACTGACCGGCCAGGCGCTCGGCAATCCGGTGAAAAAGGCCGAAACCGCGCTGATCAGCGGCTATGGCATGATCAATTACAATCGCGGCCTGTGTTCGGCGGCGGCCATTCTCAGGAAGGGAGGCCAATAATCATGTCTGCTCCCCTCTCTCTTCCCGTTTGTCAGGACTGCGGCACTGTGCAATATCCCCCACGGGAAATTTGCGGCAATTGTCTTAGTCCAGATCTGCAAACGCAACCGGTGAACAACAAAGGCCGGGTGCTCGGCAGCATTCTTCTGCATCACAGTCTCGAAGACAGTCTGAGGCCCCTATTGCCGCTGCGCATTGCCACGGTGCAACTTGATACCGGCGGTATTCTGTTCACCTATTGTCATCGGGACTGCGCTGCGCCGGGGTCGCCGGTGACCATCAGCAGCATTCCAACCCCTTTTGCAGATCCTGTTTATATCGCCCTGCCCGAAAATGTTTCGGTGAGGAGCTGGGCGGAAGTCATTTCTTCTCTGGGAGACAACAATGAAAAACCGTAAAGTCATCGTGACCGGCGGCAGCAGCGGCATCGGCAAAGGCATTTGCCAAATGATGTTGGATGCCGGCTATCATGTGATTACCCTGGCTCGCCGCCTGCCTGATTTTAACCATGCCCATCTGGAAGCTTATGAGGTAGATCTGGCCGACCCGGCCGCCACCCGGGAGGCGGCCGCGGAAATTACCGCCAAACACAAGGTGACCACCCTGGTGAACAATGCCGGGGTTATTCGGCCCTCACTGATTGAAGAGGTCAGCCTGGACGACCTCACCTATCTCACCAATCTTCATTTGGGCGCCATGATCCTTCTGACCCAAGCGTGCTTACCGGCCATGAAAGAAGCCCGGTTCGGGCGTATCATCAACATGTCAAGCCGGGCCGTGGTGGGCCTGCCCACCCGCACCAATTATGCGGGCACCAAGGCGGCCATCATCAGCATGACCCGGACCTGGGCCATGGAGCTGGGCCATCATGGCATTACCGTGAACGCCATTGCGCCCGGCCCCATTGTCACGGAGATGTTCCACGAACAGGTCTCTGAAGAAAAAGCAAAATCCCTCGCCCAGGGACTGCCGGTAGGGCGGCTAGGTACGCCGGAAGACATCGCCCGGGCCACCCTGTTTTTCGCGGACGAAAATAACGGATTTGTAACCGGACAGACATTGTATGTCTGTGGCGGTGCCAGCCTCGGTTCGCTCACGCTGTAAGGAGACGAAAAATGACCTATAGCATACAACAACTGGCGGATATGGTTCAGGAAACCAGAACCCACCGCAAGCTGTATACTGATGAAGAAATCTTTGATCTGGAAATGGACCGCATTTTCGGCAAGGCCTGGATTTTTGTGGGCCATGAAAGCCAGATCCCCAAGCCCGGCGATTATTACACCTGCAATATCGGCAAACAGCCCGTGATCATGGTGCGGGATAAATCCGGCGAAATCCATGTATTGTTTAACCGCTGCACCCATCGTGGCGCCAAACTGGTTAATCAGGAATACGGCAGCGCGCGGGTGTTTTGCTGTGGTTATCACGGGTGGACCTTTGCCACCGACGGCACCCTGATGGGGATTCCCCATAACAAAGGGTATGAAAACACCGGTTTTGACATCAAGGACCCGGCCAATAACATGAAACGGGTGCCCCGTTACGGCGATTACCGGGGGTTTGTCTTTGCCAGCCTTAGCCCCGAAGGGCCATCGCTGGAAGAATATCTGGGCCATGTTGCCACCAGCATCGACAATATGATCGACCGCTCGCCCGAGGGTAAGCTGGTGATGGATGGAGGGGTGCTGAAATATGATCACACCTGCAACTGGAAACTGTTCATGGATAACCTGAACGACACCACCCACCCGATGGTGGCCCACAAATCCGTCGGCCAGGCGACCAAGAAACTCATGGCATCCATGCCCAAGGACACCCCGCCGCCCCGTGAGGCGGAAATCATCTTCCCCTTTGGCAGCAGTTATGAGTTTTTTGACAATATGGGCGTCACCGCCTGCGCCTATGGCAATGGTTATTCCGGCGGCAAAACCAGCATCCATGCGGATTATTCGGAAATCCCAGGGTATCTGGACGCCATGTATGCAGCTTATGGCAAGGAAAAAACCGAGGATATCCTGTCCATCAACCGCCATAACACCATCCTTTATCCATCCATGACCCTGAAAGGGGCCATCCAGAATATTCGTGTCGTGCGGCCCGTGGCCGTCAATCGCACGATTATTGAAACTTGGCATTTCCGGCTGGTGGGGGCGCCGGACGAAATGTTCCAGCGCAATATTCTCTACAGCCGCCTGATCAATTCTTCCGGCTCCATGGTCGGGCCGGATGATCTTGAATGCTACCGGCGCATTCAGGAAGGTGTGGAAGCCGATGCAGGCGACTGGGTTGATATGCACCGCAATCTGGGACAGGACCGGGAGGAAGAACCGGGCGTCATGCGTGGAATCGGGACCAGCGACCTGTCTTTCCGTAACATGTACAAGGCCTGGAAAGAATATATGACAGCTCCGGAATATAGCGAAGTGGAGGCAGCGGAATGACCACGGTGATCAGAAGCAACCCGGACATCCGGGAAATCGAAGACCTGTTATATGAAGAGGCCTCTTGTCTGGACCGGGCGGATCTCAACGCCTTTTATGAGCTTTATACCGAAGACGGTACCTACTGGATGCCGGTCAAGCCGGATCAGGAAGACCCGCTGAATCACATCTCGATATTTTATGATGACAAACTGCTGATGAATATTCGGCGGATCAATTTTCATGAAACCAAAGCGCCATCCCTGGATCACCCGGTACGCTGCTCGCACATTATTTCCAACATCCGGGTGGAACATATTGACGAAGCCACAGGCGATATCACGGTGACCTCCAATTTTCACGCTCTGCTCTATTACAAAAATCAGCAGGTCTTCGGCGGCACCTATCGTCATGTGCTCGCCCGCACAGAGGACGGCCTCAAAATCCGTCACAAGCGGGTAGATCTGATCAACTGTGACGCCGCACTCGACAGCCTGGTGATCTATCTGTAGGGGTGAGAAATAAGAGATGTCGGGGCCCCGGACTTAATCCGGGGTGCCGATCCCCGGGGAAGCGCCACAGGTTTCAGAAGGTTTGCCAAACGATCCTGTGGGCATCGGAGTGACCCCGGCGTGACGCCGAAAAGAGAACGATATGGATGACGTTTTCATTTCATTCTGCTCTCTTTCCCCGGAGAAATAATTTTCTTCGCCACCCCCTATCATCTTCCCCCGTATATTTGATATAATTGCCTTTCCAAACAAAGGGAAAGACAAGATGATCATCAACCAACCGAAATGCTGGATTGCGGTTGCAGACGGTAGCCGCGCCCGTTTTTTCCTCAAACAAAACGCCAAATATGATTTGAAAGAACTGGAAGGGTTTGCCTTGCCCAGCCTGCCTAGCCGGGAAATCGACATGGATCAGCCCGGCCGTCAAAGCGGCGGCGCGAATGGCAGTCGGCATGCCATGGAACCCCGCAACGACGCTCATGATCTGGCGGAAGAGGAATTTGCCCGGGAAATGGTCAAAAAACTCAACGAACACGCCCGAAACAAGGATTTTGAAAAGCTGATCCTAATTGCGGCCCCCAAAACGCTGGGACATATGCGCAAGGCCATGGAACCGCAGCTGAAAGATCTGATTGAAACCGAAATTCCCTCTGATCTGACCAAAATGTCGGCCCATGAGTTGAAGAATTACCTGCAAAATAATCTTTAGCGTGAATTGTGCATAGGTTGGCTCAACAATCGGGGGCCACCACCAGTCATTCTGGGTAAAAGTCCAAAGGACACCGAACAGATACAACAAAATATGGCTTGCAACCCCTGTTTATGGAACAGTTCAAATAACTAAACAAACGTTTGATTATTATATTGATCTCCCGAACACCCTGCGCTAGAGTGAATTGAGCCAACCTGTTCACAATTCACTCTAGAGTCAATCTAATCACAATTCACTTTATGATAAAACCCGGGACCCGCCCCAGGATTAAAGAGACAAACCAGTAAGGACAAGACCATGAAAGATGTCGTTATCGTTTCCACCGCCAGAACCCCCATTGGCCGCGCTTACAAGGGCGCCTTCAACAACACCAAATCCCCGACCTTGGGCGGACATGTGGTTCGTGAAGCCGTCCAGCGTGCAGGCCTTGACGGCGCGGAAATCGAAGATGTGATCATGGGCAGCGCCCTGCCCGCAGGGACAACCGGCTGGAACATTGGCCGCATGAGCGCCATTGCCGCCGGCCTCCCGGTCAGCGTGGCCGGCATGACCCTGGACCGGCAATGCTCTTCCGGGCTGATGGCTATCGCCACCGCCGCCAAACAGATTATCTGTGACGGCATGAGCACCATTGTCGCTGGTGGTCTCGACAGCATCTCCCTGGTCCAGGATAAGGCTTTCAAATGGATCATGGAGAGTACCGACCCCGCCGTTCTGGCCATGAACGAGAACGCCTATATGCCCATGCTGCAAACAGCGGAAGTGGTCGCCAAACGATATAATGTCAGCCGCGAGTCCCAAGACGAATATGCGCTGACGAGCCAGCAACGCACAGCCGCCGCACAACAGGCGGGTAAATTTGATGACGAAATCGTGCCCCTGCCCTCCATCAAACTGGTCAAGGATAAGGAAAGCGGCAAGATCAGCGAAGTACCGGTCACTCTGGAAAAGGACGAAGGCAATCGCCCTTCCACCACGCTGGAAAGTCTCGCCAGTCTGCCCCCTGTCATTGAGGGGGGCACAATCACGGCTGGCAATGCCAGCCAGTTATCAGATGGCGCTTCCGCCTGTGTGGTGATGGATGCACGGCTCGCAGAACAGAAGGGGCTCGCGCCGCTTGGTATTTACCGGGGCATGGCGGTGGCCGGGTGCGCGCCGGAAGAAATGGGCATCGGCCCCATTTATGCCATACCGAAACTGCTGAAACAGGCGGGCCTGAAAATTGAGGACATCGGCCTTTGGGAACTCAATGAAGCCTTTGCCGTTCAGGCCCTGTATTGCCGGGATCATCTGGGTATTGATCTAGAAAAATTCAATGTTAATGGCGGCGCCATTTCCATTGGTCATCCTTATGGCATGAGCGGATCACGTATGGTGGGACATGCCCTTATTGAAGGCAAGCGCCGCGGCGTGAAATATGTGGTCATCACCATGTGTGTCGGCGGTGGCATGGGTGCAGCCGGCCTTTTTGAGGTGGCGTAAGCTTCCCGTCCCGAAACAGTCTACCGTCAGCGCTGAGCGCCATGCCTCTGATAGTCTTCCATTGTGTCAATATCGCGGAAGATGGCGTCAGTGCCGACGGACAGCTCAACCACATCATCCGCATGAGTGCCCATAAGGGATCTGGCGCCCTGATCGCCGCCGAGCGCCATCATTTCAGGAAAAAATACTTTATCCCATAATACTGGGTTGCCCCGCCGCCCGCTACGGACCGGAACAATAATTTTCCCTGGTTTCGCCTTGTAGGCGGCGATCATCTGATTGAGCAGGTCCGGGGTGATATCCGGCATATCCGCCAGACAGATCAAGACCGCCTCTACTCCCCCGGGCAAGGCGGCAAGCCCGGCCTTCAGTGATGTGCTTATGCCACCCGCAAAATCCGGATTATGAACGAATTGCACCTGTTTTTGAGCTAGGGCAGATAAAATCTCACCCGCCTGATATCCCGTGACCACGATAACGGGAGCGGCAGCAGAGTCCAACAGGCAGGTGGCCGCTCGGCCGACAACCGTATCACCATGATACGGCAGCAGCAATTTATTCTCTTCTCCCATACGCCGGGATTGCCCCGCCGCGAGAAGAAGTGCTGCCACCCGGGACATGAACACCCATCGTCAGGTTATTCGTAGCTGGGCGGAACATCCGCATCGCCACGTTTTTTCTGCAACCTCAGGCGCAATGCGTTCAGCTTGATAAACCCTTCCGCATCACGCTGGTCATAGACCTGATCTTCTTCAAAGGTCACATGCTCCATGGAATAGAGCGACTTCGGAGACTTGCGCCCGACCAGCATGACGTTGCCCTTATACAGTTTCAGGCGCACGGTGCCTTCCACATGTTCCTGCGACTTGTCAATCAGCGCCTGAAGCATTTCCCGCTCCGGTGAGAACCAGAAGCCATTATAGATCAGTTCCGCATAACGCGGCATCAGTTCGTCTTTCAGATGCATGGCGCCCCGGTCCAGGGTGATGCTTTCCATCCCCCGATGCGCGGTAAGCAAAATGGTGCCGCCGGGAGTTTCATAAATGCCCCGGGACTTCATGCCCACAAAACGGTTTTCCAGCAAATCCAGACGGCCAATGCCATTGGCCCCGCCCAGTTCATTCAGACGCGCCAGCAAAGCCGCGGGAGAGAGCTTTTCACCGTCAATGGCCACGGGATCGCCTTTTTTAAACTCAATCTCAATATAGGTGGGTTTGTCCGGCGCGTCTTCCGGTGAGACGATACGGTTATAGACATATTCCGGTGCCTCCTGCCACGGATCCTCCAGCGCCTTGCCTTCACTAGAGGTATGCAACAAATTGGCGTCAACGGAAAATGGCGCTTCGCCACGTTTATCCTTGGCAATGGGGATCTGGTGTTTCTCGGCAAAGGCGATCAGTTTGCTGCGGCTGTTGAGATCCCATTCCCGCCAGGGCGCGATCACCTTGATGTCAGGATTGAGCGCATAATAGCCAAGTTCAAAACGGACCTGATCGTTGCCTTTGCCCGTTGCCCCGTGGCAAACGGCATCCGCCCCGGTGGCCGCGGCAATTTCGATCTGGCGTTTGGCAATCAATGGTCGGGCGATGGAGGTGCCCAGGAGATAAACCCCTTCATAAAGCGCATTGGCGCGGAACATGGGAAACACATAATCGCGTACAAATTCTTCGCGCAAATCCTCCACATAGATTTCTTTGCAGCCCAGAAGTTCCGCCTTTTTTCGGGCCGGCTCCAGCTCCTCCCCCTGGCCCAGATCGGCAGTGAAGGTCACCACTTCGCAGCCATAGGTATCCTGAAGCCATTTCAGGATAATAGAGGTATCCAGTCCGCCGGAATACGCAAGCACCACTTTTTTGATTTTCTCTGACATCAGGCTAGTCCTTGAGCTAGGGGTTTCGGCACAGAATATGGTGTCTTCAATACTCTTTCCCGCCGGAGAAGGTCAACCGAAAAGAAAATGGTAAAAAGAAAAAGGCTGCCGTCATTGCGACGGCAGCCAGCCCTTCTACGGAGGATAGCCATGACTGTGTGGATCATCGCTATCATAGGGTTCAAAAATTCTGCGAAACGTTTCGCATCACGCTTCTGCAACCTATGACCCTTCAGGTTCTAAAACCCTCCAGTATTTCAGAAAAAAACTGCAGCCAAAATGGCTGCAGTTCCTTGGGTATAGTTTCCGCGTATTAGAAACGGGTATTGATGCCGAAGAAATAATACCGGCCGATCGGATCGTAAACGGCAGGGTAAACGTTCCCGCTGTTTTCGGTGGTTCCGCCGAAGTCATTCCCGACAACCGTTGGCTGGCGATCAAACAGATTGTTGATTCCGGCCCGGACCGTCACATTATCATTGATCGTATAAGACGCGCTCAGATCAAAATAATGTGCAGCAGGGATCACCGGCTGGACAAAATCTGATTCATCCGCTTCGCCAAAGGCAACCGTATCATTGGTGACCTTGCTCAGATACTGCCAGCGCAAGAACACGGTCAAGGCATCATAGGTCCACTGAACGGTCTGGTTGAAACGCCATTTAGGATCAGGCCGCAGACAGGTGGTTCCGGCAAGTCCGGCGCAATCATCCGTCTCCAGGAAGTCCGCATCCCGGGTCAACGTCTCGATGACATGGGTGCCGGTAAACGCCAGGTCAATACGCCCCATTTCCCCATCATTCAGGTCAAAACCGTAATTGATGGACAGGTCGATGCCCTGAGTCTTGTCAAAGGCGGCATTTTCCAAGGATACATCCACCCCGGTTTCGGTGCCCCCGTTGAGGGACCCGTTGAGCGGGTTACGGGCGATCCGTTGACAGAATTCCCCGGATGCATCCTTTTCGATGTTATAACAGGCATCCACGACACTCTGTTCCGCGAACTGGGTGATCACATTCTTGATCTCGATGCTGTAATAATCCAGCGCAACGGACAGACCGGGCACAGCTTCCGGCTGAAGGACGAACCCCAGCGTGAAGGTGTTGGATTTTTCCGGCTCCAGTTCCGGGTTGCCGCCCAGGAAGTTATTGATCTGTCCTGAAATCGGGCCGTTTACCGTACCGATATCATCAGGCTGCACGCCGGTTGCAATACACAAGGCTGTCAGTTCCGCATTCCCGACCGGATTGGCCCCTGCACAAGGATCCGTGGTCAGGTCACCCGTACTGGGGGTTTTCGGCAAACCGATTTCCCTCAAGTTCGGCGCACGCACGGCCCGCTGGAACATGCCGCGGAAGCGCAGATCACTGATCGGCGCCCATTCCCCGCCAATCTTATAGGTCCAGTTGGTGAAACTATTTTCAATATTGCCAACCGTGTTCTGATAATCCGCTACACGCACCCCAGCGTCCAGCACCAGGGATTCGGCAAAGGTGGCGTCCTGAACCAACGGGATCTTGGTTTCGGCAAAAAATTCCCAGACCCGAAAATTCGCATCTACCGGCGTACTGGAGCCGAAACCGATGCTGTTGCCGCTGACCAGGTTATCGTCTGGCAGGGATTCGTTGCTCTCCTTGCGGTACTCAAAGCCCACGGCAAACGCCCCGGGGTTTGACGCACTCGGCAGTTGCAGCGGCAAATCACCGGTCAACGAGCCACCCACAATGGTTTGCTCCGTATTATTGACCTCTGCCAGGTTCAGGGCGATAAAGCGTGCGGCTTCCTCGGAAATATTGCCGGCGCCAAAGAAGTTTACCGGCACGCACCCGCCGCTGGGGTCTTCACAGACGATTTCCCCGGTAACTGGATCCGTAATTGCCCGCATGCCCTGCTGGGCCTTGCTGAAGCTAACGTCATTGACGAAGTTCTGGGTCCGTTTGGTACGACCATACTGGGCAAACACATCCCAGACAATGCCGTCGCTAAGGTCTCCGGTAAAGCCGCCAACAAACTGATAAGCGGTATTTTCATAAATGGAATCACGCGTGCCAATTTCCGGCAAACGCCGTCCGAAAGCAATATCAATATTGGCATCAGGATCAACCACACCGTCACTGTCGGCATCGAACTCGGCATCAACAACACCATCTCCATCCTGATCGGTCAGCGCATTCACCGCTTGCGCAGACAGGAACGGGTTGTTCAGGTTCAGCGAGAACGGGAAGAAAAAGGTTCCCGTCGGCGCAATGATGGTGCGTACTTGGTTGTTGGCAAAGGACGCCCGGCTGTAGAATTCGATATTATCGGTCACGTCATAGGTGGCCAACGCCGTGGCGGTCCATTTTTTCTGCGGCGTTTGCAGCAGGTTAAAGGGGTTGAAGTTGAAAGTGCCTGCGAACGGCACCAGATTGCCGTTTTGATCAAAGGAGACCGCTTGATCGCCATTAGGATCGGGAACCAGCGCAAAGGTGCCATCAATCACCCCGTCCGGCGTGGTGAAGCTGCCGCCCGGAGAAAAGTCTGCTGCGGCCAGGGCAAATTCGGAAAACTCCCGATCACCCTGGGTCACGGCTTTCTGGTCCGTATAGCCGATATTGAGCACCGCATGGCCGCGATCTCCGGCAAAGCTGCCACCGACGGTCACGCTGAAATCAGCTCGTTCACCGTCACCCCGCTCGGAAATACCGTATTGGGCATCCATTTCGAGACCTTCGAAGTCGTCGCGCATGATAAAGTTGACAACACCGGCAATAGCGTCAGACCCATACACCGCAGAGGCCCCGCCGGTGACCACTTCAACCCGTTCGATCAGGCTGGTGGGGATCATGCTGAGATCCACAAACCCCTGGTTATCAAACGGCACAAAACGTTTGCCGTCCACCAGGACAAGCGTGCGTTCTTCACCCAGGTTTCGCAAATCAACGGTGGCGCCGCCGTCATTGCCGTTATTGGCCTGGGCCCCAATGCCTGCTACAGCTTGGGGAATGTCGCGCAGGAATTCTTCCACATTGGTGGTGCCGGTCATTTTAATGGTACCGGCCTCAAGCACAGAAACCGGGCTGTTGGCTGTCAGGTCTTCACGTTGAATGCGTGAACCCGTCACCACCACTTCTTCGAGGGTTAATTCCTCTTCTTCTTCCGCTGCCACAGCCGTGAGCGGGAATGTCGCAACAGATAAACTCCCGAGGACCGCAAGTGCGGACACACCGGTTTTCAGACGTCTGTTTATATGAAAAATAGCTTTAGGCATATTTTCCTCCCTTAGGGTTGGTTTTGGTAATTCCTTGTGTCAAAGAGCGGCAAGACATGAATCCTGGTATAAGCCGTTCTCCGGAATCTTTTTTCTTACCCCTAAGACTCTCTGACGAAGAAAAACCACCATACGCCCGTCAGAAAAATACGGAGAAAAACGCAACCTTTTCAACAACTTCAATTAATATTCTGTTTTTCGAATATTGATAGAATTTAATTCCAAAATTAGCATTCATAACGCAATAAGTTTTGAATAAGTCGCAAGTCTCAAAGAGGGAGAAATGAACCCCAAAATGGCGAAGGGGTCTATCGATATGAAAGCAGCGCTCCCCTATAAGAGGAACGCTGCAAAATGATCTATTATAGAACGTCTAAGACGTCGTGGATTAGAACCGTGAGGTCACACCGAAATAGAAGTACCGGCCTACGGCGTCGTAAACGTCAGCGGCGGTAACAGTACCCGTCACATTCTGGTCAAAGGGAGCCGGAACGGCCGGCGGTGTTTTATCAAACACGTTGTTTACACCACCAAAAAGCTGAACGTTTTCAAGCACATTATAGCTGGCATAAAGGTCGTGGTACCACTGTGCGCCAACATCATTACCGGCAAAGTCGTCGGTCGTGATGGTGTTGTCAATAACAGCAGAGCCAATCAACCTTGTTCCCCAGGAAATGCTGAAATTGTCACGGTTGTAGGTAACCCGCGTATTGAATTTCAGTTTGCTGAGCCCAACTTCACCGGCTTCTTCAATGACCTCACCCCCCTCAAACGGCGTGAAGTTGTTGGAGAACATATAAGTGCCGATGACGTTGAAGTTGAAGTCCCCTTCACCCAGACCTAATACATCCGCATCAACGTCATAATTGATAGAGAAGTCAATGCCGTCCGTTTTAAACGTGGCCACATTGATTTCCTTGGCATCAATGCGCAGGATCAGCCCTGTGACAGGATCACGCTGGATCAGTTCACAGAACGGGTTGTTGGGGAAATCCGGCTGCAGCAGACACTGTTCAGCAGTTGTCTGAGCTGAGAAACTGTTGATCGCATCATCAACAGTGATGTTGAAATAATCAACAGTCAGAGACAGACCCGGGACAGCTTCCGGCTGAACAACCGCACCAATAGTCCACGTGTCGGCGGTTTCTTCATTCAGGTCAGGATTGCCTGAGGCAAAACCACCGGCGCTCCGGATCCCTGCGGCCCCCGGATCGAAGTTTTCGTCCACACCCGGAATTGTAGCGCAGCGATCTTTAACGATCTGGGGCTGCCCCTCACCGCCTTTGGTACATGGATCATCAACAGAACGGAAGGTTTCAGAACCTTCATTAAACAATTCATCGATGTTAGGAGCACGGACGGCACGGGAATACCCACCGCGGATACGCACATCCGAAATCGGAGACCATTCACCGCCGAGTTTATAGGACCATACACCGCCAACAGTGCTGTAGTCCGCATAACGGATTGCCCCTTCAACTCCTAAATATTCTGCGAAAGCCGCATCAGCCAGCACGGGAACCCGCACTTCGCTAAAGAATTCTTTCACATCATATTCACCGTTGGTAGCAGGTGTGGAGTTACCTGAGGTAATCCCAAGCTGAGCCAGAGCATCCGGATTGTCTTCACTTTTCTCCTTGCGATACTCAGCACCCAAAGCAACACCGACATCACCAGCGGGAAGCGTCAGGAGATTACCGGTAACAGATCCTGCAACCACATGCTGGGTCAAGCGAGAGGTGAATGACTCAGGCGTACTTACATAATCGATCGCTTCCTGAGAGATGCTGCCTACACCAAAGACGTTGATCGGAACACACCCCTGTGAACGTGCCAGCGCATCCTTACAGCGGAACTGACCAGGGTTATCCGGATCGGCTTCCACATTCAGGCCATTGAGGAAGTTCTGGGAGTTGAACACACCGCCATTGATCTGATCCTGGGTAGTAACCCCAAACGTATAATACGTATCATAAGACCAGTTCTCATCGATGTCCCCTTTGAAGCCGGTGGCTACACGGAAGGTCTGACGCTGGGCATCGGATGTCCGCGGGCCTAGCTCAAGAAAACGTTTCCGGAAGGTAATCTCTTCTGTCCCATCAGGGATAAGAGCCAGAAGTTCAGCCGGAATGAACGGGTTATCAACCGGCAGGTTGATGTTCGGGATATTCCCCACAGAAATGAACTGCCCCGTGATGGTCGGCTCCAGACGAGAATCTGACTGAAGTCTTGAATAAGCGCCTTCAATGAAAAACTCGTGACCATCAGCGATATCGTAGTCAATTTTAGCGCTCATCAGATAACGTTCTGTGGGAACGCGGATCAAACGGAAAGCATTCCGGTTGAAGCCGTCTTCAGAACTAACAAAGGGCTTATTAAAGAGGCCGGTTGCCGGATCAAGTGTAAAACCGCGCAACTGTCCCGGGATAAAGAAATGCCCCTGCGGAGGGAAGGAGCTAAAGGCCTGATTGTCATCCAGGAACGTATCTGACTTGGAGAAATCACGATCCTTGGACTCGATCATTTCCTTCTTGTTATAGCTGAAATGCAGGATGGCGCTACCGCGGTCATCCCCGAAGGTTCCACCAACAGTAGCCCCAAGGTCGTATTCTTCCCCGTCACCTTCATCACTGATACCGAAGCGGCTGTTAAACTCAACGCCTTCGAAGTCGTCTTTCAGGATCAGGTTTACAACGCCGGCAATGGCTTCAGAACCATACACGGCAGAAGCCCCGCCAGTGACCACTTCGATTCTATCAATCATTGCCGTCGGAATCATCGCCACGTCCACCTGCGGACCACCAGCCAAACCGCCAACGTGACGCCGGCCGTTTACAAGAACCAGAGTCCTTTCTGAACCCAGATCACGCAGGTCCAGGATAGTTGCCCCGGTCGCAGTTGTGGTGAAGTTTGAGTTGGTATCGGATACCGGCGGTACACCTGCGGACGGCAACCGGTTCAACAGTTCACCAACGTGGTTCAGACCGGAAACCTTTACATCGTTGCTGTCAAGCAAGGTAACCGGGCTCGGGGCTGTCAGATCCTTACGCTTGATACGGGAACCGGTAACAACCACCTCTTCAAGGGTCAGCTCTTCTTCTTCCGCAGCTATAGCTGTGAAAGGAGTAGTTGCAACAGATAAGGTCCCGAGGACCGCAAACGCGGACACACCGGTTTTCAAATATCTGTTAATATGAAAAAAGGTTTTAGGCATTTTTCCTCCTGTAGGTTGGGTTTTAGTGATTCTTTTTTGGAGGAACGCCAAAAGCACAGCTGAATGCTGCAGGATATACTTTCCCTGCGCAAGGCGTCCTCCTGAATCTTTATTTCTTGAAACCCAAGACCCTCAAAGGAGCGGAAACCACCATGTCAAAATGAAAAAAATACTTCTTTTTCAACAACTTTGATGAAAATTTTGTTTTTGCGGATACTTTCAAAACAAAATTTCAAAAATATCAGAAATTCTGTATTTAGTTTAAAATTTGAGCTGAAGGCCCATGTAAAAATAAGGCCCCAATACGTCATAAACGTTTGGAAAGGTATTCGCCTGCTGCTGGCTTGATCCGATAAACTCCGGCATATTGTTCAATAAATTGTCCACCCCGCCACGCAGAGAAATCTGCTCAGAAACCTCATATGTGGCATAGAGGTCAAAATAATGTTGTGCAGGAATATCCGGCACAGCAAGTTGATCCGGTCGCAGGCCCTCCAGTTGAGCCGCATCTTTGACAGCTCCCATAAAACGCCACCTTAATGTCAGGCTTAGCGGTCCTGTCTCCCATCTGGTCAGTTGCATAAACCGCAGCCGCGGATAGGGATCTCCGCAAATCCCACCAAAAAAGCCAACACAATCGGGGCCCTGAAGACCTACCGCTGGATCAAGGCGAAAGCCCAGCACATAGCTGCCCTGAAAATAAAAATCCAGATTGCTGCCTCCAGTGAACAATCCCCATTCCACCGCCCGGGAATAGAATATCTGCAAATCAAATCCATTGGTGTGGGCCTTGCCCTGATTTTCAAGGGTGAGGTCCAGATAATTCAGATTGCCATCCGGAAGACGGTGAATCGCCTGACAATAAGGACTCTCAGGATTATTACCGGAATAACAGAGGGCAAAAACATTTGCAGCGCCACCGGCCAGAATATCAATCCGGTCATGCAGGGTGATATCATAATAATCCAGGGTCAGTTGAAAGTTTCCAAACTGATCCGGACGCACCACCAGACCGGTCGTAAAAGTATCCGAAAATTCTTCTTTCAGATTAGGGTTACCAGAATAACTAATTCTAATCAGGCCACTAGCCTGGGTAAAATGCCCTGTTTCACCAGCAGGCACCCCCGTCGCTTCACATAGCGGAACAAGCATTTCAGAAGCCTCCGCATAACGTGCCGCACAAGGATCCATAACTTCACTAAACGTTTCCATTTTACCGGAAAAAAGCTCGTCAATATTGGGAGCGCGAACCGCCCGCTGATACTGCCCTCTCAAACTTATCCCACTTCCCGGGGACCAGAAAACCCCTGCCGCATAGGACCAGTTAACCCCAGACGTCTGGAAATCGGAGTATCGGAAAGCCCCGGAAAGTTCCAGCTTCTGTCCGTCGGCCCCGGTTGAAATCAGCGGGAGAGCAAATTCGCCAAACAGGCTGAGCACAGCATAACTGCCATTGGCCCCCTGATTGATATTAAATCCCAGAACATCCCCGCTACTGACCGCCTCATCGGTTTTAAAATGACTGCTTTCCTTGCGCCACTCCGCCCCGAACAGAAACTGTGCTGGCTCTTTTTCCTCTCCCCCCAACCATGACATATCAAGAAAGCCGGAAATCTGAGTACTTGCCACCTGTCGCTCATATGTGGTCTTGCTGAAAGTATTGATGCCAATATACGCCAAAGCCTCAGGTGAAAGGTTGCCCGCTCCATAAATATTTGCCGGCACACACCCTTTTGCACGCGCCGCCTCATCCGCACAAACATATTCTCCGTCCAGTTCTATAATGTTCAGCGCCTGACGCAGCTTCTGTTCCGAAACATCGTTGATATTGTGTTGTTCATGGGAATAATGGCCGTAATTATAATATCCCGACCACTGCCAGCGCGCGGACAGATCGGCCTCAAAACTGAAAACCGTATTAAAACTGTCTCGGTCATTTAAAGATTTTCGTGTCCCGATTTCCTGAATGCGCCGCCCCAGAAACGGAATAAGTGCTTTGCCATCTGCCTGGAACAACAGTCTGCCGGTCACATCAGGGTCCGGCACACCTGTCGCAACCACTGGTGTTCCATTATCATTCCAGAGCGCCTGGGTTGATAGAACATTTCCTTGCTCATCATAGACAACACCCAACGCCTGGCGCGCCTGTACCGGCGTTCCATCCGCATGAAACAAAAGCTCGCCAGCCCCATTTCGAGCTTGAATAATGTCCCCCGTGCCATACCAGTCAAGACCTCGCAGCGCCGCCCGGCTGTCCTCGGCAAGAAAGGGATTCTCCACCGGGACCAGAACCTCCCCCATAAAAGCTGGGGTTGGCGCCAGTTTTGTGTCAACCCTATTATGCACGAAGGTCGATCGGCTTTGCAGCCGCAAAGCGTCCGAAATCTCATATTTACCACCCAAGGTAGTCATCCACCTTTTTTGTGGCAGCTGAAGAAAGTTATCGGGCGCATAATTGAAAGAGTGTTCCTCACTTCTATAGGGCAGGGACTCCCCTTGAGGTCCAAAGCGCTCAAGACCCGGATAAGGGCCCGTAGGAAATACACCAATTATCCGGGTTTCTGGAATAGCGCCGCTTCCCAGACGGATCAATCCGGGAACGCCGCCTTCACTCGGACGGGATGGAAGACCAAAGCCAAAATCCGGATCGGCACTGCCTGGCACAATAAATCCATCACCCAACGCATAACTGGAGAACCTCCTTTCCCCCTGCAATAATGCCTGCCTTTCAAGATACCCAACATGCAAAAACAAATTGCCTCTGCCTTGGGCAATATCGCCGCCAAACACCGCATCTGCATGCCATTTCTCGGCATCTCCTGCATTGGAAATACTGTATTGAGTGTCCAGCAGACCGCCCTGAAAGTCATCTTTGAGAATAAAATTCACCACGCCGGAAATCGCATCTGATCCATAGACCGCGGAAGTTCCGCCCGTGGCGATTTCAACCTTTTTGACCAACACAGTGGGAATGGCATTAAGATCAATAATCCCCGCCTGATTACTGGCCACATAACGCTTTCCATCCACCAGCACCAATGTGCGGCTCGTCCCCAGCCCCCTGAGATCCAGCGTTACAGTGCCATCTCCCGGATTATTGGAATGAGCGGTCAAGCCCGGAAGTACCTGAGAAAACTTATTGAGAATGGTTTCCACATTCGTGCTTCCAGTTGTCCTGATTAGGTCAGACGAAATGATCGCCAGGGGAGTAGGTGTGACAAACTCCTTACGTTCAAGACGGGAGCCGGTAATTACTAATTCTTCTACGGGAAGATCCCCGGCATCAAGCTCTACAGTTTCTGTAAGAGAGGCAGACAAATTGTCTGGCTGAGAGGACCGGGGTCGTTGTCGGCGTTTCTCCCGCAGGCCCCGGGCTTTGGCCTGATCAAACCGAATAATGATAATATTCTCTGCATTGCGATAAGCAATGAGCGGCGTGTCTTTCAGCAGCACCGCCAATGCCCCGGTTGACGTATAACGCCCTTTCAGACCTTTGGCCGGATACTGCCGGGCTCTGTCATAAGGGAAAATAATCTCTTCACCGGTCTGTTGGGCAAATAGAAGAAGTGTATCCGCAAGGGTGGCCAAGTCCTTCCTAATATGAATTTCCTGAACTGGATGGGGTAGCTCAACAGGCACAACAGAGTCTTGTGCGCCAAAAGCTGCGTTTTCCGGAAATAACGTTGCAGCAACGCCCAAAACACAAAAAAAACACAAAGACACAACGGTGTCTTTGTAAAACCTGTAGCGGTTTTTCCATTCATGAAAGCGTAATGGAAACATATTTTTCTGCTTAATTCCAGTCTACCGAATGATCTATGCTTCCACAATAACCGTAAGCAAGGGGGTAATACGAATAACTTTTACCGGAAAAGCGTCCTCTACGGCACTGATAAAGGCGTCGAAGTCATCAATTTCGAAAGCGCCGCCCATTTTCATGTCTTTGGCTCTGCGATCAGTGATGATAATTTTACGGTTACTATATCGGGCCATTTCCTCTACGACTTCGGCCAAAGCCTGTCCCCGGAAAATCACTTTTCCCTGCGGCCATAGTGTTTTTTTATCCAGTTCCAGTTGGCTGGCCCGCCCCACTAACCCCAGTTTGTTTTCATAAGCATAGACCTTCTCACCTGCAGACAGCAAAACCATATCCCTGTCCCTTGGGCGGCTCTTTTCTTGTTTGATCTTTTCCTGAACCGCAAGCGGCTGCATATGCGGCAGAGTTTGCCCCTGACCTACGGCAACAGTACCCTCGAGAACAATGATTTCCACCTTGCCCGAAGTTTCATAGACGTTAAAAGACGTCCCCACGGCCATGATCACCCCGTGATCCGTTTCCACAACAAAGGGACGCGTTTCATCTTTGCTCACCTCAAAGCTGGCTTCCCCCCGTAACAGTCGTACCTTCCTCAGTTTTTCTGAATATTCTTCCCGCACCCGCGTATTTGTGTTGAGGCGCATAACCGACCCGTCATCAAGTGTGACGGTCAACTGCTCGCCTACACCGGTTCTGAACGTCCCCTCCGGCATCCATGATTGGTATAAATAATAGGAGAACACCCCCACCAGAAGAAACGCTGCCGCCGCAGCGTACTTTTTTTGTAAATCTGAGAAAAACCAGCCCCGATGGCGCTTTTTCCACCACCTAACAGGAACGACACGCGCCCCCTCTTTCGCTGGCTGTTTAGCCATCCCGGCCTGAATAGCCTGGTCTGTTTCATTAGCATTGGCCAATTTGAGAAACAGGTCTGGATCCGGTTCTTTTTGCCTTGCGGCCGCACCACAAGAGATCAGATCAGGAAGGTCCTCAATGGTGCCCCAAAAGACAGCAACCTTTTTAAAACTGGCAAAATGCCTTTCATCCGCCTTGAGCCAGCGCTCAAACTCCCCTCTGACCTGGTCATCATCAACCCCTTCCTGCAGGCGCAGATACCACTGTCTGGCCTGATCTTCTACAGATATTTTACCACCCATACTCTCATCTCTTCCGTAGGTTGTTTTGTCTTTTTATTATTATATTATTGTATATTATATTTATTGTTTGTTTTATTTCTTTTACTGTTTTTATGAAGAACGAACAGCATCACCCTTGGCAGTTTTTTGGTTGTGCGCGGGAGAAGTCTGTTTCATTCGAGCTTCCATATACTGCTGACAATCCCGCATGCCTTTCAGCACGTGTTTTTCAACCGTACTGACGGAAATGCCAAGTTTGTCAGAAATATCTTTATAAGACATCCGGTAAATCATTCTGAGTGTAAACGCCTGCCGACATTTGGGCGGCAAGCTCAGCACCGCCTCACAAAACAGCCGATATTCCTGTTTTGAGCTAAGACGCTGATCGGCCAAAGGCTCCCTGCTTTCTAATGTCATTTGATCAAGATCCAGGCCATTTTCAAATTTTACGATTTTTTTCCGGCGCAGCGCCTTCATGGCCAAATTGTGCCCGATCCGAAATAAAAACGCCTTCGGAGACCGGATTGCTTCCGGATTTTTTGCATTATGGAACTTTAAAAAAGCTTCCTGTGTCAGCTCCTCTGCCTCATTTTCAGATTGCAGGAAGTTATACACATACCCTTTCAGGGACTGGCTGTGTTCCCTGTACAGCCCTTCCACAAGGCTGTTGTTATGTTGGAGATTTTTATTGTTATCTTTCATCTCTATGTGCCAGAAATTACGGATGTACAGAACTTACGTCCCGCAAATCTCCGGCTTCCTCCGTAAAAAGATTTATAGCCTTTTACCCTGTGTTTCTCAGTAAAATCACAATGGCCTTTCCCACAGAAAACTGCAGAAAATCAAGGCAAAAGGTAAATTCAAAAAAAATAATTGTCTACTGGCGGATTTATCGATCTTAAGGGTCTTAATATTTTATGGGCCATTCAATACTCAACGGATCGGCGAACATGAACACCCGAAGTAAAAAAGGCTGCCGTCAAAAGACGGCAGCCAGTTCTCCTACGGAGGATAGCTATTCCTGTGTGGGTGAATAGCTATCAAGGATCTGTGGTAACTACCCCCGCGAAGAAAAACACAGCCCCAAAAGTCCCAAACTTAAGAAATGGCTGTTCTGCGTCTTACGCAAGTGACGAAAAAGCATAAAGCTCCCCGTTTTCACACATACCATTTATTTACTACCATACTGCCGTTGATAATTCTATCAAAAATGAAAAAATCATTCTTTTTTACAGAAAATAGATGCATTATTTAAATTTTATACGTGCTTAAACACAGTAACAATGCTCATGAAGCGAAGGCTCACAAAAGACAAAAAAAGAGCGCGGCACCAATGTCTCACACCAGAACCGCACCCTAATTCACATTGATTTCAAATAGTTACAAGGCCTTGTTGGCCTCCCGGTTGGCTTCCACGGTCTGATAAATTTTGCTGCCGCGTTCGCGGAATTTTTCTGACATTTCCTGCATACCCTTTTCCGCTTCCTGCGCGGCCGCATAGTCCCGAACTTCCTGCGTGATTTTCATGGAACAGAATTTCGGCCCGCACATAGAACAGAAATGCGCCACTTTATGGGCTTCTTTTGGCAGGGTCTCATCATGATATTCCCGGGCCTTTTCCGGATCGAGCGACAGATTAAACTGATCCTCCCAACGGAACTCAAACCGCGCCCGGCTCAACGCATCATCCCGAAGCTGCGCCCCCGGATGCCCCTTGGCAAGGTCGGCGGCATGGGCCGCAATCTTATAGGTGATCACGCCGGTTTTAACATCGTCCCGGTTGGGCAGGCCCAGATGCTCCTTCGGCGTCACATAACACAGCATGGCACAGCCGAACCAGCCGATCATGGCCGCCCCGATCCCGCTGGTAATGTGATCATACCCCGGGGCAATATCAGTGGTGAGCGGGCCCAGCGTATAGAACGGTGCCTCGTGGCATTCCTTAAGCTGCTTGTCCATATTGATCTTGATCTTGTGCATAGGCACGTGGCCCGGCCCCTCGATCATGACCTGCACATCATGCTTCCAGGCAATCTTGGTCAACTCACCCAGGGTTTCCAGCTCAGCAAACTGCGCTTCGTCATTGGCGTCCGCAATGGAGCCCGGCCGCAGACCATCCCCCAGGGAAAAGCTGACATCATAGGCCTTCATGATCTCGCAGATTTCCTCAAAATGGGTATAGAGGAAGTTCTCCTTATGATGGGCCAGACACCATTTCGCCATGATTGACCCGCCGCGGCTGACAATCCCCGTCACCCGTTTGGCCGTCATTGGCACATAACGCAGCAGAACACCGGCATGTATGGTGAAATAGTCCACTCCCTGCTCGGCCTGCTCGATCAAGGTATCCCGAAACACCTCCCAAGTCAGATCCTCGGCCACCCCGCCGACTTTCTCAAGCGCCTGATAGATCGGTACCGTCCCAATCGGAACAGGTGAATTGCGGATGATCCATTCCCGGGTGTTGTGAATATTGCGACCGGTGGACAGGTCCATCACCGTATCCGCCCCCCACCGGGTTGCCCAGACCATTTTTTCCACTTCCTCAGCCACGGATGATGCCACGGCGCTGTTGCCGATATTGGCATTGATCTTGACCAGGAAATTACGGCCGATGATCATGGGTTCAAGTTCAGGATGATTGATGTTAGCCGGAATGATGGCGCGCCCGCGGGCCACTTCATCACGCACGAATTCCGCCGTGATCTGTTCCGGAATGCTGGCGCCAAAGCTTTCGGCATATTCATCCGGGGTGTAATTTT
Organism: Luteithermobacter gelatinilyticus; assembly: GCF_005849285.1. Lineage (NCBI taxonomy): Bacteria > Pseudomonadati > Pseudomonadota > Alphaproteobacteria > Emcibacterales > Emcibacteraceae > Luteithermobacter > Luteithermobacter gelatinilyticus. The sequence continues at coordinate 1,225,004 of NZ_CP040517.1, read as the reverse complement.
CGGCCAGTTCCGCCCCCAACTGAGCTCTGGCCATATTTTCCCGAATGGCGATATATTCCATTTCCGGCGTGATGATGCCGCGCCGGGCATAGGCCAATTGTGTCACAGCCTGCCCATTCCTGGACCGCAAGGGTTTGTGTTTGATCGGAAACTCCTGAGCCAGATATTTACCGGTGGCATTCCCGTTATCTTCTGGCTTGACTTCCCGCCCTTCATAGGCCTCCACATCGCCCCGGTCCATGATCCATTTTTCACGGATACGCGCCAATCCCTTGTAAATATCAATCTTCACATTGGGGTCGCTGTAGGGTCCCGACGTGTCATACACCCGCACCGGCTTTTCATTGGCGGAAGGAGACAGGTCGATCTCCCGCATAGGCACCCGGATATCCGGCGCAACCGTTCCTTCCACATATATTTTCCGCGATGCCGGAAGCGGTCCGGTGGTAACTTCCATTTTTGGGGGCATCTTTTCCGGATCGGTGGCGATATTCATCTGGATCTCCTGTAGAAAACATTTGTGCAAAGATCCGGCAACGGCAACGACAAAGGAAAAAGTGAAGAGTTGATTTCACGCTATCCCTTCCCTACGCCGGTATCAACCGGATCAGGTTCTAAGGGTCGACAGGAAAACTGCCTCTCAGCCGCATGGCACCCCTAGGAATATATATTATGTCCATTAATATTATATCCGGGGGGTATTTCAAGAAAATATTGCAAATAACATCCAATGAGCTATGTAGGTTCCATGATTATTGAGATGAAAGACCTGAAATCCCGCCTTAAAAAGGGCCAACGCCTGCTCGGGCTGGATTTGGGGAGCAAAACCATTGGCATTGCCTTGTCAGATATACAATGCTCTATTGCCAGTCCCATGGAAACTCTCCGACGTACAAAATTCACCAAAGATGCCGAGCGGCTGTTGCAAATCATTAAAGAACAAAATGTGGGCGGGATCATTCTGGGTCTGCCAATCAATATGGACGGCACAGAAGGCCCCCGGTGCCAGTCCACGCGTCAGTTCGCCGCCAATATGATGAAAAAAACTGACATTCCTTTTGTTTTGTGGGATGAGCGTCTGTCGACAATGGCTGTCACCCGCACGCTGCTAGAAGCCGATGCCAGCCGCAAAAGACGTCGGGAACTGGTGGATAAAATGGCCGCCGCCTTTATTTTACAGGGCGCACTGGACAATCTCGCGCAATTATAATCTCCTCTTGCCCTGAATGCCCCCGCCCTCTATAAAATAGCTCTTCAGTAAGAACTACCCATAACAAGGACTGAAGCATGTCACACGCCGCGCCATCGTCTTCTCTGGCGACGAATAATCTGCCGTTCCCACACCGGCACCTTTTGGGGATAGAGGGGCTCAAGGAACGGGAGATTACCCAGATTCTGGATGTCGCCGATATGTATGTGGAACAAAACCGGCAGACCAATAAAAAGAAAAACATCCTCCAGGGTCTCACCCAGATCAATCTGTTTTTTGAAAACTCCACCCGCACCCGCATGTCTTTTGAGCTGGCGGGAAAACGGCTTGGCGCGGATGTAATCAATATGTCCACCTCCACCTCTTCCCTGAAAAAGGGGGAAACCCTGCTGGACACAGCCCTCACCCTCAATGCCATGAAACCGGATCTTCTGGTGGTCCGGCACGGTCAGTCCGGAGCCGTCAATCTGTTGTCGCAAAAAGTAAGCTGCGCCGTGCTCAATGCCGGCGACGGGCGGCATGAACATCCGACACAGGCCCTGCTGGACGCGCTCACCATCCGCCGGCGGAAGGGACGTCTGGCACGCCTGACGGTCGCCATCTGCGGAGATATCGCCCACAGCCGGGTGGCCCGCTCCAACATTTACCTGCTGACCACCATGGGCGCGCGGGTGCGCCTGATCGGCCCGCCGACCCTGATTCCGGCCAGAGTGGAGCGGCTTGGTGTAGAAGTTTTCTACGACATGAAGGAAGGACTCAAGGATTGTGACATCATCATGATGTTGCGGGTACAGACCGAACGCATGCAGGGCGGTTATTTTCCGTCCATCAGTGAATTTTTTACCCTGTACGGGCTGGACTATGACAAACTGTCCGTGGCCAAGGACGATGCCCTGATCATGCATCCGGGCCCCATGAACCGGGGAGTGGAGATTGACGCCGCCGTGGCCGACGATCTCACGCGTAGTGTGATCCAGGAACAGGTGGAAATGGGGGTTGCTGTACGTATGGCCTGTCTCGACCTTCTGACCCGGGAAAAACGCAACCAGGTTCAGGAGGCCGGCAAATGACCCGTTACACGCTATATGACAACGCCCGCCTTCTTGATCCGGCCAGCGGCCTGGACCGGCTGGGACAACTTCTGGTCGACAGTAAAATCATTGCCGCCATCGGCGAAAAACTCACCGTTCCCAAGGACGACATCACCATCATCGACTGTCAGGGCAAATGCCTGGCCCCCGGCCTGATTGACATGCGCGTCTTTATTGGCATTCCGGGGGCAGATTATCGCGATACTATCCAGAACACCGGCGATGCGGCGGCTTTCGGGGGGGTCACCACAGTCTGCGTCCAACCTGTCACCTCGCCTATTATTGATGACCTGGCGCGAGTGGAATATGTGATGAGCCGCACCCGTCAGGCCAAAGTCCGCTTTCTGACCTTCCCGGCATTGACCAAACAGCTCAAGGGCAAGGAAATGACCGAAATCGGATTGATGAGCCGGGCGGGGATTAAAGCTTTCACCGACGGGAATGTCAGCATCCCCGACGCCACACTCATGCGGCGTATCCTGAAATACATGTCCTATTTTGACGGGCTGGTGATCCAGCATCTTGCCGAACCCAGCCTGTCGGCAAATGGCTGTATGAACGACGGGGAATTGGCCACGCGCCTCGGTCTGCCCGGCATCCCCACAGAAGCCGAAACCATCATGCTGGAACGGGATATCCGCTTGCTGAAAAAAATCGGCACCCGGTATCATGCTTCCCAGATCACCTGCCAGGACAGCATTGAAGTCATGAGAGCCGCCAAGGTAAGCGGCTTGCGCATTACCGCCGGGGTGGCAGTGCCGCATTTTGCCCTCAACGAATTTGCCATCGAAGATTATCGCACCTTCGCCAAAGTCTCCCCGCCGCTCAGGAGCGAGGACGATAGGGTCGCTGTGGTAGAGGCCCTGAAAGACGGCATCATCGATGTGATCGTCAGCGGTCATGACCCGGAGGACCCGGAAAACAAACGTGTACCCTTTGAGCAGGCCGAAGCCGGCGTTATCGGACTGGAAACCATGCTGCCCGTGGCATTGGAGCTTTATCACAATGGCCATCTCAGCCTGCTGGAGGTGCTCGCCAAGATGACCTGTAATCCAGCCAGAATCCTGGGGCTGGAAACGGGAGTGCTCGCAGAAGGCGCGCCGGCAGATCTGTGTCTGTTCGATCCCGACACCCCATACAAAATTGACGCAGACAACCTGATCAGCATTACCAAAAATACCCCTTTTGATGGTCGCCCGGTCCAGGGCCGCGTCTTGCGAACCGTTGTCGGCGGACAAACGGTGTTTGATTATAACGCCGCATAAACGGGGATAATGCATGAGCGAGCCCCTAGCTTACCAAACCATCCTTTTGGCCATCCTGGCCGGCTATGCGTTGGGCGCCATTCCTTTCGGTCTACTGCTCACCCGTCTGGCAGGGCTGGGGGATATCCGGAAAATCGGGTCAGGCAATATCGGGGCAACCAATGTCCTGCGCACCGGTAATAAAGCCCTGGCCCTTCTCACCCTCCTGCTGGATGGCGGTAAGGGAGCCGCTGCGGCCCTGCTGGCCGAAACGTATCTGCCGGGACTGGGACTGTATGCCGGAGGCGCCGCGTTTGTCGGACATATCTATCCCGTCTGGCTGAAATTTAAAGGTGGGAAAGGGGTTGCCACATTCCTTGGCACTCTTCTGGCGCTAGGCTGGCCGGTGGGCCTCGCCGCATGTCTGACCTGGCTTATCACGGCGCTGCTGTTCAGAATTTCGTCGCTTTCCGCGCTTGTTGCAGCAGCACTTTCCCCACTCTACTCTTATTATATTGACAATATAGGGCTTGCAATTTTAAGCGGTATATTGTGTAGTCTAATCTTTATCCGTCATAAGGATAATATCAAACGCCTGCTGGATGGCACAGAACCCCGGATCGGCAAAAAAGGCTGACCACGCTTTTTTTTGGGGGGAGCTACATGATTGGGGGAACACACGATTGGGGGAATAAATGAATGGACACAAAGATGCTGCGCCAACGCCTTTGACAGCCGAAGAAAAGCTGTCCCGTCTGCGATTGATCCGCACCGAAAATGTCGGGCCGGTGACTTTCCGCCACCTTCTCGCCCGCTATGGCAGCGCCAGACAAGCCCTTAAAATGCTGCCTGAACTTTCCCGGCGCGGGGGTCGGCGCAAGCCGCTCATCGCCTATGCCGAAAAGGCAGCGCGGGCAGAACTTGCCGCGCTGAAACGCCTTGAAGGGGAGATAATTGTTTTCGGGGATGTATCCTATCCCCGCGCACTCGCCGCGACAGAAGACGCCCCACCGGTGCTTTTTGCCCTTGGGCACCGCTCCCTCCTCGAAAAACCGTGTTTTGCCATTGTCGGTGCCCGTAACGCTTCCGCTGTCGGCCTGCGCCTGGCCCGCCATATGGCGCAGGCGCTGGGGCAGGCAGGATATGTGCTCATCTCCGGCATGGCCCGCGGTATTGACGCCGCCGTCCATGAGGGGGCCCTGTCCAGCGGGACTGTTGCTGTGCTGGCCGGCGGTGTCGATGTGCCGTATCCCAGAGAAAATGAGCCTCTTTATCATCAAATCAGGGAAACTGGCCTGCTGCTGTCGGAAATGCCGCTCGGCATCCAGCCCCAGGCCCGGCATTTTCCCCGCCGTAACCGGATTATTTCCGGTCTTTCGTTGGGGCTTCTGGTGGTGGAAGCCACCCACAAATCCGGATCCCTGATTACCGCCCGGCTGGCGCTAGAACAGGGGCGTGAGGTTTTCGCCATTCCCGGCTCACCGCTGGATCCGCGCGCCAAGGGACCAAACAGTCTGATTCGCCAAGGCGCCGTCCTGACCGAAACGGCCGACGATATTCTTGACGTTCTGCACCTTCAGCAGGACAGAATTATCGGAGAACCCGATATGGATCACTTCACCCCCCCGCTCTGGTCCGACCCAGAGGAAAAAGATCTGCACAATGCACGGCTTGTAATTCGGGAAAAACTGAGCCATACGCCTGTCCAGATAGACGAACTGATCCGGCAAACCGCCCTCCCCCCGGCCGTGCTGCATACGGTGCTTCTGGAACTGGAACTGGCGGGAGAAATCGTGCGTCATCCCGGAAACAGGGTAGCTTTTTGCTGACAAATTGTGCTAGAGCCCATTATAAGCCACAGACTCTTGTTTAGAACTTTATATGTCGCGGTGTTCCCGCTGCGGATGGAAATAACGGATAGAACTAAAAGTCAAATACATGAAAACGGTTGTTGTTGAATCTCCGGCCAAGGCCAAAACTATCAATAAATATCTGGGCAAGGACTATCAGGTTCTGGCCAGTTTTGGCCATGTGCGTGATTTGCCGTCTAAGGACGGTTCCGTCAAACCTGACGAAGATTTCGCTATGGAATGGCAGGTGGACAATGACAGTAAAAAACGCATCAAGGAAATTGCTGAGGCCGCCAAAAAATCCGACGAGATCATTCTGGCCACCGACCCGGACCGCGAAGGGGAAGCCATCAGCTGGCATGTGCTGGAATTGCTGAAAAAGCGCCGTGGTGTGATTAAGGACCAAGCCATAAAGCGTGTGGTGTTCAACGAAATCACCAAAAATGCCATTCTCAAGGCCATGGAAGAACCGCGCAATATCGACGACAAACTGGTGGAAGCCTACCTGGCCCGACGCGCGCTGGATTATCTGGTTGGTTTTACCCTCTCCCCGGTGCTGTGGCGCAAACTGCCGGGCTCACGTTCTGCCGGGCGGGTGCAGTCAGTGGCCTTGCGGCTGATTTGTGACCGGGAGTTGGAGATTGAGCAATTCAAGCCCCGTGAATACTGGTCCATTCTTGCCAAAATGAAAACCGGAGCCGGCGCGGCCTTTGAGGCCCGCCTTAGCCTGCTTGACGGGGCCAAGGTTCAGAAATTCACTCTGACCAATGAAACGGACGCCCTGGCCGCCAAGGCGAAGATCGAACAGGCGGCTTTTTCGGTGGCTTCCGTGGAAAGCAAACCGACAAAACGCTATCCCGCCCCGCCCTTTACCACCTCGACCCTGCAACAGGAAGCGGCCCGCAAACTGGGATTCAATGCCACCCGCACCATGCGTGTGGCCCAGAAACTTTATGAAGGTGTCGATCTTGGTGGCGAAACCGTCGGTCTGATCACCTATATGCGAACCGATGGCGTTACCCTTGCCCAGGAAGCCATTCAGGGGGCACGTAGTGTTATTTCCCGTGATTTTGGCGAAAAATATCTGCCCCAATCCCCACGGGTCTACAAGTCAAAGGCGAAAAATGCGCAGGAAGCCCATGAAGCCATCCGCCCGACGGATCTGTCTCGCCTGCCCAAGGATATGGCGCGTTACCTGGACGAGGACCAGCGGCGGCTGTATGAACTGATCTGGAAACGGACCATCGCCTCGCAGATGAGTGAGGCCCAACTGGAACGCACAACGGTGGACCTGATCTCCGAGGATCGCCAACAGGGCCTGCGCGCCACCGGCACGGTGCAGATCTTCGATGGTTTCCTGACGTTGTATCAGGAAGGCAAGGATGATGAGGACGACGAGGAAAATGGTGGCCGTCTTCCAAAACTGGACAAGGGGGATCCGGTCAATCAGGAAAAGGTCGAGGCCAATCAGCATTTTACCGAGCCGCCGCCGCGTTATACAGAAGCAAGTCTTGTCAAGAAAATGGAAGAACTGGGCATTGGCCGGCCGTCCACCTACGCCTCGATCCTGTCCGTCCTGCGGGACCGCAACTATGTGATCATGGACAAGAACCGCTTTGTCCCCGAGGACAAAGGGCGGCTGGTGATCGCCTTTCTGGAAAACTATTTTGGCAAATATGTCGAATATGACTTTACCGCCGGCATGGAAGAACTTCTGGACCAGATTTCCGAAGGACAAATCCCTTGGAAAAAAGTTCTGAATGACTTCTGGGCGGAATTCAGCAAAGCTGTGGACGAGACCAAGGAACTGCGCGTCGCAGATGTTCTGGAAACTCTGAACAATGTGCTGGCTCCCTATATTTTCCCGGAAACCGAAGACGGTAAGGACCCGCGGGCCTGTCCCAAATGCACGGATGGTCGTCTGAGCCTCAAAACCGGAAAATTCGGTGCCTTTATCGGCTGCTCCAACTATCCCGACTGTAATTACACCCGGCATATGAAAAACGGCGAACAGAACGGGGCGGAAGAGCCGCTTGAAGACGGGGTCAAGCTTTTGGGGATTGATCCCGGAAGCGGCATGGAAGTGACCCTGCGCAGTGGTCGGTTTGGTCCCTATGTCCAGTTAGGCGAACCGGTGGACAAAAAAGAAAAACCCAAACGGGCCTCGATTCCGAAAGGCATGTCCGTGGACAGCGTGGATCTTGAACGGGCGCTGAAACTGCTGTCCCTGCCCCGGGAAGTGGGCAAACACCCCGAAGACGGCGGGCCGATCACGACCGCCATTGGCCGCTATGGCCCCTATGTCGCCCATAATGGCGTTTTTGTCAGTCTCAAGGATCCCGAAGAGGTCTTTACCCTCGGGATCAACCGAGCTGTCGAACTGATTGAAGAAGGCCGGAAAAAGAAAAAAGGCGGGGCCGCCACGATCAAGGAACTGGGGGCGCATCCTGAAGACGGCGAACCTGTCCAGGTTCTGGACGGTCGATACGGTCCCTATGTCAAGCATAAACGAACCAATGCGACCATTCCCAAGGACAAGGATCCTAAGGAAATCACCATGGAAGAGGCCCTGGAACTTCTGAAGGCCCGCGCTGCCAGGGGCAAAACCAAACGGTCCCGTAAGAAAACGGCCTGACCGATAGAGAACGGCCCAGATGAGTCCCAAAAAACATATTTCCTTTCCCACAAAGGACGACATTCTCGACTTTTTGAAACAAAGCCCTGGCAAGGTCTCCAAAAGAGAAATTGCCAAGGCATTTCATATTCGCGGGGACGACCGCATTCGTTTGAAAAAACTTCTCAAGGAAATGACCGAAGAAGGTCTTCTTGACCGGGGGCATAAGAAGCAGGTGCATGTGGGCGGGGAGCTGCCGCCGATCACCGTAATCGAAATTACCGGCGTCGATAGGATGGGTGATCTGGTGGCCCGCCCTACAAACTGGGACGAAAGCGGCCCGCCCCCGCCTATCACCTTGTTTGCGCATGACAAGAAGGCCACGCTCGGCATTGGCGACCGGGCGCTGGTACGCCTCAGCCGTCACCGGGAAGCCCGAGAAGGGTATGTCGCCAGCATCATCCGGAAACTGGAAAGCAGCCGCGGTCTCGTTATGGGGTTTTTCCGCCGCATGGATGAAAACATTGCCATGGTGCATCCCACAGACAAAAAGAACCGGGATGTTTATGTCATCGGCAAGGCGGATTGGAACGGGGCCGAAGACGGCGAATTGGTACTGGCGGAAATCCAGCGTGCCGGCCGGCGCCGTGCAGGCCCTCGCCCGGCCCGGGTCAAACAGTGTCTAGGCACCATGGATGAACCCCGCTCCATCAGTCTGATCGCCATCCATGCGCATGGCATCCCCCTTGATTTCAGTGACGAAGCCCTGGCGGAAGCCGATCGTTCGGAACCGCCGGTCCTGGGCGATCGGATAGATCTCAGGGACATTCCCCTGATCACCATTGATCCACAGGATGCACGCGATCACGATGACGCCATCTGGGCGGAACCAGATCCGGATCCCAAGAATGAAGGCGGCTGGCACGTCATCGTCGCCATTGCCGATGTGGCCCATTATGTCCGCCCCGGCTCCGCCCTGGATCGGGAGGCCCGCACGCGTGGCAACAGTGTATATTTCCCTGATCGGGTTGTGCCCATGCTGCCCGAACGCCTGTCCAACGGCCTGTGCTCGCTGAAAGAAGGGGAAGACAGATATTGTTTTGCTGTCCATATGTGGTTCAATCAGCACGGTAAGAAACTGCGCCACAAATTTGTCCGTGGCCTGATGCGGTCTGCCGGCGGCCTGTCTTATGAGGAAGTCCAACGCGCCATGGAGGGTCAAGTCAGCGACAGGGCTGCCCCCTTGCTTGAGGAGGTGATCCGGCCGCTGTTCGGGGCTTTCGAATGCATGATGATCGGACGCAACAAGCGCGAACCCCTTGATCTTGAAGTGCCCGAACGCAAAATCACTTTGGACGAAGAAGGTCATATTCTCTCGATCCAGCCGCGCATCAGTCTGCCGGCCCACAAGCTGGTGGAAGAATATATGATTCAGGCCAATGTCTCGGCAGCGCAGGAACTGTCCATGAAGGGCTGGCCCTGCATGTACCGGGTGCATGAACCGCCGTCTCTGGAAAAACTGGAATCGCTCAGGGAGTTTCTCAAAAGCCTGAATATCGAACTGGCGCGCGGACAGGTCATGCTGCCCAAGGTGTTTAACAATATCCTGCGCCAGGTCGATGGCACTCCCCATGATGAACTGGTCAATACCATGGTGTTGCGCAGTCAGTCCCAAGCCATCTATTCCCCTGAAAATCTGGGGCATTTCGGCTTGTCGCTGAGCCAATATGCTCATTTCACCTCACCCATTCGCCGTTATGCGGATATTATGGTACACCGGGCGCTGATCGGGGCGCTGAAACTGGGCGATGATGGCCTGAGCAAACAGGACCGTGAGCTGTTTCAGGATACTGCGGAACATATCAGCGACACGGAAAGACGGGCCATGCTGGCTGAACGGGAATCCACCGACCGTTATGTGGCCGCCTATATGGCTGCTCATGTGGGAGACATCTTCGAGGGCAAGATTTCCGGGGTCAGCCGGGCGGGCCTGTTCATCACCCTTGATGAGAGCGGCGGGGACGGTTTTGTCCCCATGTCTTCCCTTGTGGGCGACTATTTCATTTACGATGCGGATCTGCATCTCCTGGAAGGGGAATACACCAATATTGTCTACCAACTGGGGGACAAGGTTATGGTGCGCCTGCGGGAGGCCAATCCGATCACCGGCGGCCTGATGCTTGAACTTCTGGACGAGGAACTTCTCCAGGCCCGGGGACGCAAACGCGCCCCCAAAAAAGCCAAAAAAGATCGCCCGGCGAAATCCAGAAAACGGCGTTCCCGGAAGTGATCCTTCTGACTAGAGTGAATTGAGCCAACCTATTCACAATTCACTCTAGGATCCAGCGATGCTCTGGAGCAAGTTTTTTGTTCATTTCCCACGAGAGGACTTGACTTCACGGGCAATAGCTGTATTTTCCGCTCACGTATTTTTTGAACATAAAGATCGGAGCCACAAAAATGGCCAAACCCGCTAGTGTAAAAATCAAACTCGTCAGCACGGCTGGCACAGGTTATTTTTATGTAACCAAGAAAAATCCGCGCAACATCACCGAAAAAATGGTGATGCGGAAATATGATCCCATTGCGCGTAAACATGTGGAATTCAAGGAAGCCAAAATCAAATAAGGCCTTCTGTTCCATGACCCAGGTTTGTTGATCCGGCTGGTAATTTTTACCGGCCGGTTTCAGTTTCAGCCCCCTTTCCGGCCCAGACCCTCGACCTTTTCTAGCCATTTCCGCCGTTTTGCGTCACTGGCGGCATCCACCATGCCGAACAGGTTTTCCCGTATCGGACCCCAGAGGGCACAGAATTGTATATATTAACCCGGACAGGGGTTGAAGACAGGATGATTATTGCTCATAACCGCAAACCCGGTTACGGCCTGTCTCTTTGGCCTGATATAGCGCCTTGTCTGCCGCAACGAGAAGTTTCGAACTGCTGAGATTCTTGTCTCCCGAAATGGCGACACCAATGCTGACGGTAACGTTGATCGGTTCATCAGATCCCGAAATTTCAAACGGTTCATTGCATATGCTCTTGCGCAAGCGTTCCGCCACAAAATAAGCAAATTCCAGATCGGTTTCCGGCATCACCACAACAAATTCTTCCCCCCCGAATCGTGCCGCCAAGTCAATACTGCGGATATTATCGGAAATACGCTGGGCAAATTCATATAGCACTTCATCTCCCGAAGCATGACCGTATTTGTCGTTAATCGGTTTAAAGTGATCTATATCCATCATTAATACGGACACCGTACGCCGTTTGTCATTTTCCGGCGACATCAGGTTATCCAGGTGAGAAGACAGAAAGTGCCGATTGTAAAGGCCGGTCACGGCATCGGTCATAGCCATTTCCATGCTTTTCTTCATATTGCGCCGCAACCGGTTGGCATAACGTTTCTGGCGAATTTGTGATTTTACCCGCGCCACAAGTTCATTGCTGTCGACAGGACGGGTAATGTAGTCGTTCACCCCCATATCCATCGCCCGCACCATCTGGGCATCATCCCCCTCATCCACCAGCACCAGAATCGGGGTATGCCGGGTTCTCTCCATTGAACGCAAATGGGAACACAGTCTCAGCCCGTCAGCATTGGCAAGGCTGAGACTGACAATAAACAGGTCATACTTTTCCAAACCTTCCGTGGTGATCTCACCATTTTCGACAGCATCTATATCCACCCGGGTCAGCCCGTCAAGATAGCGTTTGATGCGCTCCGCCACCCGGGCATAATCTTCCACCAGTAACGTTCGGGCATTGGACAGATTGATATTTTTCCCGGCATCATTGGCGATGTGGAGACCGAAATTCATGCCGGTGGTCTCACGCATGCGCAGTTCATCCATTAGAACCTTCAACCGCACCAGCGAGCGCACCCGGGCAAAAAGCGGCAAATCCTGCACCGGTTTGGTCAGAAAATCATCGGCCCCGGCTTCCAGCCCCGCCACGCGGTCTTTCGGCTGATCCAGGGCCGTTACCATCACGACGGGAATATGCGAGGACGCCGGGTTTTGACGAATGCGCCGGCAAACCTCAAAACCGTCCATGCCGGGCATCATGACATCAAGCAGAACAAGATCCGGTTGTTCCTTTTCGATGACGGCCAGCGCCTCTTCCCCGTTCATGGCTGTCAGCACATCGAAATATTCGCTGGACAATTTGGCTTCCAGCAACTTCACATTCTGGATTACGTCATCTACGACTAATACTCGGGCCGTCATCCTTTGGGTTTATCCTACAAACTTTTTAACGGTTTCAATAAACTGGCTGACGGAAATTGGTTTGGCAATATAGGCTTCACACCCCCCGTCGCGGATTTTTTCCTCATCTCCCTTCATGGCAAATGCCGTCACAGCAATGACCGGAATGGCGTTAAGCTCGTCATCCTCCTTGATCCATTTGGTGACTTCCAGACCGGAAACTTCGGGCAACTGGATATCCATGAGAATCAGGTCAGGATTTTCCGTTCGTGCCAGTTCCAGGGCCTTCATGCCTTCCTGAGTCTGTATGGTTTCATACCCATGCGCCTCAAGAAGGTCACAAAATAACTTCATGTTAAGTTCGTTATCTTCCACGACAAGAATCTTTTTAGGCATACTTTGTCTCGTTATGTATAATGCGCCCTAACATATACCGGCCACAAATCATTCCCTTGTTACATATCAGCATGTATAATAAGATGATATGAAAAAGCGGTTAACATTTTATTTTTCCAGTTTTTTCCATCTTTACCAATTAAATTGGGTCCTCAGTCATGCATAGGGAACACGCAGAAGTTCTGGCCCTTCGGGTTCTTACTTACCTGGCCGAAGACGGCGATGCCCTGACGGCGTTTTTGCGTTTGAGCGGCATGACCCCGGAAACTCTCTCTCAAACGGCTGGCGAACCAGCGACGCTGGCGAGCATTCTTGATTTTATCTTGCAGGATGAAAAACGTCTGATGCATTTCTGTTCAATTCACGGTATCAGCCCCGCACTGCCGCGCCAGGCCAGGACAGCCTTCCCCGATTCAGAATACATAACTCATGGTTAATTAAAGGTTACTATGCAGATCGCCCTGGAACAAATCAAACAAATAAACCTTGACCCCGAACGCGCCCTGATTATCAGCGACGCCGATGAAGTATTGCTGCATTTTACAGAGCTGCTGGATAACTTTCTGCGCAAACGGGGGATGTATCTCCGTCTGGAAAGCTACAAACTGGCCGGAAATATCCGTTATCTGGACAGCGATGTTGCCTTTCCCGTTGCGGAACTTGAACGACTGCTGGATGACTTTTTTGATTATTCCGTGGACCGGCAACATCTCGTGGACGGAGCCCGTGAAAATCTGGACCGGTTGTCGGAAAATTGTGAAGTGGTGATCCTGACCAATATTCCCCATGCCTTCGCGGAACGACGGCGGGATTTGATGAAAAAACACGGCCTGGACTACCCACTTGTCTCTAGCAGCGGCCTGAAAGGTCCCGTGGCCCGGGAGATTGCCGCCCCTACCCGTAAGCCGGTGATTTTCATCGACGACATTGCCCGGCATATCACTTCGGTGGCAGAACATGTGCCGCATTCCCTACGCCTGCATTTCATTGCCCATGAAGGGCTCCGGCGGATAGCTGATCCCGCCCCGGACAGCCATCATCGCTGTGACCATTGGGATGAAATCCGCCACCATGTGGAACAGCATATTCAGGAACAATCTGCCTAAAGGATGTCGTGTCAAATCCGCACACAACGTTAAGAAACGGGCAAAGTTAAGAAACGGACGGGGTTTAGGAACTGACTGGGGTAAGGAACTGACTGGGGTAAGGAACTGGCAGGATGCGACTTGGCGTTGACCTTGGCGGAACCAAGACTGAGATTATTGCGCTGGATGCCGGGGGGCAGGAAATCTGGCGCAAACGCTGTCCCACGCCGCGCAACGATTATAACGGTACCGTGCAGACCATCGCCCGGCTGGTTCGCGAGGCCGAACAGCACCTGCACCGGCCCGGCAGTCTCGGAATTGGCATTCCCGGTGCCCTGTCCCGGAAAACCGGGCGGGTCAAAAATGCCAACTCCACCTGGCTCAACGATCGCCCTCTGAAAGAGGACCTGGAACAGCTCCTTCAACGACCGGTTCGGGTTGATAACGACGCCAATTGTTTTGCCCTGTCCGAAGCCACAGATGGAGCCGCGGCAGGCTATCATAACGTTTTTGGCGTCATTCTCGGCACCGGGGTCGGTGGCGGCATTGTCATTGACGGCAAATGTGTTGTGGGCAGTAATGCCATAGGCGGAGAATGGGGGCACAACCCCCTGCCCTGGCCGAACCCCTCATGGGGGGAATGGCCCGGACCGGCCTGTTACTGTGGCCGGCAAGGATGCATTGAGACCTTTCTCTCCGGTCCGGCTTTGACCGCCACCCATCCAGACGGGCTGTCCCCGCAGGATATTGTAAAACGGGCCACTGAGGGCTGTGACCTGTGTCATACCCTGCTGTACCACTACCAGGTCAGACTGGCCAAAGCCCTGGCCTTGGTCATCAACATCCTTGATCCGGAGGTGATTGTTCTGGGCGGCGGCATGTCGGAAACTGACAGCCTGTATCAGATTGTGCCTAAGCTGTGGCAGGACTACGTTTTCTCCGACGTGGTAACAACCCGGCTGGTCAGAGCCCGTTTTGGCCCTTCCAGTGGCGTTCGGGGCGCCGCCTGGCTCTGGCCGGCAGCCCAGGCGGAAGGAAACTGATGATGCTGTTGTGCCGTGACTGCCTGTTTTATGAAACGGCTCAGGCCATATCGGCCGGAACCAAGTGGCCTGAGACCTCTGAGACCTGCCCGGTCTGCGGCAGCCCCCGACTGATCCTGCATGATGAACTGGACCAGCTTGGCATCAGCCATATTGATTGTGACGCCTTTTATGCCAGTATTGAAAAACGCGATGATCCAAGCTTGCTCTCCAGGCCGTTGATTATCGGCGGTGGCAAAAGAGGGGTGGTGTCCACCGCCTGTTATCTGGCGCGCGGATTCGGCGTACATTCCGCCATGCCGATGTATCAGGCGCTGAAATTATGTCCAGAGGCCGTCGTGATGCCCCCTGACATGGCAAAATACAAACAGGTGAGCCGGGAAATCCGCGCCATTTTTGATGCCGTTACGCCCGACGTGGAACCGTTGTCCATTGATGAAGCATTTCTGGACCTTCGGGGCACAGAAAGATTGCATGGGGCCTGCCCGGCCGTGACCCTGTGCCGTGTCGTCCGGCAAATTGAACAGGAGATCGGCATCACCGTTTCCGTCGGGCTCAGCCATAACAAGTTTCTCGCCAAGATGGCTTCGGACCTGAACAAACCACGGGGGTTTTCCGTGATTGGCAAAGCCGAGACCCTGGGTTTCCTTGCCCAACAACCGATCAGTAAAATGTGGGGCGTCGGCAAGGTCACCCAACAAAAGATGAAACGGGACGGCATCATCCGGATCGGGCAGTTACAACATATGGATAAAGCTGCCCTGATGAAAAAATATGGTCGCCTGGGAGAACGCCTGTATCATTTTTCCCGCGGGGAAGACAGTCGCACCATCAGCCCCGAAGGAGATATCAAAAGCATTTCCAATGAAATCACCCTGGATAAGGACGTCTCGGATTTTGAGGAATTACGCAGACTGCTCTGGCCCTTGTGTGAAAAGGTTTCCGCCCGGCTCAAAAAACAGGGAATCGCTGGACGCACCATTACCCTGAAACTCAAAACCGCCAATTTCCGCCAGGTGAGCCGTTCCGTCACTCCGGACAGCCCCACACAAATGGCGGAAAGTTTATTCCAGTACGGGCTTTATCTGCTGCGCCCCGAATGTCAGGGGCTTGAATACCGCTTGATCGGAATCGGTGTGTCCAATCTGTGTCCGGCGGAAGACGCCGATCAGCCCGGGCTGCTGAATGACGGCATGTCCCGGAAAATCCGCACGGAACGTACAATCGACAAATTGCGTCATAAGTTTGGAACGGATATTATCAAAAAGGGCCGCACCCTGTCTTAACGGAACCGCTCAGCCCGTTGTACCTGTACCTTGCCGGCTTCAGAAATAACCTTTATAGTTGTACTTTTATATTGTCCCAAGGCCCGTGCATACCACCAGTCAAGGCCGTTTCTTGCCAGAAAAGGACCCCCAATATGCCTCTCCATGACGGACTTATTCCTCATCTTGCCGTTGACGGCGCCAAAGCCGCCATCGACTTTTATAAAAAAGCTTTTGGCGCCACGGAAGTTGAGCGCCATGCAGCCGAAGACGGCGAACGTCTGTTGCATGCCCATTTACGCATCAATGGCTGTGATCTTATGATGCATGATATTTTTCCCGAATTTGGGATGACCCCCGTGCCTCCAACCGGGGTAACATTGCATTTGGAAGTGGACGATGCCGACAAATGGTGGCAACGCGCTGTGGAAGCCGGGGCCGAAATTGAAATGCCGATTGATAACCAGTTCTGGGGCGCGCGTTATGGCCGTTTAAAAGATCCTTTTGGACATTCCTGGTCCATCGGCAGCCCACTCAGCAGCTAAAATATAAGTAAAAGTGTCGCTGAAAATCTGTGCCTTATGGTTAATTTTGTTAACCATATTTGGGGACTTTTTTCCCAGCACGAACGGCAATATTTTCCATGACATTTCCCCACATTGATATTTTTCCTTAAATATCAACAAATTAAATTTTGGCACGGGCATTGCTAATAACGGATCCTGTAAATGTATTTGGAGAGTAACAGCAAGGAAATGCCTATGAACCAGCTCACTATGCCATCGCGACACAAGGCCGTTAATCATGCATCTGTCTTAGACCAGCTCGCGGGGGAACTGGTCCACAAATTCGATTTTTCCAAAGAAACCCATTCCAGGCAGAACAAATCACTGCTGACCCAAATACTGCATTTCGCCGCAGAAGCGGAACAAACTATAGCCGAACAAAAGAAACGCATTGAAGAGCTGGAGTCTCTGGCTGCCAGCGATGCGCTCACTGGCCTGCTGAACCGCCGCGGCCTTGAAATGGAATTACAGCATGCCTTGGCTGCTTCCCAACGCTATGGGGATCAAGGTCTTTTTGTCTATATCGACCTGAATGATTTCAAAAGTGTGAATGACACTTATGGCCATGCAGCGGGCGATGCCTTGCTTCAGCATGTCGCCCAATGCTTGAAAAGTTCCCTGCGTTCAACGGATTATGCCGCCCGGCTGGGAGGAGACGAATTCGGGCTGCTTTTAAGCCGTTGTATCCCTGAACAGGCGGCCGCCAGAATCAGGCATATCCTGCAGTCTCTGGAAAACACCCCCTGCCTGTTCAAGGGCCAAAAATTATGGGCCAGCGCCAGCTTTGGCTCCGCGAAAATTGCTTCGGACAGTACCATTGACGCGATCCTCAACCACGCCGACCGGGACATGTATCGCCACAAAAAAGGCCAACCACAAAAGTCCCGCATCAGGGCCTGATCTTCCTTCCCTTCCGCTAGCGAAAAGGGTAATCTCCTTTGCAATATACGGAAGTTCAACCCTACAAAACGGAAGAAGAACATGACAAGTCCTGTTGAGGAAAAACTGGCGGCACTGGGCCTTACCCTACCGGAACCTGCAAAGCCGGTGGCCAATTATGTGCCTTATGTGGTCACGAACAATCTGATTTCCATTTCGGGCCAGATTCCCTTGAGTGCAGACGGGCGTCTTGCCTTTCAGGGAAAGGTCGGCCAGGATCTGGATGAAGAGACGGCCCGCGAAGCAGCCCGACTTTGCGCCATAAACATTATCGCCCAGGCCAAGGCCGCCTGTGACGGCGACCTCAACCGCATCCGCCGCATTGTCAAGCTCGGCGCGTTTGTCAATTGCACAGATGGTTTTGAGGGGCAACCCGCGATCATTAACGGAGCTTCCGATCTGATGGTTGAAATATTTGGCGAGAAGGGCAGACACTCCCGCTCTGCCGTCGGCGTCAATGCCCTGCCGCTCAATGTGCCGGTGGAAATCGACGCCCTAATCGAAATTTCCTGACCCTGGCTCAATACAGTGAGCGACTGGCTGACAACATGGAATTACGCCCACCGGGGGCTCCATGGCCCGGCAACTGGCTTTGTGGAAAATTCCTTCTCCGCCTTCCGGGCCGCCATCCAGAAAGGATATGGTTTTGAACTGGATGTGCTGTTGAGCAAAGACCGCTCCCCGGTGGTGTTTCATGACCGTCACCTGTCGCGCCTGACCGGGCAAAAGGGAAATATTGATGATTACGATACCGCCGAGCTGCAGCGGTTTAAACTTCTGGGCGGTCCCGATACCATTCCTTTGCTTACAAGCGTCCTTGACCACACCGCAGGGCGGGTGCCCGTACTGATCGAAATCAAGGGGGACCAGGAATGCCCAGGGGAAATTGCTGCCGCCACTTGTGCGGCCATAGGGTCCTATACCGGTCCTGCGGCCATCATGTCTTTTGAGGAGAAAATCGTGGCCTGGTTTCGCGACCACGCGCCACAGATCCGCCGTGGACTGGTCGCAACTACCCAAAAACCCCTGTGTTCACGACGACGAAACGCGGATGCCTATTCTCCGGCCCGGCATATTGAACTTATAGAGAGACTTGACGCGGATTTTCTCGCCTATGATATTTGCAGCCTGCCAAATGATGCCACCGCCTATTGCCGGGATCACAAGATCCCCGTGCTGACCTGGACCGTCAGAACACCTGCGCAGCACAAACGGGCAGAAACCTTCTGCGATGCAAAAATTTTTGAATTGCCGACATAGAAATCTCTGGGAAATCTATGGCACATAACGCTACACTTCGGCCATGACCACCACTTCACCTCTGAACATGCGCGTTTTGACCTCCCTGTCCGCCATCGACCGCGCGACGTGGAATCGCTGTGCCTTGCATCCTGACAGCGGCCATAACCCCTTTGTTTCCCACGAGTTTCTGAAAGCGCTGGAAGACAGCGGCTGCGCCACCGCCGAAACCGGATGGCTGGGCCAACATATTGTTCTGGAAAATGACGCGGGAATAGCGCTGGGCATCATGCCGCTGTATCTTAAATCCCATTCTTATGGCGAATATGTGTTTGATCATGGCTGGGCTGACGCCTACCATAGAGCCGGTGGGCACTATTACCCCAAACTTCAGGCCTCCGTGCCCTTCAGCCCGGTAACCGGCCCGCGACTTCTGGTCCATCCTGATCAGGACCCCTCCCAAATGCGCAAACGCCTGATCAATGCCGCCCTAGCGCTTGCCGAAGCCCGGCAGGTATCCTCCCTGCATGTCACCTTTGCCGAAAAGCCGGAATGGGACCTGATGGCCCGCTGTGGTCTGCTTAAACGACAGGATCAGCAGTTTCACTGGATCAATCAGGGATATAACAGTTTTGAGGATTTTCTGGGCTCTCTCTCCTCCCGCAAACGCAAAAACATTCGCAAGGAGCGGCGGGAGGCGCTGGCGGACGGGATTAGCGTGGAAATACTGACCGGTTCCGATATCACCGAAAGCCACTGGGACAGTTATTTCACTTTTTACATGGACACGGCCAACCGCAAATGGGGTAGGCCTTACCTTAACCGTGAGTTCTTTTCACATCTTGGCGCCGCCCTGGCGGACCGGGTCATACTGATCCTGTGCCGCCGCAACAGGCGGTATATCGCCGGGGCTTTGAACCTTCTGGGGGATGAAACGCTCTATGGCCGTTACTGGGGCTGTATCGAAGACCACCGCTATCTGCATTTTGAAGTCTGTTATTATCAGGCCATTGACTATGCGATTCAGACCGGCCTGAAGAAGGTGGAAGCCGGGGCCCAGGGCGAACACAAACTCGCCCGCGGCTATGTCCCCATAGAAACCTACAGCGCTCACTGGATTGCTAATCCTGCCTTCCGGCAGGCCGTGGCCGCATATCTGCAACGGGAAAGAGCCGCACTCCGCGAAGATATGGAATATCTTTGGGACTTCACTCCTTTTAAAAAGACACCATAAACGGTTTATTTCTCTTTCTGTGCCGTGTCTTTTTTCATCTCCAGAAGTTCAAATTTCCCAAGGCCGCAGCTGGGACCGACAATTCCGGATGTTGTGTCAATCACAGTAATAATATCCACGTTACAAAGCCGGTTGATGGACAACCGATAGGTAAAGGATTTCTCAAACCCTAACCGGCTGCATTTGTGCGGCAGCTTGTTGAGATAATATTTCCGCCCTTTCATCTCAAACAGGATATGCTGGTCATCCAGAACCTTGGTTGAGTCGATTTGTGTCAAGGTCACACAGTTTTCATATTTTCCCGTTCGGGTGAATTTATCCAGTTCCTTCAACGGATCGTCAGACTCCGTGCTGTCTTCTGCCGCGCCGCTGGCAGCACTCGCCAACAGACCCAGGAGACCAGCCAGAACGAACATCTTTACGGATACCTTTTTCATATCGCTTTCCTTCGCCGTTAACCGCTTGGATGAAGTATAGAATACTACAGGCAGGCTGAACAATAGCTGAATAAACCGGATAAGGCCTGGTCAACCTATCGCCAAAAAAGGCGGGGTTAAGTCAACACCTAACCCCGCCTTTTCAGAAAACCGGCAGGTAAAACCGTTATTTAACCAGTTCTTCCTTATCCTGTCCGCCGCCAGTGGGTTTGGGCAGATAGTTCCCCGGCACAATATCAAACTGCAATTCGCCGTCCTTGACCCGGATCGTCACTTCTCCACCGCCAAGGAGTTTGCCAAACAGCAGTTCGTTGGCCAATGGCTTTTTGATATGTTCCTGGATCACCCGCTTCAGTGGCCGGGCGCCATAATGGCGGTCATACCCTTTGTCCGCCAGCCAGCTGCGGGCCGCCGGTGTGAGTTCAATATGAACATGCCGGTCCTCAAGCTGCATTTCCAGTTCGAGGATGAACTTGTCCACCACCTGATTAATAACCTCTGGCGACAGGTTGCTGAACGGAACAACGGCATCCAGGCGGTTGCGGAATTCCGGCGTAAACAGACGCTTGATGGCTTCCTCATCTTCGCCTTCACGTACGGAAGACCCGAACCCAATGGCTTCCTTACTCATTTCCGTAGCCCCCGCATTGGTGGTCATAATCAGAATGACATTACGGAAATCCACTTTCTTGCCATTGCTGTCCGTAAGTTTACCATGGTCCATCACCTGCAACAGGATGTTGAACAGATCCGGGTGGGCTTTTTCGATTTCATCCAGCAACAACACGCAATGCGGTGTCTGGTCTACGGCATCGGTCAGCAAACCGCCCTGATCATATCCCACATATCCCGGCGGCGCACCGATCAGGCGGGAGACGGAATGCCGTTCCATATATTCCGACATGTCGAACCGATGCAGGTCCACCCCCAGAAGGCTGGCCAGTTGCTTGGAAACCTCCGTCTTGCCGACCCCGGTCGGCCCGCTGAACAGATAGCAGCCGATCGGCTTGTCATCCTCGCGCAGACCGGCCCGGCTCAGCTTGATGGCATCCGACAGCACCTCGATGGCCTTGTCCTGTCCAAACACAACCCGCTTGAGATCCGTCTCCAGGGTCTTGAGAATGGCTTTATCATCCTTGGAAACCGATTTCGGCGGAATGCGCGCCATTTTCGAGACGACATTTTCCACATCCGCGACCGTAACCGTTTTTTTACGTTTGGCCGCAGGGAGAAGCTTCTGGCTGGCGCCTACCTCGTCAATCACATCAATGGCCTTGTCCGGCATTTTGCGTTCATTGATATACCGGGCGGAAAGGTCCACCGCCGCCTCAATCACCTCGTCGCTATATTTGACGTCGTGATGTTCCTCAAAATATTTACGCAGGCCTTTGAGAATTTCCTTGGTTTCGGTGACAGTCGGTTCCACCACGTCGATTTTCTGAAACCGCCGCAGCAAGGCCCGGTCTTTTTCAAAATAGGACCGGAATTCCTTGTAAGTCGTGGACCCAATGCACCGGATCGCGCCGCTGGCCAAGGCGGGTTTCAGCAGATTTGACGCATCCATTGCCCCGCCGCTGGTAGCGCCAGCACCGATGATGGTATGAATTTCATCAATAAACAGAATTGCGCCGTCATATTCTTCGATCTCCCGCATGACGGTTTTCAGGCGCTCTTCAAAATCTCCCCGATAGCGGGTCCCGGCCAAAAGCGCACCCATATCCAGACAAAAAATGGTGGAATCCTGCAATACCTCCGGCACATCCTTTTCCACAATCCGCCGGGCCAGCCCCTCGGCAATAGCGGTTTTGCCCACCCCCGGATCCCCCACATAAAGCGGGTTATTCTTGGAGCGCCGGCACAGAACCTGGATCGTCCGGTTGATTTCATTTTCCCGACCGATCAGCGGGTCAATCCGCCCTTGCCGGGCCTTGTGGTTAAGGTTGACACAATATTTGTCCAGGGCCGTATCTCCCTGTTCTTCCGTTTCCTCAACCTCTTCCTGACCGTGAGGCGATCGGGGATCACTATAGGCAGCCGATTTGGCCAACCCGTGCGAAATATAGCTAACCGCATCCAGGCGGGTCATGTCATGCTGTTGCAGAAAATAGACCGCGTGGCTTTCCCGTTCGGAAAACAAGCCAACCAGCACATTGGCGCCTGTGACCTCTTCCCGGCCCGAACTTTGCACATGCAAAATGGCGCGCTGGATAACGCGCTGGAAACCGGCCGTCGGCGAAGCTTCCACCCCTCTGTCGGTTTTGATGTTTTGCAGCTCTACATCCAGATAAGCTTTGATTTCGGCGCGGAGCTGGGGAATATTCACGTCACAGGCGCGCAACACAGCCACCGCATCCTGATCATCCAGAAGTCCCAACAGCAGATGCTCCAGCGTGGCAAATTCATGCTGTCTTTTATTGGCCTCACCAATAGCGCGGTGAAGGGTATGTTCAAGATTAGGTGAAAATGTTGGCACGTTCGTCTTCCTATATTCTTTCCATATTCAACTTTTCCATATCCCGGTCTGCCTGATTATTTTATTCCATGTTTTTTTATCTCATGTCCTTAGAGGCTATTTGTCCGTTACCCCTATTCCTTTTCCAGGGTGCATTGCAAAGGATGCTGATGCTTGCGGGCGTAATCTATGACCTGAGCCACCTTGGTCTCCGCCACTTCGAAACTGTATACACCGCACACGCCTACCCCCTTCTGATGTACCTGAAGCATGATCTGTACGGCTTCGGGTTCGGGCTTGCCGAAAAAATTCTGAAGAACATGGACAACAAAATCCATTGGTGTGTAGTCATCATTCAGCATCAAGACCTTGTATAACGAGGGCTTTTTCGTTTTGGGCTTGGTCTGGGTCAAGATACCGGTTTCAAGATCACCCTGTCCGTTTTTATGTTCTTCACTCATTGCTGCTACACCATCTTCGCTAGAATGCTCTCTTCACATAGTTAGAATGCAGAACGGCTTTGTAAAGAATACCCGGCGGAAAAACAGCATCTTACCGGTCTTAGAGTGAGTTGCGTCAACCTCATCACAATTCACTCTAATGGTATGATTTATTGCCTTAACTTCAGGTTAACAAAAGGCGGATCGCCCTGCAATTTTTATCCGTATCACGTGTTTGGAAAACACAAAAAGGCCCGGTAAATCCGGGCCTTCTCGAAAATATTTTTGACCGTAAAACTTACCTGGCCAACAAGCCGGATCAATTAGCTGGCCAGCGGCAGGTTGAATTTTTCCGCAATGGCTTCATAACGCGCCTTCAGCGGCTCAGCCACTTCTTTGCCGGCCTTTGTCACCACTTCATTCAGCCGTGTGCTTTCCGCCACGATTTCGTCATAACGTTCTTTCATCAGACCGGACTGGATTTCAAAAAATTCTGCCGGTGTTTTAGCGGAAAAAAGATTTTTCATTGCTTCAACATTGCTTTCCACAGCCTTTTTAGAGGCCGCGAGCCATTCGCCGTTCAAGGTTTCAAAGGCCTTTACAGCTGCAGTTCCGGCGGCCACGGCCGCTTCATAATTTTCTTTGTTGAACGCCACGGCTTCATCATAGCCTTTGGAGATTTCTTCAAATTGTTTTTTGGACATTTCTACAGACTTCTCAAGATTTTTCTGAACGGTTTCCGTGCTGGCTTTTACCGCTTTCTCCAGGTTTTCTTTACCAGCTTCAACGGCTTTTTGCAGGTTTTCCTGCGCGGCCTTGATGCTCTCAGCTGTCTTCATATCATCTTTTTTCGTAGAAGATGCCGTTTTCTTCGTCGTAGTAGTGGTCATGTTCTTCACCTCACCGAATAAGTTCCCAAGATTTTTTTACCAACTTTCGCACACATCATCCGGGTACTCTGAACCAGTCCAGAACAACGACCTTACTGGGATTTGTGCGCTGCAACATGGATATTTATATATATCCTGGCTGACTTTTGTCAAGATAATTTTGTGCGGTGCAATAATATTTTCACATTCCTGAAACACGATCACATCAAAAGGCGACTCCGCAATAAAACGGTTCCGCCATTCACGGGGGCCTTAGAGTGAATTGTGCATCGATTGGCTCAATTCACCCCGGAAGTTTCACATGGGCGGGGGTTCGATACCACTGGCTTTGAGCTGTTCGGCGAGAATAGCCTTCAGCCGCGCGAGCCCCTCCTCATCCGCGGCCTCACAACGCGCTACCAGTACATCCTGGGTATTGGAAGGGCGCAACAACCACCATCCGTCCGCGGTTTTCACTCTTACCCCATCTGTTGCATCCACATCAGCACCTGCCGCCTTAAGACGCCGGTGAACCTCGGGTACGATATGGAATTTTCGTTCCTCTTCACAAGGAAAACGCAGTTCAGGCGTATTAACCACCTTTGGCAAACTATCTTTCAACGCCTTCAGCCCGCCCGGGGTCCGGGCCACTTCATTCAACAGACGCAGCGCCACATAAATGGCGTCATCAAAACCGTAGAATTTATGTTTGAAAAAAATATGACCGCTCATCTCTCCCGCAAGCGGTGCCGCGGTTTCCACCATTTTGCTTTTGATCAGCGAATGACCGGTTTTCCACATCAGCGGGCGTCCGCCAAGTTCGGCAATATGATCAAACAGGACCTGGCTGGCCTTCACGTCTGCAATAATCGTCGCGCCGGGCAGATCCTCAAGCACCTCCCGCGAGAGAATGGCCAGAAGCTGGTCGCCCCAAACCACACGGCCGGCGCCATCAATGGCCCCGATTCTGTCTCCGTCGCCATCAAAGGCCAGGCCCAGATCACACTCTTCCTGTGCCACGCAGTCCTGGATCTGGACCAGGTTTTCTTCAACCGTGGGATCGGGATGATGCGCCGGAAAGGTACCGTCAATTTCACCGTTCAGTAGGACATGGTACCCCGGAAGTTCCCTGATTAGGGCGCTCACCACCTCGCCCGCCGCCCCATGACCGGTATCCCATGCCACTTTCAGGCCGGCTTTTTCCAATGCCGGCAAGTCCACATCCTGCAAAAGCCGCTTCACATAACGCTCCAGGATATTTTCATCCCGTACTGTGCCTGTTCCCTGTTCCAGATCCCCTGCCGCGCTCATCCGGCCCAGTTCGGCAATTTTTTCTCCAAAACAGGAAGCCTTGCCGATCATCATCTTGAACCCGTTATAATGCGGCGGATTGTGGGATCCGGTAATCATGATTCCGCCATCGGTATCCAGTTCGTAAACCGAAAAGTACAGCATGGGCGTGGGGCCGCGCCCCACCCGGATCACATCCACTCCTGCGGCACATACTCCTTCAACCAGCGCCTGCTCCAGATCCGGAGAGCTCAGCCGCCCGTCATAACCGACACAGATCGTCTTGCCGCCCTGACGGCGGACCATGGAGCCGAACGCCTGTCCCAATGCCCGGGCATCACCTGTTCCAAGCGTTTTGCCAACGATACCTCGAATGTCATACTCTCTAAGAACCGTAGGATTAAATGTATGGGCCATGTTATCCTCTGTTTCGTCTATTGTGTTCCTGTAGCAGAACGTCCTTGGCCTGATTGATCTTTGAGGCCAGATAGTCGGACCCGCCTTGATCCGGATGAATTTTCAGCATCAGCCGGTGATAGGCTTCCTTGATTTCAGCAGCGGTGGGGTTGGGCTGAAGGCCAAGAATTTCCAGGGCCTCCTCCTGGCTCATATAGCTTTTCTTCGGTTCTGTCTTCTGACCAGAACCGTCCTTCCCTCCCACCCCGGCCCGGGCGGCGAGATATTTACCCAGAACGCCCTGCCAGGCCAATACGGCGCCGGTGGCCAGAACAATAGCAACAGGAATATTGCCCCTGAGCAGGACAAACAGAGACAACCCGCCAAGCAACAAGGCCAAGACATATCGCCCCAGTTTCGACCGACGAGCCGCATCCGCCTGCTGCAGATATTTGAACGCCACATAAAGCAAAAAAAGAAGACCGATCAGGATAAGGAGATAAGGCATGATTTTTCCGCTTTATCCCCTATTCTGCTGCCACGGCCGCTTCGGTCCAACCGGGAAGTTTCAGATCTTCCATCAGACGGCGAATTTCTTGGCGCGCAGCAACATGGGACATGGTCATTTTATCCTGGCCACTATCACGAAAATCCACAAGAGTGAGCCCCTTGGGAAACAGTTCCCGGTAAATCACCCGTTCACCAAGCCCCGCTACATAACGAAATGCGACACGTTTTTCCAACTGTTTGAGCGCATCATGCACCCGCCGTTTGTTTTTCGCATCCAGGGCCGACGTCCGGTTGCGCATCACCACCCAGTCAATCTGACCGCGGTCCGCCACCGCCCGCTGCTTGCGTGCATTCCAGACCATTTCGCTATACAGGCTTAACCGTTCCACCTTGTAATTATCCGCATTGACCTGCGCCAGAAGATCAAGATCCACAAAACTGTCGTTAATCGGCGTAATCAGAGTATCCGCCACCGCATGAGCCAGGCGGGACAGATGAACGTCACTTCCGGGACAGTCAATCAGAACAAAGTCATAATCCCGGCGCAACTGCTGTAGCAACGTATCAAACCGGTTTTTTTCATCCCGCTCCATGTCTTCGCGGGTGCCTTCTGTGGCTTTTGGAAGCACATGAACATCCGGCATAGTCAGTTTGAGTTTATGGGCCCGGGCATAATTTTCGCGGTTTTCCAGATACCGAGCCAGGGATTTCTGGCGGGCATCCAGATCAATGACCGCCACCCGAAAGTCTCTTTTCAACAGACTGACAACAATATGCATGGCGGTGGTGGACTTGCCCGATCCCCCCTTTTCATTGCCGACAACAATCACATGAGTTTTGGACATTTTTCTGGGCAATGTCGTTTCAGTCATTCCCTATCCCCTTTACACCCGTAGTCTCATAGTTCTTCAATAACCAATCCCACTCGATGGCGCTTTATGCATCAAGGGTCTGGCATTCAGGAATACTTATGCGTATATATTTGTACCGCTGACAACAGTTCGTTAAGTAAAACATGCCAGATCCCTATGCCCCGGAATATGATACAACGCCATAACCGCCTTATCAGAAACACTATTCCGCCGGCCTTTGCAATAGTGTTTTTTTTCCTGCTGCCATTATATGTGGCCATTGATCAGGTGGAAAAAAGCAGAACTCTTTTTGCACCAGCCTCTTTGGTTCATCACTTAAAGCTGCCTGAAAATACCAGCGCCATAAAATATTTTGCCGTATACGGATATGATCTGTCCAGCATTCGCAGAGGCTTGGCGGATGTGCCGCGATTATATCTGGACCGCCTGCCTCGTGAACTGCCCCGAATGCAGGACATTGATGAACGCAAAAAGCTCTTCATTGCCACCATGTTGCCGTTGATTCTGAAGGCGAACGAGCAGATTCTGGCGGATCGCAAAAAACTTATCAGCCTGATCCGCAGAATGGAAAGCGGGCTCGATTTGCGCATGAGCGAATGGTTCTGGATTCGGCGCAAGCTGAAACAGTACCGTATGAAAGAAGAAAACCTGTACCGGCTGCTTTGTCGCATGAACGCGATTCCTCCTTCCCTTGCCCTGACCCAGGCCGCTATTGAAAGCGGCTGGGGGACCTCGCGCTTTGCCCAGAAGGGCAACGCCCTTTACGGCCAGTGGACCTTTGGCAATGATGACGGCATGGTGCCCCGGAGAAGGGAGGACGGCAAAAATCACAAAATCAAACGTTTTCCCTATCTTATTCAGGCCGTTCAGGGGTATATGAGAAATCTGAACACCCATCCCGCCTACGCAAGATTCCGCGAAGTCCGGGCTCGTGAGGCGCAAAATGGGCACATCAGGGTCATGCCGCTGGTGGAAACCCTGGACAAATATTCCGAACGCGGCAGAGACTATGTGGAAACCCTGAAAACTATAATCCGGGTGAACAGACTACAGGATTTCGACCGGGTCTCACTAAAACCACAATAAAGTTTAAGTTTAAATTCCAAAAAGCCACAGGATTCATATATGCCACCGAAAAACGTTCCGTCCGCCGAAACCCCGTCGCCAGCAGGCAAGCTCAAAAACCTCCAAATTGTCAGGACCGTTCCCGATCTGCGCCAGCAGGTGCAGGAGTGGAAAACAGCCGGTCTGACTGTGGGCCTGGTACCAACCATGGGCGCGTTGCATCATGGTCATATCTCCATTGTCAAGCAATTGCAGGCGGAATGTGACCGGGTCGTGGTTAGCATTTTTGTCAATCCCATGCAGTTTGGCCCTAGCGAAGATCTTGACAAATATCCCAGGCAAGAAGCCCAGGACGCCGCCAAACTGGATGAAGCGGGGGTTGAGCTGCTTTATGCGCCCAGCGTGGAAGATATGTACCCTCCGGGGTTCCTGACCACCGTATCCATTGACAAGCTTACGGACTATATGTGTGGCGCCATGCGACCCGGCCATTTCGACGGGGTGACCACAGTGGTCACCAAGCTGCTGCTCCAGTGTCAGCCCGACGTGGTCATTTTCGG
Organism: Luteithermobacter gelatinilyticus; assembly: GCF_005849285.1. NCBI lineage: Bacteria > Pseudomonadati > Pseudomonadota > Alphaproteobacteria > Emcibacterales > Emcibacteraceae > Luteithermobacter > Luteithermobacter gelatinilyticus. The sequence goes on along the minus strand of NZ_CP040517.1, from coordinate 1,196,131 downwards.
GGAAAAGGATTATCAGCAGCTTACCGTGTTGAAGCGTCTGGTCCGGGACCTGGATATCCCGGTGCGAGTCGTGGCCGGCAGACTTGTACGGGATGAAGACGGCCTTGCGACCTCTTCGCGCAACGTTTATCTCACGCCGGAGGAACGCAAAATCGCGCTAGAAATTCCCAAAACCCTCGCCAAGATTGCCCATGACCTGGAACAAGGGCGTACCTCCATCGCCGCTGCCGTCAAACAGGGCCGCAACCACCTGATCGCTGCCGGCTGCAAGGAAGTGCAGTATCTTGAGGTGCGAGACGACGAAACTCTGCAGGAAGTCCATGATCTCAGTCGTCCATGTCGGGTGCTGGTGGCCGCGATTGTCGGCAATACCCGCCTGATTGATAATATGCCGATCCGGCCCAAGTCATAATGTGCTGATGGCGCCAGGAGAAACAGGGCTTCTCTATTTGCGGGGAGTGTCATTATAATGGGTCTCAAGCCGGAAGATCACGTCCAGACCTTATCTGGCTTTTTATGGACAACCAGACCATCAAAAGGACAGCCCCATGATCACCCGCCGCGACTTTTTAAACGCCTCACTTCTTGGCATGGGAACGGTACTTTGTGCAGACATCTCACCACTAGACCTGCTGCAAGGCGCACAGGCCAGCGAAGACCTTCTCCCGGCCAGTGACCTTGGGGATGAGTGGTACGGATATGGCGGAGTCGGCGATTATCGGCACTCTCACGGCAATACGCCGGAAGTCGTCTTTCGCGCCCACAGCATTCGTGACGGTCGGGCGGAACTGGAGCGCCACGCCATAGACACCGGCGAGATCTATGATCTTGTTATTGTGGGGGGCGGCATGGCCGGTCTGGGCGCCGCGCTGGAGTTTGTCGAAAACCGGAAAAGCGGTGAAAAGGCGCTTCTCCTGGAAAACCATCCCGTATTTGGCGGAGAGTCAAAAAGGAACGAATTTCTGGTCGATGGGGTCCGCCTGATTGCGCCGCAAGGGGCAAACGGGTTTTCCATACCTGAACGAGCTGAAAAAAGCTTTGCAGCCGGCGACGCGTATTATTATGCCAAACTGAATATTCCGCGCGCCTTCCACTATCCCCCCGCTTCGCGGTCCATACAGGATATTCGCTTCGGCCAGGATGATTACGGATTCCTGTACTGGTTGGAAAATGACATTGATATTGGATATTTTTTTGATCAAACACCCCATGATAGCGCAGCTGTGTGGGTAAAAAATCCCTGGCAGAACAATCTTGAGGACACACCGCTGCCGCAAAAGCTGCGTGAGGCGGCGCTGCGGTGGCGAAACTGGACCACACGCCCCCAGGCCCCGGCAAATCTGGCGCAATGGCTGGACAGCATGACCTACCGGCAATTTGTTGTAGATGTTATGGGGCTTGATGCCGGCGTGTTGCAGTTTGCGGATCCCATTTTGGCCAGTGCCGCAGGCGGCGGTTCGGATGTTTTGTCGGCCTATTCCGCCTATGCCATCGGCATGCCCGGGGTCAATACATTCTATGAAGACGGTTTTGCGTTGGGGGAACGGCATTCCTTTCCAGGTGGCAATGACGGTTTTGCCCGCTGCTTCATGAAAGCAATTTTGCCCAACGCCTTATCCGGCGGCGATTCTTTTGAAGAAATTATCACGGCTTCGGTCCGTTTTTCGGAACTGGATAAAAAAGACAATCCAGTACGCCTGCGGCTGTCAGCGACCGTCACCAATGTCCAGCACGAAGGCGCCCCCGAGAACGCGGAATATGTCACCATCACCTATGTCAAGGACCGCCGCCTGTTCAAAATCCGGGCCCGTGCCGTGGTGATGGCCACGGGGGGCTGGATCAACAAATACATCATCAAGGACCTGCCTGCGTCCCATCACGCGGCTTATTCCCATTTTATCCATACCCCTATGCTGGTGGCGAATGTGGCCGTCCGTCATTGGCAATTCCTTGAAAAACTCGGTATTTCGGGGTTTCGCTGGACCGGTGATCTTGGCTTCGCCGCCCTTGTGAAACGCCCCATGTATGTGGGCGATTATCGTCCACCGTTCCGACCGGACACGCCGGCTGTGTTGTCCTTTTACATCCCGTTCTATTACCCCGGCCATTCGGCCCGGGAACAAAGCCTGATGGGACGCACAGAGCTCTTATCCACCAGTTTTTCCACATATGAGAAAAAAATACGCCGGCTGATGACAAAACTTTTTGCCGCGCATGGTTTTGATGACCAGCGAGACATCGCCGGCATCATCCTGAACCGGTGGGGACATGCCTATGTTCTTCCCGAACCGGGATTTTATACCGGGCGTGACGACATGCCTGCCCCGCCCGACATTATCCGAAAACGTCACGGACGAATCGCCATCGGGCATTCGGAATTGCGGGGCAATCAACACTGGGGCCCTGCCGCCGCGGAAGGGGCAAGAGCCTGTCGGCTACTGCGCGCGCAGGTTCTTTGACTTCCGGAGCGGCCTCTGGCCCCTCTCATTTTACATGGTGACAACCACCTTACCTGAAGACTTCCGTTCCTTGAGGCTGCGGATCGCCTCCACGGCTTGCTCCAACGGAAAGGTCTTGCTAATATGCGGTTTGATTTTCCCCTCGGCATACCAACGGAACAGGTCGGTGGCGCTGTCCAGCAGAACCTGGTGTTTGAATTCCTTATAAGCGCCCCAGTAAAACCCGATCAGTTCAATATTTTTCACCAGAAGATGATTGGCAGGCACCTGCGGCACATCGCCGCTGGCAAAACCAATGATCATCATGCGGCCCTCAGGCGCCATGGCCCGAAAACAGGCCCGGAAAATATCCCCGCCCACCGCATCATACACCACATTGGCGCCAGCGCCTTCCGTGATTTCCTTAACACGATCACGAACATCTTCATGTTTGTAATTGACCGTGAATTCTGCTCCCTTGGACCGGGCGACGGCCAGTTTTTCATCATCCCCGGCAAGTGCTATCACCCTCGCGCCCATCAAATGGCCGATTTCCACGGCTGTTAACCCCACGCCGCCGCCAGCACCGGTTACCACCAGCCATTCTCCGGCCTTTAACCGCGCCCGGTAATCCAGCGCCACATGACTTGTCCCATAGGCCACCACAAAACTCGCTGCATCTTCAAAAGACATGTTTTCCGGGATCCGGATCAGCACCTCGGCGGGCACAGCCACCTTTTCCGCAAATCCGCCCCAGTTGGTCAGGGCCTGGACCCTGTCCCCCACCTGCCAGCCTTCGACGCCGGGGCCAACCTCCGCAATGTATCCCGCCACCTCCAGGCCGGGGCTAAAGGGCAAGGGTGGCTTGACCTGATAGGTCCCGCCCACCATCAGGCTGTCAGCAAAGTTGACACCGCAGGCCTTGATGTCAATCACAACTTTCCCGGGCTCTGCAAGCGGATCGGGAACCTCTTCCAGCTTCAGGTTTTCCAGAGGTCCACATTCCCGAACAATCATGGCTTTCATGGCAGCTTTCCTTTTCCTTGGGTGCAGAATTTATGCGGTGCAGAATTTATGGGACGCTGAATTTATGGTCCCATACTGGCCGCCCCTTTGCCTCTTCCGCCATCCGCTTGTGAAATTCATCCTCCCCTATTCCCGGAGATTCACGTGGACAAACAGACAAAGATGACTATACTGCGCCGAATTTTATGCCGTTTTGCACTGCGATATAAATAGGCCCTGACAGCCTATTGATCAACAGTTTTTAAGGCAGATCAATAGTTTCAAATGTGACGAGTGAAAATATGTCTTTACGCAATATCGCCATCATCGCCCATGTTGATCATGGCAAAACTACTCTTGTGGATAGTATGTTCCGTCAAAGCGGTATGTTCCGGGACAACCAGCGCGTTGAGGAACGCGCCATGGACAGTAACGACCTGGAAAAAGAGCGCGGCATTACCATCCTGGCCAAATGTACAGCCGTGGACTGGAAAGGTACCCGCATCAATATTGTCGATACGCCAGGCCACGCCGATTTCGGGGGCGAGGTGGAACGGATCCTGAGCATGGTGGACGGGGTGATCCTGCTGGTGGATGCCGCAGAAGGCCCTATGCCGCAGACCAAGTTCGTCACTTCAAAGGCACTGGCGCTGGGCCTGAAACCCATCGTGGTGATCAACAAGGTGGATAAACCCGACGGCCGCCCGGATGACGTCCATGACGAGGTATTTGACCTGTTTGTGGCGCTTGACGCCAATGAGGAACAACTGGACTTTCCAACCCTGTTCGCCTCCGGCCGCGCTGGCTGGGCGGACCGGGATCTGGATGGCCCCCGCGAAAATCTCGATGCCCTGTTTGAAACCATTCTGGAGCATTTCGATGTGCCGGCCGTCGCCAGCGAAGAAAATATTCGCAAACCCTTTACCATGCTGGCCACCATGCTCGACCGGGATAATTTCATGGGACGGGTGCTGACCGGTCGGGTGCAGAGCGGCACCATTAAAGTCAATGACCCCATCAAGGTTCTGAACGCCAAAGGTGAGGTCATTGAACAGGGCCGCGCCAGTAAGCTGATGTCCTTTCACGGATTGGAACGCGTGCCGGTGGAAGAAGCCAGAGCCGGCGACATCATTGCCTTGGCCGGCCTGTCCATAGGCACCGTCGCGGATACCATCTGTGCCCCCGAGGTCAGCGAACCACTTAAGGCCCAGCCCATTGACCCGCCAACGCTGAGCATGCGTTTCTCGGTCAATGATAGTCCGCTGGCCGGGCGCGATGGCAAAAAAGTCACCAGCCGCCTGATCCGCGACCGCCTGTTGCGTGAAGCAGAAGGCAATGTGGCGATCCGGGTTATCGAAAGTGAAGACAAGGACAGCTTTGAAGTTGCCGGGCGCGGCGAATTACAGCTTGGCGTGCTGATCGAGACTATGCGCCGCGAGGGATTTGAACTCAGCATTTCCCGTCCGCAGGTGCTCTACAAAACGGACCCCGAAACCGGCCAGCGTCTGGAACCCTATGAAGAAGTGGTCGTGGATGTGGATGATGACTATTCCGGTGTTGTGGTGGAAAAAATGAGCCTGCGCAAGGCGGAAATGACCGATATGCGCCCCTCCGGCAGCGGCAAAACCCGGATCACCTTCCTCGCCCCCTCGCGCGGCCTGATCGGCTATCATGGAGAGTTTCTCACTGATACCCGCGGCACCGGCATAATGAACCGGGTTTTCCACAGCTACGGCCCCTATAAAGGCAGTATCCCCGGACGGCGCCAAGGTGTCCTCATCTCCAACAGCGCCGGGAAGGCGGTGGCCTATGCCCTGTTTAACCTTGAGGAGCGCGGCATCATCATGGTTCATCCACAGGAAGAACTGTATGAAGGGATGATCATCGGGGAACACAGCCGGGATAATGATCTGGAAGTCAATCCCATCAAAGGAAAGCAACTCACCAACATTCGCGCGGCCGGCAAGGATGACGCCATCAAGCTCACACCGCCGCGCAAACTCACGCTGGAAGAAGCCATCGCCTATATCAATGATGATGAACTGGTGGAGGTGACCCCAAACAATATCCGACTGCGCAAACGATATCTTGACCCGCATGAGCGCAAAAAAGCCGCCCGAGCAGCCAGTTAAGAAGCCGCCTCCGGAATTTCAGGGGGATGTTCTGCAAAAGGAACATCCCTTACCCCACTCCAGCAAGTTGTCCCTGAATTTACCGAACCTTAACGGCTTTCCCGTAGAGTGTAGTGGTCCCCGAAATAGGGGGATCATCTATGAGGGATCTGGTTATGACGCATTTTCTGAAAACGGCAGAAAACCCAGAAGGGTACAAGCTGGAGGATATTCTGCATATCATCCGCAAGGATATTATCAAACGCGCCACGCTGATCACAGATGACGACCGGCCCGAAGCGCGTCACGTGCTCAACAACAATATTACCATTCTGGGACTGTTGAGTGAGGCTATTTCCATTGCTGAAGACAGCTCGCAAACCCTTGAAAGAAGTTTCGGGCCACACTCGGCCGACCGGCCGCGGATTGGCAAAAAGGGTTAACCTCTCAGTCTTTCAACAGTAAGTTCCGTCAGTTTCAGATCCATCAGCTGCAAATGGCCCGCAACATTGCGGCGCAACACCAGATCCCTGACCAGACGCCCAAGCGCGGGCGAGGTCTGTATCCCGAAACCGCCCTGCCCCACACACCAGAAATAATTTTCCCGTGTCGGGTCATATCCGATCACCGGCGCCCGGTCGGCCGCAAAGGTGCGCAATCCCGCCCATTTGCGTTCGATATGCCTAAGGCGAATATGTGTGGCCTGCTCCAGGCGATTCATGGCATAGGCGATATCCATTTCATCCGGCTGCACGTCGCAGGGCGGACAATCCGTTTCGTCACAGGGGCTGAGCAGCAAACCGCCACTTTCCGGCTTGAAATAAAAGTCATCCTCTGCATCCAGGGTCAGGGGCATATCGGCCGGCACAATGGTCTCGTAAGGGGTCCCGTTCAGCGCCAGTGTCAACACCGTTCGGCGTTTGGGCTGAAGCCTCACCGGCCGCACCCCCGCCAGCCGAGCCACCACATCTCCCCAAGCCCCGGCCGCATTGATCACCACCGGGCTCATTATCTCGTGGGTCCCCGTCAATACGTGCCAGGCTCCCTCACGTGTTTTTTCCATCTGGCAGACTTCGGTCTGGCATAATATTTCGCCGCCCTGTTTCTTCAGACCCCTAAGATATCCCTGATGCAGGGCATGCACATCAATATCCTTGCATCCCGGCTCCCGATACCCGCTCACCGCATAGTTCTTTTTCAGACAAGGCACCATCGCCTCGATTTCCGCTGCGGACAAAAACTCCAGATCAGGACTGACCTTTTTTTTATACCTATAGTCCCGGATCAGCGCCTCTTCCTGTTCCGGCCGCGCTACATAAAGCGCGCCGCGATCGGACAGCAGCGGTGTATCGGAAAATCCTTCCGGGGGGGTCTCGAAAAAGCTTCGGGAAGCTCGGGTCAGCTTCTGAACCACCTCATTACCATAGGTTTCAGCAAAAAAAGCCGCAGAACGCCCGGTGGTGTGATACCCGGGCACCTGTTCTTTTTCCAGCACAAGAACCTTGCCGTGGGGGCTCAGGAAATACCCCGCCGACGCCCCGGCAATGCCCCCGCCGATAATGAGAAAATCACAGCTTTTCATACGTGATACCGTTTTCCAGAAAGCACCGCCTCGTCCCGTAAGGGATCATGACGCCGGTTCCGGCTTTACTTGACAAAACTTTACTTATCCCGAACATAGATATAGGCTCCGCCCTGATAATTCAAATAATCAGATAATTCAAATCATTCATCGCAACACTTCGTGACAATTCAGGGAAACGTGTTCCATGTCCGAAACTCTGACATCCGACAAAATCAGGGAATATATAAATTTTCTGGATACGCTCGCCGAAGCCTCGGCAAAAGTGACCCTGAAATCCTTTCGCCAGCCGCTTGATGTGGCCAACAAAGGGCGGAAACTCAACACTGATTTTGATCCAATAACAGAAGCAGACAAGGAAGCGGAACAGGTGATCCGGACCCTGATCCATCAACGATACCCAGAACATGATTTGGTGGGGGAAGAACTCGGCCGCGAACATTTCGGCGCCGAAGGCTGGGTCGAAAGATGGTCCTGGATCATTGATCCGATCGACGGCACGCGGGCCTTTATCACCGGCATTCCGCTCTGGGGCACGCTCATTGCCCTCAACGACGGGCAGCAACCGGTGATCGGCATGCTGGACCAACCTTACCTCAAGGAACGTTTTATTGGCACGCCGGAAGGCAGCATGCTCAACGGCACGCCTATCCATACCCGGGCCTGCCCCGATATTGGTGCTGCCACCATTTCCACCACCGATCCGATCCAGCTTTTCGCCACCGAGGAAGATCGCGCCGCGTTCGAGCGGGTGGCCGCCCGGGCCACCATGATGCGCAACGGGTATGACTGTTATGCCTATGCCATGTTGGCCTGCGGTTTCATCGACATCGTCATCGAAAGCGGTCTTGAAGCCTATGACATTCAGGCGTTGATCCCGATTGTGGAAAATGCGGGGGGGGTCGTCACCACCTGGGAGGGCGGGCCGGCGGATCAGGGGGGACAGGTCGTCGCCTGCGGTGACACGCGGCTTCATACCCAGGTTCTTGATCTGCTCAACGGATAAGGTCAGCTCCAAAGACCCCGGCGGTTTTGCCAGTGTCTCAGATCAGCCCCAGCTCCTGAAGCTCAGAACGCAGTTCTGCCGGCAGGTCCGCCCCCTGCGCGCCATGCGGCAGATCCCGGGGGGCATCTTTGGGCTCCAGATACCGCCAGCCCTGATGCGGGCGGCGCGGCTGGCTTTCGGTCCGCACCAATTGCGGATCGAGAAGGATGCGGCATTTAATTCCCTGATCGGTTTTCACCGGCTCAAACCCGATAATTTTCTGGCGCACCTGAATAAATCCCTTGATCACCCAGTATAACGAACCACCATCCAGCAGCTCTTCGGCACGTTTCGGCATAAAACGGGTGACATGACTGTTGCACGGCGTGCCATCCGCTGCCCGGTGCAATGGGCGGCCCTGGCGCAATTCCACAAGATGCTCCACGCTATCCACGCCGACGCATAATTTCAGCAGGTGCACCGTCATTCCGTCCCCCTGCTACAGCAATAACAGGGCGGCAAGGCCCAGAAACGCGAAAAACCCGATAACATCAGTCACCGCCGTCACCAGCACCGTGCTCGCCAGCGCCGGATCGATTTTCAATCGTTGCAGGGTAATCGGAATCACAATTCCGGCCAATCCGGCAAAGATCATATTGACGATCATGGCCAGCGAAATCACACCGCCCAGGGCCGGATTGTTAAACCATAACGCTGCCAGAATACCAATCAGCACCGCCAGCGCGGCCCCATTGAGCAGGGCAATAAGCAATTCACGGCTGACCACCCGCCGGGCATTGGACGAGGTGAGTTCCCGCGTGGCGAGAGACCGCACTGCCACCGTCATGGTTTGATTACCCGCATTGCCCCCAAGGGACGCCACAATCGGCATCAAAATGGCCAACGCCACCATCTGCTCGATGGTCGCATCAAACTGAGCAATCACCACAGAGGCCAGAAGCGCAGTACCCAGATTGATCAGCAACCAGATGATGCGATTTCGGGATGCTTCAAACACACTTTCGGAAATATCCGAATCCTGCACCCCGGCCATGCGCAGGATGTCCTCCTCGACCTCTTCGTCAATCACGTCAACCACGTCATCCACGGTGATCATCCCCAGTAGCCGGCCGGCCTTGTCCACCACCCCCATGGACGTGAGGTCATATTGGCGAAACAAAAACGCCACCTCTTCCTGGTCCATGTCCACAGGCACCACTTTGGGGTCCGGATCCATGATTTCACTGATCTTCACATCCCGCTTGGTTCTCAACAGATGACTGAGCCGCACGGTGCCGATCGGGTGATGCAGCGGATCCGTGACGAAAATTTCATAAAACTCTTCGGGCAGGTCCGTTTCTTCCCGCAGATAGTCGATCACCTGTCCCACCGACCATAGGCCCGGTACCGCAATCAGCTTGCGCTGAAGAAGCCGCCCGGCGCTGTCTTCGGGATAAGACAGCCCCTGTTCCACCGCCAGCCGGTTATCTTTCGGCAAGGCATCAATAATCCGCTGGCGGTCCTCTTCGTCAAGGTCCTCCAACACATGGATGACGTCATCGGATTCCAGGCGCGTCATGGCCGCGACCACATCCTTGTCATCCATTTGGGTAATCACATGATCCCGGGCGCTTTCATCCAGTTCCGTCAGCACATCCGGGTCCAGATCCCGGCCGAGATAGGCGATCAACGCCTGGCGGTCGGTGCTGCCTAGCTGTTCAATCAGGTCGGCCAGGTCCGCCGAATGCAGGGAACTCAGCAGATAATCCAGCTGCTCTTCATCCCCGCTTTCCAGGGCATGCAGAACCTCGCGAACGAGTTCGGGCGAATGCTGAAACAACATCTGTTTCAGCTTTTTCATTTTTTTCTTTTTTTTCTTTTTTGTTTTTCTGACGTCGTCCGCGATCTCTGGTTCGCTCATCCTATGTTACCCTGCCTGCGGGCCATCCTGGTGTCAGGTCATGCCTGCTTCTGAAGCTCACGACCAAACTTTCACCGGTTTTTTACAGTCCCGAATTGAAATTAAGGCTCAGCCCCCAGCGTTCAGCAATGTTTTTTCATATAGGTTTCGGCCATGGTGATCAATTGCACCGGCGTTTCCATCATGGGAAAATGACCGCTGTTCGCCATCACGTCCAACGTGGCCTTCGGGTACCATTCCAGACAGGTCTGCCGCATGGCATCGGCGGTAATGGCCTGGTCATATTCACCCACCAGACACAGAAGCGGCACTTCGGCCCCACGCGCGTCTTCCGCAAAATCGGTTTCCGTCCAAGCCAGCATATATTTATGAAAAGCCGCCTCCGTTGTGGTCTCGCGCGACCGGCGGACCATATATCGATACCAGCTTTCAGAAAGCCTGCCCGAAGTCAGAAAGTTAAGAATGGCCAGCCGGTTTTCATCCTGTGACGCGGCATTGTGAAACAATTCTTTCCCCTCATCATCCAGCGGCGCGCCACACGCCGGTACCGGGGTGACCGCCACGGCGCTTTTGAGCCGCGTCGGCGCATCCGCCATCAGCCGCTGCACCACCATGCCGCCCATGGAATGCCCCATGACATGGAATTTCGGCCACCCCAGATGATCGGCCAGCGCCAGCACATCCTGAGCAATCTCCTTTATGCTGTGTTCGCCCGTCATGGAACGGGATTTTCCATAGCCGCGGTAATCCATAAACACGTAAGAAAATGTGTCCGTGTCCAGATAAGGAAAAATGTTGGCATAGGCAGAATGATCCCCCCACCAACCATGCAGCACGATCACCTTTTCCGGCCCGGACCCGAAAACCGTATGCCCCACAAGTTTTTGTTCCGTCATCTTCCGCCTCCAATATGTGTAAAAATCACAACACCAAAATGCAGATGCAAATTGTGGGCAAGCCCGGCCCATATTTCAAGGAGAATTTCATGAAAAGTATAAGAAAAAACGGGAAGTTACAGCCAAACTTTATCTGCTTGTATCAACACCAGTTTTGGCTCTGCCAATAATTCACTCTAACTGGAAAAGTGGTGCCCCCAGAGGGACTCGAACCCTCACGGCCGTGAAGCCACTGGATTTTGAATCCAGCGTGTCTACCAATTCCACCACAGGGGCTCTGAGGCGAAGAAACTTCCCGCATATTACTCATGAGACGGCGACGGTCAACAAGGAAACGGCGAACAAATGCAAAAAAATAATGTTTTGGCAAAGATTTTGTTTTAGGGTCCTGACCCTAGTGTGGTGAATTTGAAGTTCCTGTTATTGATTATGTCATATGACTTAGGAACTTCAAATTCAGAAACCACACTAGAGTCAAATAATTAACTAGTCTTCTTGTTGACTCTGAAATTCGAATAGCCTGCTACAAATATGATACGAATTTCAGAGTCAGAAGACTAGTGAATTGAGCCAACCTATTCACAAGTCATTCTAAGTAGCTAACTCACTACATCACAGATGAACAGATCTATGCTGAACAAACTTTACACCAAAACCCTGGAATTAGCGGAACACCGGCATGCGCTTTTTTCGCTCGCCGTGATTTCCTTTATTGAAAGCAGTTTTTTCCCGATTCCCCCCGATATCCTGTTGATTCCTATGGTGTTGGCCGCGCCGACGCGGGCCTGGAAAATCGCCTTGGTATGTACAGTAAGTTCAGTGCTTGGCGGATTGTTCGGGTATTATATCGGTTATGCGTTGTTTGATATGGTGGGACAGCCGCTGGTGAATTTTTACGGGTATGAAGAAAAATTCCTGGCCTTCCAGGGCAAATATAATGAATGGGGGGCCTGGATCGTGGCGTTGTTTGGTCTCACCCCGTTTCCTTATAAGGTGATCACCATCGCCAGTGGCGTCACGCAGCTGTCCCTACCGACCTTTATAGTGGCCAGCGTGCTCTCCCGCGGGGTGCGTTTTTTTCTGATTGCCGCCCTGTTGCGGAAGTATGGCGCCCCCATCCGCGAGTTTATCGAAAAACGCCTGGGACTGCTCACGCTGATCTTTTTTATCTGTCTGTTTGGCGGTTTCGTGGCACTGAAATATCTTTGAATTCAGCCAGCCTCAGCCTGTCTTAGTCTGCCCGGAACCAGCCGGTAATGCCATAACGCGGCCGGGTGGCAAAGGGGGTTACATAGGAAACCTGATGGCCCTGGGGCACCTTGAACAGGGATAAGGTATTGTATCCCGGCACAAAGGTTTCCGTGACCCTGCCGTCTTGGACAAATTGCAACAGTCCCCCCCAATGGGATTGCCACTCCCGGGTCAGATTATAGACAAAGGCATAACGCCGGTCATCCGTCTGAACATCCGCTCCCTTATCCGAGTGATACATCAGAAAATGCCCCGGCAGATAGGCCGTGGCCTGTGCCTCCCCCTTGCGGATTTCATGATCCCCGGTCAGCTCCCGGATGAAATTCAGGATATGGGCACTATTCCAGAATTCGATAAAACGATGCAAAATCAGATGCGGATCCCGGCCCGCAATATACGCCTCGACTATCGGATACCGATTGTAAAAGAACTGATAATCAGTCCGGGCCTGCCCGATAATGTCGGTCATCAGTTTCTGTTGTCGCGCCGGCGGCCAGGATTTGATTTCGGCAAGGGGAATGGATCGGGACTGCTCGCCCTCCCTGAAGGCGGCTTCCCAAGGGACTTCCCTGTCAAGACAGTCATACAGACGATCCGCAATGGAGGTTTTCAAAAAATCCGGAATGGCGATCCTGGTTTTTTGCCGCAGCTCTTCCTGCAAAACTTTTAGCGGCAAAGACTCATTCATCCAGTTTTCAACAATATTGTCCATTCGCCTGTCCCGTTTCTTATTGCACATTTTGTCCTGGGCTCTATTCTGTCGACACACAGGAATAACAGGATATATTTATTACCATCAATGAAAAAACTTTTTTGTGGAATAATCAGATTTGTCCGCAGCGCGCCGGAAGTTGCAGCAGCGGGGTTTTCCGTCGCCATGCTGGCCACCGCGTACGGGTTTGAATATCTCGGCGGTTATGTGCCTTGCGATCTATGCTGGACCCAGCGATATGCCCATATGGGAGTTGTTGCCCTTGGTGTCTTATTGGGGCTTTCCCGGCCAATCTGGCAGGTCAGCGCGCAGCTGCGGGGCGGTCTGTTGTCGCTGGCGCTTCTGGGAAGCGCGGGCATTGCCGGCTACCATGCCGGGGTCGAATACAAATGGTGGGAAGGGCCAAGCGCCTGTTCTGCTTCGTCCGAAATCGGCAGTTTCTCTACAGATCAGTTGCTGAATAACCTGATGAACGCCCCGCTGATAAGCTGTGGCGACATTCCCTGGCACCTGTTCGGCATTTCCATGGCCGGGTATAATTTTCTTCTCTCATTCGGTATGGCTCTGTTATTATGGGGAAGTGTCAAAGGAAACAAAGATGCCTGAAAAAACCGCCCCCTCCCAACACCCCTCTTCCCGGACTGCGGAAGACCGGTTGCCGGGGGATATGACGAAAAAACAGCTCATCGACCGCTTTCTGCGGGTTGACCATGCCGGAGAATACGGCGCCGTACGTATTTATCAGGGGCAACTGGCGGTGCTTGGCGACAATCACCCCAAAAGCGCCCTGATCCGTCATATGAAAGACCAGGAAGACATCCATCTGCGGCGTTTCAATGACATGATTGTCCAGCGTGGGGTACGCCCGACCGCCTTGACCCCGTTATGGCATATGGCGGGATTTGCGCTGGGGGCCGGCACCGCGCTTCTTGGGGAAAAAGCGGCCATGGCGTGCACCGAAGCCGTGGAAGAAGTGATCGACAAACATTATGCGGACCAGATTGAACAACTGGGCGAAGATGAAAAGGACCTGGCGCAGGAGCTGGAAAAATTCCGCCAGGAAGAACGGGAACACCACGATACAGCCGTTGAACACGGTGCGCGGTCGGCGCCGGGATATAGCCTGCTGTCGCGCATGATCAAATTTGGGTGCCGCACCGCCATCAAAATTGCCGAGCGGGTATAAACCCTATCCGTTCGCCAACACCGGAGCCTGCCTCCCTTCAGCTTTCCAGTTCGCTGTCCCAATATAAAAAATCCCGCCAACTTTCGTGAAGATAGTTTGGCGGGAAACAGCGACCGTTATTCTGCAGGTGGTAGACCGTGGGCCTTATGGGCCTGCTCCTCAGCCTCATATGAGCCTGTTCCGGCGTCCTGCCACCTTTTTTCATGTTGCAGGACGGGCAGGCCGTCGTGATATTTTCCCAAGTGGTGCGTCCGCCGGCCCGACGGGGAATAACATGATCAAACGTCAGGTCCCGCCCCTGTCCCGCATAATACCCGCAATACTGACAGGTGAACTTGTCTCTCAGAAACACGTTAAAACGGGTGAACGCCGGATGCTGGCCGGGGCTGACATATTCCCTAAGCGAAATCACACTGGGCAAACGGATTTCGCTGGAGGGAGAACGGATCACCCGTTCATATTCATCCACAACCTGCACCCGATCCAAATAGACCGCCTTGACGGCGGTCTGCCAGGGCCAGAGCGATAAGGGAAAATAACTCAGCGGCTGAAAATCGGCATTCAGCACAAGGGCCGGATAATGTTCCGGTTTGATCGGCGATGGGCCATGGCCTGTTAAAGGCACAGTCAATCTCCTTCCTGAACAGATTCGATCAGATTTCATTCATATGCATATGAAATCCTCGTCTCTGGCGCATAATAAACCTGATTTTATGACAGCCTTATGACGCGCGCGCCATTATACCGCGTTTGCGCCCTGTACGGAAGCCTGTTTGACAGCACCCATAAGACACTTTTAGCAAACAAGGATTAGCCGGCAATCCCGCGCAGAAATTCCATCGCCTTTTGCAGGCCATCGGGGCCGATACTGTGCGCAATGCCCTGCGACACATGACTGTCTACCCGAACCCCAACAGATTCAAGGGCCTCTTTGGCGTTATACATCATCTGGACCGGCACCACGTCATCCTGCGCCCCATGCACCAGAAGGACGGGCGGTTTGCTGGTTATCTCCTCCTGCCAGCCTTCTGACAAGGTCATGGCACCGGAAAAGCCGAGAATGCCGCAAATCGTGGTTTTACGGCGTAGCCCCACATGGAGAGACATCATTGTGCCCTGGGAAAATCCCACAAGAATCAGGTCCTGATCCTCAAGGCCATAACGCGCAAGTTCCTGATCAATAAACTGATGCAGGACAGGCGCGGCCTTCAGGGTGCCGTTCAGTCTTTCTTCGTGGCTGAGAGTGGAAAGCGGAAACCACTGATAGCCCATGGGCGCGCCCGGACAGGGCTCCGGCGCATTGGGAGAAAGAAAAACCGCCCGTGGCAGTACCCGCTGCAGATGCGGCACGAGACTGATGAGGTCATATCCGTTGGAGCCGTACCCATGGGACAGAATCACCAGTTTTTCCGGTTTGATATCCTGTGGCGGTTCGACCCTGGGGCCTGAAAGATTCGGCAAATTTGACATGGAAACTCCACAAATGATGAAAAGATATATATAAGAGACAAAATCAATTTCGGCATCTTTCATAACATCAATACCGTTCATGGATCAATCATCACCATATCCCCTGTCTGTCATCAGAACCCGTTTTGCCCCGAGCCCGACCGGCTATCTGCATCTGGGGCACGCCTGTTCTGCCAGCTACGCCCATGATTTCGCGCGTCGCCACGGGGGAGAATTCCTGCTGCGTATGGAAGACATTGACCGGACACGATGTCGGCCGGAGTTTGATGTGGCCATTCAGGAGGATCTCAAATGGCTGGGGCTTGACTGGGACGGCCCCATTCGCCGCCAGTCACGGCATATGGAGGACTACCAGGCCGCACTCGACCGGTTGCGCGCCCAGGACCTGCTGTATCCCTGCTTTTGTACCCGCAGGGAAATCCAGGCGGAAATCGAACGCAGCGGCTATGCCCCCCACGGCCTGGAAGGCATGCTCTATCCCGGCCTGTGCCGACATTTATCCCCGCAAGAGATTGAAACAAGACTTTCTCAAGAAAAACCCTTTGCCCTGAGATTGGACATGCAACGGGCACTGGCCCGGCTGGAGCGGTCGCTATATTGGCATGATCTTCTGGCAGGTCCCCAAAAAGCACGTCCGGAAACCCTCGGCGATGTTGTTCTGGCCCGCAAGGACATTCCCACCAGCTATCATCTGTCCGTGGTGATCGACGACGCACTGCAAAAAATCAGTCATGTCATCCGTGGGGAGGATTTGTTTTACGCCACGCATTTGCACCGGCTGCTACAGCATTTATTGGGACTGCCCACCCCAGTGTATGCCCATCATCCCCTTCTTCTGGATGAAAAAGGGAAACGTCTTTCCAAACGCCACAAAGCCTTGACCCTTCGCCAGATGCGCGCCGGAGGCCTTACTCCCCGGGACCTTAAGGAAAAATTTCCCCCGCTTGCTCTCCACACAGCCTAGTGTGGTGAATTTGAAGTTCCTGTTATTGATTATGTCATACGACTTAGGAACTTCAAATTCAGAAACCACACTAGAGTCAAATAATTAACCAGTCTTCTTGTTGACTCTGAAATTCAAATAGTCTGCTACACATATGATACGAATTTCAGAGTCAGAAGACTAGGCCCGGCCCTAGACAAGCCCCCTCTCCAGCTTTATTTTAAGAGTTGTTCATCAATTTCTGGTACATCATTTGACCACACTCAGGTATAAGGATATGTCATATATGGCCCGATCAGGAAAGAATAACGGACACATGTTCAAGAACTTCATGCGCACCCTGTGTCTTGTTCTCATACCATGCAGTCTGATTCTGCCAGCCTATGGGCAACGCCTTCCCGTGAATGAAGACTATCAATATACCGGCAGTATGCAGGGGCCTGTCTATAACCCGGACACCAAAAGTTATTTTGAACTCAGATATTCTTGGGGAGAATGGCAGAAGGCCCAGATAGAAAGCCAGGATCTGTATTATAAAGGTGCACAAGGCCGACTTGCCATTATCGACCGTCCGGAAATCCACCAGTTTATTATCAGCCGTTTCCGCCTGCCCGGGCCGACCTGGATCGGTTTGCAATATTTCTGCCGCAGCAAACAACTCAAATGGGTAGATAATAGTGACGCCAGCAAAGCCAAATTTTCTGCCTGGCATACAGATTGGGCCAATACCCAAGTCAGATGTGCCGATAAGGGGTACATGCCCGTAGCCTATGTCATCGAAAAAGGCTACCCGCCGCGCTGGCAGGCCTCCGGCCCTCATAAAGGATATCAATATTATCTGGTGGAATATCTAACCGGCAAGGAATAGCTCCTTATGCATCTCGTAATAACGAAAACGGCGTCATCACAATTCACTCTAGAGTGAATTGTGCAGAGGTTGATACAATTCTGTTGGCGGATTGCGGCCGCCTCACGCGGAAGACGGCGCCGGGCGATGCGGGGCATCGGGCCAGGCGTCTGACAAAGTGAGCGGCCCCAAGCCGCCAACCCGAAGGGCCGGGCCGGTCTGGCCCAATTCCTGCGAGGGTTGGCTGGGCCGTACCGTCAGTATGGCCTGCGCCAACCCCCTGGCTCCTGAACCAGACCTGACCGGCAGAATGGGGCAACCTATGCACAATTCACTCTAAAGATCGGGAAGCGCCGATATTTTGCGGTCCGTCTGGGCTTTCAGATTTTCCAGCGCCTTGATAAGTTCCGTATTATCCCCCACCCCAGCGTGACCCGCAGCGGGTAAAGTCTTCGCCTGTTTCAGAAGCTGGTCCAGTTCCCGGGATAATTTTCCGAATTTATCGACCAATTTGCCCGAAGCTTCAGAAATCATGCTCAGATCCCGGCTGGTCTTGTGCAACCCCTGAATGATCGAATCCTTGTCCTTTAAGGCGCCGAGCAAGTTATCCTGGGCCGTTTCGATCCGACCGATATGTCCCCCGATAAATTCGCCATAATTGCGGTAATTTTCCCCCATTTCCTCTTTCAGCAGTTCAATCAGGGTTTCAGCCTTGTGCAACAGGCTTTCCTGAGCTTTTTTCTCGCTTTCCTGAACCTGTTTGTTCATCTCCTTGAGCTGAGAGGCCAAGGCCTTGGCCTGCGTGGCAAGTTGACGGGAAAACTCTGCTGACGACTCGGCAAATGTCTTTTGCATGATATCGGCTGTTTTCTGGGCTTTGTCCAGAGAGGACGACAGGGCCGCAATCTGTTTTCCACTGCTTTTGTCCATTTCCTTGCGGAAGGATACCAGAGTTTCCTTCAGCAACTCGTCCACACTCCCTTTCTGATCCTCCGCAAGCGCCCTGGCCGCTTTGCTGAGCGCTGTCATGGGACGGTTCAGGGCTTTTTCAAGATCCCCTGCCAGTGTTGAGGACGAGGTATTGGCCGCCATTATTTGCACTTCTTCCTGCCATCCCTCATGATGGAAAAGATGATCAATCATCTGTGACAATTCCCGGGCGTACTGTTGCAACAGGGCAATGGAAATTGTCGTCACAATCCCCATCAGAACAGCAGCAAACACACAATACCCCAAGGCAATCAGTCCCGGCTGTACAAGACCGATCATACCCGAACGCTCCAGAAGCTCTGTATACTGTACCGGTGACAGAACCGAAACGCTTATCAGACTGACCACCAGCAAAACACTGCCAATCCCCAGCAGCGCCTTGGGCAAAGGGCCAAAAAACCACAAAAACACCCGATAATCCACAAGGATATCCGGCGAAAAGACCACCGCGGCGGACGCTTTTGCCCTGACCGGTTCCACAAGAACCTTTTCCTCATTTTTCTTTTTGGCCAGCAACCGGTTGGTTTTGATTTTCTTCAGGATATCAGGCGACACCTCCCGGGCCGGGAGCTGCACCAGATAGGTGCTGTAAATGATGGCCAGCTCATAAATGAAATCCAGCCCTTCTAGACATTTAAGAAAGGCTTTTTTACTGGTCTGATGAATTTTGTCACACGCCAGCGGCAGTTGCGCAAGCCGCGCCCGCGCCCGTGACATATTCAGCCAGGCGTGAAAAACCAGCGGCAGGAACGCCAGTACATACATCACAAGAGAAAAAAGCGACACAAAGGCGGCGAAGCCAACGATTTGACTGTTCTGAAGGGTCTGGATCACCTCCCGGGGCAGGGCTTGCGGTGACAAAACGGCCAGCCATGACGGGAGGAACGGCACAGCAAAATACGTCACTGTTGCGGAAATCACCAGTGTCACTAAGAAATAAAGTCTTCTCGGCACGTTACCCACCCTCGCAATTAATGCCCCCGATCCCGGCATGTTCTGCGCAAGGCCCGGATCCTAAGCTTCGGGATCATTCCAACCTGATAAGGATCCCGGATATGTTAATATTAATTTACGGATATTATAGTTATTTTATTCCCAAGTCAGTAGTATTACTGTTTTTATGGAAACAAAAGACTAACAAAGACCAAATCTTCTTTATGCGTTCAGGCCAGTCTCCCCTATGCACCAAACCCGTTCAAAACACATCCTGCACATTATCCCCAGTTTTGCCCATGGCGGTGTGCCGATCCGGATCTGTTATCTGATCAATCATTTCGGCAACCGAGCGCGTCACAGTCTGATTGCCATGGACGGCCGATATGACTGCCGGACCCGGCTGCGTCAGGACGTTGAATTTAACGTGCCGTCGCTCCCTCATCGGGCAAAAGGCAGCCTGCCGCTTAAAATCCTGGCCTATCGGGATATGTTGAAACGCCTGCAACCAGACTTGCTGCTGACCTATAACTGGGGGGCCATGGACTGGGCCCTGGCCAACAGTTGTTTCAACCTGTGTCCGCAATATCATCTGGAAAGCGGCTTTGGTCCCGAAGAAGCCCGCCAGACCTTATTCAAAAGGGACCTGTACCGACGGCTGGCGTTGCGGCGCATCAAGGGCATTGTAGTGCCGTCTTTCACGCTAGTGGAAATCTGCCGCACGAGATGGCATATCCCCGATGCCAAGATCCATCACATTCCCAACGGCGTAGATTGCGACAAATATGGTGCAGCGCCGGCAGACAATATCATTCCCGGCCTGAACCGAGAGAAGCAGGATATTGTCATTGGCACTATGACACCTCTGCGCCCGGAAAAGAATCTGCCCCGCCTGATTCGCTGTTTCCACACGTTAAGACAAAAACATCCCCGGCTTCCACTACGGCTAGTTATTCTGGGCGAGGGTGGCGAACGCGCCAGACTCGAACAGCTGATTGCCCAACTGGGGCTTGAGACAGCGGTTCTCTTACCCGGCCATATCGACACCCCCGCCCAAGCGCTTGGCTGGTTTGACATTTACGCCATTTCTTCGGACACAGAGCAGATGCCTAATGCGGTCAATCAGGCCATGGCCGCGGGTCTGCCGGTAGCCGGTCTCGCCGTGGGCGATGTGCTTCCGATGGTTTCGGACGCCAATAAACCATTTATTGCTCCCCGGGATGATGAAGACAGTTTTACGCATGCCTTGGAGGCTCTGGCGCTGAACCAGAAAATCAGGCACAAGGTAGGGGCCGCCAACCAAATCCATGTGCGCCAGACCTATGACCAGTCTGTGATGTACAAGGCCTATGCGGAGATCTGGGGCCTGGACCTAGAGTGAACTGAGTCAACCTATGCACAATTCACTCTAGACGTCGCTGCTGGCTGAGCGAGCCGTGCATAAATTGCGGGATAATTGGCCACGCTGCGTGCCCAATTCCGTTCCTGCTCCACGTATCGCCGCCCGGCCGCCTGCATGGCCGGCCAATCATCCCGACGATGCAGCAAATCCACCAGACACCGTGCCAGATCCCGGGGATCGTCAGGGCGAAACAATGTGCCCGTTACGCCATCGGTAATCAGTTCGTGATGCCCGCCAATATCCGAAGCGGCCACCAGTTTATGCTGGGCCATGGCTTCCAATGGCTTTAGCGGGGTGACCAGATCGGTCAGACGCATCTTCTTGCGCGGATACACAAATATATCCACCAGATTATAATAAGTCTGCACCTGGTCATAGGGCACCCGCCCGGTGAAAATCACGCGGTCTTCCAGGCCCAGTGTGCGGGCCTGATGCCTGAGGCTTTCGGCTTTCTCCCCGCCGCCCACCAGCAGCAGACGCACCTGCGGGATTTCCTGATAGATCAGCGGCAGGCTGTCCAACAGAATATCCAGTCCCTCATAGTCGTAAAAGGAACCGATAAACCCCAGGGTCACGGCATCACGCAGACCCAGCCGATCCTGCAAATCCGGATCGGGGGCGCGGGGACCGGAAAAGCTGGCAATATCCACGGCATTGGGGATAATTGTAATCTTATCCGAAGATATGCCGCGCGCCACAAGATCCTGTTTCAACCCGTTACAAATACAGGTCACGGCATCAGCCTGGCGCGCCACGCGGGTTTCCAGCCAGCGACTCAGACGATACCGCAAATCTCCCTCTCGGCAGGTGCCGTGACTGACGGCAGCATCTTCCCAGAAGGCCCGGATTTCATAAACCACAGGAATGCCCCTGGCCCGCCCCGCCGCAAGCGCCGCAAGACCATTCAGGGCCGGCGAATGGGCATGAATGACATCCACCGGATTCTGATCAAGGATTTCCAGGAGCCTTTTTTTCAGGCTGCGGACAACTTCCATCTGCCCCAGTACCGGCAGTCCATTGAGGACGGCGTTGTAACGGGTGGTGCGGAAAAATTCCAGGTCTTCGACCCTCTCTCTGGAGCCCTCCCCCTGCTGGCCCCCACTATGCTGCTTCAGACCGGTGACCTGCAATGTCTCATACCCCAATCTGCGTTGCTCTTTCAAAATCTGGTAGCTGCGAAAGGTATAGCCGCTATGCAAGGGGATGGAATGATCAAATACGTGCAATATGTGCATTATCCGTGAACCTTGTTGTTATATTCGCCCGATTTCCATCTGTGGCATTCACTTTCATCAGGCCGCTTTTGCCCCCTGCGTCATGCAACGATCAATGAGGGCATCGAACATGCGCATGGCCCGGTCCCAGTTATGGTGGCTGAGCACCCGCTCGCGTCCGGCAAGCGCCATCCTTTCCCGGGCCACGGGGTCGTCGAACAGACGGCTGACCTGCTTGACGTAATCTTCCGCAGTGGTTGCTGTCAGAAGGTGTTCGCCGGGGATGGCATCCACCCCGCGCGCAGCAAGGGCGCTGCTGATGACCGGCACCCCCAACGCCATGCCCTCAAGAATTTTATTTTGTGTGCCCCGTGCAATAGCCAGCGGTGCCACCATGACCTCGCTTTCCAGAATATAACGGCGCACATCATCCACCGTACCGGTCACTGTCACGCCGGGCAGTTGGGCCAGATCCTGCACCACCCGCGGCGGTTCTGCACCAATGATGGTAAAAGTTACATCCGGATATCTGTCCCGCAATTGCGGCAGGACCTCACGGGCAAAAAAGATTACAGCAGCCTCATTGGGATAATAATCCATGCGGCCGACAAAACTGATATGGTGCTTGCGGAAGCCTTCACTGGCAGGCTGGAAAAACGTACTGTCCACCCCATTGGGGAAAACACCCGTGGCAACCCCCGTGCCATAATTTTCCAGCGTTTCCACCTCGAAGCCGGTTGCACAGCTACACAGATCGAACCGGCGGGCCAGTCTCTTCTCCTCAGCCTGAAGTTTCTGGCCTTCCAGCCAATATCCCAGATTAAGCGGAAACCGTTTGAATTTAGCATAAGCCAGCCATTTTTGGCTGTCCATATCGCAAAAATCCAGAATTTTGGGGATATGGCGAACATTTTCCACATATTGCGCTGCCGAGGAGCTGAAAACAATAATCAGATCATAGGATTTTTGTGCCAGCTCCTGCTCAATCCGCTGCTTCAACTGTGGCGCATAAAAATACCCCATGGAAGACGGAACACGTCCCGCAAGGCAGCCCACCATGCGCAGTTTCTGCACGCTTTCCCTGACCCGCACGCAGATAAATTTTTCACAATACGCCTCTATGCCCCTGGCCTCCTGCGCCTCATCCCCCGAACGCGCCAGAGACGCCACCGTGACCTTGTGGCCCTGTGCATGTAGATGGCGGACCATATTAAAGGAACGGATCTTGTCGCCTCTTGTGGGAGGATAAGGAAATCTGTGGCTGACAAATAAAATATTCACGCGACCTCACTCTGCCTTTGTCTATCTTTATCATGGAACTTTTTCACAGGTCCGCCAGCCCGCAGCGCCACGAACCACCATAAGAAACGCCAGCCTTTTTCCTCAGTTGGACAGATTCATCAGCATTTGCCGGGCCTCTTCCACACCGTTAAACCGCACGCCCGAGGTCACGACTTTTTCAAGCTCCCGACGGGCCGATTCATGGCGCCCTAGATTTTTCAGAGCCACCGCCAGATGATAACGGATTTCCATGTTTTCCGGCATTTTCGCCACCGCCTTCTGTAACAGTTCGAGCCCTTTTTCATTGTCGCCGTTCTGGACCAGAATCCAGGCATAGGTATCGGTCACAGACGGATTGTCCGGGATCACCTCATAGGCCTTCCGCGCCAGTTGCAGCGCCTTATCCATACTGTTTTTCCGAGAATACAGCCAGGCCAGGTTATTCAGCGTTAGCGCATCCTGGTCATTATATTGAAGCAGGAGCTCGTATTCCCGGATGGCCTCATCCAGCCGGTTATCTGTCAAATACATGCTTGCCAATGCGTGCCGCACCGCGGCATCAGTGTCGTGTTTCTGAAGATGCGCGAGAAGAATTTCCTCGGCTTTGCCCGTATCGCCATATTCCCGGTAGGCGTCCGCATAGTCGATCACAAATTTAGTGCCTCCCGCCCCCTTGCTTTCGGCCGTCTGATACGCCTGTATGGCTTCCTCCATGCGTTTTTCTGCCTCAAGAACCTGTCCTTTCAGGATATAGGTCAGGGCCCCGTCATCCAGTTCTTCCAATGTTTCCAGATGCGCATGGGCCGCCGTAAAGTTGTTTTGGGATTTTTCCAACTGTATCAGATCCACCAGCAAAGGCGGTTTGTTTTCGGCAAATTCAAGAGCTTCCTTATAGGTGCGCCGGGCGCTGCTGAAATCTCCATTTGCCCGCTGGGCCCGTGCCAGGAGTTGATAAGCATCCTGGTTCTTGCCAATCAGCCCAACCATTTTCTGAAAGTTGCCGACAGCGGAAGCGGTATCCCCCATCAGAAGATCCAGTTTCCCCGATGCCTCATATCCCGCGCCGCTTGCCGGAAAATCCTGGGTCATTTCATGCGCCACGGCCTTCGCTTTTTCCAGTTCCTTTTCTTTCAGATAAAGTTCGGAGAGCTGAACCCGGACAGAAAGATTATCAGGCGCCACATTCACAGCTTCCTGAAGCAGGGTTTCCTGGCCCTTGACATTGCCGTCCAGGGCCGCCAGGCGTACCAACCCCAAAATGGCCCCCAGGTTTTTCTTGTCCATCTCCCGAACGTTTTCATAAATTTCCCGGGCCTGGTCCCGTTTGCCCTCATTAATATAAAGCTGGGCCAGGTTGAGATTGGCCGAATGATAATCCGGTTTGATCTCCAAAGCCTTATTGAACATTTTTTTGGCGTCTTCGATTTTTCCCAGACCGGCAAGCGCCGTGCCCTGAAGATTATATCCCACGGGATTTTCCGGTCGTTGTCGGGAGAGGCGTTTTGCATCTTCCAGAGCCTTGGCATAATTCCCTTCCCTCAGCGCGATCAGCACCAAGAAAACCGCCGCCTGCGAAGCTTCGGGATCATTGGCCAGAATCTCATTAAGCTGTGCTTCCGCCGATGAAGTGTCTCCTACCGCCAGGCGGCTGAGCGCCAACTGGGTCTGCAGACGGCTTTCGCCGGGTTTGGCCTCCACCGCCTTTTCATAATAACGGGTTCCCTCCTCATATTGCCCTAGTTTCATATAGGCGCTTCCCAGCAGGGCATAGGCCACTGAATCCGCCTTGTTCGCGTCCACCAGCGGTTCAAGAATCTTGATGCCCTGTTCCGGATCATTTTGCCGGATCAGGGCCGCGCCCAAAAGGCGCCGTCCCATGATATGCCCAGGCCGCATATCAATCAGACGATTGAGATAATAAATGGCTTGGGCGTAATTTCCGCCAGAATAGTTAATCACCCCGCGCAGCATTAGCGCCGGCGGAAATTTGTCCAGAGTGCTCCCGCCTCTGTCCAGAAATTCCGTGGCCTTGTCGGGGCTGTTCCTGCGGGCATAAATAATGGCGGCCAGATAATTCGCCAGCGGATGCCGCGGAGAAAGCTTCAGCGTCTCATCCAGCTGTCCCAGCGCCTCCTCATCCCGTTTCAGATCAAAAAGAACGCCAGCTTTCTTGATCTGGGCTGTAACATTGTTGGGCGCGTATTGGAGGGCATTCTCAAAATATTCCAGGGAATGTTGTGGCCCCTGCAACCGATGAATCAGTTCCCCTTTAAGCAGCAGCGCCTGCACGTTTTTCGGGTTAAGCTCCAGCGCCTGGTCCACCTTGGCCTCGGCCTTTTCATATTCCTTCTGGATGTTATAAATCTGGGCAATGCCAACGGCAATTTGGTCATTGCGTCCTTTGATTTCTTCCCCTTTTTCATAATAACGCAGCGCGCTCTCCAGATCATTGAGCCCCTGATAGGCATTGCCGATAATCAGATGGGCATCTCCCTGATACCTCTCGCCGATCTCGTCAAGCTTGACCAGAGAGAGAACCTCATCATATTTGCGCTGCATCAGATAGGCTTTGGCAAGGTCCAGCACTAGAGCGTCATTGGCTCCACCCAGTTTGAGCGCTCGGCTCAATTCCTTTTCAGCAGACAAGGCATCGCCGCGGCGGATATAGAGATTGCCCAGATCCTGTCGGATGCTGGCATTGTCGGGGTCTGCCCGCACGGCATTCTTCATCTGGATGATGGCAGCTTCCAGATCCCCTTTCTTAAGATATTCCTGCGCCTCTTCGATATATTCGGCCCCCGGGCCATTCCCCACCGCGGCACATACAGGGACTGCTGTTGCCAGTATGGCGGCAACGGACGTGGCAATCATTAAATTTTTCATTGTCTTTCCCCTATTCTGTTTGTCCGTGCCGGCCACTCGCCTGGAAACGATCTGCCGTTACACTGACAAATTATATTGTTTGATCAGACCATAAAACGTCGGACGGCTGACGCCCAGAAGTTTCGCGGCATGGCTGACATTCCCGTTGGCACAGGCCAGCGCCTTGCGGATTGCCTTGATATCAGCGGCCTCACGCACCTGCTTCAGGTTGAGGATCTCTTCTTCGCTGTCCTCTATTTTCATTTCCAGGTCACCAACGTCGATTTTTTTGCCATCACACATGATTACGGCCCGCTTGATGCGATTTTCCAATTCTCGCACATTTCCTGGCCAATTGTAGGAAGAAATTACAGAAATTGCCTCTTTGGTATATCCGCGGATATTTCTTTTCAACTCTTTGTTGAATTTATTCAAAAAGTTATGGGCCAAAAGCACCGCATCCCCGTCCCGTTCGGCAAGCGGTGGGATATTTACAACGATTTCGCTAAGGCGATAGAATAAATCCTCCCGGAACAATCCTTCGGCAATATGCGATTCGAGATCCTGATGCGTGGCGCAGACCACACGAACATCCACCGGGATTTCCTTGCGCCCGCCAATCCGTTCAATGACCCGTTCCTGCAGAAACCGCAGCAACTTGACCTGAAGCTGAAACGGCAGGTCCCCGATTTCATCCAGAAACAGGGTGCCACCATTGGCCACTTCAATCTTTCCCGGCGTCTGTTTCACCGCGCCGGTAAATGCTCCCTTTTCATATCCAAACAGTTCACTTTCCAGGAGGTTTTCAGGGATCGCCGCACAGTTAATCGCCACAAAGGGTTTGTCTTTCCGATCGCTCAGATCATGCAGGCCCCGGGCCAGAAGCTCTTTACCGGTGCCGCTCGCCCCCAGCAGCATAACTGTCACATTGGTCGGCGCCACCCGCTCAATAATACTGCAGACCTTTTCCATGCTTTCGCTGCCCGTGATGATTTTCCCCAGGCGCGCCGTTTGCTGGGAGGCGGCAAGCTTCCGGTTTTCTTCTTCCAGGTCATACAATCGGAACGCCCGGTCCACAATCAGGCCAAGCTCATCGGGATCAACCGGTTTCTGATAAAAATCATACGCTCCCAGAGAGATGGTATTCAAGGCGCTTTCCCGGGCGCCGTGCCCGGAAGCGATAATGACCTTGGTATAGGGCGCATGGCCCAGAATTTCTTCAAGACAGGCCATTCCCTCTGACACCCCGTCCGGGTCCGGCGGCAGCCCCAGGTCCAAGGTGACCACAGCCGGATTATCCCGGGTGACAATTTTCATCGCCTCCTCACGGTCAGACGCAATGAGCACCTCATATTTTTCAAAATTCCACTTATACTGCCGTTGCAGTCCTGGGTCATCTTCTACGACCAGCAGTTTTCTTTTTTTATTCTCAGGCATGCTCTTGTCTTACCTTCCTTCATTTAACTCTAACTCATCGGCCTTTTTCAGATAAACCGTCATAACGGTCCCCTTGCCAGGGGTGCTTTTGACATCCAGACGCCCCCCCATCCGCCGGATCATTTCGCGACTTTCATAGGCGCCGATGCCATAGCCCTTTTCCTTGGTAGAACGGAAGGGCCGAAACAGCTCGTCCCGTATGAATGCCTCGTCCATGCCTTTACCATTGTCCTTGACCCTGATAATGGCATAGTCCTCTTCCGCTGACAAACTGACCTGAACTTCACAGCGCTGTTCATCACAGGCGTCGATGCCATTTTGAATCAGATGCATAAAAATGGTTTCCAGGCTTTCCGGGTCCCCAAGGACCTTCATCTCGTCATAACCGTTCTCAAAACGAATTTCCGTGCCGCTCTGACGATATCGGTGCAACAGGGCCTCAAGGGTTATCACCAAATCATGCACTTCCCGTCTTTTTTCCTTAGACGGTTCCTGCACCACGGTGATCCGGGACAGTAGATCATTCATCTTGCGGGCGCTGTCCTGAACGGTCAGCAGCATATCCCGCTGAAATTCCGGATTGTCGGCATGTTTTTCGGCATTCTTGACCAGCAAGGACAACTGACTAGCCAGATTTTTGATGTCATGGATCACAAAAGCAAATCTTTTGTTGAACCCTTCAAACTCGCGAGCTTCGGCCAACGCCTTCTCGGCAATCTGTTCCGCCAGATAACTGGCCACCTGCCGCCCGACAATCTTCAGCAAATCCTTGCTTTCCCAGTTCAGATCCCGGGCAACCCGGGGTTCCTGTAGCACCATAAACCCAACCATACGGTCATGGTGTATCAACGGCAACACCAACCAGACCCCCGGTTCAGTCAGTATACAGTCCGGGATAGGGCAGTTGGTGCCACTGATTTTTCCATCGTCCACTTCTTCCAGATCGACAATCCACTCTTCCCGTTCCATGAACTCAATAAAAGGGGCGCTCACCGGAAGCTCATTGTCCTGTCTGGGGTGCATGTTCCATTTGGCCGACAGGACAAAGCTGTCTGGGCGCTCCTTAAGCCACAGAGCACCACCGGGGCTGTCCATAATATCCGCCACCGCCTGAATAGTTCTTTCCCGCAACCCATAATGATGATCGGAAGACGAAATGGTCCGGATAAACCGCAACCATTCTTCCCGATAGTCATATTTGTAGCGAAACAGGTGCTTGCTCATCACCACCCTGAGCCAGGCGCGAAACTTTCCGGACGCCAGAATCACCACAAGCC
The DNA here is from genome assembly GCF_005849285.1 of Luteithermobacter gelatinilyticus. Lineage (NCBI taxonomy): Bacteria > Pseudomonadati > Pseudomonadota > Alphaproteobacteria > Emcibacterales > Emcibacteraceae > Luteithermobacter > Luteithermobacter gelatinilyticus. Next base: position 1,167,388 of record NZ_CP040517.1, on the reverse strand, counting down.
CCAAGGCGGCCAGCACCAGAACCGTCGCCTGAAGCAGGTTGCCCCACCGCCCCCCATATTCCCGAAGAAAATATCCGGCAGCCGACATGCCGATCAGATAGGCGCCGCTGCCGATCAGGGTAATGGTATGAAACGCCAGCTTGCGGGAGATTTGAAATTTTGGTGTCTTGTCTGTCATTCTGAGAGCGGACACGCCGATCAGTGGAATCAGTAGCAGGTTGATCAGCCCTCTGGCCTCATACAGCACTGGTCCAATGGCGGTAAACAGGATATTATCCGCATACAGCAGAAAGTCATAGACATAGAGCGCGACAACCGCCAGGCACAAATACCGGATGCTCCAGCGGTTTTCCGGCAGGGTGCTGCGATAAAGGTTTTCCACCATCAACACCACAAGAATGGCCTGTATCAGCTTCTCATACTGGAAAAAGGTAACCCCCAGCGTCATCTCCACATAGCCGAAAGCATATCCCAGATGCACCAGCTCCACGATCAACAGAAGACCGAAAAAGACGGAAAAGACAATGGCAGCCAGGCGGGAGAATTTAACGGCCTGTTGCGCCAGGGCCAGGGCGGACAGCATATACAGAAACAGGAATATCCAGGCGCTGTTTCTTAAATATTCCACCAGGGAAAGGAAAACAAATGCCCGCCCGCCTTGCCAATAAGCATAACAATGGGTAAGCGCCCAAATTACACTGACCAGCAGAACACAGGCCAGATTCCTGCGGGCTTTGCTTTCTCCATGAACACTCAGCAGAAAAATCGCCAACCCCAAATAGGCCACCGCAGCAGCCGCATAGGTATAAAAGCCTGTTGCGTTGAAAATCTCTTCCATCGGGCCTACCTCACCCCATCAGGCCACAATACCACCCGCACCGTCTGAATCAGAATCAGAAAGTCCAGAAAAACTGAATAGTTTTTAATATAATACAGGTCATATTCCAGTTTTCTGCGCGCATCTTCCTCCGACGCCCCATAAGGATAATTCAATTGCGCCCAGCCGGTAATTCCCGGCTTAACCCGGTGGCGTTCATGGTAATAGGGGATCTTTTTGCCCAGTTTCTCAACAAAATAAGGCCGTTCCGGGCGCGGACCGACAAAACTCATATCGCCTCTCAGAACATTAAAAACCTGCGGTATCTCATCTATTCGGGTGGTCCGAATAACGCGGCCTACTGCGGTAACCCGGCTGTCATTTTTCCCCGCCCATTGAGGTATGCCATCCTTCTCCGCATCCATCGTCATGCTGCGAAACTTCATCACGTCAAAATATTTACCATTCAATCCCACCCGCTGCTGACGGTAAAAGATCGGGCCGCGGCTGGTGGTTTTCACCAGAATCGCCGTAAGGATAAGAATGGGCATGGTGCTGAGCAATACGAGTAAACTGGCAGAAATATCGAAAAGGCGTTTGAGGGCCAGATCGAATTTTTTCCCTCCCCCGAAACCATCGGCAAAGATCAGCCAGCCCGGGCTGATGGTATCCAGATTGAGCGTGCCGGTCTGCTGTTCGATAAAAGACGAGGAATCCGTGACTTCACACCCGTCCATGCGACAATCCAGAAGCGCATCCACCGGCAAGGTCCCTCGTCGTTCCTGAATGGCGACAACAATTTCCTGTACATGATTCTGGTGTACAAAGTCCTGAAGGGAGGGAAGGGATTCATAGGGGATGGCTTCGGGAATGGCATTTTCATTGTCATCCATCCGTAAAAAGCCGGAGAATTTTACATGGGACGAACGCCCCTGACCGCTTTTTTTTACCTCCAGTGCCCTGTCTCCGGCCCCCAGCACGAGCACATTTTTCTTAAACTGCTCCATGTCCGCAACGCGCTGGAAAATAAAGCGGCTGACGGTGAGCGCCCCGCCGGAAAAGACAAAGGCGTAAAACATCACACTCCGCCAGAGGTCAATATCTGGGAACAGATATATGATCACAGACATCGCCACCAGAGCCAGGAAAAGCCCGGTCACCAGACGCAGCAACGATAGCCTCATATCCCGACAGGTGTCCAGCTGGTATAATCCCGTCGCCACCATCACCACATAGACGATGACCACAAAGGACCCCATTTCCACAGCATAGCCGGAAATTCCCACGTAATTCATCCCCACCTGGGAAAACCGGATATGCATCCCGGCCCAGATTGCTGCAAATAAAATCAGGCACTCTATCATGCCCAGATACAACAGGGGTTTTGGAATATAATGCTTAAAAATTCTGATCATTATCTGTTCTTTTTTAGTTTTCTACCCGAATATATGGTCGAATATATGGCAAGAATTTCGCGATTCAGTCGGCCGTATTTCTGCCCTGCGCCCTGCGCCCGATACTGAAACCCCTGAAACTTTTCTTGTCACGCTCAGGATTGTTAAACAATAATAGGTATTTATGAAGAAAAGATTGCCAAATTCTTATTCAATTCTTTACGCTTTGCCCCCACTCATTCATTGCCTTCATTCGTCCACCTTTGCCCAAGGTCATAATCCCAAAGCTAACACAGCCGCCAGATCAGGGCCAGACGCCATGTGTCGGTTTTTTTTACACCCTTAAAAATCTCCGCAGACCACCTCCCAAAAGCCTCTAACACATTGACTTTAAAATAATTTTTTCATTCCCCTTTGATATTCTCTATTTATGGACAAAAACAGAAAAAAACGGCCTCTGAAATCAGGTGTCGAGTTTTTTTACACATCCATGTTCTTCCTATGATTTTTTCCCGATTTGCGCCCCCGCAATCATCTTACGCTATTGAAATCATTAGTTTTTATCGAAAATGGCACAGAGCATGCATAGATACCCAGCGAAGAGCTTTGGCGGAATAAAAAAGCATAAGAGTTCCCGAATAAGCGACGTTGTAAAGCGTATGTAAAGCGTAATTGATTTGAGAATTTTTCCAGTAAGGAAGGACAGTAGAAATGAAAAAGTTTTTGATTACCGCAGCGATGGCTCTGGGTCTTGGCACCTCTGCCGCCAGTGCAGCTCCCGTCAATATCGGGGGGGTAGACATCAATCCTGGTCAGAACAGGCTTGTGACCTCTACACTTTATGAAACAGCCGTGCAGAATCTTGGCGACGTGCTGAGCGGTTTTGGTATTGTCAACACCAACACCTCTGCCATTTCCGGTATTTGCGCCGGGTGCGAGCTGACATTTGAATTCGGCGGTTTCACACTGGCAAACATTTCCGCCCCCGATTTGGTGGGCCGTGTTGACCTCGCCTTCACCGGCGGCTGGGTAAACTTCTACATTGATTACAATGCCGACTGGAATCCGGTAGCGCCGTCTCTGGCACAGGCTACTGACGGGGCTCTCTGGCTGTCCCTGGCAGGGCATACAGATCTGCACAATGGTGTTCTGGGCACCCTGTTCTCTGACGACGTGTCCAACTTTGGCACCGGTACAGACACAGGCAACTCCGGTCTGGCGCTGTTTGATGTTACTGGGGGTATGGCTGCCGGTAACTTTAACACCGATGGTGTAGCCGACAATCTGGGCGGTCTTGCTGACTTCCTGTTCACCTCCTCCTTCGGCCCGAGCGGTGGAGAAGCAGGTCCTGGTTTCCCGATTTCCGGAACGGGTAATCTGCGTGGCACCATTGTGTCCGAACCTGCCGCCTTGGGTCTTCTGGGACTGGGTCTGATTGGCATGGCTGCCGTGGCACGGCGGCGTAAAGGCTAAGCCAAACACCGGAAAAATTTTCAAACCATGCGGCCCCCTTTATGAAAGGGGGCCGTTTTTTTGTGCGGTTCGCATTTTGGATTTTCGGGGAATTTTCCGGAGGGTTTTGTGAATAGGTTGGCTCAATTCACTCTAGAGTGAATTGTGAATAGGTTGACCCATTCTGCCGGTCAGGTCTGGTTCAGGAGCCAGGGGTTTGGCGCAGGCCATACTGGCGGTACGGCCAAGCCAAACCCCGCCGGAACTGGACCAGATCGGCCCGGCCCTTCGGGTTGGCGGCTTGGGGCCGCTCACGTTGTCAGACGCCTGGCCCGATGCCCCGCATCGCCCTGCACCGTCTTCCGCGTGAGGCGGGCCACAATCCGCCAACAGAATTGAGCCAACCTATTCACAATGCACTCTAGAATCCTGCAACAAGAGCTCGGAAAGTGGTTTGCGACTGGAGCGCGGGATTTTCCGGGCCTTGCCGGGAAAACCGATCCGCCCGGCAAAAACCGGCAGTCTGCCATCGGATCGGGCGGAAATCTCCATCAGTTTGTTATGCAGTCGCACCGCCTTATCCTGAAGCCGCTCATCCCCCTCGGCAAAGGGGATCTTTTCCACCGCATAATAGGAAAAACACAACGGCGCCAATGACGGCTGCATCACCAGCCCCAGTTCCGTCGCCCGCAACCAAAATTTCTGAAGCTTTTCCCCCATCTTGAGATAGTCTTCCACACTGGCAACGGCCGCCTCCGTCGAAGACTCCGAATTTTCCTGCGTCTCAGGATAAATCAGAAAATGGGCGCCACAGAAATATCCCGGCAACAGGTCCATCTGTAGTTGTGCCAACAGCGTCCCACCAAGATATTTATTCATGAAATCCATGCGCCGCCAGTCCCGCATGGCCCATTTCATAATCTTGATGCTCAAGGCATCCATGCCTGTGGCTTCCGCGGGAATGCCCTCGGGACTGTCCTTCCCATGCCAGTCGATGATTTTCCGATGCACCCGAAAACACTTTTGAAGCCGCAGACGAATATCGGTTGCCATTGCATTGACCTTTGCGAACCTCCACTTTTCCCGGTCGTCTTCCAGCCAGATAATCCTCAGACTGTCGCCAAGTTCGGTCGCCAGTGTTTTTTTCTGTATTTCCGACAGGGGCTGGCGGCGATAGATCCGGCGATCCACCGAACGCAGGCGGATAAAAGGGACCAGGCCTTCTGGCGCCGTCTTACGCGCCCGGAAGGTGACGTCGATCATTTTTCCCGTCCCGTCCAATGTGGTCCCGTCCGCTAGTTTCCAACTCATGGACAACTTTTCCTGTCCCGCAGCCTGGCGCATAGTCTCCAGCATCATGCCCACGGAAAGATAGGTGGGTTGACCGAAATGATATTCATAAGGATTGTCCGCCTCAATCGGCGGAATATACACCCTGACTTTTCTGTCAGTGATCCTTTCAAATCGCCAAGGCTGACAATTGTCCCCGCTTGGCGCCCAGCGCGCCAGATCCAGAATACGTTCCATCGCCGTGGCCGGGGAGCCCGCCTCCTGGGTTTCGACCGATGTCCGGGCGATCCGGGCAAATATCTTCTTTCCAATGGCAAATTTGATCTTCTGCAACGGATTGGCATTGCCGAATGGCAGATACCCTTTCACCATTTTATGGCGATAGGCATCAAACTGCTGATAATGGGGCGCCGCCCTTACGCCATCGCGGCCCAGGAGGATCTTGACCGCTTCGGCCACCAGATACCCCGAAGCCAACTGTATGCCCACCGGCGTGGATGGCGCGCGCTGTTCCTTCAGATTGGCCTGCCCCGGGTCCACCAGATAGGGTGGATGCAAAGCCCGTGGCGTCAGACCGATCAGGAATTTGACATATTTGTCTTCCCGTTTTTTTTCTTCATCAAGCCGGAAATAGTCCTCGAAACTCATTTTCCCCGGCAGAAAAGCTAATAAAGATGTGCCCATCCCTACCGGCGCGGCCGTCAATGCGGGAATGCCCCGTTCGTGGCAACGACGAAAAACCTCGCATCGGATATCCATGACAAAAAAGTCAAACCCGTCCACAAACAAATCCACCCCTTCCAAGAAATCATCCACATTTTCCACGGTCACACCTTCAGGAAACTGGATGACTTCCGATTCCGGGTTGATGGCATGGATCATTTCCGCCATCACCTCCACCTTGGGCCGGCCCAGACTGTGCATGAAGGCGCCGGCCTGACGGTTGAAATTCACCAGATCAAAAACATCCATGTCGGAAATATGGAACCGGGTAATCCCCATGCGCGCCAGTGTCAGGACATGGGCCCCGCCAACCCCGCCCATACCGGCTACGGCCACTTTTTTATGGCGCAACAGCTCCCGTTCCCGTTCCGTAATCCACCCCAAAGTGCGGGAAAAGGCTTCTTCATAATTGAACCGGTGGGTCATAAGATCCCTCTGTATCTATTGAAAGCTGTCTCGCTGAATGGATTCCAGAAGCTGCATCGCTTCCGTATGCCCCGGAAACACCCGCCCGTCCCGCTGAATTTCTTCAAGAATGGGCAAGGCTTCCTCAATCTTTCCGTCCCGGTAAATGGCCTGAGCCAGATGAAACCGGTATTCCAGATTTCGCGGTTCCAGATCCACAGCTTTTCGAAGCTGACGCACCGCTTCCTTATGGTATCCCTTGGCCTGAAGGATCATGGCTTCCGTATCCAGAAGATAAGCAGCCCCGGGTGCAATATCCCGCGCCCGCCGGATTCGTTCCAGAGCCCGATCTATATTCCCCTGTTTATAGAGAGTCCAGGCCAGATTGTTCAAAATTGCCGGCTGATCCGGTTTGTGTTTCAAAACCCGGTTATATTGCGCGATCGCCAGACTGTAATTTTCCCTCGAAAGATACAGGTCCCCCAACACAGATGACGCCAGCAGATCATCAGGATGTTGTTCCTGCCAGCGTGTCAAAAGCGCGACGGCTTTGTCCGACTGCCCCGCCAGGTTATAAGCCCGGGCCAGGTTAAACAGACTGGCGTTATCTGGGACGGTCTCAAAAATCACCTGATAATTCTTGACGGCCTTATCATAATTCCGCAAAGCCAGATTCAACTGGCCCTGCACTTCATTCACATACAATTCATCGGAAGAAACCGAGGATAAAACCTGATCTGCCTCGGCCCATTTGTTTTGCTGGAAATAGGCCTTAGCCAAATGAGCCTTGCCGATGTCATGGTCCGGCGCCAGCGCCAGAATTTTCCGGGCGGTCTCCTGCAACCCTGTCCAGTTGCCACTTCGGTTATAGGCGCCAGCAAGGTAAAGATGGGCCTTGATATTTTCAGGGGCATTGCTCACCAGTTTTTCAAAAGCCGCCGCCGCTCCCAGATAATCGCCCAACTGCATCCTGGCAATGCCGTCCACCTCCAGCAGTCCCGTATTGGCCGGATAGAGCGGCAGAAGATTTTTCATGATCACCTGAGCATCCCGCGGGCGGTTCTGTTTCAGATAAGTTCGCGCCAGAATAAGATTAACCTGGTATGCGGTGGGATCTGTCCGGGCAGCTTGCTCCAGATAAGACAAAGCATCATCATTTTGTCCCTTTAGCTTCAGGGCAATATATTTGCTGAAAAGCGCCAGCGTATTGTCCGGATAATGTTTCAGAATCAGGTCCACATAGCGTTCGGCTTCATCATTTTTTCTCTGAGATGAAAAAATCTCCACCAGCAGGGTTGCCGAAGTCAGGTTCTTCGGATCCTTGTCCAGGACGCTCTTCAACATGGTTTCCGCCTGTCCCAGGTTTCCCTGTTTTAAATAGGTCACTCCCTCACACAGAAAGCCGTTAACATTTTCCGGCTCCTCCTGCTGCAAAGCGCGACAGACGGTGATGGCCTCCTCATACCGTCCCGAAACGATATACCCCCGGACCAGGTTGATCTTGGCCTTATAACTTTCGCTAGCGTTTGCTACAGCGGCTTCAAGATCCTGAAGCCCCCTGTCCACATCTCCCGTGGCAATTCTGAGCTGTCCCAGCCGCTGTTGCTGCGCCGGCTGATTCTTGTCTACCTCCAGAGAACGTTCCAGATAAATCCGTGATTGATCCAGCTTCCCTTTTCTCAGTTCCAGTTCAGCCAGCATATTCAGCAATTGAACGTCATCTGCCCTGTCCTCAACAAGAGGTTCAAGTGTGGCTATGGCTTCTTCACTTCTATTGAGGTTGAATAGAATCTGCGCCAACATTTTCTTGGCCCGACGATCCTGCGGCAGGCGCGTGCTGTATTTGGAAATGTAAGAATAACTCTGTTCATATTCCTTGAGCGCAAATGTGGCAAGACCGGCGATATATAACGCTCTTACATCCTCCGGATTGTATTCCAGGGCCTTACTGGCATATATCTTGGCCTCGTTATATTTTTTATCCGTCAGGAACAGCAAGCTGCTGACATAATTCACCAGTGGATTATTGGTATATTCCGCTCTCAGTTCCGCCAAGGCGCTGCTGGCCCGTTCCAGCTTTCCATTAATAATCTGAAGCCAGGCGAGATAGAGTTTATTAATGCCGAAATGGGGAAAATCCCGCGATAGTTCGGCGAAAATCTTTTCGGCCTGTTCATGGTCGCCTTCCGCCCAGACATAATGCCCTTTTAATTCCCGTAACTTGCGATCACCAGGCACCAGAGCCTCAGCCCGGGCCACAAGGGCTGCAATTTTGTCATTTTCTTTCTGGGCGTAATGAAATTCCGCCCGGCTGACCAACGCTTCCACATTATTAGGCGCAAGTTGCAGCGCCTGTTCCAGATATTCTTCGGCCTTGACCATATGCCGCAGACCAAAATGCGCCTTCCCCAGAACAATGTATTTATTGACCTTTGTCAGTAGGGAATCCGTTTCTTCCACCTGGATCTCTTGCAGAACTCTCTGATAATTTCCTTGCAGGACCCAAACCTTGGCCATGGGGATTCTCAACGCCTCCGGATCCTTGCCATTTTCGCGGGCTTTTTCAAATTCAATTTCGGCCGCATCCGGATTTTCCAGTTCCAGAAAAATCTGCCCCAGCAAAAAACGGGCATCCACGCTGTCCGGATAATCATTCACCGCATTTTTCAGTTCAATGATTGCCGCTTCCAGGTTGCCTTCGGACTGCTGTTCCACCGCCCGCTGTAACCGCTCATCCAATGTCAGGTCCGCAGCATTGTCACAGGCGGAAACCAATAAAGTCAGGGAGAGAGCCGTACCACAGAGAAATTTTTTGATCAGACCGGTATGAGTATTCTTTTTATAAGAGACAGTTCCTAACATATTTCCCCTCGTCCCAAAGTTGCGCACACAGAACAGTCCGGACCTCCCCGGTTTGCCCGACGCGGATGGAAGTTTTTGTATGAATATATTTTCATACTAATATGGCAGAAAGTTATTGCAAAGCCGTTAATTTTGACGTTGTCCAGTATGTTGGCCGGTATAAGGATAGAGTTTGCCGCACTCTGTAATGACATTCCAGATGTCCGGATGTTCCTCATAAATGCCGTTCAAAAGGCTTTCAATATCACTGTAATGGGCGCGCCGTTTGCCGTGATAATCAATAAGCGGCCCCACAGGCTTGAATTTAATCCCCAGTTTTCTCAGCAGGCGCTGCAATGCCGGCTCCGTAATCACAGCCCAGTGGGTGATGCCATTTTCCACACTCATCCTGACAATCGCCGTCATCAGGCCTAGCGTGATATGGGGGATCACACGTTGATTTTTTTCATCCGGAAGATTTTCTTCGAGCCCGGCGATATGGGTGTCATAATGACGCTGACGGAATTTTTTCGATACGGTAAATCGGGATATTTCTGCGGTCGTTTCAACAGGCAGGGCCTTGGATTCCAAAGCCCGCAAATCTTCGGAAACGGTAAGGGCTGGAATTTCCGCACCACCTTTTTTCGGCAGCACCAGCCGCACCGTTCCCGCCACGATGGACGATTTTTTATGAATTAAAAGACTGGCTACAGACTGACCATCATAAGGATCAATTTCCAGCCCGTCCGGAAAATCATCCTTGTTTTCAAAACCGGTTTCCAGGCAATAAACCTGATAGCGCAAACGGTAACTTTCTTCCAAGAGCTCAGGAGTATCCGCCGGAACCACATCGAAAAGCTCCCGATAAACTTCCACCAGACGTGAATCTGAGTTTTTTTCCTGATTTTGCGAAGAGCTTTCTGTGTGGGCCGCGTCGGCGGGGGATTTCATGACCTTACCCATCCTGCATTGTTGAAGAGTTTTTTTATTAGATTTTCATAAAGTGTATGATGACGTCAAATAGTTTATAGGCGATTAACTGCATCAATAATGGACAAATTTTGTCACAATTTTAAGTATTTTTTAGCTGAATGGTGAAACTATTATCACTGGGGGCTAAAATTGGACATTAAATAAAATAGATATGGAAATAAAATGGATATGGCTTGCCTTTAACGCTATGATCAAGATAAAGATAAAAATATAACAGGCATACAGGATTATGGCAGACAGCTCCCTCGCGCACATAGTCTTCTTGTTGTTGTCGGCATTCTGCATGCTGGTGCTGGAAAATCTTTCCGCAGAAGCCGTAGTACTCAGAAACCAGAAAAAACCGCCCGGCTATGACCATCAGAATCCGCCAGCCATAATTTCCCACTATGCGCCGTCCTTTGCCCAGACATCTCCTCCCCCCGTTCCGGCCTCTGGCGAATTGAGCGCAGAACTCATTGACAGCGGTTTTTTTGACTTGAGCCGCACCATGGGTCCCAGCGCCTCGCCCCTGTTCGGCGGCACCACAATCGGACCAGCGCCGTCAGATTCACCGCCCCAGCCATCTTCAGAAGCATTTCAAAACATGATGACAACCCATCTGTTGCCGCATATGGTCAGAAGCGGGGAATTTCTGGAGCAGAATTTTAACACCTTTCTTGACAGCATGAACGATTCCTCTTCCCTGCGAACAATTTATTTCAACTCCCTGCAATTACAATTCAGTTTCCGCCACACCATCATCAATGCACTGGGAGAAATGGAGCAGGACCCGGCCGCCCTCGACCCGCTGGCCTATATCGACAATTCCGACAGTCTCGGGCTTATCCCAGAGGATACCGGCAGGTCGGCCATTTCCGCCAAAATCCCTTCCCGCTCACTGGTTCAGCAATTTCTGGATAATATCAAGTCCATTGGCACCCTGCTCTTGTCCCTGGTGGTGGTCTGTTACCTGCTGATCCACTATGTAATTAGCAAATACATTTAAGCGGAACGGGAAACAGGAGCCCCCTTTCCCCCTGCTCAGGCCGTCAATATTTCCTGAACGCGCCGTTGCAGTGAAGGAATGACCTCAGCCTCAAACCAGGGATTTTTTCTGAGCCAGATATTGTTGCGGGGGGAAGGATGCGGCAAGGGAATGATTGCAGGTCCATAGTCCCGCCAGTGGCGAACTGTTTCCGTAAGGGTCCCCTTGCGCCTTTCGCCAAGATGATAAGCCTGGGCATATTGACCGATCACCAGCTTCAGGGCCGGTTCCGGCAAACGGGCGAATAGCTTGTCATGCCATAACCGGGAACAGTCCCGGATCGGCGGCAAGTCACCGCCTTTTGGCCCATATCCTGGAAAACAGAACCCCATGGGAACAATGTTGATCCGGAACGGATCATAAAAAACCTCACGGGAGACTCCCATCCAGTCCCGAAGCCGGTCGCCGCTGGCATCGTTAAAGGGCAGTCCCGTTTCATGCACCTTAATACCCGGCGCCTGGGCGCAGACAAAGATTTTTGCCCGCTCGGAAACCTGTAACACCGGCCTGGGGGCGTGGGGCATTATTGGCGCGCAATGCCGACAGTTCCTGATGTCCTGAAGCAGATTGCCGAGCTGACGCGGATCATCCTTCATGGTCGAAATCCATCTTGCGTTCGCCCTGGGGTCGTACCGACGAGACATCGGCCGACAGTTTTTTGCCCCCCAAAGCCCCGAGCCAGTCCAGTCCCGCCCGCAATTTCACCACTTCCCCGACCACAATCATGGCCGGGGCTTCAATTTTCGCTTTTTTCAGATCGTCCTCGCAACGCCCCAGTGTGGTCTCCAGAACCACCTGATCAGACGTGGTTGCCCGGCTGATCACGGCAACGGGTTCTTCCGCCGGCCGGCCGGATTTCAGAAACTGCTGCGCGATGAGACCCACCCGACTCAGCGCCATATAGATGACTACCACCGGCGATGCCTTGGCCAAGGCATCCCAGTCAATATCTTTGGCCAGTCCGCCATCGGCGCCATGCCCGGTCAGGAAGGTTACCGCTGAATTGGTATGGCGGTCGGTAAGCGGAATCCCAGCATAAGCCAACCCCCCAACGCCGGCGGTAATACCGGGAATGATGCGAAACGGAATGCCATGCGAGACGAGATAGCGGGCCTCTTCCCCCCCCCGGCCGAAAACCAGCGGGTCCCCGCCTTTCAGCCGCAGCACCTTTTTCCCCGCACGGGCCAGTTCAACCAGCCTTTCGGAAATGTCAGATTGCTTGGCCGAGGGTCTGCCGCCGCGTTTCCCGGCATATTCCAACACAGCCGCCTCATGCGCCATATCCAGAATTTCCTGGCTCACCAGCGCATCATAGACGATCACGTCCGCCTGCTGTAGCCCCCTCAGGGTCAGTAGGGAAATGAGCCCTGGATCTCCGGGACCCGCGCCGGCCAGCCACACCCAGCCTTTGTCCAGCACCGGCAGGCGGTTCATGTAAGCAGTGAGTTCCATAGGACTATATATAGTCGTTCCTGCAAAGAGATTTCCACAGATTTAAAATAAAAAAGCCGTGACCACCGGTTTTTCACGATTTTTTCACTCCTTTTGCATTATACCAGCCCTATGCATTATACCGAGATGTGCTATAAACCTGGCCTACAATAATCTGACACAGACATAAACTACCGGAGATTTCATTCATGTCAGCGCTGAAAATCAGCCCGGTCATCCTTTCTGGCGGTTCAGGAACCCGGCTGTGGCCCCTGTCCCGGGCCCTGTATCCCAAACAGTTATTGCCGCTGGTGACGGACAAGACCATGATTCAGGAAACCGTGGACCGAGTGGCCGATCGCGACCTATTCCAGCAGCCACTGATTATTGCCAATGAAGAACACCGCTTCATTGTGGCGGAACAGTTGCGCCAGATCGGCGAGGAAGACCCCGAAATTCTCCTGGAACCGGAAGGCCGCAATACGGCCCCCGCCGCGGCGCTGGCGGCCCTGTATCTGGTCAAATGCGATCCAGATGCCATTATGCTGATCATGCCGTCAGATCATATTGTCAAAAACCGTGACGCCTTTACGACCGCCCTCCAACAGGCGCTTGACGCCGTGAGCCGTAAGGAAAACCTTGCGACATTCGGTATTATCCCCACTGCGCCGGAGACGGGATATGGCTATATCCACAAGGGCGCCAAGCTCCCGGGCCGTACCGGATGTTTCAAGGTGGCGCGTTTCGTGGAAAAACCGGACCGGGAAACAGCAGAACAATATCTTGCCGATGGAAACTATTACTGGAACAGCGGCATTTTCCTGTTTCCAGCCCAGACTTATCTTGACATGCTTGAAAAATTCGAACCGGACATCCTTGCGGCCTGCCAGAAAGCCATGAGCAATGTTCAGAAGGATTTATGTTTTCTGCGACCCGATAAGGAAGCTTTTCTGAAGTGCCCGGCTAACTCCATAGATTATGCCGTCATGGAAAAAACCGATATGGCCTGCGTCGTACCTGTGGATATGGGCTGGAATGATATTGGATCCTGGTCCGCGCTGTGGGACGTGCAGGACAAGGATGAGGCCGGTAATGTCATCCGCGGCGACGTGATCAGCCTGGACAGTCACGACTGTTACCTTGCCTCCGAAGGACCGGCCATTGCGGCGTTGGGACTGAAGGACATTATCGCGGTCGCCACCAAGGACGCTGTGCTGATCAGCCACAAGGACCATAGCCAGAATGTCAAGAATGTCGTGAACCGTCTCGCCAAAGACGGGCGAGAGGAACACATTGCCCATACCGTGGTCTATCGCCCCTGGGGGTCCTATGAAACATCGGATTACGGGCATCGCTTTCAAGTCAAGCGCCTGGTCGTCAAACCGGGACAGACCCTGTCCCTGCAAAAACACCATCACCGGGCTGAACACTGGATTGTCGTACAGGGCCGGGCAGAAGTCACCATTGACGACAAGGTGCAGATGCTGAATGAAAATGAATCCACCTATATTCCCATTGGCGCCGTTCACAGGCTGTCCAATCCGGGCAAAATACCGCTGCATATTATCGAGGTGCAATCAGGATCCTATCTCGGTGAAGATGATATTGTCCGTTTTGAGGACAATTATGGGCGCAATTGACAACAGGCAAAGCCGGTCATGCCCGGGCCCGGTGGTCATGCAAAGCGTTCAATCTCTTTATTCTATGGGCAAGAACAGGTATGATGGTGTGTTTGTCTTAAACGTTTTTTTTACCGTAGATTTTATCAGGATTTTAACCAAACCCAGGTAATTTGTAAAAATTATAAAAAGTATGAATAGGGGTTGAGGTCATTATGGAGTTGAAATTAAAGTTACTGGCTGTGGTTGGTACAGTTGCCCTGGGCACCTGGCTCTATACGGATTTTATTGACACCGACCCCATCCGTAAAACTCTTGAGGAGCAGACGACCCCCTTTATCATTGTTGAAGACCAGACATTCGAAAATACCGTCGATACCTTGGAAAAAGAAGTCACGGGACAGGACGCCGAGCCTGTGGCTCCCATCGTCTCCGAAGGACAAACCCGGCCCGTCAAGAAATCCTCGCTCACCCCACAGGGGCCACTCTTTGCAAAACCTGCTCCCAACCAGGCGCCAGCCATCCCCGAACAGATTACCCCTCGCCATGTGACCCTTGAAGAAGCACTTGCCGCCGCACTGGACGGATCGGAAGACTCACTGCGCCTGCTTCAGAACTATTTTGATGCTACATCAGGACTCCCGGAAGAGATCAGCAAACGGGTCTCCGCTCTTCTTGAAGCGCTCGGCGCCCTACCCCTGGAAGGAAGCGGCGGCGCCCTGGAAGAAGCCGCAAAAAGAATTGTGGACGCTGCGGCCCGGGCGGCCTCCTCGGCCTATGTCATGCCATATCAGACTCTGTCCGATTTTGCCCTCAACCGGGAGGATATCGCCTGGGACTTCGGCCCTGACGGCAAAATTCCCCATCGCGGATTTATGCGGATAGGCCCCAAAAGCCGCTTGGTGGATGGCAAAGGTCTTGTGGCCCTGGAAGCGGGTAAGGAAAATATTTTTCTGAAAGACGGTATCCTCAATGTGGAAAGATTCGGTGTGCCCGAAATGGGGGAAGGCAGCTTCCGTGTTTTTATCGTCACGGCGCCCTTGCCCTCCGGCAGCGCTCTGGCATATCCATTCGGCCGCAAATTCGGTTTTAACGGCAATGAGCTGCGCATGGTTAAAGCCAGCGAAAGCGATCAGCAACGTTATGCCCTGTTGACCTCTTCCGGCATTACCCTTTCCGGCAGTGAGGCCAACGATGCTGCATCCGCGGCGTTTATGCGCATCCGGTCCGACGACGACAACAAGACAGAACCAGCAGGCTGGATTCTGACAACCCTGATCAAAACTTCCGGTGACCCGTTGCGTTTTGCTTTTGAAAAACTGGGGAATGAAGAAACCTATGTGGTCGGCATCATTCTCAGCCCCGTTGATATCGAAAGCCTGGAAAACGAGTTGAATGAAAAACTTCTGGCGTTTCTGAACAACATTGCCCCTGCAGGCGGCGAAGTGGCCAGCGGACCTTTCAATAAGGACTTTACGGCGCGCATCTTCAACGAATTTTTCACGAACCCCAATACCCGATCAGGTCTTGGCCCGAATGCCTCCCCTGTAGATGCCTTTGATGTGGCTTCGCTCGGCACAGGCGGCGATACGGGCGGCGACACCGGTGGAGACACGGGTGGCGATACGGGCGGAGATACGGGTGGTGATACCGGGGGCAACACGGGTGGTGATACCGGCGGCGACACGGGCGGTGATACTGGCGGCGATACCGGCGGAGATACCGGAGGTGATACGGGTGGCGATACTGGCGGCGACACGGGCGGTGATACCGGTGGAGACACAGGTGGTGATACTGGCGGTGATACGGGCGGCGATACTGGCGGCGACACGGGCGGTGATACGGGCGGCGACACGGGGGGTGACACCGGTGGCGATACTGGCGGTGATACGGGCGGCGACACCGGCGGTGATACCGGTGGCGATACTGGCGGTGATACGGGTGGAGACACCGGCGGTGATACGGGTGGAGACACCGGCGGTGATACCGGTGGAGACACCGGCGGAGATACCGGCGGAGATACCGGTGGCGATACCGGCGGTGATACGGGCGGCGACACGGGGGGTGACACCGGCGGAGATACCGGCGGAGATACGGGGGGTGACACCGGCGGTGATACGGGCGGCGACACGGGTGGTGATACGGGGGGTGACACCGGCGGTGATACCGGTGGCGATACCGGCGGCGATACGGGTGGTGACACGGGTGGTGATACGGGGGGTGACACCGGCGGTGATACCGGTGGCGATACGGGTGGCGATACGGGCGGCGATACGGGGGGTGATACGGGTGGAGACACCGGCGGTGATACCGGCGGTGATACCGGTGGCGATACCGGTGGTGATACGGGCGGCGACACGGGTGGTGATACGGGGGGTGACACCGGCGGTGATACCGGTGGCGATACCGGAGGTGATACGGGTGGCGATACTGGCGGTGATACCGGTGGCGATACTGGCGGCGACACGGGCGGTGATACTGGCGGCGATACCGGCGGAGATACCGGCGGAGACACGGGTGGTGATACGGGCGGTGATACGGGCGGTGATACGGGCGGTGATCCACTGGTCTTGATTGCTGAAGCAGGGCCAGACCAAACCATTCAGTGGGGCCTAGAGGATTTCAATCTGGACGGCTGTGGCCCGGATGGTTCAAATCTAGGAGGCGTTTCCCTGTGTGAAATTGAATATTCCTTAGGCGATGAGGTTTTCGATTCCCTTTTTGATATCACCTGGCTCGTAGACGGTGATGAACTCATCGGCACAGATGACGAACTTCAGCTAAGTAACCTTATTCTGCTCTATCCCGATCTTTTTACAGGGCCCGGAACCTATATTATTGATCTGATTATCCAGTATTCCGGAGGGCCTTTCACGCATGAGGGTGTCATATTCAGCAATGGCCAGACCCTTGTGGCAACGGATTACATGACCCTTTATATCATCTCTGCCCCAGCATCCCTGTCATTGGCGGCATTGGGCGGCTTATGGATATTGAGAACCAGGCGTAAATCCCTGAACCGCCATAATTCCTCCTCTCGCTCAGAGGGTGAACGGGGCTGACGTCCCAGCGTTCGACGCGGGGCCGGCATAAACACGAGGGGTAGATGATTTCTTCCGGACTGCGAAGTTGGATCACGACGCTGTTTGGCATAGACCTCAGAACCCTGGCTCTGTTCAGGATCGCTCTTGGTCTTGTACTGCTGTGTGATCTGTTAAACCTGTTCCCTTATCTGGATGCCTTTTATTCGGATCAGGGAATCCTGCCGCGAGACGCGGCGATGGATCGCCTGCCTCCGCAAAAATTCAGTTTTCATCTGTTTAATGGCACCGTCACCTATCAGGCGCTGCTTTTTACAGGGCAGGCCATACTGGCTCTCGCCCTGATCATCGGCTATCGAACCCGATTGGTGACAATATTATCCTGGGTGTTCTATATTTCCTTGGTCAACCGCAACACGCTGATTATTCAGGGTGGAGATATATTGCTGGGCGCCTTGCTGTTCTGGGCCATGTTTCTGCCGCTGAACGCCCGTTTTGCCATAGACAGCGCCCTCAACTCAGGCCCCCAAATCCGGGAAAACCGGTATTTTTCTTTTGCCACGCTGGGGCTTCTGTTGCAGGCCAGTTATGTTTATGTTTTCGGCGCCCTACTCAAGACCTCACCAGTCTGGATGCCGGACGGGGACGCGGTCTATTATGCCCTACACCTGGACAGCATGGCTTCCCCTCTGGCCCACTGGCTGCGGGATTATCCGCTGATCATGAAATGGCTGACCTATTTTGTCTGGTGGATTGAACTGCTGACACCACTGCTGCTGTTCTGCCCGATTTTTCATCTGCCGGTGCGACTTGTCACCCTGTTTCTGCTGATTTGTATGCATATCGGCTTTATTACTTTTCTAAATATCGGCCTGTTTGCCTTTATCAGCATTACCTCTCTCCTGGCCTTTACCCCGGGTTGGGTCTGGGACCGACTGAGCAATTCCCTTATCAAGACTGAGCAACGGAAAATCCGCATCTATTACGATGAAGGGTGCAGTTTCTGCAAAAAAACCTGCTTGCTTCTCAGGGAATTTTGTCTGCCCCGGGAGATCACCATTACCCCCGCCCAGTCGGTGGCGGAAATATACGCGCTCATGGAGCAACATAACAGCTGGGTGGTGATGGACCACAAAGACACGCCCCATCTGCGCTGGGACGCGGTCATTTTTGTGCTCCGCCAATCACCGGTTTTTGGGGTTTTCGGCCGACTGCTCAGCCTTAAGCCCCTGCGCCTTTTGGGCGACAGATGTTACGGTCTGATTGCCCGAAATCGCACCACACTGGGCGACCTGACCACCACATGGCTGCCCTATCGCCCCATTCGGCTCTCCCTTTCCCCGCTCGACCAGGGGATCGTTCTGATCTTCATTCTGATGACGTTTTATGTTAATCTTTTCCACCTGAAGGGTTTGGGGTTGCACATGCCGGAAGGGATCAGACTGTCCCTGTCCGCCACCAATATGTATCAAAAATGGGATATGTTCGCGCCTCGTCCCCTCATGACCGATGGCTGGGTCACCATAAAGGGAGAGTTGAGGAACGGCCGGCTAGTGGATGTCTATCATGATCGCCACCAGGAACCGGAATTTGTCAAACCCGTATATGGCGCGTGGGATTATGAGGATTACCGCTGGAGAAAATATTTCTCCAGAATATGGCTGAAGAAATATGCTTCTTACCGGAAATATTACGGCCGGTATTTATGTAGCAGGTGGAATCGCCAGCACAGGGAACAGTTGCAAAAACTGACGCTCTATTACACCAGTGAAAAAACCATGCCGGATTACAAACCGGAAAAAGTAAGAAGACACGTACTGCTCAGGTATCATTGCGCCTCTTAAAGTTCGTACAACAACGTTTTTTAACGTTTCTTTGGGCAAGCAGCGTGTGAGGGGGAAAGAACTGGGAAAAGGCCATGGAAGATTTTTGGGTTAGTTTCTCGGCGTATCTTTTTGCCCTGAAGGTGTTGTTATATATCACGGCGGGCCTCATCCTGATTTGCGGACTGGATGATCTTTTTATTGATCTGTATTATATGGGCCGCTGCCTGTGGCGCCGTTATGTTATCTACCGTCGCTATCCCCGCATGACCGAAGACCGCTTAAGGTCTTATCCCCTCTCCCCTCTGGCGATCATGATTCCGGCCTGGCAGGAAGCCGGGGTCATCGGCAGGATGCTGGAAAATACGGTGCTCACCTATGATTACACTAATTTCCATGTTTTTGTCGGGGCTTACCCCAACGACCCGGAGACTATCGAAGAAATCAGGCGGCTGAACCGTAAATATCCCCAGATCCATCTTTGTATCCTGCCCCATGCTGGGCCGACCTGCAAGGCGGACTGCCTGAACCACATTCTGAAGGACATTTTTCTTTTTGAAAAAGAACACCGGGTGAATTTTGACGGTTTTGTCCTGCATGATGCGGAAGACATTGTTCATCCCCTGGAATTGCACCTGTATAATTACCTGTTGCCGCGCAAAGACATGATCCAGATTCCGGTCATTCCCCTGGAACGTCCCTGGTATGATCTGACAGGCGGCCATTATATGGATGAATTTGCCGAGAACCACACCAAGGAACTTGTTGTACGCGAAGCGCTCAGCGGTCAGGTTCCCTCAGCCGGGGTTGGGTGCGCCCTCAGCCGCCGGGCCGTCGAAGCCTTGCAGCAGCGGGGGGAAGTTTTCACAACAGATAATCTGACCGAGGATTATGACCTGGCCCTGCGCCTGAAAGATCTGGGCATGAGTGAAGTTTTTGTCCGTTTCCCCATCTATCGACGAGTCGATAATGGCCGGCGGTGTGTGCATGATATTATCGCCACCCGGGAATATTTTCCCGATCGGCTCGGTGACGTTATCCGACAGAAATCCCGCTGGATTATGGGGATCGTCTTTCAAGGGTGGCGCAATCGGAAATGGCCGGCCTCGCTGTCTTTATGTTATGCCCTGTATCGTGACAGGCGGGGTTTTTTCACCGCACATCTGGCCATGCTGGCCTATTTCCTGCTGCTGAATATGGTTCTTTTTTGGATTATCGCGGCCGCCATTCCGGATAAATTTTCTTTCCCCCCTCTGGTGCGCCGGGGAGAACCCCTTGAGTATATGCTGTGGATCACAGCGGCCCTGCTGCTGAACAGAGTATTGCAAAGAAGCTGGTACTGTTACCGGATCTATGGCGGCACCGCGGCCCTGATGTCCCTGCCCCGCCAGATCTGGGCCAATATTCTTAATTTTCTTGCCGGGCTGCGCGCCTTTTGGATCTATAGCGGACATTTGCTGACCGGCCGGACCATCACCTGGGATAAAACCTATCACGATTTTCCCAGTGAACATGAATTGAAACCGTTGAGAAAACGACTCGGCCTGATCCTTCTCGAAAAGGAACTGATCACGCTCAAACAACTGCATCATGCCCTTGCCCAACAGGACAATTCCCCCTTGCCGCTTGGGCAGATTCTGCTTCGGCAGAACCTGATTCACAAAGAAGATCTCGAATCCGCCTTACAGGAACAACAAAACCAGCTACCTCATGCGCTCCAGATATAAGTATATTCTGCTGTTGGTCATTGTAACGGGGGGATCGGGCGCCATCCTCCAGACGATCTGGATGTCCGAATGGGGACGCAGGGAGCTGGCCTGGTATCGGGCCTACCCCTACCAAAAACCAACCAAGCATATACCGCGTCCTCCTGAAACCACGCCCGATGCCCTGCCTGGTCCTGCTCTCTCGCGTCAGTCGTCCCCTTCACCCTCAACATCCGCGCTCACGACTTTCCCTGTTTCTCCCTCCATCCCGTCGTCTTCTTCCACTTCTGCCCCGCTCGCCCCCACCTCGTTGCCCCCCTCCTCGTCGGCTCCCTCCTCAACGGTCAAGACAACCGGAACAGCTGACCCCGAACTTACCCAACAACGCTCCCAAGACAACTCATCTCATGGCTCCGCCACCTCCCTTTCTCCTTCCCTAGCCGAAATAACGGTCCCGCCATCAGCACCAGTTTCAAGATCGAACCTCTCCCCACAGGCTATCTTCCATAAGGAGGCCGAACGCGGATATGCAGCTTATCGTCGGGGGGATTACACCGCCGCAGCCCAGGCCTTCAATCGGGCGTTACGGGTCAATCCCCGCCACACGGAGCTGAAAACCCAGCTGGCCTATAGCTACAAACATCTTGGTCAAAATGAACATGCGCTGATATGGTTCAAAGCCGCCATAGAGGATCATAACACCGCAGCGCCGTTCTATCTGCGCCGGGAAGTAGAAGAGCTGTCCAACCGCTGGAGCGGCGGCGGCTATCTGATTTATCGGGACCAGAACGATCCTTTCGGACCGCTGACCGGTGCCAATCTGGTTCAGTCACAAGGCGGTGCAGAACTCGCCTGGCACCCCCCGCAGATCGGGGTTCGGAATGGCCGGAAATTGCATATTTATGGTCGGCTGTTATGGGCGCTGGAAGATCGGCGGATTGACATTATCAAAGACAGTTACCAGGCCGGCATTGGCCTGCGCTTCAAACCGCTTCGGGAGCATAATTTGGTCCTGTCCGCGGAGCGGCTCGTGGCCGTGGGCGATTTCGCCCGCGACGACTGGATGCTGCGAGCCGGATACAGCCTGGATCATGGCACCGACTGGCGGGAAGGAAGGGGCTGGTGGACCGGCAGTCTTTATCTCGATGCCGCCCTTATCCGCCCGCAAGATCCGGATATTTTCCTGACCCTCCAGGGATATGGCGGCTATAATTATAAACTTTCCGCCCCTGTTGTGCTGCGCCCTCAGCTTCTGGTCCACGCCACCTGGCAACGGGATCGTTTTCGCACCGCGGACCTTATCGAGGCAGGGCCCGGTCTTGCCCTGAAATATTATTTTAACGACACCCGGTATGAAGCTTTCCGAAGCCATGCGGAACTCATCGCCGGGTACCGCTTCCGCCTCGCGGGAACCAGCCTCGGCGGCTCCGGCCCGGTACTGCGACTGCTGCTGCATTTCTAGAGTGAATTGAGCCAACCTATTCGCAATTCACTCTAACCCCCATTCCGTAAGGAGCGGAGTGTAGGGTCTATCTCAAACTTTTGGACACGATTTCATACACATCGGGGGAAAGATCTTTGAAACTCAGGATGCGTTCAAGGGTCTGTCGCATCAAGTCCTGGCGTTCGGCATCATAGACTTTCCAGCGGGTCAGTGGCCGCACCAGTCCAGCGGAAATCTGGGGATTGATGGGATCCAACTGTTCCAGGATATCCGCCAAAAACTCATATCCCCTGCCTGACCGGTCATGAAAATTTACCGGATTTTGCGCACAGAAGGCACTGACCAGCGCGCGAACCCGATTGGGCGTTTTCAGGTCAAAGTCCGGGTGTTTCGTCAGTTTGCGAACCACATCCAATGTATCACGCCGGCGACAGGCGGCCTGTACCGCAAACCATTTATCTAGAACCAGAGGCTCATGTTTCCATTTGTCATAAAAATGTTGCAACGCGCCTTCGCGCGCAGCGCAGTCGCTGTTGGTCAGCATACTGAGGGCAGCAATTTCATCGGTCATATTATCGGCGTTCATAAACTGCTTAACCGCCATTTTAGCGACTTCGTCCTCGCCGAGTTCCATAAGATAACCCAAGGCAGTATTTTTCAGACGCCGCCGTCCCACAGCCTCAGGGCTGAATTCATAAGGGCCGTGATCCTCACCCCGCCGATAGAGTGTCATCAGCTCATCTTCCAGCGCATGGGCCAGCTGCCCACGCATGAACTCCCGGGCCACATGAAGCCCGTCCACATCCACCGGAGTGCGTAACTGCGACAACATGCCCTCAGATGGCAAGGTCATGATTTCCGCCTTGAAGCTGTTGTCCAAGGCGTCATTGTCCAGAACCTTGCCAAAGGCATTGACAATTTTACGTTCCAGCGTAAGAGAGCGCTTCTCGCGCAAATCCTCCGCCAGTTTCAGGATCTGGTTGGAGGCCACAGTCTGGGCCGCCTCCCAACGATTGAAAGGATCGTTGTCATGGGCCAGAAGAAACAGATATTCCTCTTCCGAAAGATCGGTTTTCAGGCGCACCGGCGCGGAAAAGCCGCGCAGAACGGAGGGTACCGGCCGTTCCGGGACATCGACAAAGCGAAAAGTCTGCGACGCTTCCTTCAGTTCCAGAACACGGGTGCCGGTCCCGGCAACGGGGGCATTTTCTCCTTCCAGCCGCAAGGGCAGATCCGTCCCGTCCGGCCCCACCAACCCGACCGCCACCGGAATATGCATGGGCTTCTTGCCGGTCTGGCCTGGCGTATCGGGGATAAACTGACTGAGCGTAAGTTCAAAGGTTTTGGCCTCGGCGTCATATCGGGACGTCACGGTGACTTCCGGTGTGCCCGCCTGGGAATACCACAGGCTGAACTGGCCGAGATCCCGACCCGAAGCATCCTGCATGGCGGCCAGAAAATCATCGCAGGTGACCGCTTCCCCATCATGCCGTTCAAAATACAGGTCAATACCCTTGCGGTAGTTTTCCGGGCCCAAGAGTGTATGATACATACGGATGACCTCTGCACCCTTCTCATAGACCGTGACCGTATAGAAATTGTTGATTTCCATATAATTGTCGGGACGTACAGGATGCGCCATAGGCCCTGCGTCCTCGGCGAACTGATGCTGGCGCAGCATCCGCACATCCTCAATCCGTTTCACGGCGCGCGAGCCCATATCGGCGGAAAACTCCTGATCGCGAAACACGGTCAGCCCCTCTTTAAGGCTGAGCTGGAACCAGTCGCGACAGGTGACGCGGTTGCCGGTCCAATTATGGAAATATTCATGGGCCACCACGGATTCCACTGCCGCAAAATCACTGTCCGTTGCCGTTTCCGGATTGGCCAGCACGCATTTGGTGTTGAAAATATTCAGGCTTTTATTTTCCATCGCCCCCATATTGAAATGGCTGACGGCGACGATGTTGAAGACATTCAGGTCGTATTCCAACCCATAGACCTCTTCATCCCATTTCATGGCCCGTTTCAGGCTGTCCATGGCATGGCGGCATTTGTCCAGATCCTGCGGTGCCACAAACAGGCGCAGGGTCACGTCCTTGCCCGAGACCGTTCTATAATGGTCTTCCAAATGCACCAGATCCCCGGCCACCAGAGCAAACAGGTAGCTGGGTTTTGGAAAGGGGTCTTCCCAGACCGCAAAATGCCGCCCCCCGCCCAGCTTGCCACGCTCAATTTCGTTACCATTGGACAACAGAACAGGATAACGTTTCTGATCCGCCTCGATCCGCACCCGATAGGTCGCCATGACATCTGGCCGGTCCAGAAAATAGGTGATCCGGCGGAACCCTTCGGCTTCACATTGGGTGCAATACATGCCTTTGGAAATATAAAGCCCTTCAAGCGCCGTATTATTCGCCGGGTCAATATCATTCTGAATCGTCAGTTCGAATTCATCGGGCACATCGGATATGGTGAGGTGATCCTCATCCACCCTATAGCGGTCCTCGGTCAGGTTCTCACCATCCAGAGCGATCGAAACCAGGGTCAAATGACTGCCGTCCAGAACAAGGGGCGCCATCGCCTTACCCTGACGTCGGACCACAAGACGGGACGTGACATGGGTTACCTCGTCCCTGAGATCAAAGATCAGATCCACAGTGTCGATGGTGAAATCCGGCTTGCGATAATCCTTGAGATATTTGGTTTGCGGCACCTTAGAGGCCTGCACCACGTCAGCCATACAATACTCCTTTTTGCAACGTCTCAGTCATTTTCACCCGATCGCCCAATCAAATTCAGCAACATCCCGACGGACCGGGATCCGTGGTCACCGGGGCAATGCCGGCTTTGGTTTCTCGGGGAGAGCGGACCCGCGCACCCTCACAGGAAAACGGGACCTCTTCCGTCACATTCTGCCTGGGCGGCACCGCAATGATATGATCCTTATACGGTTCCCCCGTCATGATATTAAAGGTTTTTTCGCACACCGCCATACGTTGCCCCCGATAGAAGGTATGCCCATCATCATCCTGGACCACTTTCCAAGGCCCTTTGTAAATCACCGCATGGTTTTTGTCATAACAAGGACCTTCCTTGCCTTTCCAGGCGAGCACGGTCATGGAGCGGTATTCAATGCCCTCAACCACCTGCCAGGGTTGGTCTTCCAACTTGTCGATGGTGACCCCGTAAAAACCCGTCTCTTCCAAAAGACGGATAAATTCATGTTCCTGAAGCGCCCCGGAAATGCATCCACTCCAAAGTTCCGGATCATTCTTCAGATGCTCGGGAGAAGCCTCATCAGAGACAATGTCTGAAATGGCAATGCGTCCGCCTTTTTTCAACACCCGGTACATTTCCCTGAACAACTGCCGTTTCTGATCATCCGACACCAGATTGAGCACACAATTACTGACAATAATGTCAACGGAATTGTCCTCAATAAGTGGCGCCTCCCGCCGCAAGCGGGCGATTTCCTCCTGCAAGTGGACATATCCCGCCGCATCAGACACCGGATGATCTTTCAAATAGGCCTGCAGCTTATCCATGTCCGTTTTCATATCCTGGATCAGGCCCTTGCGAAACTCCACATTGGCATAACCAAGGCGTTCGGCCACGATCGGCGCGTTGCGCCGGGCCAGATCAAGCATTTCATCGGTCATATCCACACCGATAACCCGGCCTTCGGGGCCCGTCACCTGCGAAGCGATAAAACAGATCTTGCCGCCGCCGGAGCCCAAGTCAAGAACCACATCACCTTTACGGATATAGCGGGACGGATCCCCACAACCATAATCCCTTTCAATGACCTCCTCAGGAATGATGTCCAGATATTTGCGGTCATACTCCACCGGGCAACACAGTTCCGCCTCACGTTGGCGGGCGCCGCTCGCATAACGGTCCCGCACCGTTTTGGAAATTTCGTCACTCATGTTTCAATCAGCCTTTTCATAAGGGTCCTGTTCATGGTTTATCCAGAGTGAATTATGCTCCAGAATCTTTCCGGCCATCATAATCACAAGATCATGGATTTCATAATCACAAAGTCAGGAGAATTTTGCTCAGGGCAGCAAGGAGCCTTTCCAGGCCTTCATCTTCCGATATATGGTGGACGGGTTGATTTCCAGATAACCGGCAGCCTTGACAATATTGCCATCGCACAACCGAATGGCTTCTTCGATAATTTCGCGTTCCCGCTCCGCCAGCGGCCGAATACTACGCGGGGAAGACCGCGGCATGGCCACCACATTAAACGTTGCATTTGCCCCTCGTTCCATCTCTTCTGCCGCAGAATCGCCGATCTTGAAACGGTTAAGGGGTGGCGGCAACATATCACGGGTCACCACGCTTCCTTTGTTCAGAACCACAATGTTGCGAATGATATTTTGCATCTGTCGCACATTCCCCGGCCATTGATGACGCAGAAAAATCCTCTCTACCTCCGAAGAAAATCTTTTAAACGCTTTGCCTTCTTCGAGCGCACATTTTTCCAGAAGAGCGTAGGCAATTTCCAGCTTGTCCCCACCCCGTTCTCTGAGCGGGGGCATATGTATGGGAATGACGTTCAACCGATAATACAAATCTTCGCGGAATTGCCCCTGTTCCACCATTTTCAGGGGATCCCGGTTGGTCGCACATACAAAACGGATATCCGCCTTGACCGTTTCGGTGCTGCCCACTCTCTGAAACGTACCGGACTGAATAAAGCGCAACAGTTTGGCCTGAAGTTCCAGTTCCAGTTCGCCAACCTCATCAAGGAAAAGCGTCCCCCCATCAGCCTTGAACGCCGCTCCGTTCCGCGTTTCAATAGCCCCGGTGAAGGCGCCTTTTACATGGCCAAATATTTCGCTTTCCATCAAATCTTTAGGAATGGCACCACAATTCAGCACAACAAATTCCCGATCCCTGCGGGCACTCAACATGTGAATGGCCTGGGCGCAAAGTTCTTTGCCCGTCCCACTTTCCCCGGTAATCAACACTGTTGCCTTGCTGGAGGCGACATTTTCAATGGTCTTATATACGGATTGCATGGGCAGAGAACTGCCCAGCATACCGCAAAACTCCCGGCGCTCCTGGAACTGGTTCTGATAAGTATGCACGGTTCTTTTAAGATGAACCCGTTCCAGCGCATTACGCACCGTGTAAACCAACCGGCTGCTGTCAAACGGCTTCAGCAAAAACTCAAACGCTCCCAGGCGCATGGCATCCACGGCCTGCGATATGGACCCGTGTGCCGTAATGACCACCACGCTGGTTTCCAGCCCCTGATCAGCCACATACCGTAATATGTCCATGCCGTCTCTGTCAGGGAGCTGCATGTCCAGAAGAATGACGTCCGGGCAGTTTTTCGCAAGATAGTCCAGTGCCTCCGTCGCCAGTGTCACATGGACAATCTCCACATTTTCCTGATTCAGATATTCCATATATATGGAGGCGAGAGGTAGGGTATCTTCGACGAGCAATATAGTCGGATTGGCCACCAGCAACCTGCCTTGTTTCCCGGGTTCAAAAGAAAATACCCTGTTATATTAAGGCGTAACCCCTTGGTGCACAAGACTGGATAGGTTGAACTCGTCAGGAATGTGTCAGCCCATAAAAAGGCGATCCACTTCGTTTACCAGTTCACGCAGATGGAAGGGTTTTTGCAGAACCTTGGAATTGGCGGGACGGTCCCGGGCCTTGTCCATCGCCACTGCCGCAAACCCCGTAATGAACATAACCTGAAGATCCGGTTGCATTTTTGTAGCCCGGCGTGCCAGCTCAATACCGTCCATCCCGGGCATGACAATATCCGTCAGCAATAAATCAAAACCGCCCCCTGCCAGAAGCGGCAACGCATCCGTGCCCTGCGCCACAGAGATAACCTTATAGCCGGCTTTTTCCAGCGAACGCCCCAGGAAAACACGCAAGGTATCATCGTCTTCGGCCAATAATATTTTAGCCACACCACAACCTTTTTTGATTTTTCTTTAATAAATACCCTCTTCATACCCCCAGAACATGAAGATTTCCATAACCTAACGGTCAAATTTAAATTTTTCTATAAATATTTGGACCTCTAATGCCATTTTGTTTATCTTCCCATAAACAAAATATAACCATATTCAGGGTCGGGGGTTTTCCCTCAGCATGAAACCGTATACCATCACACATTCACTGCGAACGACCAACGGCGTTGTGTATAACAGCCCTCACAGCGGCACCTATTTTCCTGAACATTTTTTGGAAAATATTATTGTCGAAAAAAAACTTTTGGAAAGTTCCGGGGATACCTTGGTGGACCAGTTGATCCGACAGGTTGACCGGCATGGCTCACAGATTTTTATCAATCATTATGCCCGCAGCTATGTGGACACCAACCGGGCCCCCAATGAAATAGACCCGGCCATGTTCACGGATATTCCCCCGAAAACCAAATTTTTCAAAAGTGAGAAAGTTATGCGCGGTTTTGGGGTTATCCCCAGGCGGGCCTATGACGGCACCCCGATTTACGCTGCTCCCCTGCCCTTTGACTGTGCCAGACACAGACTGACCCATATTTATCACCCCATCCACCAGGCTTTATCTGACCTGTTGCAGGAGGTCAAACAACAAGCCGGTTATTATCTTCTGGTGGATTGCCATTCCATGCCGTCCTATCCATTCATCGGCTCACGATTGCCGGCCCATACCCAGCCGGACGTGGTGCTGGGCAATTATCACGGCAAAAGCTGTCAGCACAAGATTTCTGCCTTTATCGAGAAACATTTTTCAGAACATGGCCTTACGGTCGCCTTCAATAATCCTTATGCGGGGGGGTATAATACGGTTCATTACGGCAACCCCCACCGCAAAGAATATGCCATTCAGATCGAAATCAACCGTAAACTTTATATTGATGAAAAAACCCTGATGCCCCATGACGGCTTTATCCGGATCCAGACGATGTTTACGGAACTTGCCCAAAAATTAAACGAAGAACTTCCCGGTCTTATGTCAGGAAAAACATAAAAAAAGCCCCGGCATTCGGGGCTTTGGGAAAAGACATCATAGATGCAGAGACACATCAAAGCTGCCATTTCCGAATGTGTTCCGGCTTCTTCATATGGCGCCAGATGGCCTTGATATCGGCAATCAGACCGCCCGGTTCCAGCACGCGTTTGAAGAAGTCCGGCCCGAGCTCTGTATATTCACGGTGCGGTACAGCGCCCACTACCGCCATATATTCACCGTCCGCAATGTTGTCCAGGGAGGATAACAACTTGATCTTGAAGTATTTCTCAGCCTCTTCCGGATAAGCCGCCGCATCGTGCACATCCACCGTGAACCCCCGCCGGCGTAGTCCCTGAATAAGATCAATGACTTTTGTGTTGCGCAGATCCGGGCAATTTTCCTTGAATGTCAGCCCCAGCATCAGAATCTTGCCCGGTCCGGACAACTGGGCCGCAATGCGTTCGGCAATAAAATCCGCCATGCTGTCATTGATGGCGCGACCGGACAGGATAATACGTGGGTCGTGATTGATCTGGCGTGCCCGTTCCGCCAGATAAAAGGGGTCAACACCGATACAATGCCCCCCCACAAGACCGGGAGAGAATTTCAGGAAATTCCACTTGGTGCCCGCCGCGTCCAGAACATCGTAAACAGAAATGCCCAGTTTCTGAAAGATCATGGCAATTTCATTTATAAAGGCGATGTTGATGTCGCGCTGAGCATTTTCAATAACCTTGGCCGCCTCAGCCACACGAATGCTGGCAGCGCGGAAAACCCCGCCACTGGTGACCGCGCCATAAAGGTTGGCAAGCACCTCGGTCACTTCCGGTGTCTGTCCGGCGATGACCTTGGTAATTTTATCGACGGTGTGTTCCTTGTCCCCGGGATTGATGCGCTCCGGCGAATACCCCAGGAAAAAATCCTCCCCGCATTTCAGGCCGGAAGTTTCTTCCAGCACCGGCCCGCACAATTCTTCGGTGACCCCCGGATAGACGGTGCTTTCAAACACCACAATCGCACCTTTGGAGATCACAGGCCCCAAGGTTTCACAGGAGGCACGCACTGGCCCCAGGTCCGGTTTGTTGTCGTCATCCACCGGCGTGGGCACGGTAACGATATAAACAGCGGCACCGCGAATATCATCCGCCTTATGGGTATAGGAAATCGTGCTGGCCTTAAGATCCTGCTCTGTCACTTCTTCAGTGCGGTCAAAACCATCCTGTAGCTCCCGGATCCGGTCCTGACTGATATCAAATCCTGTGACATTAAATTTTTTTGCCAGTGCAATAGCCAACGGTAGGCCCACATATCCCAGACCAACAACTACAATACGGGAATCTTTAGTAAAAGAGAGGTTTGTCATACTGTTCTCTGTTTTTATTGTGATATGCCATAAACGACTATCTTCGTTGATCAAAATTTTAGGTTTGCAAATTTTCCTTATCCATACCCCAATTTCCTTAAAAAAAGGATACCTGATTGAAAGTCGGCTGAGATATCAGAACACACGAGACTATATTCTTCCTCATTAGTCAAGAATGTGACGCCAGTCCTGATATAAACGGTCCCTGTTGCCCACCGACAAAAGGTCATACAATTCCATATCCGTCTCCAGTCGCTGCCCACCATTTTTACCCAAGGTCTGGAAGGTAAGCCGGAAATCCCGCGGCGTTGGCTTGTGCCAGAACATTCCAAAGGGAATTTTCATATAAATTCCCTTGTCAAATGTCCCTTCTCCGAACTCGCGGCTCGACATATCCGTAAAAGTCGCCCACACCCCGACCCGAATGCCATTGTCGAAACGTCGGGAAATGTCAAGTGTCCCCCCCCAGTCACCCGCCAGATACCGTCCAGCCCGCACCACTGTGGAAATATTGTATTTTGTATTTTCGTGGTAAAAGTTCACATGACCGCTAATGGTGTCATAATCCCTGAATGAAAAGAGCTGATCAAAATCCCGCTGTTTGACCCAGTTGACATTCATGCCCACCGCCCAGTTTCTATCGTAAGCCTTATACAGCACCTCACCATCCAGACCAGCAAACATGGACTCCAGATAACCGGCGGAAATGCGGGTATAGAGCTCAGAAGAAAGCGTGTGAACATGGGTCATCTGCAAACGTTTCAGGGCGGTTGCTCCCTCTTCGGCATAACGTGCAATGTCACTGCGCACGGCGGGAACCGGCGGCGTGTCCTGAACCGGCAGACCATCCAGATCTCCGACGAGACGCTGCCTGAGCTCCCCAATCAGTTCAACGCCGCGGGTCACATTCATTTCGCCGCGGGCCGTGACATACAGATCGGCGCGGAACTTCCCGGTCCTGTCGCTCCCAAAATGGGTCAGCAGTTCCGGATAGAGATCCCATTCATAACGCGGCGGGGCATTGTGTATCTTAACCTCTTTCCCCTCATCGGTTTTATCTATCTGCTCCCGATGCATTTCCCGATGCCCGGCCTGCGGCGCCCGAATCAGAGCCGTGCTCAGGATTTCTTCGGGGCTGCCCCGATAATCATGGGCTTTTTCAAATTCCTTGCGCAAAACAGTAATGTCGGCAAGTTCCACGCCCTGATGTTGAGGAACAATCCTGAATGCTTCCACATGATTTGGCATTTCCTGACTCAATACCCGGGCAGCCCGACCCACATTCTTGGGAATTTGCGAATAAGGGCCATTTTCGTGATGCAGTTCCGCCACGACACCGCTCAGGGACAACTCCCTTGGTTTTAATCCTTCCTCCTCAAGCCGATTGACGGAAATTTCCGCCAGTCGTTTTAGCGGTCCGGCGGCATAAAGGTTGCCAGAGGCTTGTTCACGCAGGTAAACAGCCGATTGCCGGAATCGTTCCTGCGCCATGCGACCAAGTCCATCCTCTCGCCGGGCCGCAAGCCTGTCGTCTTCTGTGCCCGCGTTTCTGATGATGAGTTCGGCCTGTTCATAGTCTTCCAGAACGGCGCCAAGAGCCGACAAGTTTTCATGGCTGCCTGACTGTTCGGCCCTCTGAAGGGTCAGCCGGATGCCCCGCCCCCGGCCTGATACCTCAACAATGTGATACCCCAGCCCCTTGAGACGCACAAAAAGCCGATCACTGTCTTGGGGGGGCTGATCTGTCTGCGTCGGGACGCGTGGCTCCGCCAGGGCTTCCTCTCCTGGTTCGCGCAGACGCACCGGGACAGGCTCCCGTCCTTTGGCCCACCCGGCCGGCTTGACCTTATGCAGGTTCTGGCTCAGGACAAAACGAAAAGTCAGGCGGTCTCCATGTTCATATCCCACAGCCAGATCCAGCCAGGGAAAAGGTTTATAATTCAGCCCCACGTTAAATGCCGAGCGATCTTCCAAATGGGAAAATTCCGGAACCCGGGACGTATCTATGCTGCTGTATTCCAGTTTGGCCGTGAGCCCCTTCACAGGTGTGCGATATTCCACGCCGCCGAAAAACGCCATGTCAAGACCGGCGAAATAATTACCCAAGCGGATTTTCCCGCTTTGTGCGCCGGGGGCGTCCCGACGTTCAAAATCATCACCGAAAAGCCGGAACACGTTATACACGCCATTACGGCTGGCCAGAAGGCCCCAGCCAACCCCCGCCGTGAAATCGAAATCGTAATAACGTTTACTGGCAACAATATATTCGCTGCCATACCGCCCACTGCCCAACAGGTCACGCAAGCCGATGGCCAGCGCCGGACGATAATCGGCTTCCGCCCACAGACGGATTTTGATGTCCAAAGACCGGTCAACCACGCCATTGGCTTCATCAGTATAACTCAGGCCCGCTTCAAGCCACGGCGTTGCCTGCCAGACGCTAAAAAGCCGGGTAACCTGATCCTGATAATGGACACCGAACGACAGTTCCCCATCGCGGGCAAAACGCGCCGTGGGCATTTCCAGAAGCCCCACCCCGCCAAAACTTCCCGGGGAATTGTCATAAGGTGTATACTCGGCCCCACACGCCAAGGCCGGAAAGCCCGCAACACAACACAGCAATATGCCCCAGGCTTTGCGACTTTTATGCGGCCTCAGCCTGTTCATCAGGAACATCAATTTGTGAAGATTACGGCCAATGACGCCGCGGAAACCGCCAGACTTTGAACGATTGATCCAATCTCTTTAATCAGAGTCAGACTGTCATAAGGACTGAGATCCGTGGGCACCACCACGGCTGACCCCGGCGGCAGGGACAAATTCCTGTCCCCGCCCCAAGAGGACAGTTGCACTGGCCGGGCCACCCCGTTGGGGTAGACCACGAACACCCGGTCCTCATCCGCAGAACGGCTAAATCCTCCCACTTCTTCAAGATATTCCTTCACCGTTTTGCCAGGCACAAATTGCAGCGCTCCCGGGTTCAGCACATCGCCGATGGCCACGATAAAATTGGGACGTTTGGGGACAAAAAGCGCATCTCCCGCTTCCAGGACAATATCCTTAGCCGGATCAAGCGCCAGCTTCACCGGATCGGCCTCGATAACGACGCGCCCCATCATTTCCGTGGAAGCAACCTGTTCTGTCAATTGCCGGGCGGCCATGAGGGAATCCGCCTCCACACTTTTCTTCACTGATGCGGAAACCATTGCTGAACGCAAGCGTTCCGCCGTGCGTCGCAATTCCGCTTCCTGTAATTCCTTCACCCTCTTGCGGGTAAAGATGGCGCCATAAGGATACGCCTGTTCCGTAAATCCCCCGGCCCTGAGGATCAGTTCAGACAGTTTTTCGCCTTTGCGAATGGTATAAACACCGGGTTGTTTGAATTCACCTGACAGCAACACCGCGCCGGGCTCAAAATTGGTATGGACGGAACCGATCCGGACGCTACCCCCAGGATTAAGCGTCACGTTTTCCAGGGAAGCAGACATCGCATCCACATATTCCCAATTCATGATACGATGAGCCGCTCCGCCACCATTTTCAAAATTGGCCACCTCGATGCGCGCCAAATTAGCATCATGGGATGTACCGCCGCTAACGCTCAACAGAGAAGCTACAGACGTCTCTGGGGTGATGGGATATACCCCCGGCTGCCTTACAGCCCCATCCACAGACACCACATATTCCAAAGTGAACGGCAGCAGATATTCCACCTCGGAATAGATCGCCGGGCAGAAAGTCAGTTGCATTTTCCGACTGGCTTCCCCATCTTCTGTGTCAACTTCCACATTAGCCGGTCGTGGGCTGAAGGAGGCCTCTTTCTGCTGCCGGGAAAGTAGCGCCCTGCGTTCCATGTCCTCGCGCAGTTTATCCAGATCCTCCCCGGCCAGTTCCTCCCGGTCGCGGATACGTTCCTCTTCCGTTTCCTTTCGCACAAACACGGCCCTCACCGCCGTAGCGAAGCGTTCCGACTGGGTGTCCTTGATAATCCGCGCCAGATTATCCAAAGGTGCACAATAGTTTTTGTTCAGCGTCCTGTTATCAAGCGTTTTCTTGACCAGATATTCGCCACTCATAATGACCTCTCTGACCTCCTGGGACGTCAGATAGGCGATGTCATCCCTGCCGAAAAAGACAATGCGGTCCTGGTCCTGAAGGGGGATATCCTGTCCGCCAAAAAAGATCTTTTCCGGGCTGAATTCAATCAGCTTGCGGTTTCTGGTTTTGCCGTCAACCCGCTCGATCACGCCGAACAGCATATAGGGGTCATCGTCAAGATTTTCGACCCGCCCTACAAGTTCACGGATTGTTGAGGCCGTTGCAAGCGAGCGCACTCCGGGAATCTTGACATGGCCCACCAGCTCGATCTTACCGGTTTGACTGTTTTCACGCATGGTGGCGATCAGGGCTTCTGAGCCTTTCAGAAGGTCCTTGCTGGAAACTTTGGAAAAGGCCTGTTTTCCTTCCGCGTCCAGCCGGACATGGCTAAAGCTATAGCCTGTCGGCCGAATTGTTCCCCCGGCCAATTTCAGGGCATTGTCAACGGAAATGCCGGCCGGATTCTTTAATTCATAAATTCCCGGCCGGACCACATCCCCTGTTACCGCAACCGTCGGGCCAACCACCGGCACCACGATTCTGTCACCATCCAGCAGCGGCACGCTTCCCGCGCCATGTCCCAGAAGCAGATCATAAAGATCCACCTTAAAAACATCATTTCCCCTGAGGATTTTAATATTCCTCAGACTGCCGGATTTCTTCACCCCGCCCGCCATCATCAGCACCTCCAGCGCCGAAGACAAACTCGTGGTGCGCACAATGCCGGGATCAAAGACTTCTCCGGCAACGATAACGGAAATCATACGAAAAGATGATAACGACACATAGGCTTCCGTCCCGATCAGGGTTTCGGCCACTTGTTCGGACAAGGTCTTCTTAAAATCCCCCAGCGTTCTTCCGACAACCGTGATCGGCCGGATTTCCGGTAATGTCACCCGGCCTTCCCGATCCACCTTGATCACCAGGGTCTCGGTCTTCGACCCCTGGAAGGTAATGACCAGCTCATCCCCCACCCCCAGGATATAGTTATCGGAAACCGTTCCGGTAATCACTTCCCGCTCGTAAGGAAGATTTTCAAACAAACTATACCCGAACTGGGACAACTCTTCCTGGTCAACCCTGTTCCGATAATCTTCCTCAAGACGGGACGGTTTCTGATACCGTTTCTTTTGCCGTAGGATCAACTCCTGCCGGGCCTGTTCCGACAGGGTCATTTCACGGCCCCGGTCTACAGGCGACGTAATTGTACGGGGCGTGCCGCTCATGGATTTACGACGCAGGTCTTCCAACAAAGAGGGATCAAAAGTCTGTGCCGCGGCGTTCTGAACTCCCGCAACCATCAACAGCAGCAGGCCCAACGCGCCTGTTATGCTGAGGCGGTTCCTCTGAGGTTTAGACACATATCCAGCCACAGTTTTGACCAGAGTGCCAATCAGGCGGTTCGTGAGCAGTTTAAAACGCATAGTCATATTTTCTTCGACCCCAATTCCACGTGACTCAATCCCACTTCAATATGCCCCGGAATTTTATTCGGAATTTTATTCTGAATTTTGTTCTGAATCCTCTTTATATAGCCGCGCACTCTAACACAGAAAAAAACAGGCGCAACCTTAACTGTACCCTGTTACCGGGCCGTGATGGTTTTTATCCAATAAGCAGGATACAGGTCACGGATTTTTCGTGCCGCAGCATCGGCATGCTCCAGCGTTTCGAACAGACCAAAACAGGTTGCCCCGCTTCCTGACATACGCGCCAGTAGGCAGCCTTGCACAGCCTGCAATGCGTCCAGCAATGCCGGAATGGCCGGCTCCAGTTCCGAGGCCCCCGGCTGTAGATCATTATGGCTGTTTTGCACCACTTTCCATAACTGTTCAAAATCGGAAAAACCCAGCGGCACGTCACGCGCCGCAGAAAAGGCCAACCGTTTGCGGGCGCGTTCTTGAAAAATTTCCGCGGTGGAGACGGCGCGGCCCGGATTGACTAACACCAGATACAGGGGAAAGGACAGGGGAAGCGGCGTGATCCTTTCACCGATTCCTTCCATACGCAGGCACCGCCCCATCAGACAGGCCGGCACATCCGCCCCCAACTTCAAAGCAAGTTCCCGCATGGCCTCCAGGGACAGGGCCCCGGGATAACATTTTTCTGCGATTCTGAGCACGGCGGCGGCATCCGCTGACCCCCCGCCAATGCCGGAAGCAACCGGAAGGTTTTTAATCAGCCTAAAGCACCCCGTAAGCTTCCTGCCGCTTCGGTCCATAAACGCCCGCGCCGCCCTGAGTACAAGATTGTCTTCTTCAACCGTCAGATCCTGCCCATAAGGGCCGTGGATTATGAGAGACAACTCATCCCCAGGAACAAAATCAAGCCGGTCGCCATAGTCGGCAAAAACCACCAGGCTGTCCAGCAAATGATAACCATCGGCACGGCGTCCGACCACATGCAGATCCAGATTGATTTTGGCCGGCGCGTGTTCCGAAAAAGAGGTGCCTTTTGACAAAAACGGCGGTTTATTCGGGCGTGTATCCATGCTTCAGTTTCCGCCTGATCACAGGTATCTTGTCTGCATCGGGATTAAGAGACAAGGCATGTCGCCATTGAAACCGGGCTTCATTTTTTCTGCCTACGGCCCAATATACATCCCCGAGATGGTCGTTGATCGCCCAGTCATCAGATTGCAACAGAACCGCTTTTTCCAGAATT
Source organism: Luteithermobacter gelatinilyticus (assembly GCF_005849285.1). Classification (NCBI taxonomy): domain Bacteria; kingdom Pseudomonadati; phylum Pseudomonadota; class Alphaproteobacteria; order Emcibacterales; family Emcibacteraceae; genus Luteithermobacter; species Luteithermobacter gelatinilyticus. The sequence continues at coordinate 1,130,288 of NZ_CP040517.1, read as the reverse complement.
TCCAGGGCTTTTTCCTTATACCCCATTTTAAACAACGCCCACCCAAGACTGTCTATAATATATCCGTCATGAGGGCGCAGTTCAGCCGCTTTTTCCAGCATGCGCCTGGCTTGTTCCAGATTTTCTCCGCGCTCGACCCAGCTATAGGCGAGATAGTTGAGTACTTGCGGCTGATCCGGCTGTAATTCAAGCGCCCGGAAAAAGTCTTTCTCGGCCTCATGCCATCTTTGTTGCCGCTCCAGAACAATACCCCGGGTATAGAAGATGGTCCAGTGCTTCTGCTCTGGCTTGTCCAGCCTCTCAATCAGTTTTGTATAGGCCTCCCCCGCTTCGGCAAAACGACTGTGAATGCGATACAAATCACCCAGCGCCCCATAGGTCTCGATTTTTTCCGGATATTCCGCAATCAAAGCCTTCATTGCCGCCACAGCCTCTTCGATTCGCCCCGTTTTTTCCAAAATCCATGCCTGCTGCAACCGGGCCCGGTAATGAAACGGGCTTTCCGGGGGAATATTGGCAAGACAGTTCAGAGCACCCTCATAATAGTCGTCAATTTCAAAAATTTGCCCCAACAAAAAGTCCGCATGATAAAAGTCCGGCTTGAGATATTTCGCCAGACGCAGATACAGGGTTGCCGGTGTGCGAATATTGTCCTGCATTAAAAAGCTGGCTGAGGTATAAAAGATCTCGGCCAGGCCGTCCCGGTAATTCCTTATCTCACGTCCGGGCGCCAGCCCCTGCTTCAGCCGTTTCAAACCCGCTTCAAGAGTTTCATTATCCGGGGCCTTTTCAAGATAATTCACATAGAGCTGTCGGGCATCCGCCTCACGACCCAGCTTCTGCAAAAGCCGGCCATAGGCTTCGATATTCCTGAGGGTAATGCCCCCCACATTGACCAATGCTTCGGCATAAAGCCGCTCAGCCGTTTCATATTCCCCAATATATTCATAGATCAAGCCCGCATGATATTTTTTGAAATTTTCAAAGGAATCATTGTCGAACAGTTGATTGAGATACAATTCAACGTCTTCCCTGCGCCCCTGTTCCGCCGCAATCCAGGCTCTCAACAAAGGTTTGAACAGCCCGTAAACCCCGGCATCGCCAACCTGTTCCAGCAGCCCCAAAGCCTTTTCATTGGCACCGGCTTCCACCTTTTCCAGAAACAGGAAAAGATGCACCAGACTGTCTGCCCGCCCGTTTTGCCGCAGACGATTGGCGGCACGCACCGCGCAGTCGTACCGGCCATCAGCAATACACAGGGAAAAAGTCCGCCCAAGCAAAGACAGATTATCCGGGTCCAGCTCGAGCGCTTTTTGATGATATTCCGCTGCTGCCCCGATATCCATATTAGCCTGGGCATGCTGACCTGCAAGATACTCCCCGAAGGGTTGCTCCGGGGGTGTTGCAGGTTCATTGACCGGCTTTTGCGATGTGGCGCAGCCTGCAAGAAACGTGATCAGTACGACAGTCTGTAACAGGAAGACGCGTGACTTAGATTTGTTCTGACAGACAACGTCGTTACCGATAAACAAGTTCGTCTCCTACATATTGGGGTAATTCGGGCCTCCCCCGCCTTCGGGCACAACCCAGTTGATATTCTGTGTCGGGTCTTTGATATCACAGGTCTTGCAGTGAACACAATTCTGGGCATTGATCTGCAATCTGGGATTTGATCCATCATCTTCGGTAATGAATTCATAAACACCGGCAGGACAGAAACGCTGTTCCGGGCCGGCATAGATTTCATAATTGATTTTGACCGGCACTTCCGGATCTTTCAACGTCAAATGACAGGGCTGATCCTCTTCATGGTTTGTATTCGACAGAAACACCGAAGAGAGTTTGTCAAAGGTCAAAACCCCATCCGGTTTCGGATAGTTAATCGGGGGGCATTCGCTGGCCGGTTTGAGGCATTTGTGATCTTCGTCATGCCCGAAAGTCCAGGGAATAAGAAAACCCAGCCCCAGATTATGCAACCACATATCCAGCCCACCATACAACGTGCCCCAGAACGCGCCGAATTTGTGGATGGCCGGCTTGGCATTGCGCACACGGTAAAGATCCTTGTACACCCAGCTGGATTTGAATTTTTCCGTATAGGTCACAAGCTCGTCCCGCCCCTCGCGGCCTTCGGCCAGCGCCTCAAACGCCGCCTCTGCCGCCAGCATACCGGTTTTCATGGCGTTATGGCTGCCTTTGATGCGGGGCACATTCACAAACCCAGCAGAACACCCGATCAGCGCGCCACCCGGGAACGTCAGCTTGGGTATCGACTGAAACCCACCTTCATTAATTGCGCGCGCGCCATAGGAAATGCGCCGTCCCCCCTCAAACATGGGGGCGATGGCCGGATGGGTCTTATAACGCTGCATTTCATCAAACGGAGACAGATAGGGGTTTTCGTAATCCAGGCCCACCACAAACCCGATAGCCACCTGATTGTCTTCGAGATGATAGATAAAACCGCCCCCCACCGTTTTGGAGTCCAGCGGCCAGCCCTGGGTGTGAATAACCAGGCCGGGTTTATGGTTTTCCGGCTTGATTTCCCACAATTCCTTGATGCCGATGCCGTAAGTCTGCGGCTCGACCCCCTCACGAAGATTGAATTTCTCAATCAGCCCCTTTGCCAGAGACCCTCTGACGCCTTCCGCGATCAGGGTATATTTGGCATGCAGTTCCATACCGGGCATATAGCTGTCTTTGTGGCTGCCGTCTTTGGCCACCCCCATATCGCCGGTAGCCACCCCTTTGACAGAACCATCTTCATGATAGAGCACTTCGGCCCCTGCAAAGCCAGGGAAAATTTCCACGCCGAGTTCTTCAGCCTGTTGCGCCAGCCAGCGGCAGACATTGCCAAGGCTGACAATATAATTGCCCTTGTTGCTCATCAGCGGCGGCAAAAGGGAATGCGGCATGGAAATTTTGCTGTTTTCCTTCAAAATCCAATGCTGATTATCAGTCACCGGCGTTAAAAGCGGGGCGCCTTTATCCTTCCAGTCAGGGATAAGTTCATTCAAGGCAATAGGATCAATCACTGCCCCGGACAGAATATGCGCGCCGATTTCGGACCCCTTTTCCAGGACACAAACGGACAGATCCTGCCCCTTTTCTGCGCCGAGCTGTTTCAAACGTATGGCGGCACTCAGGCCGGCAGGACCGCCGCCGATAATGACGACGTCATATTCCATAAATTCGCGTTCCATGACATCCATTCTCCCGCTTTTTCATCGCGTTATTGGTAATTTTGACGATTACCCATCCAGAAACTGCCATTTTTATGCCTCTATGTTACCGGCGGGTCAATGTAATATGCATAATCTATCTTACAGATTTTTTCAAACAAACGTTTTAATCTGATTCTGGAGCACCCTTATCTTTCCCCTGAACATAAGTCATATTGAGTTTTCGGTCCGGCCGTGGTTAGATAAAGTCTTAAATAAAGTTAAGATCTGCACCACTGATCGGATAAGGCAATATTAACGAGTTTGAGCCACACTTCCCATATGAATATTAAGAGCGAATCATCCCATAACCAGACCCCTTTGGCGCTTTTACAGTGGTATCTGGAAAACGGCGTGGATGAATGTATCCTTGAGACCACCACGGACTGGTTTGCCGTGTCTGCTGAAACCGCTCAAAAAGCGATGGGCAAAGCTCCCCTGGCAAACAACGCCGGGACTGCTCCTTCCGGCATGGCAGGCGAAACGACATACCAGGTATCGCGTTCCCCCACTCCCCGACCCCCTATAACCCGGGCGCAGGCAACACCCCAGATCTCTCCGCTGGCCGCCGTGCAACAACATCACAGCGCCGCACAGGATCTCGCCGCAGCCTGCACCACTTTGGAGGAATTGCGCCTGGCCATCGAAGGCTTTGAGGGATGCGGACTGAAAAAAACCGCTACCCATACGGTTTTTGCTGATGGCGTTCCTGGCAGTGACCTGATGCTGATTGGCGAGGCGCCGGGCGTGGAGGAAGACCGTCAGGGGAAACCTTTCGTCGGGGCCAGCGGCCAGCTTCTGGACAAGATGTTTGCCGCCATCGATATGAGTCGCCAGGAAAATCTTTACATTTCCAATATTCTACCCTGGCGCCCCCCGGGCAATCGCAAACCCAGCGATGCGGAAACCATGATCTGCCTGCCCTTCATCCGACGCCATATCGAACTGGCCGCCCCAAAGGTGATCGTCCTTCTGGGCGGAACCGCAGCCTCAACTTTGCTGAATGTCAGTGCCGGGATCACGAAACTCAGGGGCCGCTGGCAGAATCTGGAAATTGCCGGGCGGAATATTCCGGTTTTGCCCACTTATCACCCGGCATACCTGTTGCGTCAGCCCCAAATCAAGGGAGATGCCTGGGCTGATCTTCTGGAAATTCGCGATAAACTGGGAAGCCTGAACCACACGACCATGCAAGGAGGACATGAATGATCAGAAAGTACCGTATCCTGATCCATTCCTTATGCCCGCTTCTGGCCTTATGCCCGCTTCTGGTGCTGCCGGGCCTTTTTTCATCGTTTGGTTTTGCCGCAGACGATCAACAGGCCACAATCCCCCTTGTCCAGGACGATAAACACCAAGTCCTCACAGGCGAGCCCCAGACAGAACGGGACTGGAGCGTCCACCATGATACTTCCCCCGTCTCATCGCTTGAGACGGCTCCCGCACAAGAGCCCCCCATCAACTTGTCCCCTTTATCTGACAAGGATGTGGAGCTGTATCAGAAGATTTTTGCCTTGCAGGAAGACGGACACTGGTCCCGGGCAGACCGGCTGATTAAAAAACTCGAAAACCGGGTCCTGATGGGGCATGTCCTGTATCAGCGTTACATGCACCCGACAGCCTATCGTTCCACCTATCGGGAACTGGCGGACTGGATGCTGAAATATCCCGACTTGCCCGGCGCCCAGCGGATTTATGCGCTGGCAACCCGAAAGAATGGGGGCAATAAAAGTCGTCTGCATAAACCTGTCCCCCTGTTGGCAAAAAGTTTCCCGGCGGATAAGCCCTCCCTGGACAGGGCCGTGATCACAACTACGGCCACGGCCACGGCAAAAACTTACCTTGACCCTGTGGCTGACCAGCCCTCATCTTTCAGAACCCGGGCGGAACGGGTTGAAATCAGCAATCTGAAAAAACGCATCCGGCGTTATCTGCGCAGCCACAAACCGGGACACGCGGAAAAACGGCTCTGGGCGTTCGAGAGGATGAATCTTCTGACATCCGAAGAATTTCACGACCTGATGACCGATGTTGCCAGCGGTTATTATTTCAGCAATCAGGATGAAAAAGCCTATGCCCTGGCACGTATCGCCTCTCAAAATCTGCGTGAAAAAGCCTCCCAAGCTGATTGGATCGCAGGCTTGGCCGCCTGGCGTTTGGGAGACTGCCTGCGTGCCGCGGAACATTTTGAAAAGGTCGCCTATTCACAAGTGGCCGGGGACTGGGCAGCTTCGGCCGGGGCATATTGGGCCGCCCGCGCCAATCTGGTCTGCCGTCAACCGGAAAAGGTGCGCACGCTTCTCAGCCATGCCGCCAGTTTCCATCGCACCTTCTATGGCCTGATTGCCGCACGGCAACTGGGGCAGGCCCCTCTGCTCAACTGGCAGCAGCCGGAATTCACCCCCCATCATTATGAGAGCATCAAAAACATCGGCAGCGTCAAGCGGGCCATTGCCCTGGCGCAGATTGGCCGGACCATGACGGCGGATATGGAGTTGTCCGATGCCTGGCGCCGGACCAGAGGAGATAAACATGCTGCCCTTCTGGGGCTTGCTGCAAAACTGGGATTGCCCGGCACCCAGCTCAAAATCGGCAAGATCGAAGAACAAAAACAGCTCACGGCCCTTGACAGCACCCTTTATCCCTTGCCGGACGCGGAACCCGAGGGCGGTTTCACCCTGGACCGGGCGCTGCTCTTTGCCATCATGCGCCAGGAATCCGAATTCAACAGTTGGGCCCGCAGCACCGTTGGCGCACGCGGCCTGATGCAGGTGATGCCGCGTACTGCGAGTTATATTGCCCGCGACCGCTCCTTACGCTATGGCAGCCGCATCAAGCTGGACAATCCGCGTTATAACATGGCGTTGGGTCAGAAATATCTGGAAGCCATGATGAGCCCGGACTATGCGGACCGGAACCTTTTTAAACTGCTCACCGCTTATAATGCGGGTCCGGGGAATCTGAAGAAATGGCTGCGCAGGGCCGAATTTCAGGATGACCCCTTGCTGTTTATTGAAAGCATTCCCGTACGCGAAACCCGCAACTATATTGAAAAGGTGATCAGCAATTACTGGATTTACCGCTTGCGGCTGGGACAGGCCGTGCCGTCTCTGGATCAGGTTGCGTCCGGCGACTGGCCCCTGTACCATGCCCAGGAAAATCACAAAACCAAGAGACAGAGACATGCCCAACGTTGACGAGTTTATTCCCCTGAATATCGCTATCCTCACCATTTCCGACAGCCGGACCCCGGAAACCGACACATCCGGACAGCTTCTGGCCGATCGGATTCAGGAAGCCGGCCACAATCTGGTCGCACGAGATTTGGTTTCAGACGACAAGGACGCGTTGACCACCCGGCTCAAATCTTGGATAGACAATGACGAAATTCAGGTCATCATCTCCACCGGCGGGACCGGACTGACCGGCCGCGACAACACACCCGAGGTCTTCGAATCCCTGTATGACAAACCCATTCCCGGTTTCGGAGAACTGTTCCGCATGATCAGCTATAAATTCATCGGCACCTCGACGCTGCAATCCCGAGCAACGGGTGGCATTGCCAATGGCACCTATATGTTTGCCCTGCCCGGCTCCACCGGTGCCTGCAAGGACGGCTGGGACAATATTCTGAAAGAACAGCTCGACAGCCGTCACGGCCCCTGCAATTTTGTCGGAATTCTGCCCCGGCTCAAGGAAAGATAATCGGGGAACACCCCCCTTACCAGGTCAGCGGCCATTCCCGGCGGCGCAGATCGCGGCTCTCGTCAATATCGTTCAAGGTCCGCAGGAAAGCAATTTGTCGCTCCGCGGGCAGGTTGGCCAGCGTATCGCGCAGCGCCTGGGCCGTTGACCAGCGCACGCCCGTGAACGGGCGCAAAATCCGGGGCGCACGACGCATACCCACCAGCCAATATCCGCCATCCTCGGCCGGGCCAAATACCATATCGTGAGTGCAAAGCCTGTCAAAAGCCGCCCGAATATCAGCCCGGCAAATGTCGGGAATATCACCGCCCACAATTACCACGGGACCGGGCGGCAAACCATCGAAAGCCCGTTGCATCCTGCCCCCCAGATCCCCCCGTCCCTGGGGATGGCGCGGCAGGTTGAGAGGCCAGAAACCGCCCTTTTTCGCATAAATGTCCGGGCTGACATACAGCCAGGTCCGCCAGACCGCGCTACAGCCCAGCCGCCGGATCAAGGTCCCGCACAGGCGGCGATACATCATCCAGGCCCGTACCGGCCCCAGGTCACGGGCCAGCCGGGTTTTCACCTGCCCCACGCGCGGGGCCTTGAGGAAAATCACCAGATGATTCTGTCGCCTCATGAATAAATCTTCCTGATGCGCTGCGGGGAGACACCCAGAAAATAGAGGCTGAGGCAAAAAAGATTCCTGAGGATGCGCCGCCCGTATCCCGCCGTCTGATAACGCCGGGCGGAAGTCATAAGCGGGTGGGGCGAAAAGACCAGCCTTTTCCGACCCAGTCGCCGCGCTATGTCTACATCCTCCATCAACACCATATCCTTAAATCCCCCTAGTGCCTGATAAAGCCGGCGGGAAATCAGCAGGCCCTGATCACCATACGGCAAAGCCAGAAACCGGCAACGCCAGCGCACCACCAGCTCCAGAAAACGCGCCTTCCAGCTCTGGTCATCAAATCCCAGCCGGAAAACAAGCGCCCGATCGGGAGCCGCCTGTTGGTGCGCCCGTACCACCGCCTGCCAGCCCGGCACCAGAAGACTGTCCGCATGGAGAAACAACAGCCAGTCTCCTCGTGCGACCGCCGCCCCGCCAGCCATCTGCCCGCCCCTGCCCGGCGCAGTGACAACCACTCGTGCGCCATGCTTTCGGGCAATCTCCACCGTCTCATCCAGGGATCCGCCATCGGCAACAATGACCTCCTCCACCAGAGCATCGGTGAGCCTCGACAACAGCCGCGTCAGATCCTCCGCCGCATTCAAAGTTGGAATAACCACCGTGATCATAGCGGCGATCATGCCCCGGCACAGGCCGTCATGCCAAGACAAAAATGACTGATCCGAGATCAAAAAAAATTTATCTGTTCACTTTTTGTTCTTTTTGCATTATAAACTCCTTATGGAGAAAGAGACACTCGCCCCCCATACGGAAAACAACTGGGTGCGCCCAGAAGCCCGACGCGGCCGTGGCGCGCGCAGCGCCGATACCGGCCGTTTCGAAAAGGAACAGCGTATTCCGCTGGACGACGGCTGGGACAGCTTGGATCAGGACCCGGAACCGGTCAAAACTTTTCTTATGGCTGATAAAAGCAAAAAGGTGATTGCCCATAACACCTCGCCGGATATCCCCTTCGACCAGACAGTCAACCCATATCGGGGGTGCGAACATGGTTGCATCTATTGTTATGCCCGTCCTACCCACTGTTATCTGGGGTTTTCCGCTGGCCTCGATTTTGAAACCCGGCTGATGGTCAAATATGACGCAGCAGAACGATTGGAAGAAGAATTGCGTCACCGCCGGTACCACCCGGCCGTTATTGCGCTTGGCGGCAATACGGATATTTATCAACCCATCGAACGGGACCTGAAAATTACCCGCCAGATCATTGAGGTTCTGAAAAAATTCAATCATCCGTTCGGGGTGGTGACCAAATCCTTTCTGGTCACCCGTGACATCGACCTGTTAGGGGAAATGGCCAGCCGGAATCTGGTGCGGGTGTTTCTTTCCATCACCACGCTGAATCACCGCCTGGCCCGGCGTATGGAGCCCCGGGCCAGCACCCCGGAACGTCGGCTTCTGGCGATCCGCAAACTGACAGAAGCCGGTATTCCCACCGGCGTCATGGTAGCGCCCGTCATCCCCTCACTCACCGATCACGAAATGGAAAATATCCTGGCCGCCGCACAGGAAGCCGGCGCGAGAAGCGCCGGTTATGTGATGCTGCGCCTGCCCCATGAAATCAAACAGCTGTTCCGGGAATGGCTGGAGGAAGAAGCCCCGAACCGGGCGGACCGTATTCTGCATCTGTTGCAGAGCATGCATGGCGGCAAGGACTATAAGGCCCAATTCGGCCACCGGATGAAGGGTGCAGGCCCCTATGCCGAACTTATTGCTCAACGCTTCAGAAAAGCCTGTCGTCGGCTCGGCCTCAACCCCCAGAAACGCGACGACCGATTACGGCTTGACCTGTTCAGGGTCCCACTTGATGACGGAAAACAAATGAGCCTGTTTTAGGGGCTTTTGATTTTCCTCATCAGCCGATACACTGCCCGGCACCATCAAATACGGTCACACCCCAGAAATTAAAGGGAGGGGATCAAGCTATGCGCGGGCAGGCAACCCTGTTTGATCTGGCGCCTTCAGGCCCCAGTTATGAACCAGAACAAAAAATCGGCGGTATCGTTTGTGGTGTGGACGAAGCAGGACGTGGTCCTTTGGCTGGCCCGGTCATTGCGGCGGCGGTTGTTCTGGATGCAAACAATATCCCGGCTGGGCTCAATGACTCCAAAAAGCTCAGCCCCAAAAGGCGCGAACAACTTTACCATGCGATCAAGGAAACCGCCCAAGTGGGGATCGGGCAAGCCAGCGTGGAGGAAATTGACCAGATGAATATCCTGCGCGCCACTCTTCTGGCCATGCGCCGCGCCGTCGAAAATCTGCCCTGCGTTCCCGGTCACGCGCTTATAGACGGCACCCATGCCCCGGACCTGATTTGCCCTGCGTCGTGCCTCGTCAAAGGAGACAGTCGGTCATTTTCCATCGCCGCCGCCTCCATCATCGCCAAGGTCGAACGAGATTTTTTGATGAAAAATCTGGCCCAAAAACACCCCGAATATGGCTGGGAACGAAACTCAGGATATGGTACCCGGCAGCATCTGGAAGCACTAAAGCTTGTGGGTCCGAGTCGTTTTCACCGTAAAAGCTTCGCCCCAATTTGTAACCTAATGACTCAAAACTCTTACATAACTGACTGATTCAAATAAAAAAAAGTTCTTGACGTGATTCGCGGTTTGACTCAAACTGCGCTTCATGAGCAAGAGAACAACACAGAAAAAAATATCCCCAACCCCTTCCCTGGCGACGACTGCGGGGACGCAAGAGGATAACTTTAAGAGCCTTTCCCTGGATCAGGCCCTGGATCAGGTCCTTCAGGGAGACTGTATTGATCTGATGAACCGGCTGCCGGAAAAGTCCGTTGACATGATTTTCGCCGATCCCCCCTATAATATGCAACTCAGGGGGGAATTGCACCGTCCGGACAATTCCCATGTGGACGGCGTTCACGACGAGTGGGACAAGTTCGATAACTTCAAAAGTTATGACGAGTTTTCCCGCGCCTGGCTGACGGCCGCCCGCCGGGTTCTGAAAGATACCGGTACCCTTTGGGTAATCGGCAGTTATCATAACATTTATCGTGTTGGCGCCACGTTACAGGATCTGGGCTATTGGATCCTGAACGACATTGTCTGGCGTAAAACCAACCCCATGCCCAATTTCCGTGGCACCCGTTTCACCAACGCCCATGAAACCCTGTTGTGGTGTAATAAGGGCGAAAAATACACCAAATACACCTTCAATTATGACGCCATGAAGGCGCTTAATGACGATATACAGATGCGTTCAGACTGGACCCTACCCATCTGTTCCGGCAAGGAACGCCTGAAAGTGAACGGCCACAAGGGGCACTCTACCCAGAAACCCGAAGCGCTTCTGTACCGGGTTCTGCTGTCTTCCACCAACAAGGGAGATGTGGTTCTTGATCCATTTTTCGGATCCGGCACCACCGGCGCCGTGGCCAAAAAGATGGGCCGCCACTTTATCGGCCTGGAAAAAGAGGAAAAATATATCCGTCTGGCCCAGGATCGCCTGGCCGCCATCGACCGGCTGGAAGACGATGTTCTGGAAGTGACCCCGGCCAAGCGCGCCCAACCTCGCGTGCCCTTCGGCACGCTGGTGGAACGCGGCATGATCCAGCCCGGCACCCTGCTCTACGGCCCCAAGGGCGCCGGCGGCAAGCAGCCTGTGGCAAAAGTGCGCGCGGACGGTACGCTGATCAGCGAAAATACCAAAGGCTCCATCCATCAGGTTGGCGCCCACGTTCAGGGCGCCCCCTCCTGCAACGGCTGGACCTTCTGGCATTTGCAGGTTAAGGAAAAGCTGGTGCCCATTGACATTCTCCGACAACAGGTCCGCCAGGAACTTCATTGAATAAATCCCTCTGAAGTCCCCGTGACCCAAGAGACAACAATAACAATAATCTCCGGTAAACTTTCTGGCCCGCCGCCTGCCCGACGGCGGGTCATTTTATGCCCTGTCGCCGAGGGAGATTTTCATCTCAAAATATATATATCTTCTGAAAAGTAATTCGTGTATATCGGGGTTTCATCTTTAATATATATTTAATAGGTAGAGTTGTATTCTGTCCTGATCAAGAGTTTGGGTTTTTGAAGACGTCCCTGATGTTAAAAGCTGCTGCGGAACCAGAAAAAGATAAAGATATTAACCGATTGGGAGAATTCCTCTCACCCGTTTTGGAAAAGGAATTCCTCGATTACCAGTGGCCGCGCCTTGTCAAGAATTTTAAATATTTCACCTATACCCTGACAGGCATATTTGTGCTGGCCATCCTGTTCAGCCTGCTGAAAAAAGACGCCTATAATTTTCAAACCTATTTCAACATTGGCGCCCGCACCTTAAGCTTCATTCCGCTATTCATTGTCATGGCCCTGTTTATGAACAGGAGAAAGCCGGAACGATTCCTGCTGCTTTCGTTTCTATGCATACTCAACGCAACGGGAATTTTCCTGCTGTCCATCGGACTGTTTGTCAGCGACAACTGGGTGAATTTTGCGGCGGCCTTCGTGCTGATTACGATTGGATATACGGTCTACCCCATGACCAATCTTCACAAAATCATTTTTGGCACCGCCACGGCCATCGGATTGCAGATTGTCAATCTCACCCGTTTTTCGCCTGACGTGGAACATTTTTTCCTGCAAAGCGCCATGCTGTTTTCCGCGAATATTTTTGGCTACTGGCAAATGCACAACACCAGTGTCTTGACCCGGGGGTCTTTTTTGAGTCTGCACCGGGAGAAGGCCCTGAACAAAAAACTGGCCGAAGAGTTGAGCCAGCGCAAGAAAGCCGAAGAAACCAGCCGTCAGAATGAAGAATTGTTCCGGTCGCTGTTCCGGGCTTCCATGTATCCCTTGGGCCTGATCAAGGCGGGAACAACCGACCTTATTACCGCAAACAAGGCATTTTACGAACTATTCAATATTCCGGAAAACAATCAGCAGAACCCTGATTTTCTCAGCCGGATCAAAGAAGCCGACAGATTTCTCGACTGTTTGCTAAAAACCAACCGAGAAGAAGGATATGTCAGGGATACGCTCCGGATTGCCGCCTCGGAAAATAATATCAGGATCGCTGAAACCTGCATGATCTCCGTCCACATCAATAATATGCGTTTTATTCTGGTCGGCCTGTCGGATGTAACACAGCAGAAAAAAGAAGAACAGCAACTGCGTGATCTCACGGAAGAAGCCATCAGTGCCAACAAAGCCAAAACAGAATTCCTGGCCAATATGAGCCATGAGCTGCGCACGCCGCTGAATGCCATTCTGGGCTTCACGGAAATCATGCAGCAGGAACTTCTGGGCCCCATAGGCAATGACCAGTATAAAGCTTATCTGAAAGACATTCACCACAGCGGCCAGAACCTGATGAGCATGATCGCCGAAATCCTGGATATTTCCCAACTGGAAGCCGGAAACTTTCCTTTGGTCAAAGACAACGTCCGGCTGGAGGAGCTGATCCACAGTTCCATCAGCCTAGTTAAGGAAAATTATCAAGATCATAATATTATACTGGAAACACAAATCCATGACCCGGATCTGTCGATCCACGTGGACGTGCCGCGCCTGAAACAGGTGATTTACAACCTGTTGAGCAATGCCTACAAATTTTCCCTCGCAGACGATACGGTCAGGCTGACCACATTTGAAACCGATCAGGAGCTTTGTATTCGCATTCGAGATGAAGGTATTGGCATTGCGCCCGAAGCCATGGAAAAGATTTTCGAACCGTTCACTCAGGAAGAAAGCTCCTACCACCGCAAACATCACGGAGCCGGGCTGGGACTGGTTCTATCCAAAAAACTTACAGAAGCCCATGATGGCACCCTGGAGCTGGAAAGTCAGCTTCATGAAGGTACAAGCGTCACCATCAAACTGCCGAGGTCCTGCATTATCCGGGATAAAGTTGCCCAACCACTACGCCAAAAAACTTTATAACTTTTAAGCTTTATATTTCTTGGGGGGCGATTAATATCTCCTTTGACATGACAAAAGGGGATATAATTACATGATCAAAAACAAACCGGTTTTCTGTGCCTTGCCCGCAGTGATAAGTGCTTTCCTGCTTGGGGGGCCCGTTTTTGCGGACGGCTCCATCGACGCTCTGATCCACCAGAAAAGCCTTGAGCTGGAACCGCAGGTGATTGCCTGGCGGCGCGATATTCATCAGCACCCGGAATTGTCCAACCGGGAATTCCGCACCGCCAAACTCGTTGCCCAACACCTTGAAAGCCTTGGCCTGGAGGTGCAGACAGGGATTGCCCATACAGGTGTGGTGGGGATTCTCAAAGGCGGCAAACCGGGCCCCGTGGTCGCATTGCGAGCGGATATGGATGCGCTGCCGGTGACGGAAAAGGTGGACCTGCCCTTTGCCTCCAAAGTCACCACCACCTATCAGAACAAGGAAGTCGGTGTCATGCATGCCTGTGGACATGATGCCCATACGGCCATTCTGATGGGGGTTGCCAAGCTCCTTTCGGAGATTCGTGAGGATATTCCAGGTACAATTAAATTTATTTTCCAGCCGGCCGAGGAAGGCGCCCCTGCGGGAGAAGAAGGCGGCGCTAAACTGATGATCAAGGAAGGCGTGCTTGGGGGTAAATACAAACCGGAAGCCATTTTCGGTTTACATGTTTTTCCCGAAGAGCTGAACAGCATCAAATACCGCCCTGAAGGGTTCCTGGCGGCTTCCGATGAACTGTATATCACCGTCAAAGGAGCCCAGACACACGGCTCCATGCCCTGGCGGGGAATTGATCCGATCATCATTTCAGCCCAAATCATGACCGCACTTCAAACCATTCCCAGCCGCCAGCTCGACATCACCAAAGCACCGTCTGTCATCACCATCGGCAGCGTCAACGGCGGTGTCCGCGGCAATATTATTCCGGAAGTCGTCGAAATGCAGGGCACGATCCGGACCTTTGATACCGGCATCCGCCAACAGCTTCTTGATCACCTGGAAAGAACCGTTACCCATATCGCCCAGAGCGCCGGTGCCAAGGCAGACGTCCGGATCAAACCTTACGCCCCGGTCACCTATAACGATCCGGCCCTGACGGAAATGATGGTTCCATCTCTGAAAAAGGTGGTCGGAGAAGATAAAGTCAGCGTCAGCGACCGGGTCATGGGCGCCGAAGACTTTGCCTACTATCAACGGGAAATCCCGGGATTTTATTTCTCTCTTGGCGTGCGCAAACCCGGCATAGCACCAGAGGACGCAGCCCCGAACCATTCCCCGTATTTTTACGTCGATGAGGCAGCCCTTAAAACCGGTGTCCAGGCGCTGTCCACACTGGCGCTGGATTATTTGAAAATGAAAACAACACAAAACGCGGAATAAACGGGATAAAATGTCTTCTTACCCTTTCCATCTGGCCTTTCCGGTCACGGATCTGGAACAGGCCAGAGAATTTTATGTCGGTCTGCTGGGATGCACCACCGGGCGCGAAGCCCCGCGCTGGATTGATTTTAATCTGTATGGTCATCAGGTCACGGCGCATCTGGTCTCAGAGATGGATGAGGTTCCGCTGAATCCGGTGGACGGCCGACAGGTGCCGGCCCGGCATTTTGGTGTCATTCTGGCACGCAAGGAATGGGATCAGTTAGCCGACCGGCTGCGCCGGCATAATGTGGACTTCATCATTCCACCCTATATCCGTTACGAAGGGGAAATCGGCGAACAGGCCACCATGTTTCTTCAGGACCCCAGTGGAAATTATCTGGAATTCAAGGCCTTTGCCGCCCCGGAATTTATTTTTGACAAAGACTACAAGGACTGAACATGGCCATTCTGCTGCTTCTGCCGGACACCAAAGCCGAACAGCTCGCCGGTCTATTAAACAAAAAGCTGCCAGGCGAAGATATTCGCATCTGGCCGGAAACCGGCCGTCCGGAAGAGATTGATGTGGCTGTTGTGTGGGCACACCCCCACGGCGCCCTGAAAAATCTGCCCAATCTCAAACTGATCCTTTCCTATGGCGCTGGGGTCGATCATATCTTTAACGATCCCGACCTGCCTGTGGATGTGCCTATTTGTCGTTTTTTCGCTGATAGTCTGTCCCGGCAAATGGCTGATTATGTGAGCGGGGTTATCCTGAATCATCGGCTGCGCCTGATTGATTATCGGGAGCACCAGGCCGCTGGCAACTGGCATCCCTGGATGCCGCGTCGGGGTAACAAGGTGACCATTTTGGGGCTGGGGCAATTGGGGCAGGCCACGGCCCGGCAACTGAACACCCTGAGATTTGATGTAACCGGCTGGAGCCGGACCGCAAAAACACTGGACTATTGCCATACCTGTCACGGCCAGGATATGTTAACGGAAGCTGTCTGCGAAGCGGATTACGTGGTCTGCCTGTTGCCGCTAACGGAGGAGACCCGGGGTATCCTTAACGGCACCCTGTTTTCAGCTATGAAAAAAGGCGCTTATCTGATCAATGTGGGTCGGGGCGACCACCTGAACGAAAACGACCTGCTGGACGCCCTGTATCAGGGCCATCTCGGCGGTGCCTGTCTGGATGTGTTCAGCGAAGAACCGCTGCCCTCTGTAAGCCCGCTCTGGCGTCATCCCCGTATCCTGATTACCCCCCATATCGCCAGCGTCACCGACCCTGAGGATCTGGCGGATTATGTTGTGCAAAGTTTTAACGCCCTGAAACAGGGCTCTTCCCTAAAACATCTCGTGGACCGGCAGGTTCAATACTGAAACGTTCCGCCATGCGGTACGGCCCAGCCCCCCCCGCAGGAACAGGGCCAGACCTGACCGGCAGAATGGGGCAACCTCTTCACAATTCACTCTAGACGGGGGTTTTCTTTTCCGGAGCCTTTGATTGGCTTGCATGCCACGGCGCAACCTGTTAATTTGCGCGCCAACTGCAACCACTGTTCTTTAAAAGGTCTAAAGTCATGAAGATTGACGGAAATGCAATTCGTCCGGGGAACGTTATTGAACATCAGGGGGGACTGTGGGTCGCCGTAAAGATCCAGCATACCCAGCCGGGCAAAGGCGGAGCCTACCTGCAGGTGGAACTGAAAAACCTGAAGGACGGTCGCAAGCTCAATGAACGCTTCCGTTCCTCGGAAAAAGTGGAACGGGTACGCCTTGAACAGAAGGAATATACCTATCTGTTTGAAAGCGACGGCAAATATACTTTCATGGATGCGGAAACCTATGATCAGGTGGAAATCGACGGCGACCTGGTCGGCGAAAAGGCGGTCTATCTTCAGGATGGAATGGAAGTCATTGTAGAAAGTTACGAAGACAGCCCCCTCAGCGTACAACTGCCACAGACCGTGGAACTGGAAGTGACCGAAACAGAACCGGTGGTCAAAGGCCAGACGGCCGCCTCCTCCAACAAACCGGCCATTCTGGAGAACGGGGTGCGCGTCATGGTGCCGCCCTTTATCAATACCGGCGATCGCATCATTGTAAATACCGAAGACAGCACATATGTGGAACGCGCCAAATAAGGCTTCCAACCGCCCTGCATGAAGCAAGACAAAGAAAAAGGACATTTCCATGGCGCTTAAGTCAGCCACCATTACCGTCATGCAACGGGCCGCCGAAAAGGCCGGGCGTAAGCTGGCCCGCGATTTCGGGGAAGTGGAGCATCTTCAGGTTTCCAAAAAAGGCCCTGCCGATTTTGTTTCGGCCGCCGATACCCGTGCCGAGCAGGTCATTCGCGAGGAACTGAGCAAAGCCCGCCCGGAATTCGGTTTTCTCCTGGAAGAGAACGGAGAAATTGAAGGTCGAAACAAACACTGTCGCTGGATTGTGGACCCGCTGGACGGGACCACCAATTTCCTGCATGGCATTCCCCACTTCTGCATTTCCATCGCTCTTGAACAAAACGGGGAAATAACGGCCGCACTAATTTATGAACCCCTGAGCGACAATCTTTTCTGGGCGGAAAAGGGGCATGGCGCTTATCTGAATAACCGGCGGCTGCGGGTCTCGGCCCGGCGCAAATTACCGGAAAGTCTTCTGGCGACCGGTATTCCGTTTCTGGGCCGGCCCAACCATGCCTTTTTTCTCAACAGCCTCGAAACCATCATGCCGGAAGTATCCGGCATTCGGCGGTTCGGATCGGCTGCTCTCGACCTGGCCTATGTTGCCGCAGGACGCTTTGACGGGTTCTGGGAAACCGATCTGAAACCCTGGGATATTGCCGCAGGGATCTTGCTGGTCCGTGAGGCCGGCGGACAGGTCACCACCTTTGACGGCAAGGCAGATGTTCTTGACACCGG
Source organism: Luteithermobacter gelatinilyticus (assembly GCF_005849285.1). Lineage (NCBI taxonomy): Bacteria > Pseudomonadati > Pseudomonadota > Alphaproteobacteria > Emcibacterales > Emcibacteraceae > Luteithermobacter > Luteithermobacter gelatinilyticus. Next base: position 1,112,481 of record NZ_CP040517.1, on the reverse strand, counting down.
CCAGATCATGGCGACAAACGGGAAACTGCACGGCCCGCTCACCCGTCTTCTGGCAACTGCCCTCAAGAAAACTCGTGCAGAAAATGCCTGAACGCGTCTTGCAACAAGAGGCACCCGATCTGATGGCCTGACAAAATAGGAGAGACAGAAAATGGTGAACCTGCTGCTTTCCACCGTTGTTTTTCTGTCTCTCCTGGCGTCAGCCGGGGGGCGGGCAGAGCCTGCCCAAGACAGCCCGGAACGACTGTTCCTCAACGCCCCTACCCTTACCGGACATACGCCCCTTGAAATCCCCTTTCACAAAGGCGAAATCAGAATTGGCGACAATACCCGTGCCATCATACAAGCCTGGGCCCACAAGATTGCAGAATATTCCCTGCCGGTCCATGTCTACAGCTACGCCGGCCTGCCGCGCATGCGGCGCAATCTTACGGAACAGGCCGCTCGTCATGACGCCGTAAGAGTGGCCTTCAAGCGCGCCCGGCATGTCAAAGCGCTGCTGGAAACGGCGGGGGTCAGCGAAAAGCGTATCATCCTGCACGCCATCGGCGCCGCCGATTATGCTACCCAGGACAAACTGGAAATCACAATCCGTAGGAAATGACCCCGTTTACGTGGTCATATTCTTGCCCAACTAAACCTTAGACTCTGGAATAAAGCCCTGATAACATTGCCCGAAGCGGAAAACCCGTTACCCATGCGAGAACGCATGACATTGACAAGATGTATAGGGAAGAAACGAAAAGGACTAGGCCGGACATGACCCGCCCGACAAAATATTTGAACCGGATTATTTTATTTCTTACAGCCGTAATTATCGTACTGGTTCTCCTGTTTCCCGGTATGCAGCAGGCGTTCGTGACCAATATCGCCTTAAACGGGGTGATCGCGACGGTTTTGCTGATCGGCATTGTCTTTTCCATTCGCCAGGTCATGATGCTCTCCCCGGCAGTAAAATGGATCAGGGAATTCCAAAAGGAAGACCAGATGGAACCGCTGGGTACTCCGCCATCGCTTCTCTCGCCCATGGCGGCCATGATGGGCGAAGATAACCGGCGCAAGTCCCTTTCCGCTGTTTCCATGCGCACCATTCTTGACGGCATTGCCGCCCGCATGGATGAAAGCCGCGAAATAACCCGGTATCTGATCGGTCTGTTGATCTTTCTGGGGCTTCTGGGAACATTCTGGGGACTTCTGGGCACTATCAGTTCCATTCGCGAAACCATCGACAGCCTGACCGTCGGCAGCGGCGACATTACCCATTTGTTTGAAGACCTGAAACAGGGGTTGTCCGCCCCCCTTGGCGGTATGGGCACGGCCTTCAGCTCCTCCCTGTTTGGTCTGGCGGGATCCGTGATTCTGGGTTTTGTGGATTTGCAGACAGGGCAAGCCCAGAGCCGTTTCTTTAACGACCTGGAAGACTGGCTGTCCGGCATTACCAAACTGTCCCGTGGAGGCGGCATCACCCTGGAAGGTGAAGCGGACGCAGCAGCCGTTCCGGCCTATGTCAGCGCGCTGCTGGAACAAACCGCTGACAGTTTGGACAATCTGCATAAAGTCATCAGCCGCAGTGAGGAAAAACGCGCGGAAGTCAACACGGCGCTGATCAACCTGTCCGGACAAATTTCCGCCATGACGGACAGCCAGAATGAAAATACCGCCGTCCTGCACCGGCTGGTCGATGTTCTCACGCCCCAAAAAGACGAGGACAAAGACAAAACCACGGCCACCCATCTGCGCAATATCGATGTTCAGATGAAACATCTTCTGGAAGAAACCGTGCGGGGCAACACTCAATTAACAGATGATCTTCGCGCCGAATTCAAACTCCTCGCCCGCACCCTCGGCGCCATACTGGACGGCCGGCCTCATCCCGCAACGCCGGAACCTTCCGAACCGGCCCCCCGTCCGGCCAAGAAGCCTGCCGAGATGGACTATGAGATGCCCGAGCCCAAGCCCAAAGCGGACAAGAAACCCATCATCACGCCCCGCCCTCTGCGCGCGAAAAGGGATGACGACTGATGGCGCTTCTCCGGTCTCGCAGACGTCCTGGCGGCAGCAGCGAAAACACCTGGCCGGGTTTTGTGGATGCGCTAAGCACCCTACTTCTGGTCATCATCTTTCTATTATCGGTGTTTATGCTTGCCCAGTTTTTCCTGGGCCAGGCCCTGTCCGGACGTGACCAGGCCCTGGAAAAGCTGCGTCAGCAAATTGCAGACCTGGAAAGCAGCCTGGCTCTGGAACGCCAGCAACATGATGACCTGAAAGCGGAATTCTATGAAATATCCGCCACCTTGCAATCGGCCAATCAGTCCCGCGAAGAGCTGCAAGCGCGCATCAGTGAGCTGGAAGCAGACCTGGAACAGGCCCAGCAGGCCCGTAAATCCAATGACGAACAACTCCGTATGCTAGAAGACATCCAGAACCGTTATCGGGAAAGCACGGCAGCCCTCGCCAAGGAAAAGGAACTCAGCCAGGAAGCCCGGCGACAGGTGGACCTTCTCAACCGCCAGCTTGCGGCCCTGAGACAACAGCTTGCGGCGTTGCAGGACGCGCTCGACGCTTCCGAAGCCCGGGATCGTGAACAACGCGCCACGATCAAAAATCTGAGTGCACGGCTGAATGCGGCCCTGGCCTCCAAGGTCCAGGAACTCAGCCAGTACCGTTCGGAATTTTTCGGCCGCCTCAAACAGGTCCTGGCCCAACGCTCCGATATTCGCATTGAGGGGGACCGATTTATTTTTCCCTCTTCCGTGTTGTTTGCATCCGGCTCTGCTACACTCGGCCCCGAAGGACGGCAGGAAATGGCCAAACTGGCCCAAACCCTGAAAGAAATTGCCGCCACCATCCCCCCTGAAATCAACTGGGTGCTTCGGGTTGATGGCCACACCGATAAGCTGCCCATCCGCACGGAACGCTTCCCCTCCAACTGGGATTTGTCTACGGCCCGGGCCTTGTCGGTGGTGAAATTTCTGATCAATCAGGGCATTCCGCCGGAAAGGTTGGCGGCGACAGGATTTGGCCAATATCACCCGATTAATCCAGCTGATACCCCCGAAGCCTATGAACAGAACCGACGGATCGAAATGCGCCTGACCCAGAAATGACGCCTCCCCCAAAGGAGCATGGCGACCCAAACGCAGGACGGCAGAATGGGTCAACCTATTCACACTTCACTCTAGAGGGAAGTGTTTTTGCAGGATAAGTTCTTTGGGAAGGTGATATGGGGCAGTCCTGCGCCAATATCCAAAAGCCGAATGTCTTTAACCCCCAGCATGATATGATCCGGGTGATCCCCATCATATTCCGCCTGAGCACCTTCATGCGCCAAGCTGCACACCAGCATGAAATTATCCTCTTGTGGCTCACAGCTCAGCGGCAAAATCAAATGCTGAAACTGGAAAATCTGCCCGCATAAAGCCCTGATCTGGCTGATATGAATTAAGCCGGCGGGATGATTAAAAATCGACTTTAAATGTTTTCCGAACCCGTTGCGCACATCAGGATGCATTTTTTTCAGCAAGTCTTCACCCGGATCCCATATGCCGGTTTTCTCCGCCATATTCCGGGCCATGACCCTGAGCCGCAGACGCCCCCCCTCATCCCAACTACAAAGCGTCATGTATTTAATGAGATGAGGAATTTTTTCAGGTCGGAAGTCTTTTTTCGACGGGACGACCTTTTTATGGCGCATGCTTTTCCAAAATTCCCAGAATTGCTGGAACTCAACCTGAGCAAACCGCAAATCAGTTCCCCCCAACATTCTGGTACTCATACTTCCTCCCCAAGCCCATAGCGTTAAGTTATTGATTCAAAAGGCTACGGAAAAGAATAAGGGGATTTACATTGATATGCAAGTGAATAGCCCGAAATCCTTAAAAGAGTATGGCAGGATATACCCCTTAAGGAATATCCGGGTATAGCTCATAACGGGAGTTCCAGAGATCCTTTGAAGGTTATGTTCCGTTATTGCCATCCGTGAACTGTAATTCGGCCAGCCGGGCATAAAGACCGCCTTTTTGCAGCAATTCCTGGTGGCTGCCGATATCAACAATTTTCCCGCGATCCATCACGACAATCCGGTCGGCCTGCAATACCGTCGCTAACCGATGGGCAATCACCAGCGTGGTGCGGCCCTGCATGAGTTTGTCAAGTGCGGCCTGAACCAGTTTTTCACTTTCCGCATCCAGCGCCGATGTCGCCTCATCCAAAAGAAGTATCGGCGCATCCCGCAAAATGGCCCGGGCAATGGCAATACGTTGTTTCTGCCCTCCGGACAAACGGGTACCCCGCTCCCCAAGCCAGGTCTTCATCCCCTCCGGCAGCCGGGTGATAAATTCATTGGCCTGGGCGGCTTCCGCGGCATTTTGCAGCATCTCATCCGTCGCTTCCGTATTGCCATAGCGGATATTTTCCTCCACCGTGGCGGCAAAAATCACACTTTCCTGATGCACAACAGACATCTGTGCCCTGATGTCGGACGGGTCCGCTTGCTCAAGAGGCACCCCGTCAATCAGCACCTGGCCGCTGGTGGGATCGTAAAAGCGCTGTAAAAGCTGGAAAACTGTTGATTTTCCGGCACCTGATGGCCCCACAATAGCGACGGTCTCCCCTTCCCGGACCGTGAGCGAAAATCCATCAAGAATTTTTTCCCCGGGACGGGAAGGATAGGCAAAACTCACCTCGCGGAACTCGATCAAACCTTTTACAGGTCGGGGCAAGGGAATGGGGTTTTCCGGAACCTTGACCTCGGGTTCCATGGCGATCAGTTCCAAACAACGGCTTGCCGCTCCCGCCGCTCGTTGTAATTCCCCATAAACTTCAGACAGTGATCCTACGGCCCCGGCCACAAGCACGGCATAAATCAGAAAGGCCGTCAATTCCCCGCCGGTCATTTTTCCGGTGGCCACATCCGAGGCCCCGACCCAGAGAATCAGGTCCACCGCCCCGAAAACCAGCAGAATCACCACCGCCGTCATCCAGGCCCGTACATTGATCCGTTTGACCGCCGTAGAAAAGGCGTTCTCCACATAGTCGGCAAAACGGCGTCGTTCATAAGCCTCACGCGTATAAGACTGCACCGTCTGCACCGCGCCCACCGTCTCATTGGCGATGGCGCTGGCCTCGGCGATACGGTCCTGGGACTGTTTGGAAAGCCGCTTGACTTTACGGCCCAGAAAAATGATCGGCACAACAACAAGCGGAACGGCAATGAGCACAACACTCATCAGCTTGAGACTGGTATAAAGCATAAACCCCAAACCGCCCAGCAGGGTGAGAATGTTCCGCAAAGCCACGGACGCCGATGAACCGACCACCGATTGAATCACCGTCGTATCCGTGGTCAGCCGGGACACAATGTCCCCCGAACGGTTTTGTTCAAAAAAAGTGGGCCCCAGGGAAATCACCCGGTTGAAAACCGCCTTACGGATATCCGCCACGACTCGTTCGCCCAGCCAGGTCACCAGATAATAGCGGGAGAAAGTCGCAAAGGCGAGCACAAAGGCGACTCCAAGCAGAGCCAGAAAATAAACATCAATCAAGGCAAGATTATCGCTGGAAAATCCCAGATCAATGATCCGCCGCACCGCCTGTGGAATCGCCAGTGTCGCACCAGCGGCCACCACCAGCGCCACAAAAGCCAAAAAAATAGTGAGCCGGTATTTGGACAAGAAAATCCATAATAGTCTGATTTCCTTTACGTTCTTCTTTTCCGGCTCAAACGCGTCAGCCGACGGCGTATGTTTTTCCTGCCCTCTTGCCATAATGCCTGTATTACCTTGTCAGTTGTAAAACTGACATGCATATAGCAGCCCTCATGCAGGACAGCAATGTCTGGCGCCCAGAATATATGCAATATTCACAAATTTTCGAAAAACTTGCCTTATTCGGGGTTGCCTTGGCGGGATGACTTGGGTATACAGGCGCAAATTATTTTCGCGGAGATGAGTAGCGATGAAAAAAGATATTCACCCAGATTATCACATGATCAATGTGGTTATGACGGACGGCACAAGCTATCAGACACGCTCCACATGGGGCAACGAAGGCGACACCCTGACTCTGGAAGTCGATCCCAAGTCTCATCCGGCATGGGTTGGCGGTAGCCAGAAAGTTGCGGAAAAAGGACGGGTCGCCGCCTTTAACAAACGTTTCGGCAGCTTCAAGCTCAAGAAATAAATTTACGTCAATCCCTCCTCCCCCACGATGGATTGATGATGCAGGGCGCTCCACCGGGCGCCCTTGCTTTTATGTAATATTCTTCTCAATCCGGCCGGTGTAGTCTGTCAAACATTTCGTGAACCGGATTTTGCCCCTCATTCTGCTGCTCATACAGCATATGCTCCAAACGCTCTACCTGACGATAGAGGCGCTGGGCCTTTTTCAGATAGTCGCAAAATTCATCCGGCATAAGACGCAGATCCCGCCCCGCCTGAAGCAGGCAAACGTCCCTATTCCCCAGGCGGTATTTGGGGGTTGACGCTTCTTCGGGGGTGATTTCCCCGGCAATCACGCCTTTTTGAATCATCAGCCACGAAACCACTTGCATCAGACAACAGGTCATACGCGTGCTTTCCCGGGCATAGACAATCTGCTGTTCAGCGGTAAACGGCCGTTCAGCAGCGGCCGAGTAAGACTGCGCCAGATAACCGGCCACAGAGATGGTCAAATTCAAGGCTTCCCGGTAAGACTTTTCAACAAATTTCGGTTCCGGACGACCGTCGCCGGTCATCAGACGGCTGGTCATGATATTCTCCTGTCTACCCTTTCTTATTCTATCATAGAAGACGTTTCTTAATGGGGTCTTACCGAAAAAAAACGCCGTGAAAAAAACAGAATGTTTTGCGAATGGATGACCGCGTTATTGCGCGCCTCGCCATGACGAGGCTCTCTCATCACAATTCACTCTAGAAAGAAATAAGAGGGGGCTTGATTAGGCGAAAACACAACTTATCTATGAAGTATCAGGCGCCGATATCGGGCCTGAGGCAATTTTCCCGGCCTGTTGGCGGGATATCGAAAATATCGCTTAGACAAGGATATGAAAGGATATGAAAATGCGTACACCAGATCTTACCCCTTTAATGCGGTCAACAATCGGTTTTGATCACATTAACCGCATGTTTGAAAACCTCAACAACCTCAACAAGGAAGTCACCTATCCTCCGTATGACATTGAAAAAGTCAGCGAGGATGCCTATCGCATCACTATGGCGCTGGCCGGTTTTACGGAAGATGAGCTGGATGTCTCCATTCAGGAAGGTGTGCTTGTCATTTCCGGCAAGAGCGGCGAAGAGGATGAAGAGGCTGCCGAGCGTTATCTTTACCGCGGCATTGCCAAACGGGCCTTTGAGCGCCGTTTCAAACTGGCTGACACCATTCGCGTGCTTGGCGCCACCTTTGAAAACGGGCTTCTGGTAATTGACCTGGAGCGCGAGGTGCCCGAACATCTGAAACCGCGCAAGATTGAAATCAACAAAACCGGAAAAAAAGTCAAAACGATTTCAGATAAGGCCGCCTAAGGTCAAAGGCATTGCCCTTTGGCAATCCTTCCGAAGCTGTTTCATACGTTATATGCCCCCTGCCCACCAAAACAGGGGGCATGTTGTTTAGAGTGAATTGTGTCATCGCGGGCGCGTTTCTCCTGACGCGTTAATCCGTTCATGTTTTCTTGAAAATATTTTCGGCAGCGGAACGCGCCCCCTTTTTATCGCCTATCGCCGCACGGGTCCTGTCGAGCTCTGCCTGCAACAGCCGAACGCGGTTCTCAAGCGCCGCCACCGAATAAGGCGTGAGATCCTCCTGGCAAAGTTCGGCCAACAAGGATTTCGGGCGCGGCAAATCTTCTTCTTCCATACGGGCCTCCCTTGAAATTTTTGAGGGTTAGGGGCATCTTACATATCATATCATCTTATATCACCCGATTTTTATGTCGTCTGTTTTTTGGCCACCGAAGGAAAAATACATGCCCGCCTCCCTGCCTGAAAAAATACGTGTTATTGAAATTTCCGAACCCGGAGAAGCGGAAAAACTCCGCCCCGCCCAACGCAACTGTCCCACGCCCGGTGCGGACGAGGTATTGATCCGGGTTCTAGCCGCGGGCGTTAACCGTCCGGATATCATGCAGCGCAAAGGAATGTATCCGCCACCCCCCGGGGCCTCCGACATTCCTGGTCTGGAAGTTGCCGGAGAGATTGTCGCCTTGGGTGAAAGGGTGGAAAACTGGACCATTGGCGATCAGGTGTGTGCGCTGGTTTCCGGGGGCGGATATGCAGAATATTGTGTGGCCCATGCCGGGCACTGCCTTCCCCTCCCTCAGGGCCTTTCTCCCGTCCAGGCCGCAGGTCTTCCGGAAACCTTTTTCACTGTCTGGTCCAATGTATTCGACCGGGGCGCGCTGAAACGGGGAGAGGTTTTTCTGGTCCATGGCGGCAGCTCAGGCATTGGCACCACCGCCATCCAACTGGCCAAAGCCTTTGGCGCCACAGTCCTCACCACCGCTGGCACAGAGGAAAAATGCGCCTTCTGCCGCGACCTGGGGGCCGATCTGGCCGTCAATTACAAAACTGAGGATTTTGTAGAAGCCGTCAAGAATTTTACCAAGGGGCGCGGGGTGGATGTTATTCTTGACATGGTGGCTGGCGATTATGTCAACAAAAACCTGTCCTGTCTGGCCCCGGAAGGACGGCTGGTGCTGATCGCCGTACAAAAAGGGCCGAAAACAGATATCAATGTCCTACCCATCATGTTGAAACGCCTGACTTTCACCGGTTCTACCTTAAGGGCACGGGAACCGGAATTCAAACAGGCCATCGCTGAAAACCTGCACAAGCATGTCTGGCCGCTTCTGGAAAAGGGAACAGTCACCCCCATCATCAACAAAACCTTTCTGTTGGAAGAGGCTGCCGCTGCCCATGCTTGGCTGGAGCGCGGCGAACATATGGGAAAAATCATCCTGACCGTATAAGTTCCGATTTTTACCGATATAGAGCCCCCCGCTTTATCTTCAGTATCTTCTGTGAATCCTATCGATATAGAAATGAACCCCGGATCAAGCCCGGGGTGGATGTGGGACTGAGAGCAGAGAATTGGGTCAACAAACTAAGCGCCCCGGATTGATCCGGGGCGCTTTTATATGGGATAAGAGGCTTATATGGGATAAGAGGCTGTTTTTTTCCAGTACTTTTACCTCAGGCGGCGCGGATCTGGCTCAGGAACCGCTCCAGCTGCTGACGCAGTTCGGAGGACTGGCTGGAAAGACGCTGGGCCGACGCCAGAACCGCATTAGCTGCCTCGCCCGTGCTTTTCGCCCCTTCATTCACCACGTGAATGTTACTGGTCACTTCCTGCGTGCCGGCGGACACTTCTGACACATTGCGGGCAATTTCATGGGTTGACGCATCCTGTTCTTCCACCGCCGACGCAATGGTGACAGAGGTTTCGTCAATCTGCTTGATCACATTTTCAATGCCGGCAATGGCGGATACGGCTTTTTCAGTCGCCGCCTGCATACCGCTGACCTGGCTGGTAATCTCTTCCGTGGCCGTTGCCGTCTGGCTGGCAAGGTTTTTCACCTCGGAGGCCACAACAGCAAAGCCTTTGCCGGCCTCACCGGCACGGGCTGCCTCGATCGTCGCATTCAACGCCAGCAGGTTGGTCTGATTGGCAATGTCGTTAATCAGATTGATAACATCCCCGATTTTCTGGGCTGCGGAGACAAGACCCCGGATTTCCTCAGTCGCCCGTTCGGTTTCATTCACCGCATTACGGGAATAACTGCTGGACTGAGCAACCTGTCCGCTGATCTCTTTCACGGACTTGGAAAGCTGTTCTGCGGCGCTGGCCACCATCTGGATGTTGGCGCTGGCCTGTTCGGACGCAGAGGTCACCGCCTGGGACTGGCGCGTGGTTTCCTCAGCTACCGCAGACATGCTCTGCGCCGCCACCTCCATTTCGCCGGATGCCGTAGACAGCCCGTTGACAATTTCCATCACAGACGCTTCAAACTCCTCGGCCAGGGCCAGCATTTCCTTGCGCCGCTCTTCACGGGCCTGACGATCCCGTTCTTCTTCCCGCAGACGGGCCTCTTCCTCAGCCTTGCGGCGGGCTTCTTCTTCGGCTTCCTTTTGCCGGCGCAGTTCTTCTTCTTTCAGACGCTGGGCTTCATCATTATGGATTTTTTCAATGGCCGCATCCTTAAAGACCTGCAATGCCCGGGCCATGATTCCGATTTCATCGCCCCGGTTTACATCGGGAACCTCGGCTTCAAGATCCCCTTCGGCAATGACCGACATGACTTTGCCCAGCCTGTTGAGGGGCCGGACCACCCGGTAGACCACCAGCCAGACAGCCATTGCCGCGACAATAAATGTCGCCAGAAGCACCAGCAGAGCAACCACCATGCTGCTCGTCGCCTCGGCCGAGATCTCCTCAGCATACCCTTTGGTGATCTCGCCGGCCGCCTGGCTCAGATCCAGAATGGTTTTGGTGGCAGAGGTTGCCGCCTCTATCCATTCATCCGTGGAGACCGGATAAGGCTCCTCTGCCTGAGAGGCCGCATAAACGCTTTCCCGAATGGCTTGATAATCCTGGAAAAACTCTTTGCCGACCTTGGTACCCAGTTCCTTCAGACGCGGATCCATAAAACTCTTGCCGATATATTCCTGAACCAGCCGCCAGTTGGATTCGATCTGGCCACTATAACCGGAAAGGATTTGCATACGCAGTTCAGACAGCGGTTCTCCCTGGGCGATCTCGGAACCGATTACGGCCCATTCCTGATCCGCATATTCACTCATCACAGACAGCGCATGTTTGAGCTGCTGATACATCATGATCTTGGCGCTGGAAATACCGGCTTCAAGTTCCTGGGCCAGCCGAAGCCGGCTCATGGATTCGATCAGGCCGGTCGCCGCCCGGCTGAAATTCCGGGCCACACGTCTTTCCCGGTTTTCCGCAGAAAGACGGAATGCCTGATCCGCACCGGCGCGCGCCTCAAGATATTTTTTATAGGCCTTCTCCACCTCAGCAATCAGATCCTGCTTTCCGGCAAAATCATAGCCGTTTTTCACTGAAACCAAGGCTTTTTTATAAGCTGTTTCGGCATCCTTGCGGGATTTTTGAATAATGTCCCATTTATCCGAAGTTCCTGCACTCGCGTTTCCCAGGGCCGTGTTCATCACCCCGCGCTCTGTGGAAAAATAGTGTTCGCCTTTCAGCAGATAATCGGACGTTTCATTGACGGTCACGATTCTCTCTGCTTCAGCTTTCTCATTGGCGGCATTCAATGCCGAAAGGGTGCTGAAGGTTACAACGGATAAAACCAGTATCCCGACAACACTAAACAAAGAGTTTCTGATTGTGAAAAAGTTTTCTACTTTTCCCGAGCTGAAGCCAAATATTTTCTTGTCACTCATGCTTTTTCTCACCAAGCCATTTCAACTAATGAATCCTAGCGGGGAGCCCCCAACTGCTTGTATATATGCAGGAAACCTCTCCCTTCATAGTCGGTTATAGCTTATTAACCTTAAAGATATCGTTAACAGAGAAGAGGACTTCGGAAGGCATTTCCGGGCAGGGTCCGCGGTTTCCCGCAAGCACAGGGCCTGCGGCAAATCACCGACCCTGCCCGCGCCAGTTTTTGATGGTTTCCTGGATAAACGCGTTGCTTTCTATGTCCTGCTGCCAGTCCTGGGAAAACTTGGGATTATGGCTGGAAGGCCGTTTATTTTCATCAAGGCTGTCAAACTGCACCCGCATCGGGGCCCGCACGCCCTCCCCCACCACCAGCGCCTCCCGGTTTTGCAGGGACGACAGGGACGCCAGTCCCCCCTTGGCCCCTTCGGGCATGACATGCTCTACAAATTTCTGATCCCGTTCGTTATTCATGCGCATGGCGAAAATGGTGCCGCACTGGGACAGGGCGGATTCTGACACGTCCGCCGGACGTTGGGAGACCAGCCCCAGAGAGACGCCATATTTCCGCCCTTCCTTGGCAATACGTTCGATCGCCTTGCGGGTGGACGCGAAAATGGTGTGATCCTCGGTCGGCACATAACGGTGGGCCTCCTCACAAATCAGCAAAATGGGCCGCACGTCCCGGCCCCGGCTCCACACGGCAAAATCAAACACCAGGCGACTGATCATGGAAACCACCACATTCACGATCTCTGCCGGCACCCCGGACAGGTCAATGGTGGAAACGGGTTTATTGTTGACGGGAAAACGCAGCAGCCGGCCGATAACCTCGGACAGATTGTCATGGGCCAGAAGTCCGGAAAACATGAAGCTGAACCGGGTATCGCGACGCAATTCCTCGATCTTGTGTTTCAGACGCAGATAAGGGGTCAGCGTGTCGGGATTGTCCAGCCGGCCCATCTCATCTTCCAGATATTTCATCATAAAAGACAGCTTATAGGGAATCGGCGTATCCACCGTGATTTTTTCCCGGCTCAAACCGTCCGCGGCATCCACGCGGGCCGCATGCAGACAGCGACGCAGAATGTCAATTTCCACTTCCCGCTCCAGCGTCCGCCTGAGACCGATGAACAATTCAATATGTTCCTCAAAATTCATCAGCCAGTACGGCAGGCGCAGGTTATTGATGTCAAAGGGCTCCCCGCAGCTTTCAAATGCCGCCTCATATTCATTATGCGGGTCCAGAATGATGATATGGGCATTCGGCATACGTTCCACCAGCCGGTGGATCAGCAATGCGACGGTACACGACTTCCCGGTCCCTGTGCTGCCCAATACGGCAAAGTGTTTGCCCAGCATATTATCCGTAATGATGCTGGCCGGGGTGACATGCTGGGGAAACACCGTGCCGACATTAAAATGGGTGGAATCAGTAACCCCGAATATGGCTTCGATATCTTCCTCATTGGTTTCATAAACCATCTGTCCGGGAATGGGGAAATCCGAAATGCCCCGGTCAAACAGCACCCCGGTAGGCAGGTACGGAGCCTTGAGCCCGTGCCCGAGATAATCGAGATACATGATAATATGCTCTACAGGCCCCGTGGAACTTTCCTGGCGTTTGACTTCCCGAACAGTCGCATACACAAAACCTTTATTCACCTTTATCTTGACGGTGGCACCGATCTGACCGGCTGGCAGGGTCGAATCGTCTTTTTGCAGGGACCGGTTGAGGGCTTTGACACTGCACAACGCCACCGCGCCGCTGCCGCTGACTTCGGTGACAAACCCAATTTCCCTAGACATTTCAAGGGCAAGGCGGTTCAGTTTTTCACTTTGTTTTTCATTCAGAAACGATGTCATGCTTTTCACATTGTAATTTTACCCGGATGTTGTAATATAAACAGACTTCCGTTAATGATTGATAAAGATTTGGTTGATTTTGCAGTAGCTTGTGACTGTGGATGTGGGAGTGTCGCTTTTTTTTGAAAAAGCCGTTTTTCGGGAGTTGACATTTCGCAAGACACACATTACTTTCCGCCGCAAGTTCAGGCGCTGCCGATAAGGCGCTTAACAAAGAATTTGAGACGGATAGAAAAATGAAAGTAGTAAATTCATTAAAGTCATTAAAAAACCGTCACCGTGATTGCCGTGTAATCCGCCGCCGTGGACGCACCTATGTAATCAACAAAACCAACCGCCGCTTTAAGGCGCGCCAGGGTTAGTGACATTGACGAAGATTCGCTGTTGGTGCAATGCCGACAGTAAATAGGAGACCGTGCCTCCCCCCCAAGGGCACGGTCTTCTTCATTTTGGGACAACAAAATTGCGTATACTTACCCCCGATAGGGTTCAGAGTGCCCCAGATAAGATTCGGCCAGATAAGATTCGGCCAGATAAGATTCGGAGTGAATGGTCATGAGCGATATTCACTGTTTCGTATTCGATCTGGGCAATGTGCTGGTGCGTTGGAACCCCCGTCACGCCTTTGCCCCCCTGTTTGAGGGAGACAGGCGCGATCTGGATCATTTTCTCAACCATGTCTGCAATATGGACTGGCATAACCGCCTGGACGCAGGTGAACCCTTTGAGCAGGCGATCCGGGACTTGCAAAAACATCACCCAGACTATGCCGATATGATTGCCGCCTATGACAGCCATTGGGATGATATGTTCGCCGGCAGTATAGAGGAAACGGTGGAAATCCTGAAAGAACTTCACCGCAAACAATATGCCCTTTACGCGCTGAGCAACTTTCCGGCCGAGAAATTCCCCGCCTTCCGGGAGAAATACGGGTTTCTTTCCCTGTTTCGGGAGGTGATCATTTCCGGGGCGGAAGGCATTATCAAACCGGATCCCACCTTGTATCAACGTCTGCTTGAACGTACCGGGCAAGCCCCCGGAAACACCCTGTTTATTGACGACCGAAAAGACAATGTGGAAACCGCACAGGCGTTGGGCTTTCACGCTCACCTGTTCCAAGGAGCGGCGGGCCTGCGCGACCGGTTGACCCGCCTTGGCCTGATTGAGGGGAAATTGTGACGCCTCTCGTGCGCGCCATGACGAAAAAACAATGTCACCGCGAGCCAAGGCGGCAAATCCTGTGAAGTTCCGGTGAGATCAGCCTTTCTTGTGATAACTCTGCACCCGCGCAATACGCAGCACATTGGTTTTGCCCGGTGTCCCGAACGGCATACCGGCCATGATCACAATATGATCATTGACCCGGGCAAAATTGTGGGTCAGGCACATATGACAGGCCTTGTCGATCATATCCTGAAAATTCACCGCATCCGCCGTATGCACACAATTCAGGCCCCAGCACAGACATAACCGACGCGCCGTGGACAGATTGGGCGTTAACACCAGAAGCGGGGTTTCCGGTCGTTCCCGCGAGGCCCTGAGCGCCGTGGACCCCGATCCCGTGTAGGTAACTATGGTTTTGGCTCGGATGGTAGCTGCCACCTGGTTGGCGGCGGCGCTGATGGCATCGGCAGAAGTGGCTTCCGGCGGGGTCTTGTCCCGGTTGAGCGCTTTGCGGTAACTGGGTTCACTTTCCACCTTTCGGGCAATCCGGTCCATCACGCTAACCGCTTCCACGGGATAGGCCCCGGTCGCCGATTCCGCCGACAACATGATAGCGTCGGCGCCGTCAAAAACCGCATTGGCCACGTCAGAAACCTCGGCTCGGGTGGGCACCGGGCTATGCACCATAGTTTCCAGCATTTGCGTCGCGACAACCACACTTTTTCCGGCCCGCCGGGCATGGCGGATAATTTTTTTCTGTTTGCCGGGCACCTCTTCCATAGGCAGTTCCACCCCCATGTCCCCGCGCGCCACCATCACCGCATCCGACAAGGCAATAATCTCATCCAGGGCATAAAGCGCCGAAGGTTTTTCCAGTTTGGCCAACAGCCATGCCCGTTCGCCTATGATCTCACGCGCTTCGCGCATGTCTTCCGGACGCTGCACAAAGGACAACCCCACCCAGTCCACACCCAGATTGAGCACAAAGTCCAGATCGTTGCGGTCTTTTTCCGTGAGCGCCGCCAGCGGCAGAATGGCATTGGGCACGTTGACCCCTTTACGGTTGGACAGTTCACCGCCCACCACGACTTTGGTGTGGATCTTGTCTTTTTCCACCTGTTCGATATGTAAACGGATCTTGCCGTCATCCAACAGCAGTTCGGTCCCCTTCTCCACCGCTTCGAAAATTTCCGGATGCGGCAGTTCAACCCGTTTGTCGGACCCCGGCGCCTTGTCCATATCAAGAATGAATTTCTGCCCGGCTGCCAGGGTAATTCTGTCGTTCTGAAATTTTCCGATTCGCAGTTTCGGCCCCTGAAGATCCGCCAGAATGCCAATGGGGCGTCCCGTCTGGACTTCTACCTCACGGATCATGGCATGCAACGCGGCGATGGATTTATGATCCCCGTGACTCATATTGAGACGGAACACATCCGCCCCGGCATCAGAAAGCTTGCGAATAATGTCCACGGAAGAACTGGCCGGGCCCAAAGTGGCAATGATACGGGTACAACGCTGGCGATGCATAAGGTTTCCTTAATGTAAAGATAAAATATATACTGGAATTAATAACATACTGATGAAAAAAGGGGAATCTCAAAGAATACTGCAATTAACTGTTATCCGGTTAATACGGCAACTTGTCCATGATGATGCACAACAGACGTTGATTTTGGGCAAGGACTGCTTAAATCCGTTTTAGAGTGAATTGTGAATAGGTTGGCTCAATTCACTCTAGGGCCAACAAAATTTGGGGATCAATAAAAATTGACGGCAAATTATATTGGGGCAGATACAGTTAGGGAATAAAATTTCAGGAAAAGGGGACCCCGAAAAGGCCCTCAAGACGGAGTAAGAGATTACCATGTTACAAAAAACGCCTGACAGCGAAATTACTGAGGCCACAGAAATTACCGAATCCTATGAACTGCTCAATCCTTATGGCCGGGCGGATGTGGTGTTGATCTGTGAACATGCGAGCAATCATATTCCTGATGAATTTGATCGTCTTGGCCTTGACCCGTCCCATCTTGAGCTGCATATCGCCTGGGACATCGGCATGGCGGCAATTACCCGCACGCTATCAGCACGACTGAACGCCCCGGCGCTTCTGGCCCGCTTTTCCCGTTTATTGATTGACCCCAACCGGGAGCCCGATCATAAGACCCTGATCCCGGAAATCAGCGACGGCATCACGATCCCCGGCAATCAGGCCCTTACCCCAGCGGAGCGCGAGCAACGCCTGAACCGTTTTTACCGGCCATTTCACGAGCGGGCCGAACGCCTGGTGCGGCACCGCAAAGGGGCCGGGCATGTGCCGCTGGTCTGCGGTATGCACAGTTTCACACCTGTCATGAATGGCGTACGTCGGCCTTGGCATGCCGGTATGTTATGGAACCGAGATCCGCGTCTGGCGCGGGAACTCATTCACCGGCTGCAACATAAGCACGGCCTGATGGTCGGCGACAACAAACCCTATTCCGGTCAGGACCTGTTCCATACTATGAATCGCCATGGCGCGGATCACGGTTTCCCCCAAGTCACCATTGAAATCCGCCAGGATGAAATCCTGGACGAAAGCGGACAAAGACGCTGGAGCGAAATTCTCTATCAGGAGCTTGCCGAATTGCAGCAGCAGCCGGATCTGAAAAAAATTCAACATTATTGAGCCGCCCGCTGATCGGGCGTAGGGCTGATCCCCTTTGTCAAGGGAATAAACAGGATAAAGAAATGGAAAGGATAGTGTAATGGACGACAAAACCAGAACCGAAGTCGAAGCCGCCGCCTTCCGCCGGCTGGTTGCTCACCTTAGAAAACGTACGGATGTACAGAATATCGACTTGATGGGCCTTGCAGGATTTTGCCGCAACTGTCTGGCCACCTGGTATCAGGAAGCCGCCGAGGAAAAAGGAGTGACCCTGGATAAAATGGAAGCCCGTAAAATCATCTATGGCATGCCTTATGGGGAGTGGGTCAACCTCCACCAGACCGAAGCCACCGAGGAACAGTTGCGCCGCATGGATGAAAGTGTGAAAAAAAACAAGCAAATGTAACAGAACGCCGGCTTCCCGGTTTTTTCAGGTTGCCTCATCGGAGCGGGGCCGATAAGGTGCCCCCTTCAACAGTATTACATCAGGATTAAAAATCAGGAGCGGACAAAGATGAGTGACGTAGGCGGCATTGCCGTTGATGCGCTGAGGTCCTTTATTGAGCGCATCGAAAGACTGGAAGAAGAAAAGAAAAATCTGGCCGAAGATATCAAAGACGTTTATGCCGAAGCCAAGGCCAACGGCTTTGATGTAAAGATCATGCGTCAGATCATCAAAATGCGCAAAATGGAGGATCATGAACGCCAGGAACAGGAAGCCCTGATTGACCTCTATGCCTCGGCGCTGGGTATGACCCGGGGCGTATAATCCTTTATTCTGGGGGATTTATGGGGTTTTCCCCATGTTCCAAGGGCGGTGAAAACCGCCCTTTTTATTTTCCCGACTTGATGGCATCGACGATTTTCTGGGTTCGGGCATCGGCACGAGCGCCGTGAACGACAAAAATGGCATGCCCCACGGCAATGGCCCAGAGGATCCATCCCCCCAGCAAGACAAAAAACAGCCCCACCCCCCAGATCAAAGCATTAAAGATGGCCTGAAAGATCTTGCCCTGAAATAACAACGCCAGCGGCGGAATAAGAAACGCAAGAACATAAATCATATATTTTCCTGTAAATGGTCGTATCCGAAAAAAGGATTATGGCAGAACTATAGGACGGTTTGAAAAAAAAATGCAAGTCCGGATACCGGAGGAGGGATCGTCACGTCCCCTGACCTACACCCCCCTATGTGCCGCTCTCTGTGCCCTCCCCCTTCTGGTCACGGCGCGCAGACCGTTCGCCCCCCTGGCCTGGTTCCCGATCCGGATCCAGTTCCCCTACCTTCCGGTACAGCGTTGACCGGCCAATGCCCAGCCGGCGCGCCACTTCCGACATTTTATATCCGTATTTCCGAAGGGCGAAACGAATGATATCGTTTTCCACCTCACTGATCGGGCGAATCTCCCCTTGGTCATCCAGTATCCGGATACTGGAGAAGCTTTCCACCGCCTCTCCCTCATCAAGACAGAATCCATTTACATTCCCCGAGAGGCTCTCTGCCGCCGACCGGTCTTGTTGACGCGCCGAAAGCAATTGCGGGAAATCTTCAATACCGATTTCATTTCCTTCCGATAGGATCACCGCCCGGAAAATGGCGTTTTCCAACTGCCTCACATTCCCCGGCCAATAATACCCGGTCAGCAGTTTCAGCGCCTCTGGCGACAGGGGTTTACAAACCCGCCCTTCGGACAGGCTGATTTTTTCAACAAAATGAACGGCCAGTGTTTCGATATCGCCGGTCCTGTCGCGCAACGGCGGCAACAGGATGGGAAATACATTCAACCGATAATACAGATCTTCGCGAAACCGGCCGGCTTCCACCAACTCTTTGAGGTTTCGGTTGGTGGCGGAAATCACCCGGACATCAATTTTGACCGGTTCCCGGGCCCCTACCGGGTCCACCTCGCCCTCCTGAAGAACCCTGAGCAGCTTGGCCTGCAGGTCAAGGGGCAGTTCCCCGATTTCATCCAGAAAAATCGTTCCGCCATCGGCTTCAACAAATTTCCCGTCATGTTTTTCCGTGGCCCCGGTAAAGGCGCCCTTTTCATGACCGAACAGAATGGATTCCACAAGATTGGCGGGAATGGCCCCACAATTCACGACCACAAAAGCCTTGCCGGCCCGATCGCTGCTTCCCTGAATGGCGCGGGCAAAAACCTCTTTGCCGACCCCACTTTCTCCTTCCAGAAGCACAGGCACATTGGTTTGTGCCCCCTTGCGGGCCAGTTCAAGGGCCCGGCGCATGACGGGGCTGTCCCCCAGAAGGTCCTCAAATCCCAGACTCCCATCCCACCTGCGGCTCAGCCGGGAAAGTTCCCCGGAAAGCTGATGAAGTTTTAACGCATTTTCAATCGAGACCCGCAACCGGTCCACGCCAGCGGGCTTGGCGATAAAATCCACGGCTCCTGCCTTCATGGCCTTGACCGCCTTATCCACACTGCTATGGGCGGTAAGCACGATCACTGGCGGACGACGGCCCGGATCCTGTCCGCAGATTTTCTCCAGAACCTCCATGCCATCAATATCACCCAGAACCAAATCCAGAAGGATCAGATCCGGCATCCCCACAGCCTCGGCACCAACCATCGCCAGAGCCTCCCGTCCGCTTTTGGCAAGCAGGGCCTGATACCCTGCCTTCTGCAGAGCGATCTTCAGCATTTGACGCTGGGTATCCTCGTCATCGACAATCAGAACCGTTTTTGTCATTGCGCGCGTTTCCCCTTTGCGCATACTTGTAGTTTGAAAAAGCCTCTCTATGTCCCAATACGGGACAAAGGTTAAAAAATCTCAAAAGTCCGGAAAATTTACACCTTTTACGAGAAAAAAAGCGGAAATAAAGCATGCCTTCATCTTCACAAACACTGAATACCGAGCTTCTTCCCCGGTGGGATCTTAAGGATCTTTATCCGGCCATGGACAGCGAAAAACTGCATCAGGATTACGCCATGCTGGAAGACATATCGAAAGAGTTCGCCGAGCATTATAAAGGCCGGGTGGCGGAACTGAAGGCCTCCACCATGCTGGAGGCCGTCAAAACCTATGAACGGATGCAGGAACTGATAGGCCGGATCTATAGTTATGCCGGTTTGCTGCATGCGCAAGATATGACAGACGGCAAAATCAGCCAGTTCTATCAGACGACGCAGGAAAAACTGAACCGGATAGGCACGACGATATTGTTCTTTACCCTCGAAATCAATCGCCTGGCAGATGATACCCTCGAAAACTGGTTTCAAGAGTCCACGGCGCTGGCCCGTTACAAGCCCTGGTTTGAGACCATCCGCCAATATCGTCCCTATCAGCTAAGTGATGACCTGGAACAGCTGCTGCACGAAAAATCCGTTACCGGGCGGGCTGCCTGGAACCGCCTGTTTGATGAGACGATGGCGGCGCTTCAGTTCGACTTCAAAGATCCGGAAAGCGGCGTGGTCCAACAGTTGGGCCTTGAGGCGTGCCTGGATCATCTAAGCAGCCGTGACGGTGCGGCCCGCAAGGCGGCCGCCGAGGCGCTGCATACGACCTTTGATCAAAACATCCGCCTGTTCACCCTGATCACCAACACGCTGGCCAAGGACAAGGAAATTGAAGACCGCTGGCGGAACTATGAGACTCCAGCCACCGAACGGCACCTGTCCAATCGGGTGGAACAGGAAGTGGTGGACGCCTTGGTCCACGCCGTGAAAGACGCCTACCCCAAACTGTCCCATCGCTATTACGCGCTGAAAGCCCAATGGTTCGGCCGGGACAAGCTGGACTGGTGGGACCGTAATGCCCCGCTGCCCGGGGACGATGACAAGCTGTACCAGTGGGATGAGGCCACAACCATCGTGCTTGATGCCTATGGACGATTCTCTCCACAGCTTGCGGAAATCGGCCGCACTTTCTTTGACAATGCCTGGATTGACGCCCCCGTCCGGCCCGGGAAGGCCCCCGGCGCCTTCGCCCACCCCACCGTACCTGCCGTTCACCCGTATCTGCTGCTGAACTATCTGGGCAAAAGCCGGGACGTCATGACACTGGCTCATGAACTCGGCCACGGGGTGCATCAGGTCCTCGCCGCCCAGCAGGGCGAACTGCTGGCCGCCACCCCGCTTACTCTTGCAGAAACCGCCAGCGTCTTTGGCGAGATGCTGACCTTCCAGTCGCTGCTTGATCAGGAACAGGACGACAAACGCCGCAAACGTTTGATGGCCGGCAAGGTGGAAGACATGCTCAATACGGTCATCCGCCAGATTGCCTTCTATGACTTTGAGATCCGGGTCCATACCGCCCGCAAGGACAAAGAACTTTCCGCCGATGATTTGAGTGAAATCTGGATGGCTGTGCAAAAGGAAAGCCTGGGCGAGGTTTTTCATTTTGATGACGCCTACCGGCATTTCTGGTGTTATATCCCCCATTTCATCCACTCTCCCTTCTATGTCTATGCCTATGCTTTTGGCGACTGCCTGGTGAATTCGCTTTATGCCACCTACCTGGAACACCCCGAAGGGTTCGAAGCAAAATATATCGACATGCTCAAAGCCGGTGGCTCGAAACATCATCGCGAATTGCTGGCGCCTTTCGGGCTTGATGCCTCTGACCCGGCATTCTGGTCCACGGGGCTGAATATGATCTCGGACTATATTGACCAGCTGCAATAATCTAATGCTGCGATGCAAAAAATTGAAAATAATTTACATTTTGCGTTGCAGCATTAAAATTTTCGACTACACTAGAGTGAATTTTGAAGAGGTTGACCCGTTCTGCCGGTCAGGTCTGGTTCAGGAGCTAGGGATTTGGTGCAGGTCATACTGGCGGTACGGCCCAGCCAAATCCCGCAGGAACTGGGCCAGACCGCCCCGGCCCTTTGGGTTGGCGGCTTGGGGCCGCTCACTTTGTCAGACGCCTGGGTCAGACGCCTGGCCCGATGCCCCGCATCGCCCGGCAGCGTCTTCCGCGTGAGGCGGGCCGCAATCCGCCAACAGAATTAAGCCAACCTCTTCAAAATTCACTCTAGAAACCATCTTTGGGGACCGGGCCGCTGGTTTTTTTGGCTGTTTTGTTAGAAAAGCCCGAGCGGTCAACAAAACTTGAAACAACGTGAAAAACAAAAACAAAAAAATACGCTATGACACATAGTGGCCAGTGAGAGTGAATTGCAATGAGATTGACTCGATGAGATGCACACCAGGAACGGCCCTTGGGAGGGAATCCGACATGACCTGACATTGGGGAAGCCCGCCCTTGTTTCAGGAGTCCGGAAATTCAACGGATAAAAACAACCACTAAAAACACAGGAACGTCGGCATGAAACTAGCAGTACCAAAGGAAAGACGCGCCCGGGAACGACGCGTGGCAGCAACCCCTGATACCGTAAAAAAACTCATCGAGCTTGGCTTTACGGTGACTGTCGAGAAAGGCGCCGGAGACGGCAGCAGCATTCCTGATGCGGCTTATGAGGCGGCCGGAGCCAGCATTGCCGTGGATGCGGAACAGACCTACAGGGACGCAGATGTCATTTTCAAGGTACAACGCCCGCTTGGCCCCGGCGAGGGCGATCTGGATGAAGTCGCGCTGATTAAACCGGGGGCCATGCTGGTGGCCTCTCTTTCCCCCTATACCGCCAAAGACAGCCTTGAACTTTATGCCAAGGGCCGGATCGACGCCTATGCGATGGAATTGATGCCGCGCATCACCCGGGCCCAGAGCATGGATATCCTGTCCAGTCAGTCCAATCTGGCCGGTTACCGCGCAGTAATCGACGCGGCGTATGAATATGGTCGGGCCTTTCCCATGATGATGACCGCCGCGGGGACTGTGGCGCCGGCCAAGGTGATGGTGATGGGGGCCGGCGTGGCCGGTCTACAGGCCATAGCCACCGCCAAGCGCCTGGGCGCCATTATTTCGGCCACGGATGTGCGCCTAGCCGCCAAGGAACAGGTGGAAAGCCTGGGCGGGAAATTTGTCATGGTCGATGACGAAGAAGCCCGCGAGGCAGAGACCACCGGCGGTTATGCCAAGGAAATGAGCGACGCCTATAAACAGAAACAGGCGAAACTCATTGCCGAAACCCTGAAAAAGCAGGATATCGCCATCACCACGGCCCTGATCCCGGGCCGACCGGCGCCTCTGCTGATCACCGAAGAGATGGTGCACAGCATGAAACCGGGAAGCGTGATTGTGGACCTGGCGGTGGAACAGGGCGGCAACTGCGCTCTCAGCAAACCCGGCGAAATCATCGAGGTGAACGGGGTAAAGATTGTCGGCCACCTAAACATGCCCAGCCGGCTGGCAGCAGACGCCAGCGCCCTGTTTGCCAAAAACCTGCTGAACTTCATCACTCCCTTGGTTGATAAGGACAGCAAAACTCTCAACATCAACTGGGAGGATGAAATTATCACCGGCATCCTTCTGACCAGAGAGGGCCAGATTGTCCACCCTGACTTTTCGGCTGACCTTTCGGCAAATATCACAAAAGGAGGGAACTAATGGAAAAGTTACAGCAAATGGCGGACCTCGCCACCCAAACGGCCCATGCCAGCCCGTTTCTGTCCCAGCTTTCCTTGTTCGTGCTGGCGATTTTTGTGGGATATTATGTGGTGTGGAGTGTGACCCCCGCCCTGCATACCCCTCTTATGTCAGTGACCAACGCCATTTCCTCCGTCATTATCGTGGGAGCATTAATTGCCGCCGGACCCGAAGAAATAAGTCTGGCCAAAATTCTGGGCACGATCGCCGTTGCGCTGGCAGCCGTCAATATTTTTGGCGGTTTTGCTGTCACCCAGCGCATGCTGGCCATGTATAAGAAAAAAGAAAAACCCGCTTCCGATGATGCGGTCGGGCAGAAAAAATAGAGGGAGTTTTAAAGAATGTCTGAACAAATGGTTGCGGACCTGACCGCTCTCGCTTATCTGGTAGCCGGGGTTTTGTTTATCCTCTCACTCAGGGGGCTGTCCTCCCCGGAAACTTCCCGCAAGGGCAACACCTATGGCATGCTCGGCATGGCCATCGCCATCATCACCACCGTGCTTCATCCGGAAATTGTCAGCTATAACTGGATTATCATTGCCCTCATTGCGGGCGGGGCTGTTGGCCTGGTGATTGCCCGGCGTATCCCCATGACCGCCATGCCGCAGCTGGTGGCCGCCTTTCACTCCCTGGTGGGACTGGCTGCCGTGCTGGTGGCCGGCGCCGCCTTCAGCGAACCACACAGTTTCGGGATCACCGATTTTGCCGGCAACATCTATATGGCCAGCCGCATCGAAATGGCGCTTGGCGCGGCCATTGGGGCGATCACCTTTTCCGGTTCTGTCATTGCCTTCGCCAAGCTGAATGGCAACATGTCCGGCAAACCAATCATTCTGCCGGGGCGGCATGTGATCAATGGCGCCCTCGGTCTGGCGATTATCGGCCTCATTGTGGCGTTCGCGCTCAGTGAAGGCGCAGCCAGCGGCGGTGGGCATCTGTTATGGTATGTCATGGCACTGAGCTTCATCATCGGTTTCCTGATCATCATTCCCATTGGCGGTGCCGACATGCCGGTGGTGGTCAGCATGCTCAACAGCTATTCCGGCTGGGCCGCGGCAGGAATCGGGTTTACACTTGGCAACAATGCGCTGATCGTTACCGGGGCGCTGGTCGGATCCTCCGGCGCAATCCTGAGCTACATCATGTGTAAAGGCATGAACCGGGCGTTTCTCAGCGTAATCCTGGGCGGTTTTGGCGGCGAAAGCGGCCCCGCCGGGACCGGCGGCAGCGAAGAGCGCCCGGTCAAGCAGGGCAGCGCCGAAGATGCCGCCTTCATTCTGAAAAATGCCGGCTCCGTCATTATCGTGCCGGGATACGGCATGGCCGTAGCCAAGGCGCAGCATGCGCTGAAGGAAATGGCTGATATTCTGAAGGAAGAAGGGGTTAAGGTCTCCTACGCCATCCATCCGGTCGCCGGGCGCATGCCAGGACATATGAACGTGCTGCTGGCCGAGGCGGATGTCCCTTATGACGAAGTATTTGAGCTAGAAGATATCAACAGCCAGTTCAGTCAGACCGACGTGGCCTTTGTCATCGGCGCCAACGACGTGACCAACCCGGCCGCCAAGACCGATCCGTCCAGCCCCATTTTCGGCATGCCGGTGCTGGATGTGGAAAGTGCCGGAACGGTCCTGTTCGTCAAACGCTCTCTCGGCTCCGGTTATGCGGGCGTGGAAAACGAGCTGTTTTTCCGGGACAATACCATGATGCTTTTTGCCGACGCCAAAAAAATGGTCGAGGATATCGTCAAGGCCATGTAGTCAAGGCCCTGTAAAGGCATTCAAGACTTCATACAAAAACATCCCTTCCGGTTTTCGGGAGGGATGTTTTCGTTTGCGAAACTGACTTGCCGCGTGCCCCGGGAAAATATGGTGCTCATAACAACGCGCCACTCATTGCTCATAACAAAAAGGGAGGCCAATAACAAAAAGGGAGATGTCAACGCATATCCCGATGTCCTTTTATAATGTTTTTAGGTTATGAGGCTTTCTCAGGAAAATTGGACTCATGTTCGCGACGCCAACCCGAAGCAAAGGCAAACATGTGTCTGACAACAAAAAAATACAAGGTTATCGTGACCAGCAGATCAAGCAGCATCATGGACCAGCCCCAGGAAACCTCCGTATTGCCGAGGCGAAAGATCACCTGTCCCCACTGGATTTCAAAAATCGCAAACGGCACCGCCACAGACCCGACGGACGGGGCCAGCAGCAGCGCACAGCCCGCCCCAATGAGAATGCGGCTGACCGTGCGTCGGCGAAAAAGCAAAACAACCAGCGTGGCAATGATTAGCGGAACGAAGAACAACCACAGCCCTGTGAGCGCGCCGCTTCCCAGCGCCAGCAGAAAGACAAACAGGCTTACCCCCATCCACAAGGCCAGAAGTATCGCCAGCGGGGCATAGGACACCCCCACATGGTAGAGATGATGCCGCCACTGCCCCGAAGGCACATCCGTCTCCGGCTCTCGTCTGATTTTCGAGGCTTCTTCCGTTTGCGTCGTCGCCTTTATGGCACCCTCCCCTGATGCCCCCTAGAGGGGAAAGATAAAATTACATGCCGAAAAAAATTATATCTCAAGCCGGCTTCCCGTTCCGGTCAGCGTTCCGCCACCGCCGTTGCGGAGGTTTCGGCTTCTGTTCCCGTTTCGCGCGCCATACGCCGGGCCTTTTCCAGTCCCGGCATGGACAATTCGCGAAAACTGTTCTTCTTTTCATCAATGGACGCAATAATGCGCCCGTTCTGCACCTGGGTGACCGCCCAATCCAGAAGGGTCAGCGCCTCATCAAACAAATCCTTGTTGGAAGTGGCGTCAATTGCCGCTTTCAGTTCCTCAAGCCGCTTCACCCCCGCCGGCGTCATGTCAATCTGATATCGCTTCATTGGCAAAACACCTCATATCCAATCATCGAACAGCACTCGTCGTATCTCCCGTCCCAATCTGTAGCCCGCCTTTTGCCGTCTTGCGTTTTGTGCGCGGGGAGCTCTTCCAAAAAGAATTCGCAGAATTTCTTTAGTTACAGAATCGGATGGACCCTCCGCCGACACTTCCTCAGGCTCTCGCGTCATCCCGTCCAAAGGCCGGTCCGGGCCTTCAAACTCCCTCCACCCCCCAAAAGGGTTGGGCTGTTCCTCGTCCGCGTCGGGCATTCCTGTTTTCCTTTATGCCACCCACACGCAATTGTGACAGAAGCGCCTAACGAACACAATATATAAGAGAACCCCTAAAAAGTCAATATTTTATGAGTATAATATTAGTATTATACGATTATAACATGATTTATATATACTCAATACATCATGTATACTCTTTAGTTTCTTTGAGTTTTTGACTTTTTGACAAAAAAACGGATAGTAGGGATCTCATCCTGATCCCGCACCAACAACAGGTTCTGTTACGGTCATGTCGCCGCTTGCTCCCCCAAAACGCGCCTATGGCGTTGCCCTGACTTTGATGCTCGGCTATGCCCTCTTTTATGCTCTACTGTGGGTTTCTGTTCGGCAGTTGTCAATGGATCTGCACCCCTTTGTGCTGGTTTTTTATCGCACCTTGTTTGGGTTGTTATTTATTCTCCCAAGTCTCTGCAAATTGGATCTTGGCACCATCCGGGCCGCCCCCCGCCCCCTCTATCTGCTCCGGGCGGTTTTAAATATTACTTCGGTTTTTGGCGCCTTCTACGCTGTGAGTCATATCCCGCTCGCCGACGCCGTCGCCTACAGTTACGCCGCTCCCTTGTTTGCAACTCTTCTCGCCGCCATATTCCTGGGCGAGGCCATCCGCCTGCCGCGCCTGCTTGGCGTGGCCTGCGGTTTCACAGGTGTGCTGATTCTGCTGCGTCCCGGATTTCAGGACATCAATGCCGGCATGCTGGCGGCACTGGCTTCCGCGGCCGCCTTTGCCGGGACATTGATTACCATCAAGATTCTCACCCGCCGGGACCATCCGGGCATCGTGACTCTTTACGGATATTTGTTCGGGCTGCCCATCAGTTTTTTCATCGCGCTGTTTTACTGGCAATGGCCCCGCTGGGATCAGATACCTTTGCTGCTGTTTATGGGATTATGTTCCGGTCTGGCGCATTTCTGCCTAGCCGGCGCCTTATCCAAAGCCGACATGACGGCGTTGTTGCCCGTGGATTTCACCCGACTGATCTTTGCTTCCCTGATAGGATATTTCTTATTCACAGATGCGCTGGACGGTCTGACCTATCTGGGCGGCCTGATCATTCTGGGCAGTTCCGTCTATGTGGTGTACCGGGAAAATCGCAAAAGGCATCAGGCCAATCAAAGCAAATTGTGATTTTGACAAAATACGGGACAAACAGTAGGGTTAAATTCCCGCGCCCCGAAACCGGCCACCAGAAGCCAAACCCCGGATTGTATCCCGCATGACCATCATCCCGCCGCAAAAAAACAATGTTCCGCTCGGCACCCTATACATGCTGATCAGCTGCCTGAGTTTTTCCGTCATGGGCGGGCTGATCCGTTATGTGTCCGATGATGTACATCCTTTTTTAACCGCTTTTTATCGCACTGTGATCGCCTTGCTGATCATGCTGCCATTTTTCCGCACAACCGGGCTGAGAGAGGGCCTGAAAACCCGAAAACCTGGCATCCACTTGCTGCGGGGACTGGCTTCTTCATTCACCATTATATGCACCTTTTACGCTGTGACCGTGATCCCGCTCGCAGACGTCATGTCCTACAGCTTTGCGGCCCCGATTTTTGCCACCATAGGTGCCGTGCTGGTGCTTGGGGAAAAAATCCGCCTGCCACGTATTTTTGCCATTCTATTTGGGTTCATCGGCATGCTGGTGCTGCTGCGGCCGGGCCAGATGGCCATCAACAGCGGCACCGTCGCTGCGCTGCTGTCAGCCATCACCATTGCCGTTACCACCATTTGTGTGCGGTTTCTGGCCCGCACCGAAAAACCCCATGTGATCACTGCCTATGCCCTGCTTTGTGCGCTGCCTGTTACATTTGTGTTTGCCTTGCCGGTCTGGACCTGGCCTGGTCCCGGGCAGCTGATGGTCCTGGTTCTGATCGGCGGCTTGGCCAGTATTGCCCAGATCTGCATGAGCAAAGCCTTTAGCGAAGCCGAAGCCAGCGCGCTGATGCCCTTTGATTTCTCCCGACTGATTTTTTCGGCTCTGATCGGCTATTTGTTTTTTGATGAAGCAACCGATATCTATACTTGGATCGGGGCCTCCCTTATTGCCGGCAGCGCCCTGTATGCGGCCCATCGCGAACGTCTGCGGAACAAGGCTTCCGCCGCCCCCGACAAGGCCACAGACAAGACAAGGCCACACAGCAGGGAAATCAGCGGGGAAGTCTGCGAGGGAATCTGCGCCCGAACCCCGGGAGAAAGGCTGTGAACGGGATACAGGACCAAACCGCACGCCATAATCTGACTGGCATTCTTTTTATGATACTGGCCGGTGTCAACATGGCGGCAGGCACAATATTCATCCGCAAGACGGGTCAATCCCTTGGCATTTTCGAAGTTGTGTTCTTGCGCTCTGCGGTCATTGTTCTGTTGGCCGTGCTGCTGTCCCGACAATTCAGCCCCGCCCTTCTGAAACCTGCCCGGCCCGGGCTGATTGCCACCCGCAGTTTGCTGATGTGTGTGATTGTAATGGCCAATTTCACCGCCATCATGTATCTGCCACTGGTCCAGGTGACCGCCATGCAGTTTACACGCCCGCTGTTTCTGGTGGTGCTGGCCGCCCTGTTTCTTGGGGAAGCAGTGCGCTTGCCCCGCACGCTGGCCACGTTTGCCGGGTTTTTGGGTATTTTGATCATCCTCAGACCCGGCAGCGGAACCCACCCAGCCATGATGTTTCTGCTGGCGGCAACCATCGCCTCCTCCGTCAATGCCATCATTACCAAGAAGCTGACCAAGACCGACCGGGTGGGCACCATGATGATCTATGGCAATATGGCGCTGGTTATAGTGTGCCTGCCCTTTGCCCTGCTGAACTGGATTACGCCAACCGGGGAAAATCTATTATGGCTTCTGGGACTGGCCGCCACCTCAGGATTCACCCAATACTGCATTATACGGGCCTACCACTACGGGGAAGCCACCCTTGTCGCCCCGTTTGATTATCTGCGCATCGTATTTGTCGCCTTGGTTGGGTATGTGGCGTTCGGCGAAGTTCCGGATTCTTACACCTGGGCCGGCACGGCAGTGATTATCCTGTCCACCCTGTTTATTGCCTGGCGGCAGAGCCGGCTTTCCCGCACCCAATTGCCCCCGCGCACTCCTCCTGACCCGTTGCAATAAACGGCCAAAACTATAGCTCGACAATTTCATCATGATGAGTTATACGGGTTACCAACGAGTAACATATCAGCTGCAACAGTAGATCTTGAAAGAGGGATAACATGGATATTAAAGATATGGCCGCCATCGTTACCGGGGCCGCCTCCGGGCTTGGCGAAGCCGTCGCCCGGGATCTTGCGGCCCGCGGCGCAAAGGTTTCCGTTTTCGATCTGAACCGGGAAGGTGGCGAACAGGTCGCCAAAGATATCGGGGGCAAGTTTTTCGAGGTGGATGTCGCGTCGGAAGACAGCGTCATCGCCGCCCTGGATCAGGCCGCCGCAGCGCACGGCGAGGCGCGCATCCTGGTCAACTGTGCCGGCATTGCCCCTGCCCAGAAAACTGTCGGCCGGGACAATGTCCCCCATGACCTGGCGCTGTATAAAAAAGTCATTGAAGTCAATCTGATTGGCAGTTTCAACACACTGCGCTTGGCTGCCGCCCGCATGGCCGGGCTCAAGGCCCTGGAAGACGGCGAACGCGGCGTGATTGTCAACACCGCCTCCATTGCCGCCTTTGACGGCCAGATCGGCCAGGTGGCCTATGCCTCATCCAAGGCCGCCATTGCCGGTATGACCCTGCCCATTGCCCGGGACCTGTCCAAGCTGGGCATCCGCATCTGCACCATCGCCCCCGGCATTTTCGGCACGCCCATGTTGCTCGGCCTGCCGCAGGAAGTGCAGGATTCCCTCGGTGCCAGCGTGCCGTTCCCCAGCCGTCTGGGCAAACCCGAAGAATATGCCGCTCTCGCCCGGCATATTATCGAAAACCGCATGCTGAATGGGGAGACTATTCGCCTTGACGGAGCCCTGCGTATGGCGCCCAAATAAGCCGCCCCCCTGTGAAATTCTGTGAAATTCTGTAAAATTCTGGCCCCTTTTTGGGGCCATTTTTATTCGGGTTATTTTTTATTCCCTCAAATACCGGCTGGCCGCATGGTTCATATAACGCGCCAACTTGATGTCATTCAGGGTCAGTCCGCCGGCGTCATGTGTGGTAAGCGTCACGTCCACTCGGTTATAGACATTAAACCATTCAGGATGGTGATTCATCCGTTCCGCCTTGAGCGCCACATGGGCCATAAAACCGAAGGCCTGATTGAAGTCCTCAAACTTATAGGTCCGGCTGATCGCTTCGCGGGCCCCGGCAAGGCTCCAGCCCGGCAGTTCCGCCAGCGCTTCCCTAATTTCCGCATCCGTCAGTTTCATTCCGTCGTCTCCTTCAACAATTCATCCACAAAGGCCGGGACAACCCGTGTCGCCGGACCATAATATCCTTCATCAAACAGCTCTCCCTGATCCACCTCCCGCTCCGTTCCCTGCCCTTGGGACGGCTCCAGATTCAGTTCCACCGTGCGGGCCCCGCCCGCCTTTGCCCGGGCCGCAAACCCCGCAGCCGGATACACCGTCCCCGAGGTACCAATGGATAAAAACAGGTCGCATTCCCTGAGCAAAGCCTCAATTTCCGTCATATAAAATGGCACCTCCCCGAACCAGACAATATG
This sequence comes from Luteithermobacter gelatinilyticus, assembly GCF_005849285.1. Classification (NCBI taxonomy): domain Bacteria; kingdom Pseudomonadati; phylum Pseudomonadota; class Alphaproteobacteria; order Emcibacterales; family Emcibacteraceae; genus Luteithermobacter; species Luteithermobacter gelatinilyticus. Next base: position 1,081,054 of record NZ_CP040517.1, on the reverse strand, counting down.
GGGACGCAATGTTCCGCTGGTGTCGCAGGCCGGGCACGGCGTTGTCACTGTCAACTCCCGGGACCAGTTTTTCACCACGCCACAAACTGTACAGCGAATTTTGCATAGTTCGCCATGCATATGATACAGGGTGCGGCTGCCTGCCCGTTCATGCAGGTCATCCACATTCTGGGTAATCAGGAACACGTCCCCGGGAAACTCTCGTTCGAGGCGCACCAGCGCCTCATGGGCGGCATTGGGACTCACCTCCCTCAGTCCGGCCCGGCGCAGATTATAGAATTCATGCACCCGCGCCGGGTTGCGCGCAAAAGCCTCCGGCGTCGCCAGTTCCATCAGGTCGTATTTTTCCCACAGCCCCCCCTTGTCGCGAAAGGTATGCAGGCCGGATTCCGCAGAAATGCCCGATCCGGTCAGGATTACGATGCGCCTAACGTTCCATTTTCTATTTTTCGGCACTTTTGTATGTGTCCTCAATATATCCGTCATCCCGGCGTGACTTCCCTTTTCTGGAACCAGATCAAAAAACAGTGTTGTATCTTGAGCTTTGCCCACCAATCTCTATATAACTATGGGCCAGTTAGGGCCATCTTTGAAGGATATTTTTACCGATGCTGAAAGTCCTATTTGTATGTATGGGCAATATCTGTCGTTCCCCCACTGCCGAGGGTGTGTTTCGCAAACATGTCAATGAGGCGGGCATCCAAGACGGACTTTTGCATCACCTGTACATCGATTCGGCGGGCACCAGCGGATATCATGTGGGCGAACGCCCCGACCCGCGCGCCACGAAGATTGCCCTGCACTACGGGGTGGACCTGCGCGACTTGCGCGCGCGCCAGGTCTCGATGCAGGATTTTGCGGATTTTGACTATCTTCTGGCCATGGACCGGGAAAACCTCAAACACCTCAAACGCATGAGCCACAGCCGCTATCACGACAAGCTCCACCTGTTCATGAGTTTTGCTGAAGACTGCCCCGGCATTACCGAAGTCCCGGACCCCTATTTTGGCGGCCCGGAAGGTTTCGAGCGGGTTTTCGACATCGTGGACCGCGGGGCACGTGGCCTGTTAAATCACCTCCGCCGCACCCATGGGTTGTAACCCCGCAGAGGTCCGCTTTTTTCAGAACATCACTCTTTCGCCACCGGCGCACCGCTTTCTCTTGAAATTCATACGGCTTATGCCAATATATGATCACGACAAAGTATGGAACTCACAACCAAACAACTGATTTGGGCCAAACAACTGATTAAACTGACTAGGGATAGACTCAATGGTAGACTATAACACTCGCTATTCTCCAACCACCGGGGCGCGTACCGCGGCCGAAGTTGACGAGGGTTTGCGCAGCTATATGCTGACTGTGTACAATTATATGGCTTCGGCGCTGGTGCTGACCGGGCTTGCCGCCTATGTAACCGCCCACGTCCCGGCCTTGTTCAACCTGATGTATGCCACGGGTCCCGCCGGCGAGATCGGCTATAGCCTGCCGGGTCTGATTATTGTCTTTGCGCCGCTGGCGCTGGTGTTTTTTCTGAGCTTCCGCATCAATCATCTGCAGGCTTCCACCGCGCAGGCGATCTTCTGGGTCTATGCCGGACTTCTGGGCATGTCCCTGTCGTCGGTGCTGCTGATGTATACAGGCGCCAGTATCGCCCGCACCTTTTTCGTGACTGCCGCCGCCTTCGGCGCACTCAGCCTGTTCGGCTACACCACGAAAAAGAATCTCAGCGGGATGGGCTCTTTCCTGATTATGGGGCTGTTTGGGCTGATCATCGCCTCAATCGTGAATATCTTCATGCAGTCTTCCGCTATGGAATTTGTGATTTCCGTGGCCGGGGTGCTGATTTTCGCGGGACTGACCGCTTATGACACCCAGAAAATCAAACTGATGTATCTGGAAGATGATCATGAGGAAACGGCAAAGAAAAAGGCCATCATGGGCGCTCTGGCGCTCTATCTCGACTTCATCAACATGTTCCTGTTCCTGTTGCGTTTCCTCGGCAATCGGGAATAACATCGTCGCGGACTGGGGGAAAATTTCCAGCCAGTTCTGAGACCATTTCAGATCATTTCAGGCGGCCTCCCACGCAGGGGGGCCGTTTTTTTATGGAGAAACCAAAGCTCCCTTCCCCCTGAGATACTTGGATATTATAAGGCGGAGATAGGGCGGGATATAGGAAACGCAGAGCGGGAAAGGCCTCCGGCGCATAAATTTATTCCCTCCGGTAAATTTACCGTTGCACTCGGGAATATTTTTAAGTAGTCTCCGCCCATCCTGTCCGAACGGGACCCAACAGCGGCCCCGGATAACGACGAAGCACCCGTAGCTCAGCTGGATAGAGCGCTGCCCTCCGAAGGCAGAGGCCAGAGGTTCGAATCCTCTCGGGTGCGCCAATCTCCCCGTAAATTTGATCTGGCTGGTATGTCATTCTGATATAAAAGGCCATAAAAAAGGCAGGCCGGAGCCCGCCTTTTAATCTTGTGCTGTCTTTCTGTTACAAACAGAAGCTTGTTAACATCCAGACCTCAATTTCTGAAATACTATTAAGTGAGAGAACTGTAACCAACTCGCCAATATATTGTCAAGGCAGAAACGCCATATGTCGGGTTTGGCTCTGTGGCCCCGACCCAATTCGCAGACTTCAGAAATTGAGGCCCGGCTGCAACTAAACAACACAGACACCTTCAAAATGTCAACATTGTTTGTGTTAGAAGAGTACTGCGTAAAAAATTTTTAGTCAAGGCTGTGTTGTTTAAGAAGGTAATTTTATGGACACTCATATTATAGCATGATATGTTTGGCGTATAATATATATGGGGAGATATATATGGGGAGTGCTTTTTTGCCTCTCCTAATGAAGGCGATATGACATGAAAGCCTTTTCTTTTCATCTATCTGTTGAGCTTGACATCCATACAATTGGATCGGGAGGTGAGAAATTTCAGAAAACTGTCCCCCTGACCCAACGCCGGCCTCGCCAAGGCGCCAATGACAACTGCTCCAATGCCCCCTCAAACATATTCGCCCAGATCCAGCTCCTTTTTACAAGTCCGGCTTGGTGGTGGCTTCTTGAACATTTCGCCATTCTTTTTTTACTCTTGCAGCCATAAGCTGAAATTATGTACTCTTTGTATATAAATTTGGCACATCGATAATAATTTGGGGGATATGACAATGACATATAAACCAACGCGCCTGGGATTGGACATCGGCACCACCTCTATCGGTTGGTGTCTTTATGAACTGAATGAGAATAACAGACCCGTCGGCATTCTCCGGGCGGGGGTGCGGATCTTTTCCGACGGCCGCCGACCCAACAAGGGCAAAGCCTCCCTGGCCGTGGACCGCCGCCTCGCCCGGTCAGCCCGACGCCGCCGGGACCGATATCTGCGCCGCCGCCAGAAAGTCATGCGGGCCCTGACCGAAGCCGGGCTGTTTCCCCCGGACTGGCGTAGCCGCCGCGACCTAGAACAGCTCGACCCTTACGCCTTGCGCGCCCGGGGGCTGGACGAAGAGCTTCATCCCCATCATCTGGGCCGGGCGCTGTTTCATCTCAACCAGCGGCGCGGCTTTCAAAGCAATCGCAAAACAGACAGCAAGGACAGTGACAGCGGCCTCATCAATCAGGGCGTAAAAAGCCTTAAACAACAGCTTGGTGATCCGGATGCCCCCTCCCCCGAGGAAAAGCCGCGCACCCTGGGCGAATGGCTCTATCAGCGCCATAAAAAGCAGCAATCCGTGCGGGTGCGCCGGACCACGCATGTCATCGACGGCAAGGAAAAGGAACTCTATGACTTTTACCCGTCCCGCGCCATGTATGAGGCCGAGTTCGACGCCTTATGGCGGGCGCAGAAAAAATATCATCCCGCCCTGCTGACGGATGAAAATTACGCCCGACTCAAGGACGTGATCTTTTTCCAGCGCTATCTAAAGCCCGTCCAGCCCGGCCGCTGCGTCTTCAACAGTTGGGAGGAAAGAGTCGCCCGGGCCATGCCGCTGGCGCAAGAATTCCGAATCTATCAGGAACTGAACAATTTGAAATATACCGTCGGCCATGACCCGACGCAGCATGAACTGACCTTGGAGCAACGGGATCTTTTGGCTTATGCGTTGAAGACAAAAGCCAAAATGACCTTCACCCAGATCAGAAAAGCGTTGAAGCTGACGCCGGACTGTGAATTTAATCTGGAACAAGACAACCGTAAATACCTGAAAGGCGATGAAACCGCCGAGATATTGCGTAAAAAAGACCGTTTTGGCGACAAGTGGGCCGCCCTCCCCTTTGATCGCCAAAGCGAGATTGTCGACAAGCTGCTGACGGAACAGAATGAAGCCGTCATGATCGACTGGCTGGTTCGGGACTGCGGCCTTGACGCGGAACAGGCGGAAAAGACAAGCCGGGCATTCCTGCCGGACGGTCACGCCAGCCTCGGCCCCACCGCCATGCGGGATATTGTCGAGGTGATGAAAAAACAAGTCATTACCTATGCCCAAGCCGCCCGTTCCTTGGGATATGACCATTCTTCCTTTGACGCCCATGAAATCAAACCTGAACTGGAGTATTACGGCAAACTGATGGAACGCCACGTTGGGTTCGGCAGCGGCAACCCGGATGATCCGGATGAGGTCCGGTATGGCCGAGTGCCCAATCCGACCGTCCATATCGGCCTGAATCAGTTGCGCCATCTGGTCAACAAAATTTGCAAGAAATACGGCCCACCCCGGCAAATTATTGTGGAACTGGCGCGGGAATTAAAACTCAATAAAAAACAGAAAGATAAAATTAATAAAGAACAGAAGTTCAACCGGGAGCGCAATGAACGATATGAAGACCTGTTGTCAAAGGAGGGCTTCCCCAACACCGGCGAAAACCGCCTGCGCTTGAAACTATGGGAAGAACTGAACCGGAACGACCCTTTTAACCGCTGCTGCACCTACAGCGGTAAAAGGATCAACATAAAAAATCTGTTCTCGGATCAGGTGGAAATTGAACATATCCTGCCCTTCTCCCGCACCCTGGATAACAGCATCGCGAATAAAACTCTGTCCTTCAGAGACGCCAACCGGAACAAGGGCAATCAAAGTCCCCATGAGGCCTTTGGGCATCGCCCGGACTGGCCGGACATTCTGGAGCGGGCAGCCGCCCTGCCCCATAACAAACGCTGGCGCTTCGGGCCTGATGCCATGGAGCGGTTTGAGAATGAAGAGCGCGATTTTCTGGATCGGGCCTTGACCGATACACAATACCTGTCCCGCCTGACCCGGGAATATCTAACCCATGTCTGTGATCAGGTCTGGGTGATCCCGGGTCGCTTGACCGCCCTGCTCCGCGGCAAGTGGGGGTTGAACGATCTGCTGAGCGATCATAATTTGAAGGACCGCACCGATCATCGCCATCACGCCATAGACGCTGCCGTAGTCGGGGTGACGGACCGCAGCATGCTGAACAGCATCTCTCGCCAGGCCGGACAGGCGGAAATAGAGGATCTTGAACGACTGGTAGTGGACATGCCAGTTCCCTGGCCCACCTTTCGGGATGACCTGAAGGCGGCGCTTGACCAAGTCATCGTCTCCCACCGCCCCGATCACAATGTGAAGGGGGCGCTGCATAATGATACGGCTTACGGCCTGGCCAGCGATCCTGATCCCAAAGGCGTGCGGGAAGTGGTGCATCGGGTACCGCTAATGTCGCTTAAGTCGTTAGGAAAAATTGAAACCATCCGCGATCGTGTCATCCGTGAACAACTCCTCACCCGCCTTTACGGGCTTTCGGACAAGGAATTTTCCGCAGAGCTGGCCAGGTATTCAAAAGACACCGGCTGTCGCAGGGTCCGGGTTGTGGAAAAACTTCGCGTCATACCCATCAAGAACAAAAACGGCATTCCCTATAAAGGTTATAAGGGCGATTCCAATGCCTGTTACGACATCTATGAATTGCCCAACGGCAAATGGAAAGCTGAGGTTATTTCCACTTTTGACGCCAACCAGGGCAATTTTATTTCCCCCCTGAAACGGCAGCATCCCACCGCCCGGAAAATCATGCGTCTGTTTAAAAAAGATATGGTTCTGTTAAAGGAGAAAAATGGCTGGAAAGTGATGCAGGTGATTAAGTTCTCAAAAGGTGCCCTGATCATGGCCGAACATCACGAAAGCAATGTGGATCAACGGCATCGCAATAAAGATGACCCCTTTAAAATGACAGAAATGGGGGCTGAAACGTTGCAAAAATATGGGATTCGCAAGGCCTGGCTCGATGAGCTAGGGCTGGTTGGATATCCGAAAGACGGCGCGTGACATGGTGGGACATATTGTTGAAATCGCCGAAGACGATCGTCACCTGAGCGCCCTGCGCGGCTTTCTTCGGGTGGAATGTCATGGTGAAGAGGTGGGCCGGGTGGCGCTGGATGACATTTCTGCCCTGATTATCAACGCCCATGGCCTGACCTATACCAATAACCTGGTCACCGCGCTGTCCGATCGCAAAGCCATTATGGTCATCTGTGGCCCCAATCATATGCCGAAAGCCTGGCTCTGGCCGATGGAGGGACATCATCAGCAGGGTGGGCGCGTTCGCCATCAAATCGAAGCCGGAAGACCGTTGCAAAAGCGGTTATGGCAAACCCTGGTCCGAAGCAAGATTGATCATCAGGCCAATATCCTGGACATCATGAACCTTAAATCAGACGGCCTCAGAAATCTCAAAAAATCCGTCAGGTCCGGCGACCCGGACAATATCGAAGCCCAGGCCGCCCGGCGGTATTTTTTGCAGCTCTTCGGCAAGGATTTTAGACGGGATCGGTCCGCCGAGGGCCTCAACAGCTTGTTAAATTATGGCTATACAGTGCTGAGAGCCATGGCAGCCCGGGCGATAACTGCCACCGGGCTGCATCCTTCCATAGGCCTACATCATCACAATAAATACAATGCGATGGCTCTGGTGGATGATTTGATGGAGCCGTTCCGGCCGCTTGTCGATCTGCGGGTTCGGCGTTTAATGATCAATGATCAGATCGTTCTGGATAAAGATACCAAGGCCTATCTCGCCAGGATTGGCCGCCAGGACATGACAACAGATCTTGGCGTCAGCCCGCTTGCCGTTTGTGTCGAGCGCCTTGCCTCCTCTCTGGCCCAATCTCTGGCGGACGGTAAAGACCAGTTGGTTCTGCCGGGCGCTCCCTTGCCGCTGGATCAAGGGGTGAGGTGATAAAATGGAGTTGAGTGGGTACCGTATCATGTGGATGGCTGTCATGTTTGATCTGCCGGTGATGTCCATATCTCAGCGCAAAGCCGCCAGTAAATTTCGGAACTTTCTTTTGGATATGGGATTCGAGATGTCCCAATTTTCCGTATATTTAAGGTTTTGCAGCAGTAAGGAAAAAGTTGAAACCTACTGCCGCAAAATACAGCAAAATCTGCCGGAATATGGTAAAGTGAATATTCTGACATTTACGGATAAACAGTATGAAAACATCATCAGCTTTACAGGCAAAAAACAGAATCCGGCCTTTAAAAATCCCGATCAGCTTATCCTGTTTTAAACCGAACGGCGCTGTTTTCATCAGGCCAAACAGCAGAAAACCTCTGATTTCTCAGAGGTTTCCCACCATCGTATCATAGCATTTCAGAAATTGAGGTCCAGCTGCAACGGCGGTATAAAGCATATCAAGGAACTTGGGATCATAGCATTTCAGAAATTGAGGTCCAGCTGCAACAGGGCGGCAACCTGCTTGGCAATATGTTTGATCATAGCATTTCAGAAATTGAGGTCCAGCTGCAACTTCAGGATTAAAATATGGTTTACGTTTAATATCATAGCATTTCAGAAATTGAGGTCCAGCTGCAACTCGGCTTGTGTGTGGTCAATTACGGAACGCATCATAGCATTTCAGAAATTGAGGTCCAGCTGCAACGAAACCTGTATGCTCGCAACATTGCCGGCAATCATAGCATTTCAGAAATTGAGGTCCAGCTGCAACCTCAGCTCCGTGATCCCGACACGGTCAATTATCATAGCATTTCAGAAATTGAGGTCCAGCTGCAACACATAGGCTTGACTCACCATAGGCCGAAGTATCATAGCATTTCAGAAATTGAGGTCCAGCTGCAACTCTGGGCAGCGGTTCTGGCATGGGGGCTATATCATAGCATTTCAGAAATTGAGGTCCAGCTGCAACCATAAAATCCTTCTTAATGTAGATCTGGATATCATAGCATTTCAGAAATTGAGGTCCAGCTGCAACGCGCTATCATAATAATTCATCTTATCCTCCATCATAGCATTTCAGAAATTGAGGTCCAGCTGCAACGGAACGTGACCGCACCTGATCCCAACAGACATCATAGCATTTCAGAAATTGAGGTCCAGCTGCAACGGTGGCGGTTGCTGAGACTGTTCATAAAATATCATAGCATTTCAGAAATTGAGGTCCAGCTGCAACGCAAGCCTCAAACCATAAGGCTTGTGGTTGATCATAGCATTTCAGAAATTGAGGTCCAGCTGCAACACGGTGGTGAATGTTTCTGTGGTTGCGCCGATCATAGCATTTCAGAAATTGAGGTCCAGCTGCAACCAGATAAACATGTGTGTGAGCCCCACCCCATCATAGCATTTCAGAAATTGAGGTCCAGCTGCAACCTATGGTACAGTGAGACACATTCGAACCCATCATAGCATTTCAGAAATTGAGGTCCAGCTGCAACAGGGCCTCCGCCCAAACTGTTTTCCTTGCGATCATAGCATTTCAGAAATTGAGGTCCAGCTGCAACGAGCATTCCTTGTTAATGCTGGCTTATCTGATCATAGCATTTCAGAAATTGAGGTCCAGCTGCAACCCGCATGTTCTGGTGATCCTGACACCCTGGATCATAGCATTTCAGAAATTGAGGTCCAGCTGCAACAGAACCGCTGCCGGCCTCGGTGTGGGAAATATCATAGCATTTCAGAAATTGAGGTCCAGCTGCAACAGCATGAAGACACTTTTGAAATACATACACATCATAGCATTTCAGAAATTGAGGTCCAGCTGCAACCACTAAACAGAACGAAGGACAATTACGAGATCATAGCATTTCAGAAATTGAGGTCCAGCTGCAACGCAGTGGTTGTACCCACACCCTGTGCGCGGATCATAGCATTTCAGAAATTGAGGTCCAGCTGCAACGCAGTGGTTGTACCCACACCCTGTGCGCGGATCATAGCATTTCAGAAATTGAGGTCCAGCTGCAACCTACCCAGGCGATTTCTGAGGCGTTATCTAATCATAGCATTTCAGAAATTGAGGTCCAGCTGCAACGCAGTGGTTGTACCCACACCCTGTGCGCGGATCATAGCATTTCAGAAATTGAGGTCCAGCTGCAACTCTGGGACCCGACCCCGACTTCAGCTTACGATCATAGCATTTCAGAAATTGAGGTCCAGCTGCAACGATAGACTATGAATTGAAACAAAGTGCGAGATCATAGCATTTCAGAAATTGAGGTCCAGCTGCAACTCAAGGAGTTCACGCCAACCGGCAGAGTCCATCATAGCATTTCAGAAATTGAGGTCCAGCTGCAACGCAAAGACGCAGAAGCATTCCCGGCCTGAAATCATAGCATTTCAGAAATTGAGGTCCAGCTGCAACAGTACAACTGCCCGTTCCTGCGGGCTTCAGATCATAGCATTTCAGAAATTGAGGTCCAGCTGCAACGCATCGCCAAGGTGACCCAGTCGGCGCGCAATCATAGCATTTCAGAAATTGAGGTCCAGCTGCAACTCAACCATCTCATTGAAGAATTTCGAGGCTATCATAGCATTTCAGAAATTGAGGTCCAGCTGCAACGTGACGATCAAACTCGACCCCCTGGATAATATCATAGCATTTCAGAAATTGAGGTCCAGCTGCAACCATATCTCCGCAAGTCCACTAATCATCACGATCATAGCATTTCGGAAATTGAGGTCCAGCTGCAACACTGGACGGCAGGCGCCCCCCTCCACCATAAGGATATCGCGATGAAACCTCATGTGCCGTTGTGAGCTATCCGGGGCGGCAAAAACAGTAAAAGAAAGACGACAAAAGCCAAAAATTTTCATATATGATTTTTTTTCTGAGTGAAATATGTTAACACCAGTGGAAATGAAACGCGGCTAGAGAATTCCAGTGACTGACACAGCTTCAAAAATTCCTGAAACGACACGGCCTTCAGACACCTCGGCGGAAAGCTTGGGCAGCCGTATTCGTAAAAAACGCAAACAAGCCAAACTGACCCTGAAAAAACTCAGCCAGATGTCCGACATCCCCGTCTCTACCCTCTCAAAGGTGGAAAACGGCTTGATGTCCCTGAATATTCAGAAACTGATGAAAGTCAGCCATGCGCTGGGGCTTGATGTCATGCAGCTGGTCACGCCATCCGAACCGACGATGCCCAAAGGCCCAGTTATCACAGGCCGGCGCAGCATCACAAAAACCGGGCAGGCCCATGTGGTAAAAACCCAACAGACTATCTATGAACATCATGCCTGGGATTTTCTAAATAGAAAACTTGTCCCCACTGTGATAACGGTTCAGGCCAATCTTAATCCCGAATTGTTGCGCCATCAGGGGGAAGAATATATCTATGTGCTGGAAGGCACGATTGAAGTACTGACGGAATTTTATGAGCCGACCCGGCTGGAAGCCGGAGAGAGCATCTATATTGATTCCACAATGGGCCACAATGTGCGTGCGATCGGGGGCAAACCCGCCCGGATATTGAATGTGATGACCAGCATCCCCTCACACCACCCCTGATGTGGACTTAACGCGCATTGAGACCCCCTTATCACTATTCTCTCTAATCGGCTCTTTTCTGCCAGTGCCTAAGCGGACTGATCGCCGCCATCCCCATCGCCGGGGGCATGCCGCTTATGAGCTGGGTCAACAAACGTGCAGACCCCATCGCCATGGTCCAGCCGAAAGGTCCGTGCCCCGTGTTTAAATACAGACCGTCTATGGGTGTTTCCCCGATAAAAGGCATGCCGTCGGCACTCACCGGGCGGAACCCGCACCACGCCCCAACCGGTCCCGCAAGCAGGTCATGCGCAACGGCGGGAAGAACCCCCTTCAGCAAGGTTTTCAGATTATTCAACCGGTCCTGTCTCAGCCGCGGATCAAACCCCGCAAATTCTGCCGTTCCAGCCACCCGGAGACGATTTCCCAGCGGGGTAACCGCCGCATGCAGATCATCGTCAACCACCGGGATACGCGGCAAACCGGCTCCGACGCCCCGATCCCCCTCAAAGGTCAGGGAGTATCCCTTGACAGGCCGGACAGGCAATCCCCGCCAGAATGGCTTCAGGAGTCGCCCTGACCAGCTTCCTGCCGCTATGACAACCGCCTCTGCCGTAAAGGACACGTTTTCTGTGATCACCTCCCTGACCCGCCCCTCTTCAACGTGAATTTTCCGAACCGTCTCCCCGCAAAGAATCTTACCGTCCCGCGCCTGAATACGAGCCGCCAACAACTTGGTAAAAGCGGCAGCATCGCCGGACCAGTCCTGTGGAAAATACAGCGCCCCGGCAAGCTGTTTTCCAATAGGCACCAACGCCGGTTCTTTCTGGAGCGTTTCTTCTTTTGAAAGCAGGCAGGTAACGACGCCAAGGTCCGCCACCCGGTTCATTTTTTCAACCCCCTTCCGCAGGGCAATCGGATCCCGGTATATTTTCAGGACGCCGCCTTTGTTATCGTCAAATTCCAGTCTTTCTTTGGCGCAAACCTCCCTCATAACCTCCATGCTGACGAGGGACAGCTCCGTATTCGTTCGCAACGCTTTGTGGAACCGCGCCTCTGCCGAATAATACAAAAAGCGCGTGCCCCAAACAGCCAGCGAAGGCAAAGCCCCGACACGCACCAGCATCGGCGCCGCCGGTTGTCCGAGATACCGCAGCAAATCACGCCATACCCCCGGGGCGTTCCACGGGTCAGACATACTGGGGGTCAGAAGGCCCCCATTGGCAAAGCTTGTGGCCCGACCAACATCTTCCCCGGCTTCAAGGAGCAGAACTTGATGCCCGGCTTTTTGCAGCTCATACGCTGATGAAACCCCTATAACTCCCCCGCCAATAATAATAATCTTCATCAAGATGCCCCTGTTTTACCTTTCGCCAGCAGATCCAGTATAAATTTTCGATGTTTTTTCTCTAACTAAAATAATTATCATATTTGAAAATTATTTGAAACATGCTACGGTTCCAGGAACGATAGCAAAACACACCCGCTAAACTGCTTCAAGGCGCAAAAAACGAGTCTTTTGCCAAACGAGTCTTTTGCCAGTAGTGCCCGGGCTAGAAAAACAGAGTTGTAAGGGAGATATTGTTCCATGCGTTGTTTCATTGCTTTTTTTGCGCATGAATCAAACAGCTTTTCGCCCATCCCGACGGATTTAAGCAGTTTTGAGGAAATCGGACTTTACAAACCAGCCATGGGTGACCCTGCGGATCATCTTCCGCTGCTCAAAGGAGCCATAGATTTTTATAGGGAAGCGCAGAAACGCGGTCATACCGCCATTGTTGGCACCTGCGCCCTGGCGCAACCAAGTGCTCCGTGCCGCCGGAAAGACTATGAATATTTGCGGGATACCATTCTTTCTGAGCTAAAGGCGGCAGCCCCCGTTGATATGGTTTTCCTCATGATGCATGGGGCAATGATGGCGCAGGGGTATGACGATTGCGAGGGGGATATGCTGGCCCGCGTACGTCAGATTCTGGGTCCCGATATACCCGTTGGCGTGCTTCTTGACCTCCACGGCAACATCACCGAAGCCATGATCAGGAACGCCACAGCACTCATCCCCTGCAAGGAATATCCGCATACGGATTTTGCCGACAGGGCCAAAGAACTCTATGACCTCATCGAACAGGCGGCAAAAGGCAGCATTTCACCAGTGATCAGTTTTTTCCGCATCCCTGCCCTGGGTTTGTTTCATACCACCCACTCCCCCATGCGGGAATTTGTCGATACCATGATGGCCCAGGAGCAGGAAGAAGGCATCCTGTCTGTCAGCCTTGCCCACGGCTTCCCCTGGGCGGACTTCAAGGACACGGGGGCTTGCATGATGGTTATAACAGACAACCAGAAAGACAAAGGGGACAAGATCGCCGAAAAACTGGGGCGGGAATTTTTTGCTCTTAAGGAGCAGGCTGTTCCTCATACTCTGACACCACAAGAACTCATTCCCGCTCTGAAAAACGTCAAAGACGGTACGGTTGTTATTGCCGACATGGCAGACAATCCCGGGGGCGGGGCAGGTTCTGATTCCACCTTTATCCTGGATGCGTTGATCAGGGGTGGTATTAAAAATGCACTGATCGGTTTTTTATGGGATCCGGTGGGGCTCAATATTGCTTTTGCCGCCGGCAAAGGGGCAACCCTTCCCATGCGCATAGGCGGCAAAATCGGCCCTTTTTCGGGGCCGCCCCTGGACCTTGAGGTCACCGTCAAGGAACTCCGCTCACAGGCCGGTCAGCCCCATATTTCTGATGGCACCTGGTGCAACCTTGGCCGGACCGCAATTCTCGAAACACATGGAATCGAAATCGTATTGAATGAAATACGTCAACAGCCTTTCCGACCGGAAGCCTTCATTGCTGCCGGGGCGGACCCCTGGTCCAAGCGCGTGGTTGTAGTGAAATCCTCCTTCCATTTTTATGCGGGGTTTGCCGACAAGGCGGCAGAAGTTCTGTTTGTGGATTCCCCTGGCACACTTAACGGGGATGCGACAACGCGACCTTACAAACACATTACTCGGCCCATCTGGCCTCTTGACCCAGTAGAACTTTAGAGCAGTCCCATGATATGGAATTTTTTTACAAAAGAGTCTGTCATGACCGCCTTGGTGCTGGTTCTGATGCTCGCAGGTCTCAGAATTTTAACAGAAGGCCCCCCACCAAAGCCTGCATCCCTTCCGGCAGGCCATTTTTCTGCCGATCGGGCTTACGACCTCTTGGGAGAACTGTTGGAGGGCATCGGCGCACATCCGGCGGGCAGCGCCCCTAATAAACTGCTTCGCGAACGCTTGGTGAAAAAACTTTCTGCTCTAGGCCTCAGCCCTGAACTACAGCAGGACTTTCACTGCGCCCCCCTGGCCCCCGGGTGTTCATATCTTGAAAATGTCATCGCCATCTTGCCGGGATCAAACCCCAGTAGAAAAGCCCTGATGGCAACAGCTCATTATGACAGCGCCCCGGCCGCGGGCGGCGCCGCCGATGACGGGGCGGGTATCGCCGCTCTTCTTGAAATTATCACCAACCTCAAGGCATCCGACCCTTTGGAAAATGACGTTATTTTTCTTTTTTCCGATGCGGAAGAAAGTGGCCTTAGAGGCGCCATGGCGTTTAATAAAAAACATCCCCTCATGGACCGTGTGGGAATGATTCTAAATATGGAAGCTCGTGGCGTCAGTGGCCCCAGCCTCATGTTTGAAACCGGCCCCCGAAATTACCGGCAAGTCCAGGGATTTGCCAACAGCACGCCACGCCCTGTGAGCACCAGCTTGCTTGTGGAAATCTATAAGCGCATGCCAAATGGCACAGATCTGATGGCCTATGCCGAACGCGGCTTGCCGGCCCTGAACTTCGCTTTTTCCCGCGGGGTCTCCCTCTATCACTCCCCCCATGATACAATCGAAAATCTCAGCAAATCCAGCCTCCAGCATCACGGCGACAATATGCTTGCAGCCATCCGCCATTTCGGCAATACGGATCTGGAGTCTCTGCACAGCGATAGCGATGCCACTTACATTGATTTTTTCGGCTATTTTCTGATCATGTGGCCCGCGCATCTCAGCATCTGGATCGCAGGCGCCGCCCTTGCAGGTCTGATATTTGTCGCCATTCGACAGAAACCCGCCCCCATCAAAATCCTCTGGCCCTGCTCGCGGTAATCCTGATTAGCGCCGCAACAGTAGCCACGGGCTGGATTCTTTCCTTTCCCCTTGGAAACTGGGGCGACAGTCACCCGCTTGACCACCCTTACCCCTGGCCCGAGCGAATTGCCCTGATCGCCACGGGACTTTTCTTGCCCGCCCTTGTCCTGCGGCTGCTTGCGCGCAAGCTGGACGAAAAGGCCCTGTTTCAGGTTGTCTGGGGAATATACGCCATTGCGGCTGTTTTATGCAGCCTGACCCTCAGCGGCGCGTCCTATATTTTCATCATCCCCCTGCTTGGCGCGGTATTGGCTGCTGTGGTTCTCTCCTTCCGCCAACCGCAATCCTCTTTAAAGGTAAAGGTGGCGTGCTACGTAGGAAGCGCCCTTGCGGCCTATATGGCTTTTTACCATTTCATGTTGCTGGATGTTGTAGTCAATTTTCATATGAGCCACCTCAAAGTGATCCCGCTCCTGCTTTTGTCTCTAGCCGCCTTACCCCTTATGTTGACCTGGCGGCAGGCCGGCTCAGACCACGGCCTGCTGGTTGGAACCGGGCTTGTTGCCGCCCTGGCCACCCTGGCTGCAAGCATGATGCCTGCCTACACACCGGAACGGCCGCGCAGCACCAATATTATCTACCGCGCGGATGTAAGCAGTGGCACATATCAATGGCAGCTTTTCACCTATGGTCCGGACGATCGACACTATTTACAGAAAGCAGATTTCCCGGACGAGAAATTTCCCTATCATGATTTTGGATATAAACCGCGCACAGGATACTTAAAACCGGCTCCCGACCTTAAACTTGAAGCGCCTGGTTTTACCCTAATCTCTGATACAACCGAAGGAAAGATCCGTATAATAACCGCAACACTGCACTATGGTCGCAATGCCATGCTGTCAGGCATCGGCTTTCCCCCGGAAATGAAATTACACACCCTGGAAGTTTCCGGCCAGCGGGTCCTGGAAGCGCCGAACAGCGCTGCGCCACACGCACTCTTTATGGGCAGCGATCCGGAAGGACTTCCCATGCGCCTCACCGTTGAGGCGGGGACGGCAGTCGAATTCCGCATATTTGACATGACGCCCCTTTCCATAACAGGAGAAGCAGCAACACTGCATGCCCTTCGCCCTGCAAATACCGCCCCGATGCATTTTGGAGATCATTCCATCGTCAGCCGCACAATAAACCTTGGAGAATAATCCGCATGTTCAGCCTGAAAGACCTTTATGATGTAACCCCCGGTACAGTATCGCGCTCCATCAGTTTCGAAAACCCGACAGGCGTGCCTGGAAGCGGTGCCAAAGCCGCCAGTCCGCTTGGCCCGGGCCGCAAGGGGAGTCCAGCAAGGCATCTGGATCCGGGGGAAAGCCTGATTTTGGCGGATATAGAAGGACCGGGCATCATCCGCCATATCTGGCTGACCACACATCCCAAACTGGCATTGCTGCGTGGTGTTCTCCTGCGGTTCTACTGGGACGGCCAAAAGCACCCTTCGATTGAGGCGCCGATAGGTGACTTTTTCGGTTTCGCCCACGGGCAAACCCCGCCGTTTGAAACCGCCGTCCATTCCGTAGGCGAAAAAAACGGCATGAATATCTGGCTGCCCATGCCGTTCCTGACACGGGCTCGGGTAGAAATTGTCAACGAATCCGAAACGAGGATGCCACTTTTTTTCCAGATTGATTATACTCTGGGAGATAAAATCAGCACAAGGACAGGCCGGCTGCATGTCTCCTTCAGGCGTGAAAACCCGACCCAAAAAACCCACGACCTGGAAATTCTGAACCGCCGCAGCGGACCAGGGCGGTATATCGGAGCCGTTTTTGGTGTCCGGCCCCTTGACAAATTATGGTGGGGGGAAGGTGAGTTTAAGGCGTATATCGACGGGGATACTGATTTCCCAACCATTGTCGGCACGGGTGCAGAAGATTATGTGGGACTTTCCTGGGGCATTCAACAAAATGCCTTTCGTTATCATGGCGCGAACTGGCGCGAAAAAAACAGCGTATCCGATACGGGGCTTGTGTCCATGTATCGCTGGCATCTGCTGGACCCCATCACCTGGGAAACAGCCTTTAGGGCGACCATTCAGCAAATTGGCCACAACCCCACGGGCAGTGCTCGGGAAATTGAGGATTATAAGGCTGAACTCTATGAACGCGAAGATGACTGGTCCGTGACGACGTTCTGGTATGAACCGGTGCCCAGCGCCCCCCTGCCGCCAATTCCTTCTATTCATGAACGTATGGCGAACCTGCCGGAATCCACATTGAAACTGATATAATCATATCTGAGATTATTTAGAATGAATTGTGCAAAGGTTGGCTCAATTCACTCTAGATAATCCGCCAGCCCAACACATTATACGGCAGAAGCAAAACAACACTTACAGCCCCCACTGCAGTTAAAACGCCAATCGCAAGGCGTGATGCCCGACTTTTCGCTTTCAAGACGAAAAAAGCAGCCCCAATGGTTGAGATAAGAAGCCCGTGAAAAGCCGTAACAAAAACAGCCAGACGGCCCGTATATCCTGCGTAATAGCCCGTCATCAAACTCTGCCCCTCGTCAAGCCCCACCGTCGCGGCCAATACCATGACAAACGCCGAGACGCCCATCGAAAATGACGGCCAGGCAGCGTTCTGTCGCCTAAAAACCAAAGGACACAACATCCCCAGAGCCGCTAGTGGCAACACCAGGTGCAAGGCCACAGCGTGCCATTTTGAATGGGCATAAGGAGGTATTTTTGTGAAGGTATAGATGCCCAGGTCATGATTGAGGGTAAGTTCGCCTGTCCTTTCATTTCTGGCGAACGTCATCATCGGCCGCCCCGGCGCATCCATCATGAAGCGGCCCGCACCAACGGGTTTGAACGGCCCGTTGCCTCTGATATAAAGGCCGTCTTCCTTGGAGGTTACCCGCAGAATATCTGCGCCAAAATAGACGACAGCCGAAAGCGCTTCAACCGAATGAAACGGGCGTCGATCCGATCGGTATATTCCTTCGTAGTTCTTCAACGGCTCCTCAACGACGGAAAGCATAGGGCGTTTATCCCCTAGGAAATGCTGTAAAAAAGCGGTATGCAGGGAAGAGGCGGAAAGCATGGCGGGAGATGGCGGCACACCTTGTGAAGGCGCAACAGCCGACAAGAACCGCTCAACAACCCCTGTGGGGACAGCATCACTGAAAAGGGTCACATAAAAACCGAGACGTTCTTCCGGCACCATGGTCATCCATGTATGAAACCCGGCCCAGTTCCCCCCATGGGAAACCGTTTTACGACCGGCCCATTCATCTACAAAAAAAACCATACCCACTCCCCCGATATCCGGGTGGTTGCCCGCAAGACGCGTAAAAAGCCGGTCCTGAAGGTCACGACCATATCCGGGCCAGCCTTCCATATGGGCCATCATATACAGCGCCATGTCATGGGCTGTCGAAACTATGGCTCCTGTTTGGGCCACTGCCGGATTGATCGCCGCAAACGGGGTCCGGCCTGTGATTCCTTGCGCTGAAATCCGCCCCGGAACCGCCACCCCCTCGGGTTCGTCTATGGTGACGACAAGGTCGGTTGAGGCCATGCCAAGAGGACCGAAAATACGCGCCTGCATTGCCTTGTTAATGGACAGGCCCATGATATCTTCTATCACAAGGCCCAGTGTGGCCACACCGAAATTGGAATACACCACCTTTTCCCCCGCAGGCCGCACAAAAGCCGGCCTCAGTTGGTCATAAAGCTCTGCCTCCACCGGCACGGACACTGGCCTGTCGCTGCTGATAAAGAAGAATTTGTCTTCAAAGCCCGCAGTATGGGTCAGCAAATGTTTCAAGGTGATCGGCACGCCCCTGTTCTCAGGCAGTTTATAGCGCGCAAGATATGTATTTGCCGGGTCGTGAAGGGAGGCAATTTTGCCCTCGGCCGTGAGCTGCGCAATAATTGTGGCGGTAAAGGTTTTGGTGGTGGAGCCAATCCGCGCCCGTGTGAGATATGGATCGGCTGCCGTGCCCGCCACCACATCCCCCAGTCCATAACCTTTTTCAAGAAGAATCCGCCCGTCCTTTACCACACTGACAACCGCGCCGGATATGCGCCCTGCTGAAACAAGCCCTTCAAAGGTGGTATCCGCCCAGCTTTCAATCTGGTCTTCCGGCACATTTAGGGGGTCTGTCACCCCTTCAGACCACACCGCCCATAAACAGATACTGATAATGGCCAGAAACTTCCCCACAGACATCACCCTTCCCCTTGCCTTACTAATGTTCATGAAAACGCCTGCAGCAAATTCATACCACAGGCGTTATACTCCCTCCCCCTTAAAACCGGTCACAATTTACTCTAGAAATCAACCTTCAGTACAACACCAACTGTGCGCGGCTGCAACACATTTGCCGTAGCTCGCGTAAAGCCGACAAGCGGTCGGGCGCTACCGCCAGTAAAAGCATATTCGTTGAAGAGGTTACGGGCATAAACAGACGCCGCGATGTTATCAAAGCGGATACCGACGCTCAGATTGACGGCCACATAGTCGTCTAAGGTAAAATTGGCAATAAGCGGTGTTATGATGCTGCCATCCGCCCCGATGCCCCCTTCATACCCTGTATCTTTCGAGCCAACATATTTGATGCCGGCATTTACGAAACCATCCAAATTGTGGGTAATGGGGAAATCGTATATTCCGCGGACAGAGCCGGACCACTTGGGCAACAGATGCAGGTTCTCCCCGGCCAGAGCGCCAAAGCCTGCTGTCTCGTCATCATCCAGCGTGCTGTGTGAAAAGGACAGGGTGGATATCAGGCGAAACCCGTCACTGAGTCGTGTCGTGAGACTTGCCTCGAAGCCATAAGCCGTAACGTCACTATTGGCGTTGCCCCCCGTGGACGCCCCGTTCACAAAGGTCACAACCTGCAAATTGGTCCAGTCGATATACCACAGCGCAAGATCATAATTGACCTTGTTATCCGCCAGAGAGCCCTTCGCTCCCAGTTCATAACTCCAGAGCGTGTCTGTGGCTATGATCGCGGGGGCCGCATTGTTCCCCATTGCATCCAGAAGCGGCAGGTTGGCGTTTTCCGGACGATAACCGCTGGCAATGCGCATATAAAGCGACAGGTCAGGGGTCGGACGGTAACGGGCGGTAAAGCTGTAGGTGTCCACCGTATCGCTGCTTGTGGTTTCGGGCAGGTCAGCCACAATAAGACCGGGGCCGTCTGTCAGGGCCACCGCAGAATCAATCCAGGCAATCCGCGCACCAGCTGTTACATCAAAATTCTGGGCAAGATAATAGGTCAGGTTACCAAAAAGGGCCAGCTCTTCGACCCCACTGCCAAGATCAACATCAAGGGCCAAAAAGCCGCCGGGAAATCCTTCAAGTCGTTGAATATTGCTGCTGTTTTCATCGGAATATATGCCTCCAATCGACCATTCAAGGGACTGGTTTTCTTTTGAAGTCAGCCTAACTTCCTGAACAAACCTTTCCGTCTTGATGAGGCCGGTAAAAGGAGCCGATGTGACAGAGCCAGGGGGCTGTCCTGACAGCAACTCAATAAGAGAACCAAATGTGGCTACAAGATCCGCGGAATTTGAGTTGAGGCGGTCCTGATAGCTGGTTGAGGAAATAAATGTCCCCCATTCAAAGTCATAATTCAACGTACCAGCATACAGGGTGAATTCGTCATTCAGGTCATTCTCGCCCTCATCGGTAGAAAAGGGGCCGTGGGCAGGAACAAAGGGCGGGCCTTCAAGCACCACTGTGTTCCCGCCGGAGGATTCCACGTCCGTATGGACAAAAAGGAAATTTGCAGACAGGTTTTCCGTCGGGTTTACCGCCATCTTGGCGTAAACCCCCCAGCGGTCAAAACTGTCGACATCTTCTGCCGCCCCTGTCGGCGACTCCTCTATGCGGTCAATAAATCCGTCAAAATGTTCATAATACCCGGCTACACTAATGCCCAGCCTGTCCCTGACCAGAGGACTGCTGATACGACCACTGACCAGCTGGTTAAACCCGCCTTCCTTGGTTGAGGAGAGATCCGCCTTCACATCCCCTTCAAAATCACTCCGGGAAAGATCTTTAGTGATATAGCGAACAACACCGCCCATGGAGGAACTTCCATAAAGTGTGCCTTGCGGCCCCTTGATCAGCTCGACCCGCTCTATATCGCCGGAAACGGCATCAAAATGCAGGGTGGGCCCCGCCGCAAAAGAGTTGCTGGATCCCAGGGGCACATCATCAATATACAGCCCGACGGTTGACGCCCGCCCCGCCTGGGCCACCCCCCGCATGGTAATCGTGTTGCCGACAGGCGCACTTCCGCCCGCATAATGAACCCCCGGCGAAAATTCAATAACATCCCTGAGCTTGTTCAGACCGCTAATGCTCAATTCCTCAGGCTTAATAGCTGTTACCGACAGGGCCGTGTCTTGCAGACCGATGGCCCGCCGCGACGCGGTAACCGTAATTTCCTCAAACACGTCGCCTTCATCCCCGGTCTCCTGCGCCACCGTGTTTTGCGCATAGCTTGCCGGGGCCAGCAAAACCCCAAGCACAACCCACGCCCCCCCGACCAAGAAAATCCCGCCTCTCTCTGATGTCATATATTCCTCCCATACCTATGTTTTCTAGCCATACCTATATTTTCTAGCCAGACGTCTGTTTTCTGGCCAAACGTCTGTTTTCTGGTTGTATGTTGATCTAGTCAGACTCAAAAGTTTCAATAATGAAAATATTTTCATAAATTGAAACTTTGTGCAAGACTTAAAGTATCCTACAATTCTTACCAAGCGTTTTATTGAAACAAGACTGCTTATTTTTCCTTTTAAAACCTACAATTATAACCCCCCCAACGATCCGGAAAACGAGAATTGAGAAATGCAGAATATCAAAAAATCGGAAAGGAGTATCAGATGATCATGAAAAATTTTCGACCGATTCTCCAAAATTGTAAAAATATTATATTTGAAAAAAACGTATATAAAGTCTGGCCTGGATGGAAAAAGGGGTTCTTAAACAGCCTCTCGACACCAAGAGATCTGACAGTTCTTTGCGCATGCTGTTTTGGGCTGACCACAGTAGTGAATGCAGAGGCACGGTTTCAGGAAATCAGTCCCTGCCCTTTTCCCGCCGCACAAGAGGTGCCGAACAGCAGGCTGGTCTGCGGTTATATTCGCGTTCCAGAAAACAGGGACAACCCAGCTTCCGCAGAACTGAAATTACCTGTCGCCATCATAAAAACTACGGCAGCACAGCCAAAATCAGACCCTGTTGTTTTTCTTACTGGCGGGCCCGGCGCCTCCGCCATCAGCAGCCCCCACTATTTCGCCCTGTTCGCCAGCCACCCCTTTGGGCAGGAGCGCGACATCATCCTCTTTACCCAGCGCGGGGGATTCATGAGCGAACCTGCTCTGATTTGCCCTGCTCTTGAGCAGGCGCGGCGCAGGATTTATCTCGCCGACCACAGCCTTGACGAACGGGATGCAGAGATCGCCCGGCGGGCACAGCATTGTCTAAGAAGCCTGCAAAACGCCGGACGTGATCTGCGGGGCTACAGCGCCATACAAAATGCCCATGACTTGCGGGACTTGCGACGCGCGTTGGATATTGACCAATGGAACCTGCTGGCTGTTTCCTACGGCACATATATCGCCCAGGAAGCCGCGCGTCTGGAGGACAACGCTATCCGGAGCATGGTTCTGGATTCGCCAGTTTCCATGGAAAGCGATCTGTTCATGTCCGAAGCCACGCGCAACTTCACCCTCGGACTCACGCGCCTGGTTAATGCATGCAGGGCCCAACCCGCTTGCCACGCTGTTTTCCCGTCTCTCGCCACCGATCTAAAAAAACTGATATCCAAATTGAAAGCGTCCCCCCTTATCCTCTGCCTTAAGGGCACAAACGGCCCCCTCGAAATGGTGGTTAACTGGCATGATTTTCTGAACCTCGTGCATTGGATGCTCTATAACGCGAGGACGCTACCGCTTGTTCCCTTGCTTGTTCACGACACCCTGCAAGGGGACTATGAGTTGATAACCCTTTTGATGAACACCGTATTTCCCGCCCCTGCACAACACGACCAGAGCGCCGCCGGCACTTTCTTTGCCGTTGTCTGTAAGGACCAATATACCCACCGCAATCCGCTGCCCTTGCCGCCTTCGGCAAGTGACCTGCAAAACAGCCTTGAGAATTTTGCCATTACAAGTTTCATGACGGCCGTTTGCAGCGCCCCAAACTTGCCTTATGGAAAGCGCCCTGCCCCCGTACCGGTGAGCCGCAACATACCGACCCTGTTACTGAGCGGATATTATGACCCCATGACACCGGACATTTACGCCACCCAGATCGCCCGCCATATGCCCAACAGCAGTATCGTCCGCATCAGAAATTACGGACATTCAACCCTGAGCGGATATACCGCCTGCCAAACTGAACTGGCGACAGCCTTCCTCAATGACCTCCTGCCTAAGGAGCATTTCCCCTGCCTCAAGACCGTCCCTGAGGTTCGTTTTGCCCTAAACAAATCGCAGGCCTATGCCGCATTAGAGTGAATTGAGTCACCCTATTCACAATTCACTCTAGGCAGTTCACCTCCAGCAAAAAATAAATGTAGAGTTTTCCTATTTGAAATTATTTTCACTAATGATAAGATAAGATTATCGGGCTGCTGCCGGGCATGAAGTGTCCTGAGTTTGGTACAAATATCACCCGGAAGGAAGGAAGAACATTTCATGCAAGCGGTTGTCACCATTGCCATCATCATATTGCTGGCCGGATCCGGTGTCGCGCTTGCTTATGCCATAGGTGCCGGCGCGATCATCAGCTATTATCTGTCCGACAGTACCCGCTTCCTTCTAACCGTTCCGCAACGTATTTTCTCACAGGTCGATGTCTTTACCTTTATGGCCATGCCCCTTTTCATCCTGGCCGGAGAATTTATGAACCGGGCAGGTATTACCCGCTCGCTGATTGATTTTTCGCTGCTGCTACTTGGCCGCCTGCGCGGCGGACTTGGGCATGTCAACATCATGACATCTTTCTTCTTTGCCGGCATCAGTGGATCAGCCGTGGCGGATGTTGCCGCCCTCTCCAACACTTTTGTTCCACAGATGGAAAAACGCGGTTATGATCGCGAATATGCCGGCGCCATTACCGCAGCCTCTTCTGTGATTGGTCCGATCATACCGCCCTCAATTATCCTGATTTTATACGGAGCTATTATGTCCACGGATGTGGCGGCCCTGTTTGCGGCCGGCATCATACCGGGGTTTTTGCTGGCGCTCGCGCTTTTTGCAACAAACTATATTATGGCCAGACGGGAAAACCACCCCGGCGGTACGCAAGAGGATATTCCCCCTTTGTGGCCCACCATGAAGCGCGCCCTGCCCGCACTCCTCTTGCCCGTGGTTATCTTAGGGGGGATTGTCTTTGGAATCATGACTCCGATAGAAGCCGGCGCCCTTGCCTGCCTTGCCGGTGCACTCCTAGGGTTTGCCTTCAAGGAAATGACATTTGCCTCCATGAAAAGGGGGATTGAAAAAACCGCCCTTTTGACGGGCTCCATCTTCACGATCATGGCCGCCGCTTCTGTGCTGAGCTACCTTATTGCTCTACACCAGGTCCCGGTGATGATCGCTGAACTGGTAAGCTCCGCTCATCTGGAGGGAACAGGTTACCTCCTCCTCATCACCCTGACCTTTCTCATCCTGGGCATGGGGTTTGACTTTATGCTGGCCCTGACGGTTGTGGCTCCCCTGCTGGTCCCTGTCGCTGTGGCCCAGGGATTTCACCCTGTTATGCTAGGGGTGCTCATTTGCCTTAACCTGGCCATTGGCCTTATTACGCCTCCCCTTGGCGGCGCCGTCATGATGGTCTCCACCATTACCGGACAAGGCTACTGGTCCCTGTGTAAGCGTGTGTTGCCCTTTGTCGTAGCAGAACTGGTTATCCTAACCCTGATTGCCCTGGTGCCGGAACTGTCCCTCTATCTTCCTCGAAAATTGGGGCTGCTATGAAACGGCGCACTTTTTTGAAATATGCGGTATCTGTCCCGGCAGCCTCGCTTGCCGGAACAGTGGGCGGAAAGGCCGTCTCGCTGGACGAAGATGTGAAATTCGGCTTTTCAAGCCCCGCCAACCTTGACAATAACGGTGTCTATGTTTGGCTTCATGCCTGCGCAGAGGTACTTGAAAGCCAGGGCTTTGGAGTGCGCATGTACCCCAATAGCAGCCTTGGCGGCGAAATGGAACGGCTCTACCAGACACAGCTTGGCCTGATGGAAATGACAGTCACCAGCGGTGATTCCATTGGTCGCTGGTCGCCCATGACATATGCCGGTGCCCGCCCTTTCCTCATTAAAACCTATGAGCATATGGACCGGCTTCTGACCCAGACACCTTATCTGGACATTATTTCCGCAGAACTCGCTCCTTATGGCCTGAAGATCATAGATTTTATCTATACCGGTTCAATGGTGGGGCTTTTCACCCGGGGAAAAGCTGTGCGTCGTCTTGAGGATCTCAGAAAACTGCGTTTGCGGGTTTTGAGCGCCGCCGACATGGACCTGTTGCGCGCCTGGAATGTGCGCGGTGTGCAGGTCGCTTGGGAAGAGGTGGCGCAAGCCCTTCAGACAGGTATGGTCGACGCCTATCTCAACCCGCCGAATATCGCCCCCATGTTTGGACATGGGGCGGTTCTTGATTATTTCACGGATCTGAGAATGGGGCCAGCCTTCCGGCTCTTGCTGGCCTCCACCAAATGGTTGACCCGCCTGACCAGGACAGAGTACAGCGCTTTCGAGAAGGCCGCCACCGCAGGGCGCAAAGCCAACCGCCTCTGGACTCGAAAAGTCATCAAACGCGACCGTGAACGTCTGGAGCAGTCTGGCATTCAATGGATTTCCTTGACGGATGACGAACGCGCCGAATGGATAGATGCCTGTGCAAAGATACCGCCCAACAGATGGGAAATACCGGCAAAAACCGCCCTGTATAACAAATGGGTCGCTGAAACTGCAGAGACATCATCATGACACGGCTTTTCCTCTATCTCTCCCTCTTGTCCGAAGCCCTGAACCGAATCTGCAAAACCATTGCCTCAACAGGAATTGTGGTGATGCTGGTCTGTATCCTGTTTCAGGTCATGGCCCGCTATATTTTTAATGAACCTCCCGCCTGGACTGAGGAACTGGCCCGTTATGCCATGATCTGGGCCGGTTTTACGGGAGCGACCGTCGCCTTTAAGGGCCGCGCGGATCCGGCCCTTTTCAGTGCGAATAAACTTGTTAGGCCCTGGCTGAGAAAGTCAGCCCTCTGGTTTGAAGCCGGGGCAGTTTTCCTCTTCTGGATTCCCGTTTTGCTGGCCATGCCTCAATTTCTGATCCTGCAAAGCCAACGAGCCAGCGAAGCTCTAGAAATACCGAATGTTGCCATTGTTTCCGTTATGCCCGCCAGTATCCTGATCATTTTGTTACATATGATCGTGCGGCTTCTCCCTGCACACGACCCCAATCCCCCCTATGAGCCCCATCAGGAAGCCTGATATTTTTCGAAGGCCTTTGTCCTTTCGTGCCAGCGTAAGGCGATGAGGATTATTTTTCCTTATGCTGCAATGAAAAAGGATCATTTGGCGATGTTCCCCTCTTTCTTTAACACTCAGGAGTAAGCAAAAACTCAGGAGTAAAGAAGTCAATGACACATTTGTCCGGTGCGGACGCAATCCTGCAGTCCATGATTCAAAACGGGGTGGATACGATTTTTGGCCTGCCCGGAGGGCAGCTGGATCATTTTTTTGACGCCATGTATCAGTCTTCCGATAAAGTTAGAACAATCTGTAGTCGCCATGAACAGGGCGCGGCCTATATGGCGTACGGTTATGCCCGCTCCACCGGAAAGGTCGGCGTCTATACGGTAGTGCCCGGCCCCGGTGTGCTCAATTCCACCGCCGCGCTGTGTTCCGCCTACGCCACCAATACGCCGGTTCTGTGCCTCACCGGGCAGATTCCCTCCCGCTCCATCGGCAAGGGATATGGAGAGCTTCATGAGCTTCCGGATCAGCTGGCGACCATGAAATCCCTGACCAAATACGCTGAGCGCATCAACCATCCCTCACAAGCTCCGGCCATTGTGAACGAAGCGTTCAGGGCGCTGAAATCCGGACGCCCCCGGCCTGTTTCCCTCGAAATGCCTATGGATATTATGGGATTACAAAGCGATGTGAAACTTCTGAACGCGTTTGTCGATACCCCAACGGAACCGGATCCCGAACAGATCAAGGCTGCTGCAAAATTGCTCGGCAGCGCCAAGAGCCCCCTGATCATCGTTGGTGGCGGAGCAACCCATGCCGCCCCCGAGGTTCAGGAACTGGCCGAAATGCTGCAGGCGCCGGTTTCTTCCTTCCGCAGCGGTCGAGGCATCATCAGCGACGATCATTATCTCGGCGTCAATTATCCCACCGGGCATCGGCTCTGGGCCGAGGCGGACGTTGTGGTGGGGATCGGCACCCGCCTTCAGTTGCAGCAGCAATTCTGGGGCGTAGATGAGAACCTGAAAATCATCCGCATTGATATCGACCCTGTGGAGATCGACCGCATCAATGTGCCCGAAGTAGGCATTGTTGCCGACGCCCGCAGGGCGCTCAGGGCGCTGATCCCCATGCTGGAAAAGGAAAATATTAACCGCTCCAGCCGCAAGGACGAGCTTGACGCCCTGAAGCGGGACTATTGGAGACGGATCCAAAAGGTCCAGCCGCAAATGTCCTATCTGGAGGTCATTCGCCAGGAACTGCCCGAAGACGGCATTTTCTGCGACGAGATTACCCAGGTCGGTTTCACCTCTTGGTACGGTTTTCCTGTATACAAGCCCCGGCAGCTAATTACCTGCGGCTATCAGGGCACACTTGGCTATGGTTATGCCACAGCGCTCGGGGTCAAAATCGCCCACCCGGACAAGCCGGTGATTTCCGTGGCCGGCGACGGTGGTTTTCTGTTCACCGCCAACGAAATGGCAACAGCGGTGCAATATAATATCGGGCTGGTCACCATTGTCTTTAACAACAATAAATTCGGTAATGTGCAACGCCAGCAGAAAGAATGGTTCGGCGGTCGGCTGATCGCCTCGGACTTGCATAATCCGGACTTTGTCAAATTCGCCGAAAGCTTCGGCGCCGCCGCCTATCGCACCAATTCGCCGGAAGGGCTACGGGAGTTTATCCGCAAGGGGCTTGACCATAACGGTCCGACCTTGATCGAGGTGCACGTTGAAGAGGATATGGCGACGCCTTGGGAATTTATTCTCACGCCCCCGGTGCGTGGCTAATATCAACAAAGAAGAAAAGGTATTCCATGACAAAACCTTCTCCCAATCCGGGCCTTTTAAAAATTTCCCCTTATGTCCAGGGACAAAGCCAGCTGGACGGTATTCAGAATCCGATCAAGCTGTCCTCCAACGAATCCCCCTTGGGCCCCAGCCCCGCCGCCATCAAAGCATATATGGAGGCAGCAAACACACTATATCGTTATCCCGACGGGTCCCAAACTGCATTGCGGGAGGCGTTGGCGGAACGTTTTGATCTGGATGCGGACAAGGTCATCTGCGGGAACGGTTCGGATGAGTTGATCCAGATGTTGATCCGGGCCTATGTCGCCCGCGGGGACGAAGTAATTCTCAGCGAATATGCCTTTGCCATGTGCCGCATTCATGCCTTGGCCCAAGGCGCGGAAGTTATTACTGCGCCTGAACCGGAACTGGTTCCGAACGTAGATCAGATTTTGGCCAAAGTTTCCGATAAAACGCGCCTGGTGGCCATTGCTACCCCCAATAATCCGGCGGGCCGGTATCTGCCGGCGAGCGAGTTACAACGGCTGCATGACAACCTGCCCGGTGATATCATACTGCTGGTGGACAGCGCCTATGCGGATTATGTGGAAAAAGAAGATTATGATCCGGGTCAAACGCTGGCCGAAACGACGGACAATGTAGTGATGACCCGCACATTCTCCAAACTTTATGGCTTGTCCGCGCTACGGATCGGCTGGGCCTATGCCAGCGCCGAGATCATCGGCATGATGCAGCGCATCCGCACCCCCTTTAACACCAATGCGCCAGCGATGGCGGCCGCCTGCGCGGCCGTCCTAGACCGGGATCATGAAAACAAGGTGCGGCAAGCCAATAACAAATGGCTCGCCCTGATGAGCGAGCGGCTGACCGAAATGGGTCTCGAAGTAGTACCCAGCGTCGCCAACTTCATCCTGATGCGGTTCCCGGAAACGGACAGCCATAACGCCGGAGCCGCCTGGAAATTCTTATTATCCAGAGGCATAATCCCCCGACCGGTGGGCGCCGGGGGGCCTGAAAACTGCCTCAGAATTACTATTGGACTGGACCATGAAAACCGGGCCGTGCTGGATGCATTACAGGACTTTATGACAGGAGTATAACACCGTGCCCAATCCCTCTGCCCTCCCGACTTCCGTCAAAAACTATCTTGCGAGCCCCCGGCCCATGCTGATCAACGGTGTCTGGCATAGTCCGGAAAATGCCGCGCTGATAGACTGTATTGATCCGGCGACAGCAGAGCGCATTGGTACTGTCTATGCAGCGGGGGGCGATCAAGTGGAAGCGGCCGTGACTGCGGCCCGCCATAGTTTCACCGATAAACGCTGGCGGGCCAAGACCCCGGCGGAAAAAGCCCGTATTCTGTGGCGGGTCGGCGATCTTATCGAACAGCATGCAGACACACTCGCTTTCTTGGAAACGTTGGACGGCGGGAAACCCTTGACAGCCGCCCGGCAAGGCGAGATTCCCGCCGCGGCCGAAAGCTTTCGGTATTATGCCGGCTGGTGCACAAAGTTAGGCGGGCGTACCACGGACATTTCCATCCCCGGCGATTTTCACGCCTATACAAGGCGTGAGCCTGTGGGCGTGGTGGGCCTGATTACTCCGTGGAATGGCCCTCTTGTTATGGCGGCCTGGAAAATCGCCCCGGCGTTGGCAGCTGGCTGTTCCGTGATTATCAAACCTGCCGAAGTGACCTGCCTGAGCACCCTCTATCTGGGAGAACTCCTGATCGAGGCAGGCCTTCCGGACGGCGTAGTCAATATTTTGCCAGGAAACGGCGCCGCCGTGGGAGCTGCGCTGGTTCAGCATCCGCAGGTGAACAAGGTTTCATTCACCGGATCGACAGCGACCGGCAAAAAACTCGTGCAAGCCGCAACAGGAAATCTGAAGAAGCTGACCCTTGAACTGGGCGGCAAGTCACCGGTCATCGTTTATAACGATGCCGATCTGGAAAAAACCATTTCCGGTGTTGCCCAAGGTATATTTTCCAATTCTGGACAGGTCTGCGTCGCAGGATCTAGGGTATTTGTAGAAGCCGGTATTTACGATGACCTTCTTGGCGGTCTGATCAATTATGCCGAAAATCTTGTGATCGGTCCCGGCCTGGATCCAGCTACGGAAATGGGACCATTGATCTCTGATCAGCAGCTGAACAGCGTACGGAATTATGTGGACAGCGCCCTACAGGAAGGCGCCAGTCTTGTGACCGGCGGCAAAAAACTCAACAGAAAGGGATATTTCATGCAGCCAACCATCCTGACCGGGGTGCGCCCGGGCATGCGGGTCATGAAAGAGGAAATTTTCGGTCCGGTGCTCTCGGTGATGAAGGTGGATGATATGGCGAAAGTGATTGCTCTGGCCAACAGCTCCGACTATGGCCTGGCGGGCAGCGTCTGGACCCGGGATATAAGCAAGGCTCACAAAATCGCCGCTGAAATTCAGGCGGGTATTTTCTGGATCAATTGTCATGGCATCCCAGACATGGCCATGCCGTTCGGCGGCACTAAACAATCCGGTTGGGGCCGGGAGGCCGGTCTTGAAGGCCTAGAACATTATACGGAACTGAAATCTGTCATTGCCGCTCTGTAAGGCACCCCGCGCAGGAAAGGTTCAGGATCCCATGCGGCCTTTCATGGAAATGAATTTTTCAGCTTCATTCAACAACCAGTGGGCAAAAGCCCGGATTTTCGGCTGATCCGAGGCATTTTTATTGCTGACGACATAATAACTGTAGCTACAGGGGATCTTTACCCCGAAAGGCGCAACAAGATCCCCTCGTGCCAGAGCATCAGCGACCAGCGCCCCGCGTCCGAGTGCTACCCCTTCACCATTAATGGCGGCTTGGATAACCAGATGAGAATGGGTAAAACCAGGCCCTCGGCTGGGATCGATACCCTCCACCCCCGCCTCTTCCAGCCATTCCTTCCAGCCCATCACCCCCACATCATGCAAGAGCGTGTGATGTTTCAGGTCTTCCAACTTCTTCAAGGGATTACTCCCTTCTAGAAGGGCAGGACTACAGACCGGGTAAATATTCTCTGTCAGAAACTTCCGGGCGTGCACATGTTGCCATCTCCCGTCGCCATAGCGAATATCCACATCCACGGTGCCCTGGCTCAACAGATCCTCTTCCTGGTCAATGGTCACAACACGTACATCCAGGTCCGGATATTGATCCCGGAACGATTTAAGCCGCGGCACCAGCCAGATTGAGGCAAAGGAACTCAGAGTCGAGATGTTCAGGGTCTTGACCTCTTCCCGATTGATCAACTGATCGGTGGCCTCCGCCATTTTATCAAAAACCTCTGTCAGAGGCTCCAGATAGGCCTTGCCTTCTTCGGTCAGCTTCAAGCCGTTCTTCAGGCGCTGAAACAGCAGCACGCCAAGCCATTCTTCCAGCACCCTGATCTGATGACTGACTGCCGCTTGGGTCACATGCAATTCCTCACCGGCCTGAGTGAAACTCAAATGCCGCCCCGCCGCTTCAAAAACCCGCAAGGAATTTAACGGTGGTAGTCTTCTGCCCATAATCCTGATCCTGTCGCTAACAACGCATAAACAAAACTAATCCAGAGTATGACAAAGACTCGTTTGCCCGCAAGAGGCAAAGGCCATATTTTTCCTTTAATTAACTCAACAGACAACTGGAACAGGACATCATGAAAATTACCGACGCCAAGGTCATAGTGACCTGCCCTGGCAGAAATTTCGTCACTTTGAAAATTTACACGGACGAGGATCTTTACGGTATTGGCGACGCTACCCTGAACGGGCGGGAGAAAGCCGTTGTCGCCTATCTTGAGGAACATGTCATTCCCTGTCTTATCGGCATGCAGGCGGACCGGATTGAAGATATCTGGCAATATCTCTATCGGGGCTGCTATTGGCGACGGGGACCGGTCACCATGACCGCCATTTCGGCAGTAGACATGGCACTGTGGGACATCAAGGGCAAGGCCGCGGGCATGCCGGTCTATCAGCTGCTCGGCGGCGCCAGCCGCGACGGGGTGATGGTCTATGGTCACGCCAATGGCGAGACCCTTGAAGAGACCGTCGAGGAAGTCGGTAAATATATCGACATGGGGTATAAGGCCATTCGCGCCCAGACTGGCATTCCCGGCCTGCCCTCCACCTACGGCGTGTCCGGCGACAAGATGTTTTACGAGCCCGCTAACGGTGCCCTGCCGAGCGAAAATGTGTGGTCCACGGAAAAATATCTCACTCATGCGCCAAAGCTGTTTGAACGCTTGCGCGAAACTTACGGCGACGAACCGCATCTTCTGCATGATGTGCACCACCGCCTGACTCCTATCGAGGCCGCACGCCTTGGCAAGTTGCTGGAACCTTATCGGCTGTTCTGGATGGAGGACTGCGTAGCGGCGGACAACCAGGAAGGCTTGCGCCGGGTACGTGAGCATACGGTCACTCCACTTGCCATCGGCGAGATTTTCAACAGCATCTGGAACTGCAAGACCCTGATCGAAGAACAGTTGATCGACTATATCCGTGCCACCGTCGTGCATGCCGGTGGCATCACCCATCTACGTCAAATTGCGGGGTTCGCCGCGTTGCACCATGTGCGTACCGGCTGTCACGGGGCAACGGACCTGTCACCGGTCTGTATGGGCGCGGCACTGAACTTCAACCTGTGGGTGCCCAATTTCGGCATTCAGGAATATATGCGCCACACCCCCGAAACCGACGCCGTATTTCCCCATGAGTACAGCTTCAAGGACGGGTATCTGCATCCGGGCAACAAACCGGGCCTTGGGGTCGATATCGACGAAAAGCTGGCCGCGAAATATCCCTATCAGCGTGCCTATCTGCCGATCAACCGTCTTCAGGACGGCACCATGTGGAACTGGTAGGCTTCACTGGCAGGTCGGCCTCAACGGCTGACCTGCCCTCCGGAACTTCCCTGGAGCAGGGCCTCGACATCTGCAACGCTGACACGATTCACATCACCGTAAATGCTGTGTTTCAGACAGGCCGCCGCTGTCGCGAAATCCAGTGCGCGCTGACCGCCTTCATTCCTGATCAGCGCATAAATCAGCCCAGCGGCAAAGGCATCTCCCCCGCCAATACGATCAATGATGCGGCGCATTTCGTAAGATCGACTGACAAAATATCCCGTACGATCCCGCAGCCCCGCGCTCAGATTGTTATGGTCGGCAGAAAGACTTTCGCGGAATGTGGTGCTCATGACCTGAAGGTTGGGATAAGCGGCAAACATTTTCTCCGACAGGCTGTAATTTCGTCCCTGAAGATCAGAAGTATTGCCATCTCCTTCAATCCCCAAATTCAGTCGACAATCTTCTTCGCTGGCAAATAACACGTCCACATGACGGACGATCCGACTTAAAATATCCGGCGCATCAAGGCTATTATCCCGCCAGAGTTTTTGCCGATAATTCACATCAAAGGAAACCGTAAGCCCCAAGTCTCGCGCCACCTGCACGGCCTCCAGGGACATTTCCGCCAACCCTTCCCCAAGAGCCGGGGTAATACCCGACAAATGGAGCCAGTGTTTGCCCTGTAAAACGGCTTTCCAGTCCATATCTCTTTTGTCCAATCCGGCAAAAGCCGCCCCCTGTCGGTCATAAAGGATATTGGTCGGTCGGTGATTTGCGCCGGCCTCCAGAAAATATTGCCCCATACGACCGGCCCTGAACCGGACAGCGTCGGTGCCCACATTGTGTGCCCGCATTTCGGCAAGACAGGCCCGGCCGATATCATGATCCGGCAAGGCGGTCACGAACTCTGCTGGAATACCAAAACGCGCCAGCGACGCCAGCACATTAAATTCCGATCCGCCGAAGCTGGTTTCCAGAAGCGGTGATTGAAACAGACGTTCATAGGCCGGGGATTTTAGCCGAAGCATGATCTCTCCGAAACCAATGACAACGGGAGAAAGCGGAAATTTTGTTGTAAAACTCATTTTATCGTTTCTTCCCGGATCAGATTAACCTGCTCAACAGCCTGTCGGGCATTCATAGAAATGGTTTCCCAGTCCCCGTTTGCCATTAACGCACCAGGGGCAATCCAACTGCCACCGCAGACCATCACATTAGGGATTGTCAAATAATCTTCCAAACTTTTAAGGCGGATCCCCCCCGTGGGCATATAACGCATGTCCGGATAGGGACCGTTCAGCGCCGGGATCACATCCCGTGCCCGACAGGCCTCGGCGGGAAAGAACTTCACCAGACGAAGTCCTTCCCGACGAGCGGTTTCAATGTCGCTCGGCGTGACGCAGCCGGGGATCAAAGATGCCTTCTGGGCCAGAGCATGTCTGATGACGGCCGGATTACATCCTGGCGCCACAAGGAAATCGGCTCCCACCGCTATCGCCTGATCCACTTGGCCGGGTTGCAGAATAGTTCCCGCCCCGATCAGCATATCCGGAAAGGCCATTTTAATCTCCCGGATGGCGTCAGCGGCCATAGCGGTCCGAAAGGTCACTTCCACCACCGGCAGGCCACCATCTGTCAGGGCCTGTGCGAGAGGAACGCCCAAGGCGGTCTCCTCGATTGTGACGACAGGAATGACCCCGAATGTCTCCAGTTTTTCCGCCAGCGTCCGCATCATCATACCCAAGGATTATTCATGGATTTGGGCGTGACCTGTTCATCCTTCTCATCTCCTGCCCTGAAATAAAAATAAGGGAACAGGATCACAAACCCCAAGGCCGACAGACTGGAAAACAGGGCTTTGAGTGCACCTGTCACATCTTTGGGGTGGACATAAACCTTTGTGGGAATGCCCTCGCCCCCTTCGTTGGTGATGACCAGCCGGTTACCATCCCGATACATCCGACCCACCGTCAGGGTCATGTTGGCAAGTTTGCTGACAACCTTCATGATCAGTCCTCTACTTAATCTTCTCTGAGCAGGCCGATTTTCTGTGCGGCACGGATGCGCTTTTCATGCAAGTCCGCCATATCCTCCACCGTCATGCCTGCCGGCGGGGTAAACTGACCACGGCCGTAAATATCCAGATACACTTCCCGCAAGGGTTTCATCTTATCCGCCAGATTGCGCGGCGGACGGCCGGAGGGGAACTGGTTCGGCGGGTAAATCGGTTTTTCATAGATTTGCCGGAAACCTTCGGTCCTGAGATCCACCCAGGTATTGTGGTTGCAGCGCGAGCGGTGTTCACGCAAGGCTTCGATGTCAATGGGACAACTGATGACCTGTTCTTCCGGATAATCGGCCCGACGCAGCACCATGCCGGTATAGTCAATGATGAAGCTGTGGCCGGGGCAAAAGGCGCGCGGATAATATTCATGATCCACCGTGCCCCAGTTGGAACCCAAGAGATAACACATATTGTCATGGGCCCTTGTCCGGCGGGTAAAAACCCAGAAATCCCAGGGTTCGTTCACCCCTTCCACTTCCTGGATGGCGCCTGGATGGCAGATCACCTCCACCCCATTATACCCCAATGCGCGGGAAACTTCCGGCGTGCAGCCATCATGGCAGGTCATGGTCCCCAACTTGCCGATCTCGGTATCGACCACCGGGAACAGGTTTTTGATGTCGCCGCCGAAGGCCGCCGTGTATTCGTCCAGCATGTCATGGGGACTTGTGCCGAGGCCAAGCGAGACATTGATATGCCATTTGTGATATTTCAAGATTACCTCACCAGTAGGCCCGATGATGAAAGCGGTATTAAACCAGCGGTCCGGGAATTCCGGTAGCCGCTCGATCACACCACCACCAGAGATAAAGATATTATATTCTTTGGCTTTGTCGCAAAGACGGGCGATTTCAGGCCCGTCAAATGTCACCGCCTTTTTCATGAACTCATTCAGACCGTCTTCGCCCTTGCCCGGCGTGGTCACCCCCTGAAGAAAATATTCCGGCAATACCACCAGCCGGGCTGGCAGTTCCCAGTGATACCCCACACTGAAATCAATCATCTTGCAAACCCGATCCAGATTTTTCTTCACAGCCGAGTCATCGTCAGAAATGGTGACCTGGGGCTGGATCACAAGCGCGGTATATTTTTCGATTTTTTTACTGGTCATTTTATCCTCATCTGACTGTCAAAAAAAGAGATGGCGGCGCATACAAGGTTACCCTATGGGGTACGGGAGGAGACGCGCCGCCACGGCTCCGCAATTACGGCGGACCCTAATAATCGTTTTGTTTCAGCCCCATATCTTCCAGCATTACATTGGCGGTAATGGTTCCCATGGCAGAAATGGCCCCGCCCGGGTGGCAATGCGGGCCCGTCATATACAGATTGCGTATAGGGGAGCGGTAATGGGCATATCCGGGAAATGGCCGGAAGTAGCCGAGCTGCGCCTGGATCCGCTCCCCGCCAGTGGTGATTCCGTCCACAAAACAGGGGTTCGCTGCTTCAAGGCTTTCGCGCGTTTCGATATATTCTCCCAAAATCGTCTGTTCATTGATATTCGGCGCATATTGCTGGAGTTTTTTCAGCAATACATTATGGGCATAATCTTGCTTGATCTCTTCCCAGGTTCGCCCGTCGGCCAGCCAGTTGGAGACAAAAGTGTCAAAAATCAGCGTATGTTTCCCTTCTGGCGCACGGCTGGGGTCCATCAGGGTCCAACAGGCGCTCCACAGGAACGGGTCAGAGGGTGGAATACCCTGCGCAATTTCCGCATACTGCCTGATCAGTTGCGGTTCGGAATCCACAATCCGGTGGAACGGGCAACTGCTCATCAGTTCGCCATTGGTGAAGCGGGGTGCCTCGGTCAGTGCCAGGTGCACCCGGCAAATGGTTATCTTGCCGAAGGAATAGCGATCCACCATTTGCAGAAAATCATCGTCCAGGACCCTAGGTCTTACAAATTTGCGAAATGTTTGTTTCGGTTCCAGGGCGCTGACCACCGCCTTGCGGGCACGGATTTCCCTACCGTCCTCCAGGATACATCCCCTGGCCTCTCCATTTTCGACAATAAATTCCCTGATTGCCGCTTCAGTCAACACCTGTCCGCCATGGTCATTGATATAATTCTGCATGGCAATGGGCAGCATCATGCTGCCGCCTTTGGGAATGGACTGTCCGAACATGTGGATTGCGGGAATCATAATGTAACAGGATTGTCCCGCCCCTTCCTGTTCGGGCAGGATCTGCGGCGCCATAGCCCAGTTCAGCATAACCCCTTTAACAAACTCATTCTCGAAGTTCTGATCTACCCAGGCCCGGGCGCTTAAGGAAAATTCCCGCAGGCGTTTCAAGCCTTCTTTACTGGTTTCCATCGCCTGCGCCATGTAGCTGGGCGGTGAAGGCGGTGAAAAAAAGGCTTTAAGGAAGCCGTCACGCACCAGTTCGAAATCATCGTAAATTTCCCGGTAGCGGACAGCGTCTTTTTCAGAATATTGAGCAATGCTTTCGACGGTCTTGTCGATGCTTTTATAGATGACAATACCTGGTCCGCCGGATTTGTCGGGATGGCCGGTAATCTGATCCTCGGACCAGATATATTTCAGACCATATTGTTCCAGTTCGCTTTTGATTTCCTGAAAATCGGGATTACAATGAATCCATACATGGGACGAGCCAAACATATCATGTTTAAATCCCGGCAATGTCACTTCGCGAGTCACCGCCCCGCCTCCGACCCAAGGGTTTCTTTCAAGCACACAAACCGAAAGATTATATTTGGTCAGCAGGCTGGCGCAGGCCAGACCATTTACGCCGCCCCCTGCGATAACAACATCAAAATCCTTCATCCAGATATCCTACCTTTCACTCAACTTATTTCTGGATATCTGAAGCGGCAGCCCCCAACAAATGATAGATTCTCATCACCGCATTAGAATTATCAATGCTGTTGTTTCAATAACTTAGCTTATAATTTTGAAAGTTTTAGAGAACGAGCAGGTAACTTACTGATATGACGGCAGTTCTGATAACCGGCGCGGGAAGCGGAATCGGCCTGAGCACAGCCTTAACCCTCGCCAACAGAGGCTACAGGGTGTATGCTGGACTAAAAAATCCGCAAAACATCCCCCCTGAGCTGGATCATGCGCAAATTAGCCCCCTGCCCCTTGATGTGACACAGCTCAGCGATATTGACCAATGCGTCAGTCTTATTGGCAACGAAGGGCATGAACTGTCCCATCTAATCAATAATGCCGGCATCAACATTCCGGGCCCCATAGAGGTGTATACACAGGAACACTGGCGCAAGATCTTTGCCATCAATTTTCATGGCCCCATGACCCTATGCCGCAAAATCCTGCCCCTGATGCGACGGCAGGAAAAGGGGCGCATTCTCATGATATCCTCGCTGTCGGCCGAAATTGGCCTGCCCTTGGATGGGGCCTATGCGGCGAGCAAGGCCGCACTCAACCGTGCCAGTGAAAGTCTCGCCTATGAAGTCGCCCCATTCGGCATTTTCGTGACGGTAGTGATCCCCGGGTCCGTAGTCACCAACCTGAACCGCAAACATATGGATGAGATCCCGAACAGCCCGACACCATATGCGCCCCTTTATCACACCCTGCGCCCATCTGCCTCTGGCCTGTCGCCAACCCGTCTGGCCGAAGAAATCGCTACCGTCTGTGAACGGTCCAACCCGCCCCTGTTTTACCCCGTCGGGACACAGGCCCAAGAAATTATGACCCGGGTGAGCACTGCAAACAGCGAGGTCCGTCAGCAAATTATTCGCGAGGTCTCCGGTCTTGGCTGGTGGTTTGACAGCACAATGGCCCCGCGCCACAAATATCCCAAGAACAACCCCAGGAACTAACAAGGAAATTCTGCATATGCCCCTGATTGCCCAAGACAATGTTCTTCTTCTTTCGGCCATTCTGTTCTGTCTTGCCTGGTTCGGTTTCTGGGCCGATACCAACAAGATCGGAAAAGCCACTTCGGGCGCGCTATGGGTGATTATCGGGGGCATTCTGTTATCCAATTTTCAGGTTACCCCCTTCCGCTCGCCGGTCACGGACTTCGTGGGCGAATATTTGGTATCACTGGGCATTCCCCTATTGCTGTTCAAGGCGGATTTACGCAAGATTTTCAAGGAAAGCGGCCGAATCATGATCACCTTTTCCTTCGCCGCGCTGGGCACCATCGCCGGGGCGATCATTGGGTTCTTTCTTCTTGATCTAGGGGAGATCGGCCCGAAGGTTGCCGGGGTCTATACCGGCGGGTTTATTGGTGGCACCATCAACTTTGTGGCAGTTTCCAAAGCCGTGAACATGACACCAGCAGAGTTCAGCGTTGCCATCGGCGCCAATAGCATTGTCAGCGTGATGGCCCTGATGACACTGGTCACGCTGCCGTCCATTGCACTGGTCCGCCGTCTGTTGCCATCCCAGATCATGGAAGAGGCTCAAAAAACCGAACAGAAAAACCCCCGGACCAAAGAAAATACACAGATGCATCTAACCCATATCAGTGGCGCCCTGGCCTTGAGTTTTGTGATCTGTGCCCTTTCCTACACCCTGGCAGATATATTGGAACTTGGCAATTTCAGGATTCTGTTCGTGACCGCTCTTGCTATTCTGGTGGCCAATATCGCCCCCCGAACCATGAGCAAACTTGAGGGGGAGTTTGAAATGGGGATGCTGATCATGTATGTGTTTTTTGCCGCCATTGGATTAGGCACAAACGTCACCGCCTTTTTGGACTCTGCCGTCCATCTTTTTGTTTATTCCGTGCTGATCATCGTCATCCATTTTATGGTTGTCCTGATCTTGGCTAAACTGTTCCGGGTGGATCTGGCCGAGGCCCTGACCGGGTCGGGTGCAGCTCTTGTCGGCCCGGTCCCCACCGCTGCCATTGCCATTTCCCGCGGCTGGACCACACTGATTACCCCCGGGATCATGTGCGGCATATTTGGATATGTGATTGCCAATTTTATTGGCGTGACGGTGACGGCCCTGCTGCATTAACTTTCTAGAACGCATTATCCCAAACACCTCCGTCGCTTTCAGGCCGCCTCCACCCCCTTCTGCCTCGTCAAACAGGATCGGCAGTGTCGTTCACTGTTAAGCCTGTCTTTCGTGTATACAAGGTCTTTTGAAACCATTGAGCAAATTCACTCTAATATTTGCAAAAAAAGAGCCCTGCACCGAAATACCGATGCAGGACCAAGTTTCCATTCTGAAGTCGTTTATTGAGAAGTGAAGAGTTATTCGGATATTAATGTCAGACGCAGGAAAACCGTGCGGGGATGAACATCAATCAACGTACCGCCATAACTAAATCCATCCGTAGCGGTGTGATAGCTATTTTTCAGAACGTTTTCCACATTAAGAGACAGGCTGACATTTTGCCAGTCCAGACCCGTACGCAGGTTCAAGACATTGTATCCTTCGAAATCCGCCGGGAATCCGGTTTGCAGTTCGGTCAGATTTGAAGCCTGTCCGCCACGGAAATACCATTCCCCGCGGATATATCCGTCACCCTGAAAAGCATGGTAATTATACTGCGCCATAAAGGTGGCGGTATAGTCCGGTGCGCCCGGTAGCCGCTGCCCGGATAGATCGTCACTGGACAAGGCAATACCAACCGGTTCGAATTCCACATATTTGGCATCCAGAAGCCCCAACGTACCGCCAATCAGAAAATTATCGGTAAGATAGGACTGCACAGAAAGCTCAAGTCCTTTGGCCTCGGCTTTGGGAGCATTGGCGATGCTATCCCGGGGAACGATTTTGCAGTCTTCAGCGGGAACACTGCCGTCATTGGGTACCAATGATCCATTGGGCAATTCACACAGACTTTCACGGATGTCGATCTGCATGTCACGCCATTTCATAAGGAAGGCTGCCAGTTCAAAACGCACAGAATTGTCAAAGAGCGTCCCTTTAAAACCGACTTCATAATTGGTCAGCTTTTCCTTGTTGGCAAAGGTAGTGTTATTGCCGCCGGAGTCCGGATTAACGCGAGCCGTAGCCGCTTTATATCCCTGAGAAACCACAGCATACGCTGTTACATTATCATTCAGATGATAGTTCACTGCTGCCCGGAAGGAGAAATCATCGCTGGAATTACCCGCACTTGTTCCCTGTGTCTGCGGACTTCTTCCACCTGTAATCGCCTGATTACCATTGTCGTCAGTGAAAATAGGCAGCGCTCCAGAAGCCTGTTCCGGAGATAACTGGCACCCTTCCGCCAGCGGGTCTCCCGGAGCGCGGCGACCACAGGCGGCAAAAACATCCTCCCACCATTGATCATCCTTATCATCAGAATATCTACCGCCCAGAGTTACTGTCAGGTCATCTGTCACATGCCAGGCAGCATCTGCGAACACGGCCCAACCTTCCCGTTCGATATTAATGGTATTTTCGTTGGCTTTATCCCCCCTGAGCCAAGGACCAAGAAATCCCTTGATGAGAATCTCGTTATGCGCCTTAAGCTTGTCCTTGTAATACAACCCCCCCACTGTCCAGTCCACAACATTATCTCCGGTGGAGGCCAGCCGGAACTCCTGGCTGAAGGAACTGGTCGTATAATCATATTTCCGGTCCACGCTGTCGACACCGGAATGGTCCAGATCCATCAACTGATCCATTTCCGTATCAAGATAGCCCGTAACGCTAGTCGCCGCCACCCCATCCCATTGATGAGTTGCATTCAAAAGATAAAGTTTGGTGACATTATCGGCAAAAGCCGGTGTATTGACATAAATCTTGTCCCGGTTCACAGGGGCATTTTCAAAACCTTCCGGCATATTCCCATCATGATCCGGGTGACAGCCAATACCCCCGAGCACCGCCGGGTCGGAAGGATCGAAACCAAATGTCGGGTTTACACAGGTTGGCACCATCGGTTGATAATCCTGTTCTTCACGAGTATAGGCGACCTGCGCGTCAATAGTGGTGTTTTCTGTTGGCATTACACGCAAAGTGGAACGGGTGCTAATCAGCTCATAACCACCATTACCGCCGGTGGGATGAACATTCTTGACCGGACCGTCGCTTCTTTCATGATTGACCACAGTTCTAAGATACATGCCACCGGTAACAGGGAGGTTCAGTACGCCACTTGTTTCATAGGTGTTGTTACTACCGACCCCTAGGTCAATCTGACCATAAAACTCTTCGGTCGGTTTTTTAGTACGAATATTCAGCGCTCCGCCTTCAGCGTTACGACCGAAATAAGTACCTTGGGGACCCCGCAGCACCTCTACCGCCTCAACATCATAAATCGGCGGATTGGCCGTCCCACTGGCGGCCGTTGCCACACTGAACTCATCCCAGTAAATACCAAAGGCCGTATTGGCGGAAACCCGCTCCCCCGACCTCAGATCACTGATGCCGCGGATGGCGATTTGAATATTTCTGGAGCCGCCGCGCCCCCCTTCCCGAAAGGAAACATTCGGCGTCAACGTTAAATAATCGGCCGCCCCGTTCACATTGTTCTGCTGGAGAGTGGTGCTATCGATCACACTCACACTGGCAGGCACATCAAGATAGGACTGGGCCCGTCTCTGAGCCGTCACCACGATCTCATCAAACTTGATACTCTCCTGTTTGGCACTGTCTTCTTCTGTTTCTGTAGCAGAGACATGATAGGGAAGCACCGCCATGGCCGCCGTTGCACATAAAAGTAACTTTTTCACAATGTTTCTCCCTAAACGGATCTTGTTCTTCTTCACTCAGGCCGCAACATTTCCTCAATCCCTTATCCCAGACGAAGAACCCGTTGCCTGTGCGCATCATTAAAAATCCGCACAAAGGAAAGAAACAACTGATTGTTTCTCATATTGAGATAAGAAAAACTAATATGCAGGTTAGGCCCTGTAACCATTGGCTTTTTAGAGGCGCATGTAAAAATAATTAATGCCATAATGAGGAATTATCATTTCCTCCAGATCACAGGAAGCCTCTAGAGTGAATTGAACCAACCTATTCGCAATTCACTCTAGTATTCGCAAACACGACCAATAGTTAAATTTGAAGGGGAGATTCCGGAAATGACAATGTTCATGCGGTTTTGTGCGGTTATCCTGGTTTGCGCCATACCGGGCCTGACATGGGGAGCCATAGACGCGCGTATGATGCGATATCCGGATGTCTCCCGGGATAAAATCCTGTTTACTTATGACAGCGATTTATGGCTGGTTTCGATCAAAGGGGGCCGGGCTGTACGGTTGACCGCCGACGGTGGTGAGG
Source organism: Luteithermobacter gelatinilyticus (assembly GCF_005849285.1). Classification (NCBI taxonomy): domain Bacteria; kingdom Pseudomonadati; phylum Pseudomonadota; class Alphaproteobacteria; order Emcibacterales; family Emcibacteraceae; genus Luteithermobacter; species Luteithermobacter gelatinilyticus. The sequence continues at coordinate 1,037,731 of NZ_CP040517.1, read as the reverse complement.
AAAAACGCGGAAAATTTTCTCCCGATGGGACAGAAATCGCCTATAGCGCCACATATAACAATAACCGGGACCTTTATATCATTCCACAGGAAGGCGGCATTCCCCGGCGAATTACCCATCACCCGGCACCGGATAAACTGCTCGATTGGACAGAAGATGGTACGGCACTTCTTTTTGCTTCAACCATGTATAGTGAACGGCCTCGCTATAACAAACTCTTTCTTGTTTCCCGGGATGGCGGGTTGCCGGAACAGCTTCCGGTGGCCTATGGTGAAAGCGTCAGCCTCTCCGCTGATAAAACACAACTGATCTACACCGCCAAAAAAGATTTTCAGGAAGAATCCTGGAAAAAATACCAAGGAGGCCGGGCACCCAACCTATGGTTTCTGGACACAACAACTGGCGAGTCCAAACGGCTGACCCATTTCCCCGGTTCACAGTCCCAGCCCATGAGGCGCGGCTCTCTGGTTTATTACCTGTCGGAACAGGGATCGGAACGACGCAGCAATATCTGGGTTCTTGATCTAAACAATCAACAGGAAAAACAACTTACCCATTTTACGGAATATGATGTCAGACACCCCTCCCTCGGACCGAAGCATATCATTTTCCAAAATGGCGGGCATTTATATCTTTTTGAACTGAAAACCGGAAACCTCATCCAGATTCAGGTTGACCTGGTAATTACCCAGAAGCAATTGGCTGTCCAACAGATTTCCGTTGAAAAAAACATCGTGCACATTTCTGCCGATCAGCAGGCGCGCAATATCTATTTTGAAGCCCGTGGCGAAATTTTCCGAATGACACAGCCAGAAGGCGTCACCGTGAATCTGACCCGTAGCCCCGGCATTGCAGAACGATATCCCGTTCCGTCCCCGGACCACAAAAAACTGGCTTATTTTTCAGACGAGACCGGGGAATATCAACTCTATATACGCGACCTGAACTCCCACAAGACACAGGCTTTGACCCGGTTCTCCAAAGGGTATCGCTACAAGCCACAATGGTCTCCTGACGGGCGTCACATCGTCTTTATCGATAATGAACAAGTCCTGCATATTGTGGACACCCACAATGGCCAACACCGCATCATCGACAAGGGAGAGTGGCGAGGCCATCATGAATTGCAGGAGGTTGTTGTGTCTTGGTCCCCGGACAGCCGCTGGCTGGCCTTCTCCAGGCACCTGGTCAATCTCAATCAGGCAATTTTCCTGTATGATACTCAAAACAACAAACTAACACAGGTCACTTCCGGGACCTATAATGACTTCAATCCCATTTTCGGTCCTGACGGTAATTACCTTTATATGTTGTCCCACAGGCAATTCTCGCCAGTTTTTGGCGATATCGACCCAACTTGGACCTATGCCCATTCCACGGTGATTTCAGTGATTCCGCTCACCCGGGACATCCCCACTCCCACCACCATTTACTGGATAACACCTCAACCACGTAAAAAAGTTTCCATTGATCTGGATGGCATGGAACGTCGGCTTGTGACCTTAATGCCAGGGCCGGGCATTTATGACAACCTGTCCGTGGTTAGCGATAAAATTGTCTACCGTGAAATTGCGCCGAACCTGCCGGGAGAAACAAAAAAGCCGAACCTCAAATATCTCAATCTGGAAAACCCACTCCAGGGCATTCAGATCGCCGAAAACACCGAACAGGTTTTTATCCTGCCCTATGCGGATGTCATAGTTCTTCGACAGAACGGCCGCTACAGCCTGGTTAAAGCCACAGCCAACGCCGAACCGACCGCTTTGGATACTTCCGGTTTGCTCATGCGGGTCAACCGCTCTGCTGAACATGCTCAGATGCTGAAAGAAGCGTTGCGTTATATGCGGGATTTTTTCTACGATCCCGGTTTGCATGGTCTGGAACTCAATGCAGTAGCCAAAAAATATAAAAAACTTCTGCAATTCGTGACCAGTGAGGAAGACATGACGGTATTGTTGCGGGAATTGGCCGGGGAGCTTTCCGGGGGGCATATCTGGGCCACGGCCAAAGATCCGCGTCGCAATCGGAAAAATACTTCTGTCGGGCTTTTGGGGATAGACTTTCAATGGCAAAATAACAGATACCAGATCACAAAAATCTATCCAGGAGAAACCTACGTCGGCGCACCGCGCTCGCCCTTGGCTGATCCATCACTTGCAATCGCTGCTGGAGATTATCTCCTGGCCATTAACGATCTCGTACTGGACTCCAAAAGCACCCCATGGGCGGCCTTGGAAGGCCACGTCGAAAAAGTGGTCAAGCTTACGATAAGTTCCACACCCGATTTTCGCAACAGTCGTGAAGTCTATGTACGAACGCTGGTTTCGGAACAAAAGTTGCGCGAGTTGGAGTGGGTGGCAGAAAACCGCCGAAAAGTAACGGAGGCCAGCCAGGGCAGATTGGGATACATATATGTCCCCGATACCTCTCTGAATGGACAAAACGATCTGATGCGCCAGTTCAGGGCTCAGCATCACCTGCCCGGGCTGATAATAGACGAACGGTTTAATATGGGGGGCGCCCTTGGAGACCGCTTGGTGGAACTTCTGAACCGGCCGGCTCTTAATTATTTCAGTTATCGCAATGCTCGTGATTATCCGTTACCAACCATTGGCCATACCGGCCCCAAGGCGCTCCTGATTAACGGCTGGAGTTATTCCGGCGGTGATGGTTTTCCTTATCTTTTCAGAGCAGCAGGAATTGGGCCATTGATTGGTGGTCGAACCTGGGGCGGACTGATCGGTCCCAACCTGCCTCTGCCTTTTATCAATGGTGGTGCCATTTCCGTCCCTCCACAACGGGTATATAGCATTGATGGCCATTGGGCCGATAACAATAACGGTGTTCCGGCAGATATTCAGATCATCAATGATCCAGCGAAACTTTATCGGGGGCGGGATATGCAACTGAACAAGGCTGTGCAGGTATTGCTTGAAGAACTTAAAGTCCTGCCGGTCAGAAAAACACCCCCTTTTCATGGGGATATCGCCGGAAATCGGAATTGACAGGAGGTGAAAATGAAAACGAAAATCCAGAAAACCCTGCTCCTTCTTCCTCTCGTCCTATCGAATTTATGTATTTCAGGCCCCCAGGTGAGCTTGGCGTCGGAAACCGGTACTGTTGAAAATGCCTATCAGGTTATTCATGTCGGCCGTCTGCTGGCCGTGCCCGGTCAGGACCCGCTGGAAAAACAAACTCTCCTCATCAAAAACGCCATGATAAAGGACATTCGAAACGGTTTTGTCTCTCCCGAAGAGCTGGGACACAAGTCGGCCCGGCTGATCGATCTGAGAGATAAATTCGTCCTGCCGGGTCTGATGGATATGCATGTTCATCTCACCATGACCGATCTAGAGCGCCCCGGATCTGGCAAGGCTGGCGCCGACGCCTATCAGCTTCTTGAAGGGCTGAAAAATGCCCAAAAAACGCTTCAAGCCGGCTTTACCACTGTGCGTAATGTTGGATCGCATGGCTATGCCATCTTTGCCCTACGCGATGCCATTAATCGTGGGGATTTCCCCGGGCCGAGAATACTAGCCGCCGGACATACCCTGTTTGTTACAACCGACGAAACATATCCCGGAGCCTGTTACAATGTGGAAAGCTGCCGCAAGGCGGTACGTTCCCAGATCGAAATGGGAGCTGATGTTATCAAGATTTATGCCACATGCAGCGGGAGCCAGCCCTGTGGCCGACAGGATGCATCACCACTGTTTTTAGAAGACGAATTCTACGCCATCGTAGAAACCGCGCGCACCCGAAATATTCCGGTCACCGCCCACGCCCATGGTACTGATGGTATTAATGCCGCACTGCGCGCCGGCGTAAAATCCATTGAACATGGCTCATATAACGACGCCACATCTCACAAACTATTCAAAAAACAAAAAGCGTTTCTGGTGCCCACTCTGTCCGTGCAAGACAATATTCAAAGAGATTATCAGACCGCCACAAAAGAGATGAAACACGTAATGGAAGACTTCATGCGTAATCATCCTGTCAGAACCTATGAAGCATTCCAACAAGGGGTCAAAATCGCAGCCGGTAGTGACGCAGGTGTTACGCTACATGGCCAAAATGCCCGCGAATTGCAATGGTATGTGAAAATTGGCATGAGCGAAATGGAAGCCCTTAAAACCGCTACCGTTCATGCTGCGGCCCTGATTGGCCTGGAAGACAGGCTGGGCACCCTTGAAATTGGAAAAATAGCCGACTTGATCGCGGTAGACGGCAATCCACTGGAAAACATAAACGCCTTGGGAAACGTCGTTTTTGTCATGAAAGAAGGAACAGTTTTCATCCCCTAGGCTGAATTGACATTCATCGCATCCATATCATTGATGCGGCGAGGAGGGTGAAGGCGAGGAAGTTGCAGGCTTTTCGATCATATCGGGTTGCAAACCAAACCGAAAACGATCAAAACTTTAACAAAGGACTCTATGCCTAACTGGTAGAAAATTCGGTCTCAGGTCATAAGCCTTTCCGCACAAACGGAAAAGCCGCTCAAAGAGAGCGACTTTTCCGTGGAGTCTACAAAAGTGGTTGCGGAGGCCCGGCACTACAGAATCAGTACCTGCATGATAGCGGCTCGCCCCCCCAAAGTCACCGTTTAATTCATCAAGAAACACAGTGCTTCAGCCGTAACAGCCTGAGAAGCACTGCGCCTCCCCTCTCCTCTTTTTGAGCTCCTAATGACTTGAGAAAGCCAATATTCGCGGGCCCTCCCGATCCATATTTTCCCATATATTCCGGTTCATCTCAGCCGCGCCAGGAATATCAAAACTATTCATCGCCTGAACCAGGCTATGCACGTTCATGCCGCTCTCAACAAAATCATTCACCGATTTTGAAGCGGACTTCTGTGCCTTAACCTGTTTCAGATCATCCCCTTCCAACTGGTTCAGGGGAAATTGCGATACCAACCGACGTTTGTCGAACGATGAATATCCACGCCCAAAATATCTGTCACGAAAGAGTTCCTGAAACGACAGGAGACCGTCATTCTCCTGCTTTTGCAGGGCAGATACATTTGACCGGAACGTTCTGAAGGTTTCGCTGGCCAATCCTGCTTTTCTGTTCAGACCAGATTGCCAAAAATCTTTTCTGGCATTTCTAAGCTCACGCTCAAAAAACTCAACTTCTGATCTCATATGTTGACAATCAACAACGAAGAACCTTTTCACCGGCTCCCTCGGATGAATATTCTGAGTTACGGGGGCCACGCCCTCGATATAATCATCATCATTATAGCGGAGCCCTACATCCCCTATCGTCGCGGTCGAGCCATTGGCGCGGCTATATTCGGAGGAATTGAACACAACGTTGCCGACAGAGTCCCGAAGAGAGCTGCCGGTCGTGGAGGGTTCTAGATTAATGGACGCAATATCCATTTCCAGCAGGGTCTTCAATTCATTTTGCTCGGATATACCGTTCTGATTTTCATCCTGCCAGACAAGAAAATCCGAATATTGTACATCCAGGGCGTTTAAAATGCCGTCACTATTGCTGTCATAGGCGGCAAGGCCCTCAAGGTCGGTCATGGCACCCGGCAGATCGTCCGAGAAGGAAATTTCCGAACCATTGTCAATAACGCCATTATGATTGCGATCAAGAGCCAGCATCGCATCATCAGAACCGACCCAGCCGGTCTTCTCCCGATCTCCGTCATGATCCACATCAAAATAGACAGCGCTTTGCCAATGGTTATAAAGAGTCAGGCCATCCCCTTTCAGATCAAAGACGACCGGCGTCAGAACGTCATTTCCCTCTTCCCCGTCATCCGCCAGATTACCTTCCTGATCATCATCGTCGATATAACCAACGCCAACATCCCCGACAATGCCGAAAGAACCGTCAGCGGTAAGGTAACGGGACGTGCCGGTGATCACATTATCGGTTGCTCCTGAGGCCGTATCCCTCGTAGGAGTTGGTTCAAGCTCTATGGCCCGAATACCTGCCTGTTGAAGCGTGACAAGTTCCCCCTCCTCGGCAAGGCCATTGCTGTTGGAATCCTGCCAGAGTTGGAACTCATCGTAACGCGCATCCTGTTCATCCAGTAGGCCATTCAGATTAGTATCGTAAACGGCCAAGCCTTCAAGATCGGTATTGGCTCCAAAAGTATCTGCCACAAAAGAGATTTCATTGAAATGATCAATGGTCCCGCTGCCGTCCTTGTCCAGCGCCAGCCAGGCATCATCCGCCCCGATCCAGCCGATCCGCTCCAAAGCGGCATCCTCATCCACATTCATGCTGACATTGGACTCATACACACTGATCAATTCGATCCCATCTCCATCAAGGTCCAGAGCAACGGGTACGGGAACACCATTATCCCAAACCCCATTAAAATGGTAATTGATATTGGTGACAGGAACATCAACCCCATAGTACTGGCCATCATATGGCCGGAATGTGATGGAACCACTGCCGCGCTGATCAACTTTAGTACGCGCCACATAGCCCATTATTGTAAAGCGCGATATTGTTGGATCTGACGTTGATGACTTTACGGTCCAAAATGTTGGCGAAAGGTTTCCAAATAATTTTGAAAAATTTTCCGAAACTTTCGTTACGCTAACATTGACGCTGCCTTCCGGGTCATATACATCAAAATACCCAAAAGTAGCTGTTTCCCCAGCATTGGCATAACCATTTCCGGTATACACATTATTAATTGTCGGTGGTTCATTCACTGGTAATAAGGGAATGACAATATCCCCGGTTCGAACATTTCCAGCACCATTATTGTCCTGAGCTTGAACGGTATAAGTAAAGTGATGCTTCGAAGCATCCCAATAACCACCCGTTTGGGCTTCATAATCCAATCCCCCTGACGCCACATTGACCTTAATTTGACCGTTTGTCGGATTTATAATGAATTTTCCATCGGGACTTTCTCCATTGCTTCCCCCGACAAAGGAATAGACGTGGGTGCCATATGCGCCACCATCCGGATCTTCTATTGTCGAGACAGTGGCCACGGTCGGCGCATTAAAGTCAGAAAGCTCACTTATGGAAGTGACGGAAGGCACAACCAGGATAAATCCTTCATTCTGATCCGTCACCGTAAAGTTATGGGACCAGGTTCCTGAGGTGACGTGAGCATAGCCGTTGTCCGTATCCCTGGCCCGCACAGATACATTGATATTCTGGATCGCTTCATAATTTACCGTATCCAGAGACCAGAGCTGATTGCCATTTCTGATTTCAAAATAGGCGCTGCCCGAGGTGATTTCGAGGGTGGGGGCGTTTCCATCCACATCGACGCGCGTCAGGGTCGCCACATGCGTCGCCGTATTCTCCAAGAAACTTCCCGCGAGATAACTATGTGTTGGCGTATTGGGCGCATCATTCACCGGCGTCACCGTGATTTTGGCATCTTCAACCACCGTTGAAAAGGCTGAAGATCCCCCCGCCCCAGAGGCATCGACAAAGGTCCCCGCCGAACCCGAAGATTGATCCCAGGCCCTGTAGTTGATGGTGTTCCCCGTGGAGCCATGATAATTGGCCTTGGGCCGGAATCTCAGTCTGTCCGCCGGCCCCAACAGCAAGGCATGGGTTGTAGAGACAGAACCCACATTCGTCCAGCTCCCGGCGCCAACTTTATATTGCCAATAGCCATTGCTGTTATCGGTGTAAGTTAGGGCAATCGCTTCGACGGCATTGCCGTCCACATCTGTAATGGCGCCATTCGCCACCAATTGAGCAATGGTTGTGCCTCCGTCACCGGTCCCGATATCTTCTGTAATGCTGTTCATCAGAGATACTGGATTACTATCCAGAACCGGCGCGTCATTAACCGCATGAACCGTCAAGGCCGCCTGTTCGACAGCTTCAGAGAAAGCAGAAGCGCCACCCCCGGCTGAGGCGTTAATGCGGCTTCCTGCCGTCCCAAAGGATTTGTCCCACGCCTTGAAACTCGCCGCGTCAGAGAGCACGCCGTGATAATGGGCATTCGGTTTAAACCGCAGACTATCTCCGGCATCAAGAAGCAGCGCATTGCTGACCGAAACACTGCCCACGGCCTGCCAGTTCCCCGCCCCGATGCGATATTCCCAGACGCCATTCGTTGAATTAAGGCCGGTCAAAGCGATCGCTTCCACCTCCGCCCCATCAGGATCAGTGATGGAGCCATTGGCCACCAGTGTTGCAATCGACGTTCCGGTGGGGGAGATGACATCTTCATTGATCGCCGTCATTTCGGGATCATAAGACACATTCAACACGGGCGCTTCATTGACGTTATTCACCGTGATGGTCAAACTTGCCGTATCACTGAGATAATCTCCATCAACCTGGTCAATTCCCGCCTTGTCCCGGATCTCGATATCATATTGATATTGATGGGCCTGCCCGGCCAGGGCCTCATAATCTATCTGACCGGCCGTCTCGACCACGCCGGTCGCGCTATCAATGGTAAACAAGCCATCCGCCGTTGTCGTCAGTCCACCGGCAAAATAATAACGTTTCTGACCATGCGCGCCCCCTGAAGGATCCGGATCATATCCGGCCACAGTACCTACAGTAGTCGGGACAGGGTTATTTTCATCGATATTGAGGGTGTGATCTCCAATAGTTGGAGCACCGTTCACCTCGACCAAAACCTGTTTCGGATTTTCCGCCGTATCCCCATTGTCTTCCACCGACCTTGCCGTCACGGTCAAGGTAATATCAGTGCCGGACCCATCAGCCGCCGGTGTAATGGTCAGGCCGGATAGTTGTGTTTTGGTCAAACGCCATACGCCGCCTCCCAGATTTATCCCCTGATTGAGTGTGGCCGTATCGGGCACACCCGCAACATCAATTTCCAGGGTTTCATCAGGGTCGGTCAGTTGCGCTGCAATATCTAGAGCAATCGCTGTGCCCTCATTTCCAGATACATCCGTAACCGTCAGATCCGGTGTATCGGCAACTGCGGTCACCACGACATGGAAGGTTTTGGGCGTGATAAGACCGGAATCCGATACCTCAAATCGAATATCCGCCTCGCCATTTGCATCCGCCAGCGGTGTAAACTTGAGTTCAATCAAACCATTTGTATTGGTATAAGAGAGACTTCCGTCTTCGATAAGAGCATCGTTACTGGAGGTGATATTTTCCAAAGTCAGTGCGCTCGCAGCCGATTCAGCATCAGAGACGTTGAAAGTCACTGTCACCTGACCGGAATCCTCATCCACAGTTACCAAAGGATCAAGATTGGTCACCAAGGGTGCCGTATTGCCGGCCCACAGCCCGTAGATGGAGGACTGGATTGAGGCCGGAATTTCAGGGTTCGCGCTTGCCGGATCAAATCCCGGATTGTCGTCCATATAGGTCCTCATGAGGGAAATCATGCTGTCCACATCGATGGGATAGGACAAGTCTTCTGCGGCCACAATTAGGTTGATGACAAAGTCCTGATGCGGGTTTCCGCCGGCATCATACCAGTTCAACACCCTTATTTGAGATGAGGTCCCCAATACCTTGATGATGACATCACGACCCTCTTTTTCGAACCAGAGGTTTTCCTTTCCGATATCCGCCGAAAAGCCGATCTGGTCAAACCCGAGATCTGCATCATAGTTGTCAATGGTGTCACTGCCCGAGGTGCGGGTAAAGTGATAGGTATCATTCCCGTCACCGCCCATGAGCAAATCGTCACCCCCTTCGCCATACAGATGGTCGCCAGCATCTCCGGCTTCCAGGATATCGTTATCATCGCCCCCATAGAGGGTATCACTGGAGTTCCCGCCATAAAGATGGTCTTGTCCAGCGCCGCCAAAGAGGGTATCGCTGTCGCCTTCCCCATAGAGGACATCGTCCCCAGCGCCACCGTAGATGGTGTCAATGCCAGCACCGCCGTAGATGGTGTCATTCCCGTCGTCCCCATAGAGGGTATCATCGCCACCATTGCCATAGAGCTGATCCGCCATGGCACCGCCGTAGAGGATATTTGCGGCATTGTCGCCTTTGATAACATCCTGTTCGGCTGTACCGATAACTGTCTCAATAGCTGTAAAAGTATCTCCTGCCGCATGCCCGCCGCTTGAAACATTGGTCAGCATATCCACATTAATTGCCGCAGAAGCCGAATAATCCACCGTATCCAGGCCGGTGCCCCCGTCAAAGGCATCCGCGCCCACACCCGCAACAAAGAGATCATCTCCCTCATTGCCGTTCAACTGGTTAATACCCTCACCGCCATGAAGGGTATCATTGTCCGCCCCGCCATAGAGCGTATCGTCACCCGCCCCGCCATAGAGCATATCCTGCCCCTCATCGCCTTGCAGCGTGTCGTTACCTTCTTCACCATAGAGAGCATCATTATCGAACCCGCCAAACAGATTGTCGGCATCAGCGCCCCCATAAAGCGTGTCACTTCCTGTGCCCCCCTCCAGGCGATCCAGACCGCCGCCACCATAAAGCGTGTCAATCCCGGCTTCCCCATACAGGAAATCATTGCCGTCATGGCCCAGCAGAGTGTCATTCCCCGCCAAACCATAAATATAATCCGTGCCCTGTTCCCCGCTCAGGCCTGGATCATCATTGTCTGTCCCATAGAGATAGTCGTCCTGATCACGGACCGTCACGGTAAATTCTTTTGTGACAGCGCCTCCCGCGCCATTTTCATCCGTCGCTTCGACCGCCAGCACAATGGACGTTTCACCGCTTTCATAATTTAGCGCAACGCCGTCTTTCAGCTTCAACTGGCCCCCGGAAATCTCAAAGCGGGTGGATTCAGTTGCCTGCTGCATTCCGCCAATAACTTCAAAGACCTTTAAGGCGTGCTGTCCAAAAGGCTCCAGATGACTGTCAGGGTCAATCACCTCAAGAGATCCCAGGATATGGCCGGCGGTATTTTCATTAACCTCCAACGATCCGGTAAACTGAATATCGGTGGGGGTTTCATTCACATTTGTCACATTAATGGCAAACCCCCGCTCAAGCGAAGCCCCCGCAGCATCCGTTACGATAATACTGATGGCATGTTGGTTGCTGGCCTCAAAGTCAAGCGCCGCTCCCGGTTTTACCCGCACCGCTCCCGTGGCGTCATCAATTTCAAAGAAACCACTTGGATCGATAAGGCTATATGTATGACTGTCGCTAACATCCACATCCCCAACAATGGCCGTCCCGACTACAGCGCCCGCCACAGAGTTTTCGTCAATTGTTCCGGAGAAAGTCAATGCATGGGGCGCATCATTGACATTGGCGACCGTAACATCAAAAATATCTTCCGTAGAATATTGACCATCGCTCACCGTGACTTTGACGGAAACAGACCCCACATCACTGTTCACCGGCGTTCCGGTAAAGGTTCGCGCCAAGGGATCAAATTGCAGCCAATATTCAAGAGGAATGGCTGATCCGTCGGCAAAAGTCGCGCTATAGGTCAGAATATTCCCGTCGGCATCCTGAAATGCATTCTCCGGCACCACAAAACTGAACGGACTGTCTTCCGTCGCCACGCGATCCGCCAAAGGGACATTCAAAACTGGCGCTTGATTCTGACCGGAAAGGTCAACCGTTTGATCCGCAAATTGGATCATCTGGATATTTTTCAGAAGATCTTGGCCGTCATCCCCGTCTGCAAGATTATTATCGGTCACGACGACATGCCCTGTCGCCGCATCCGTCTCTATAACATAATCCTCTTTGTTCCCCGTGAAGACCGCCGTGTCATTGCCGTTGCGCCCGTCCAGAATATCATCGCCCTGCCCACCATGAAGGACGTTATTTCCTTCGTTTCCTTTCAGATTGTCGTCAGTAGAGCCCCCAATAATATTTTCAATACCATCAAAAGTTTCCGAGACGACAGAACTCACTGCCATGCCGGCGGCCAGGTCAATATTCAATCCAAGAGAAAAGGCGCTGTAATCAAGAGTATCAACCCCGTCCCCGCCATGGAAAATATCCTGGCCATTCCCGCCGATCAGCGTATCATCTCCGGCGCCGCCCCAGATCTCGTCATCACCCGCATGGCCATCCAGAATATTGTCCCCCGCATCCCCGGTAATTGCATCGCCATTTACACTGCCAATGATATTTTCAATGCTGTTCAATGTATCCTTGGTTCCGTCGGACCAGATAATTTGGCCCAAAGACAAATCAACATCTGCGGTATAGGTTGCATCTTCGGAGGACATATCCACCGTATCGTTGCCCTCACCTCCATATAATTTATCTTTTCCGGCACCGCCAATTAGAATATCGTCACCGCCCTCGCCATAAAGATTATCATCTCTCCCTTTACCATCAATGATGTCACCATTGGCAGAGCCATAAAAGGTATCATAAAAGCTGTCCCCCTCCAGCCTTTGAATATTCGTTACATCTACCCCTCGAAGATCGACAGTTTCATAACTATTATACCCCCCGGTTTTAATGACATTATATCCAAGTCCCCCGTCAATCTGCTCGATACTATCCATGTCCAGCAATCTAAAAACATCGTCACCATCACCGCCCAAAACCGTATCATATCCTGAACCGCCATATATTTTATCATAGCCGGAATCACCATTGACAACAAAGATATCATTGCCGCCTTCACCGTAAAGGAAATCACCGTACTCCCCTCCTTCAATGACTTCGTCCCCGGCAGTTCCGTAAATAGTATCCGTGTAAGTGGTTCCCACAATTTTATGGATATTTTTCAGAGTGAGCCCCCGCAGATCCAATGTGTTACTGGAACTTCCGGTATAAAGCTTTAAGCTATTTGAGCCTGCCCCACCGTCAATCTCTTCAATGCCGTCAATAACTTTTATACGTATCTCATTGTCGGAGCCATCTCCGAGGATTCTGTCGAACCCTTCGCCGCCATAATATTTATTTATGCGGCCGTTTTTGCCCTCAGTAACCCGGAAAGTATCATCCCCGGCCTCGCCATACATAGTGTAAAAAGTACCTGACCCCAGATAGATTGTGTCGTTGCCCTCAGCCCCGGTGATCGTGTTGGTGTAAGAGTTCCCGGCATAAAAAATATAATCCCCTTGCCGGCCATCAGCGGTAAGGGTTGCCCCTCCCTTAATCACGTATCTGTCACGATAAAACAGATTGTCCTGCCAAACCTCGGCGCGAGCTTCCGTTATGGCGTCCGATACTGCGCCAACCGCAGTGCCGGCCATGGCCGCCACCAGGTCATCCATCTGATCGCCGCTCAGGGAATGGGACGATGTCACAATTCTGCGCAAGGCCGTACCGGCGGCATAATAATTCCGCAGCGTCACCCTGGTATCGCCATCAATAACCTCGATAATCAGGTCATCGCCGCTTCTGCTGAACCACAGCTGGTCATAGGAGACGTCATTGGCCGCAAAGGCGATTTCATTGGCACCCGATGCGTCAATAATCGTATTCTGACCGTCATTCCGGCCAAAGAGATAGGAATCGTCGCCCAAGCCACCCTGCAGCATATCAACGCCCCTGCCGCCGTACAGGACATCATTGCCTTCGCCCCCCTCAAGAGTGTCATTTCCGGCCTCTCCATAAAGGCTGTCGTCTCCAGCATCGCCCCTTAACGTATCATGGCCTTCTCCGCCAAACAGACTGTCTTTCTCCGTGCCGCCCTCGAGCGTATCACCGCCCGCACCGCCAAACAGATTATCTTCGCCGACCTCCCCATACAGGATATCGTCGCCTTCATCGCCTTTCAGCACATCGGCGCCGGCAGCACCACGCAACGTATCATTTCCCGCCCGCCCAAAGATCTGGTTGTCTGCGGCATCTCCGGAAAGAGTGTCATTGAACGCAGACCCCATGACATTTTCAATCCCGCTGAACGTATCCCCGGCCGCGTCGCCCCCCGAAGCGGCCATAGCCGAAGACAGATCGACCGTGACGCCGGAGACGGAGCCATTATAGCGCACCATATCCATGCCCGCGCCGCCATCAAGGCTGTCCGCGCCGGCCCCGCCTTCCAGAACATCATCACCCAGGCCAGCCGTCAGGGTGTCATCCCCATCCCCGCCGGACAGCACGTCATGGCCGGCCCCACCAGACAGGCTGTCCGCGCCGGCGGTTCCCGCGAGAAAGTCGTCTCCCGCCGCGCCGACGCCATCAAGGACAAGTCCGCCCAGATTGACGGCCAGTCCGTCGGCCAGCTCCAGGGATTCGATGCGGGCATAACTCGCCGCAAATTTCTGAATCGTGACGCTGTCCGTCGTGCCCTTAAGAGAAATCTGCAGATCAAAGCCGTTTTGCGAAAACTCCAGGTCGCTGAGGCTGATCCCTTCGCCAAATTCCAGCGCATCCTGGCCGCCATCCAGCGTGCCGGTGGCCGTATGCACCACTTCCTGGCCGTTACTGCTGCGGCTATAACCATTAATCCAGCCAGACGCCGGAAGATGGTCCGGGACGGTCTGGTAACTGGACGAGGTGAGGATCTGGCTGTAAACCGTTTCTCTGGTCCTGCCGTCGGTAATCACCAGCCGGTAGCTGAAAAGCGGATCGCTGCCGAAATAAAAGTCTTCGATGCCGAGGAACTGCCAGTCCGCTTCATAGGGGGTCTGAAGATTCCCCCCCACATCCACCACCGTTTCTTTAACATGCGATTGTTCATGAATGATGTCAGAACCGTCCCCCCGGTTGAACAAATAGATGTCATCGCCAAGCTGGCCGTACAGGATGTCATCCCCCTTGCCCCCCTGAAGGATATTGGCATCCTGGTCGCCGCCGAGCGTATCATTATAATCCGTACCGCGAACGCCCTCGATCCCGTAAAATGTATCATTCGCGGCGTCGCCGGATGACGCCACAAACCCGTCAAGGCTCACATTGACCGCAGAGAGAGCGCCTTCGTAAGATATGATGTCTGTGCCGTCCCCCCCGACAAGGACATCCTTGCCCTGATCGCCGCGCAAAATATCGTTGCCGGCCCCGCCAAGCAGCACGTCATCGCCGCCCCCGCCAATCAGAATATCCTGACCGGCATTGCCGTTGAGGATATCGTCGCCGGTCAGGCCATCAATCGTGTCATCGCCGCCATTGCCCGTGAGCCAGTCCTTGTCCAAGCCGCCAATCAGCGTATCATTGCCGTCGGTGCCGCCCCCGCCCCAGACATCAATATCGGTGGCATCCAGTTGTCCCGTATTAAAGAAAGAGAAGGTTTCGATGGGCTTGCCGTCCGCCCCCCAGTCCCGGTTCCATTCCTTAAGCGTGATCTGATCGGCAATCTCCGCAAAGGTCTCCGGGTCCTGGCCATAACCTTCGATGCCCAGGATGAGGTCGTCGCCATCGCGCACCATCTGAAGGTCATTGATGTCAATGCCGACATCAAACTCCAGCGTATCAGTGCCGGCATCCGTGGTATCGGTCAGATAATCATCAACATGCTTCTTGAGAATGCCGTTTTCCCGGTCATACACGATGTTCATCGCCCATTGTCCCGGACCCAGCACCACATTCCCGGCCGCGTCCTTGATCTCAAGAGTCTCCGGATCCCGGTAATAGCCATTCTGATAGCCATCACTGGTCAGAATATTTTCAAATTCGGCGCTCCATTGGTCAAAGAGAACATCCCGGCCATCACCGCGGCCAAAGCGGAACACATCATCGCCGCTCCCTCCAATGACCATATCGTTGCCTTCGTCCCCGGCCAGGATATCCGCACCAGCGCCGCCATAAAGCTGGTCATCATCACGGCCGCCCGAGACGATATCGTTGCCGGACCCACCAGTGACATTGTCATCCTGGTCCCCGCCAACGACGATATCCTGCCCCTGATCCCCGGCGACCATGTCATTCCCCATGCCGCCGATGCCCACATCATCGCCCCAAAGGAGCTGCAACACATCATTGCCGCTGCCGCCATGGGCAAAGTTTCTGCCGGCAGTGCCGATGATATAATCGTCGCCGTCCGTGCCCATGGTAAAGGTGGCGAAATTGCCGATATCAATGGTCTGGCCGTCGGCAAATTGCAGTTTCTCGATCCGGTTGTAATCATTGAACCAGTTGGTTAAGGTCACCTGGTCCCCGGTGTCCACCCCGGCAATGCGCAGCTTGACAATCAGGTCATCGCCCGGCGCCGCCTCGGTCCCCGACCTTGTGATCGAAAGGTCTCCGACCGTAATCCCCTGCCCCAGGATCAGGGTATCGTGCCCGCCGGAAATCTTGCCCGTCTCCACCGCCGGGGCCTGCACATCGACCAGCCGGTCAATCCCCGCCCAGTTCTGGGCCAGAAGGCCCGTGGTGCGGTCCTCAATGATGTTTTTCACAGACCGGGTCGGCGCCGGCGCGGCCGTCGCCTCATCATTCACCACATCCTTGCCGTCCCCCAGCCGCAGGATGTAGCTGTCGTCGCCGGACCCGCCGCGCAACTGATCCCCATCGCCGGCCCCTCCGGTGAGAATATCATCCCCCGCATTGCCGTCGAGCACATCCACGCCCGCGCCGCCGTCGAGCCAATCGGAGCCCAACGCGCCGTAAAGCTCGTCATTGCCCGCGCCGCCGTCAAGATAATTGCCGTCGCCGCCTTCGGCATAGAGCCTGTCCGCCCCCGCGCCGCCGAACAGCCAGTCGTCCTTCAGGCCGCCGCGCAGCAGGTCATCGCCGCCGTCGCCGAACAGCTCATTGCCGAGATCGCCGCCGATGATCACGTCATTCCCGGCGCCGCCATGCACCGTCGCCGCCGTGTCGATGCGCATGTCCGTGCCGTCTTGCGCAACGCCGTTCACGCTCAGGCTTGCATCGCCCGCCAGCATGTCGCCGGTAATGGTGATCGTATCCGCCCCGGCCGTGCCCGCAATCACGTCCCGGCCGCCCTGCGTCACCGTGTCCAGGATGCGGAACCCTATGCCGTTTTCGTCCAGGCCGCTCAAGAGCCGTTCCGCCTGCCCCGCCCCGTTGAGCGCGATCCCGAGATCCAGTTGCCCGTAGCTTTCCACCCCGTGGGTTGTCGCCCAGGCGTCCCAGCCGCCGAGCCAGTCGGCCGCATGCCGTTTATTGAGCCCCAGTTCCGACACCCGCTGCAACGTCACGATCCAGCCCGCCGCAAAGGCGCTGTCCGGCTCCGCCGCCATGATCGCATTGATGGCCGCCGCGTTCTCCACATAAGTCTTATAGTCGCCCGCGGTGGCGAGGTTGCCGTAGAGCGCGCCCAGCGCCTCGCCTTCGAGGCCGGCGGGCACGTCATCGCCCGCAAGCAGGCTGTCGAGCGAGTTATAGAGCGCGCGTTTCAGATACACGTCGCCCCCGGCGATCCGCAGATCGTCAAGGGCGTTCAGCACCCCGTGCTCGATGAGCTGCGCCGCCGCGTCCTCTTCATCGCCGTCGAAGGTGCGGGCGATGGTCCGCTTGCCCGGATCGCCGGGACCAAAGGCGCCGCCGTCGACGCGATAGGTATAGTCCGACTTGCGCAGGCCGTAGGTGCCGCCGGAGACGCGGCCCTCATTCGCGACCGCGCCGCCGATCAGCCCGAGCACGCCGTTGAGCGCCTCCGCCGCCGCCGCGGCGAGCCCTTCCGCCGCCTCTTTGGAGCCACCCTTCTTCGCCCAGACGTTATTTACGTCAAATTCGCCGGTCGCGGGATCAAAGATCACATCCGCCCCCGAGCGCGGCGTGCCGCCAAACAGCGACCCCACAACCCCGCCGACAATAAAGCCCACAAAGGCCCCCAGCCCCGGCGCCAGGAAATTGCCCAGCGTGTCGCCCAGCAGCTTGCCCGCCGCATAGGCCCCGGCGGCGCCGCCCACCGACGCCCCGATCTGGCCGCCGATCGTGTCGAAATTCACCACCTCGGACGCCAGCTTCGCACCCACGAACCCGCCCAGAATATTGGCGAAGTTGGCGCCGCTGAGGCCCGCGTCCCAGGCTTTTGTCGAGTCCAGCATGTTGCCCGCAATGGTGCTCAAGGTACTGCCCGCCGTGGTCTGCAACACCTCCCCGGCAATGCCCTCCAGGCCGATCTGGCTGAGCAGTTCCCCCACCAGGAAAGACGAGATCGCGCCCTTGGCCGCGCCCTCGAGATTGCTGCCGAAATCCTCCAGCGCCACCTCAATGGCCTTGCCCAGATCCTCACCCCCCAGGGCCGCCAGGGTCACCGTCTCGAACAGATTCTGCCCCGCCGCCCCCAAGATGGTGCCAAGCGCGATGGACCCCAGCGCATCATCCGACAATTGCCGCCCGATGGTCGAGCCAAAGATCGAACCGATCTGCCCCGCGTCAAGGTCTGTATTCTTGAAAAAGACCCGCGTGGTTTTGTCCCCGTTGGCATATGTGGTTCTTTTTACATCGGCGCCCCCCCTGGGTTGTCGTCACTGTGATAAACTGGTTGCCGCCGCTGTCTATACCAATCTGCATCCGCCGCTTTGCTCCGGAAGCCGTATCTGACATGCGAATGCCAACCGTCCCATCGTCAAATTGAACCACATGGAAGGAATCCGGCGCGCCTTCTATCGCTTCAGAAAAATTGGGATTGTTTTTAATGTCGTCCGGCAGCGTCGTCCATCCGTGTTTATATCCGGACAAGACCGCTTGTGTAAGATCCTTCAGAACCTCCGCCCGAAGCTCCGCCGACATCAGGTCGGTCGAACTGGCATATATTATCTCTTTCGGTTGTCCCGTGACCTCATCGACGACAATTCTTCCATTCTGGTCATATTCATACCCCTTGACCTCATAGCCATTCATCAGTTCATCAAGGTTGGTCGCAAGCGGATTGACCGTCATCCGCCATTCAAGATTTTCAAATGACCCGGGGGCCGCCCCCGGAACCAGCGAAATGCCGTTAATTTGAGGAACGCCGTTTTCATCGCGACTGAAGGTTGAATATTCAATGGGGCTGACATACTGACCGGTCTCGTCAATGTTGGGGAGGGTATACGTTTCGTAAGAAATGACTTCATCAGCTTCATTTTTGTTGGTTATGACGATGGTTTGTTCCCCGGTGACAGGATCAACTTCAGAAGTAAGCCCCCTTTTAAAGGTTGCCACATTTTCTCCTGAACTATGAGCCTTTAAAATAAATTGAAGCATTACTATGTGTGCAGCAGCCGAATACTCTGCAGAATTTGTTGCCGTCATTAAGATGGCAGAATTCGAGAGCTCCGTATGTATTTCCTCCCCATTTTCCCAGGTTTCCACGGTGCCGATCTGGGGGCCGAAATTGGCGATGGGATCGTCATTTTCATAAAAATTGAAAATTCTGCTTTCATGATCCGCCGTGATCGTCAGACCCGCATCTTCCAAAACTTCTCTGGACCCAGGACCCGATATGCCTTGCGACGACAAGGCGCCATGTTTGACCAAGGCATAATCGCTTAAAACCTTGCCAAGAGAATGACCGGAGGAATAAGTATCTTTAATTTCCACATTGATCTTGTTATTTGGATGCCTCAGCCAGCTTTCAAATTGATCCACGGCCCCAAACTGGCTTAAGGCTTTGCCACGCATGATGCTCCAGTCATTGGCCAGGTCACCACTTTCTGTCCATTCCGTGCCCCGATGGGAAATGAAGAGCGTCCCGGTCTCTAGATGCTCGAAAACAACCCCGAAATATCCGGTATCGTTCACCGCCTGATTGTTCATATCAAGGGAGGTGGCCACCACCCTGAATCCCGGCGGCGGGACGGGATCGTCCTGATATGCCAGAATCGCAAAGTCCCCCTGATAGGCGCGAATTTCCGATGTGGTCAGCGGTGTCGTCGGCATGAAAGTTCCCCCATTGTTTAGAAACCTGGCTTACTGGTTTTTGTGAAAATAGTCTTTGGTGGCTTTTTCCCACTGCGGGTATAACGACCCTATTCCCGAAACATATTTGATGATCTTGTTCCGGATCTCATCCGGAATTGGCACCTTGATGAAATTCTCGGCCTTGACATCCAGGCGCCGCCCGTAATCCGGGGCCCCTTTTTTCTTGACCCAAAGCATAGAGGTCGGTTGTTTTATATTATTTAATGGTAGTGGATGACAGCCAACACTTACCGAGAAATAGTCAAGGTCCTTAAATATGAATCCGTGGTAATCCTGCAAAACGGCTGTCAGATAACTGCCCCCGCGGAATTTTGACGGGGTATGATCCTGACCGGCGATGAAGATGGTTTGCGTCACAAGATAGGCCTCGCCATCAGGGCCATATTTGCCGTGACTCATGCGGAAATCTACGTCTTCCTGCGATTCCCAAAAACCTTCCACGCGCCGGGGCAGGCGTATCGGCCGGCCATGGTCGGACCGGCTCCCCAGCTCAAAAAACCGGTGAAAGGATTTCCGGCCTTCCAGAAAATGCCCCGTCCCTTTATCAATCAGAAAGTTAAGAAGACAGCTGGTCGCCAATCCCTCGGTCATCATTTTGAACTCCATCAGATGCAATTTGGCGGGCATCTCGACCACATGGCTTTGGGGATATCCATAACGGGCCGCAAAAGCCTGCGAATAAACCACGAAAGACGCATCATAAAGTGGAACTTCGACTGGAATTCGTATAATTTCTTTATGGGGACGTCCTCCGGTATCTATATTCGTCCACAACTCGCCCTGTGCGACGGAAGTTTCATCGACGATTTGATATTCCGTCTTAGCAGACCCCGACGAATCGGCGATTTCTTCCACTTTCTGAGAGGGCGCACCATTTTTGCCGTCCCCCTCCTCACAGGCCGCCAGTAACCCAACGCTCACAACAGTCATAATCCATAAAACAGTTTTTCTCATCCGCCCAGCTCCACAACCTTGCGCGCGCCCGTTTGGGGATCGGTATGGTGGAACTTGAACTTTTTGCCCTTAAAGGGGCCCTGGATCAGGTCGGCGAGCATGTTGTCGGCGAGCTTGTTGTCCGGGGTGTGGAACGGGCAGATCAGATCCACCAGCCACAGCGATCCGCCTTCTTGTTTTGTAATATGAAGGGGGGAACTACCGCTCTCTTTTGATGCGTTACCGCCTCCGGCTGCTTGAGCGCCAACCTCGCTACTTGAGCTCCCCTCCCCAGAATGATCAGGGTGCTCGCGGCCTCCCCCCTCTTGATCATCAAGGGGGGAGCTACCGTCCGTTGGACTACTTGAGCTCCCCCCGGCCTCGCGGCCTCCCCCCTCTATTCTCAAGCCCACGGCCCATTCATCGGGGCGCAGGCGATGACCGCCGAATTTTAGTTTCTCTTCCGTCTCGGGGGAGAGGTAGGCCCAGAGCGCCACGCCCAGCGGCTGACCCGTCATATTTGATGTTGCCCCATTCCCACCTGTCGCTTGCGCTGTCTCTCCCTGTCCGGCAGGAGACATTGTCGGCTGCCCGGCCACCGCAGAGGGGCTGGCTCTAAAAATCCGGTATTGCTGCAGAAGAAGCGGCGGCATCACCATCCATTCCAGGTCACTGAGCGCAAAATGCTTGTGGGCCGGGCTCTGGCTCAGCAGCCACACAATCTCTCCCAGCATGTGGGAGACGGTCATCTTGCCGGCCGCCGCCTGCTGCACCGCCTTTTGGGCCGTCTCTTGGGCCTGCGCTAGCGCGGCCTGGTGATTTTCCCGCAAGGCCTTGATTTTCCGCGTCGCCTCGGTCTCGGCGCCAGGTCGAAGAGAATCGGGGATTTGTCCCGCCTGTGCAGACGTCCCGGCTGCGGCGGGGGTTTCGGTTCTTTTTTTGTCTGTCATGATCAAACTCGCATCGTAAATTCAGGGCCTGTAGCTGCCTAGGGAAAAACGGCCCGCCACCCGGGCCGGCGCCACAGTATCGTGATATAAAACCGGAAAATTCCCCAATGTTTTTGGTTCCCCCAATCGTCTTGACCACTTCCCTCCCCCTCTGGGGCCATTTTCATGAATGGGAAATGAATGACTCATTCACTAAATATTAACCTTGTTTCCCCCTTGAATACAACCCTGAATAGATTTTTTCAAAATTTTCAAGTAATGTGACATATTCCCTCCCCGATTTTTCTACCGTTCCCTGAGGCTTTCGTCTTTATATCTGAGCAGCGGCGAGAGCAGGAATTCGATCAGGCGGCGCTGGCCGGTCTTAATCTCGGCAGTGAGCGCCATGCCGGGGCCAAGCGGCACCTCCTTTCCATTCACATGGATCGTGGATCTTTCAATACTGATCCGCGCCGGATAGACTAGGCCCAGATTTTCATCATTCACCGCATCCTGCGCCAGATGATCAAGCCGGCCGGGAATCACGCCATATTTGGTAAATGGAAAGGCTTCCAGTTTGACCTCGACCGCCTGGCCCTCCCGCACAAAGCCGATATCCTTGTTCAGTACATGGGCCTCGACCATCAGCGCGCTGCCATCCGGCACCACCACCATCAGCGCATCGCCCGCATTAACCACCCCGCCAATGGTATGGACGGCAAGCTGCTGCACCCGGCCGTCCACTGGCGCCCGCAGCACCTGCAATTCCCGGCGTTTACGGTTTTTGGTCAGTTCCTGACGGAGCGCGGCCTCCTTGTCCTCGGCCTCCGCCAGTTCCATGAGCACGGTCTTGCGAAACTCTTCGCGGATCTGATCCATCTGTTGCTCCACCGCCCGGATCGACGCCTGAACCCGGCTCAACTGGTCCCGCTGGATCTGCAGATCCTTTTTCTGGCTCACCAGCCGTTCCTGATATTCCAGGAACTGAAACCGCGGCGACAGCCCCTTGTCCACCAAATCCGCCCGCGCCTCGACCTGTTCTTCCAGCAGCGGGATGGTTTCGGTGAGTTTGTCGATCTCCTGACGCACCACCCGGGCTTCCGCCAGGCGTTCCTGCTTCTGTTCCCACGCCGCCTGCAGCGCCGCATGATATTCCGCCAGCCGGCTCTCGATCAGCCGCTGCTGGGTGGCCACAATGTCGGCGCTGACCCCGTCGGGCAAAATGAAGGTTGGGGGTAAAATGAAGCTTGAGGTTTTGTCGGCGGGATTCTTTGAATCGGCCGCCCCCCGGCCGCCTGTCGCACGCACAGGATGCGTCTCTTCGGCCACCATTTGTGCAGGACGCTCCGGGTGGGCCTGGGGGCTCTCTTGATCTTCCGCCCCCCGGCCGCCTGTCGCACGCACCGGATGCGTCTCTCCGGCCACCATTTGTGCAGGACGCTCCGGGTGGGCCTGGGGGCTCTCTTGATCTTCCGCCCCCCGGCCGCCTGTCGCACGCACCGGATGCGTCTCTCCGGCCACCATTTGTGCAGGACGCTCCGGGTGGGCCCTGGGGGCGGAGGCCCCTCAACAACGCCTCGGCGCGGGCCTTGGCGACCCGGGCCACCTGCAATTCCCGCCGGGCCCGTTCCTCGTCGGCGCGGCTGATGGTGCTATCCAGCTCGATCAGCGGTACGCCGGCCTCAACCCACTGCCCATTTTCCACATGGATCGCCTTAACCACACCGAGTTCCGCCGGCTGGATCACCTTGATATTGCCCCGGGGGACAATCTTGCCATGGGCCGTGGCCACCACATCCACCCGGCCAAAAATCGCCCAGAACAGCGCCAGACTGAAAAAAACCATCAGGCTGATCATAATGATGCGCCCCGCCGGCGAGGCCGGCCGCTCCAGGATCTCCAGCGCCGCCGGCAGAAAATCCGCCTCCGCCACCCTGAAGCTCTTCCGCTCGCGCGCCTTTTGCTGTCGCCAGGCTTCCTTCCAGACCGCCAGATGACGGCGGGTGTTATCAAACATGGCCGGACCCCCTGTCTTTATCATCAAGGGGGGAACTACCGTCGTTAACGCTCCTATTTGAGCTCCCCCCGCGCTCGCGCGCTCCCCCCACTTTCTCGTCCAGGCTCACGGCGGCCATCTGTTTGCGGTATAACTGGGCGTAGCGTCCGTCCTGCTGCATCAGGGTTGCATGAGTGCCGTCTTCGGTGATCTCGCCCCGCTCCACAGTGATGATGCGGTGCGCCTGCTTAATGGCGCTAAGCCTGTGGGCAATGATGATCACCGTGCGGCCCCGGGCCATGAGTTTGAGATTATTCTGGATGATCTCCTCGCTTTCCGCGTCCAGCGCGCTGGTCGCTTCGTCTAGGATCAGAATGCGCGGATCGGTGATCAAGGCCCGGGCAATGGCGATGCGCTGGCGCTGGCCGCCCGAGAGGTTGGCGCCCTGCTCGTCAATGACCGTGTCATAGCCTTCGGGAAGCTCCAGGATAAAGTCATGGGCCCCGGCCATTTTGGCCGCTGCAATCACCTGCTCCATGGCGAGCGTCGGATCGGCGAGCGCGATATTCTCCCTTACCGTGCGGTTAAACAACTGGTTTTCCTGCAGCACCACCCCCACCTGGCGCCTGAGCCAGGCCGGATCCACCATCGCCAAGTCCACCCCGTCCACCAGCACCCGGCCGCTTTCCGGCACATAGAGCCGCTGGATCAGTTTGGTCAGTGTGCTTTTGCCCGAGCCCGAGGGCCCCACAATGCCGATCACCTGTCCCGCCGGAATGGTGAGCGAGACGCGCCGGAGCACTTCCGGGCCGTCAGGGCGATACCGGAAGGTGACTCCGTCAAACTCCACCCGGCCCTCGACCCGTGGCAGGGTGGTGCGGTTGGGGTTGTAGCTGGGTTCCGCCGGGCTGTTGAGAATGTCGCCAAGGCGCTCGAGGCTGATGCGCGCCTGCTGAAAATCCTGCCATAACTGGGCGAGCCTGAGCACCGGCCCGCTCACCCGTCCCGCCAGTATATTAAAGGCCACCAGCTGGCCCACCGTGATCTCCCCCCCGATCACCAGCCGGGCGCCCACAAACAGGATCAGCACCGTGGTCACCTTGTTGATAAACTGCACCGATTGCGACCCGATATTGCCCAGCATCGCCGCCTTGAAACCGCTATGCACATAACCCGCGAGATTTTCCTCCCACTTGCGTTGCATCTGCGGCTCGACGCCCATAGCCTTCAGGGTCTGCACTCCGGTCACGCTTTCCACCAGGAAAGCCTGGTTCCTGGCCCCGCGCTGGAACTTTTCTTCCAACCTTTTGCGCAACAGCGGCGTGATCACCGCCGAGACCAGCACATAAAGCGGCAGGGAGATCAGCACAATCAGCAGCAGCGCGGGGCTGTAGAGGTACATCACCGCCAGGAACACAAAAGTGAACAGCAGATCAATCACCAGGGTCACGGAAGAGGAAGTGAGAAACTCCCGGATGGTGTCCAGTTCCCGCACCCGGGCCACGCTGTCCCCCACCCGGCGGCTTTCAAAATAACTCAAGGGAAGCGCCAGAAGATGCCGGAACAGCTTGGCGCCAAGCTCCACATCCACCCGGTTGGTAGTGTGGGAAAACACATAGGTGCGCAAGCCCCCCACCAGCACCTCAAAACCGGACACCACCAGAAGCGCCACCACCATCACTTCCAGGGTGGTCAGGCCCTTATGCACCAGCACCTTATCAATCACCACCTGGAAAAACATCGGCGTCACCAGCGCAAAAAGCTGCAGGAAAAAGGACGCCAGCAGCACCTCATATAGGATTTTGCGATATTTGACCAAGGCCGGAATGAACCAGGTCACGTCGAACCTGCGCGCCGCCCCCGCCAACATGGCCCGGGTGGTCATCAGGATCACCTCGCCCGACCATAGCCGTTCAAACTCCGCCCGGGACAGGACTTGCGGTTGGCGGGCAAGTGGCGACTGCACCAGGACCTTGTCCGCCGATACGTCCTGTCCCGCATCCACCGGGGCAATCTTGCCAATGATGAAATAGCGCCCGTCCCGGTCGCGCCCGATCGCCGGCAGCGGCAGTTTCAGAAGTTTTGTCCAGTCGGCCCGCACCGCCCGCGCCTTGACCTCCATCCTTTTGCAGGCCCTAAGGATATCCGCCGTCTCGAACGGCGCCGCGCCTTTGCCGCTTTGATGCCGGATCTGCTCCCCCGAAGCCGCCTTACCGAGAAATTTGAGCAACGTGACCAGGCAGGACAGCCCAGTATCCAGGGCGGCAGGCGCACCTGCCCGCCCCGCGCCATCGTCTCGTTCCTGACCGGCCTGTCCCGATTTTGTTGTTCCTGTCTTTTTCCGTTGCGCCGTAGTGTGATGTAAACTGTCGGAAACTGCCGCAGTGTCAGTACCCGGTTTCGCTACTTCCGTAGCTTCCCCGTCTGTCATATGATGAACGCCCCCGCTGTAATCTTCTCAATGCTCAATCCCCCTTCAAAGTGAAACAGTTCATCACAACTGTAAATAGCACATTTGGACTAGAGTGAATTGTGAATAGGTTGGCTCAATTCTGTTGGCGGATTGTGGCTCGCCTCACGCGGAAGACGGCGCCGGGCGATGCGGGGCATCGGGCCAGGCGTCTGACAAGGTGAGCGGCCCCAAGCCGCCAACCCGAAGGGCCGGGCCGATCTGGTCCAGTTCCGGCGGGGTTTGGCTGGGCCGTACCGCCAGTATGGCCTGCGCCAAACCCCTGGCTCCTGAACCAGACCTGACCCTGTTCCAGGGCCCAGCGCTGAGCTTCCATTCTGGTTTTAAACAACTTGGCTGGTTTTAAACAACTTGGTTTTTCGAGTACCTTTGGGCCTTACATCTGCTTACCACTTCTTTCCATGTTTTCTCACTGAAACCATTTTCGCACCTATCTCCTTGCGCATCTTTTTCGGATAAGATCGAAAATGAAGGAGAAATGGAAGAGCATCAATCGCAAAAAACTGCGCTTTTTTGCAGCTTAGGAAGTTTTGGGAATGTTTGGAAAAAGGTGTTGGTGCGGCCGAGAAGACTCGAACTTCCACGGGTGTTACCCCACAGCGACCTCAACGCTGCGCGTCTACCAATTCCGCCACGGCCGCATCGCAATGGCTTGGTGGAAGTGGATTAGCAAACCGCACACAAAGAAGCAACAGGAAAGTGAAAAAATTGCCGCCCCCCAAAGAAGGACATCCTTTCCGGCTCCCCGGCTCCCTGCGCGAACCTCGAACCTCAGGACTCAAATATTGGGACTCAGATATTGGCCCCGATATGAATGCCGCATTCGGTTTTGTCCTGCCCGGCCCAACGGCCGGCGCGACGGTCCTGCCCCGGTTCCACCCGGCTGGTGCAGGGCATGCAGCCAATGGACGGGAATCCTTGCGAGACCAGCGGGTGCTCCGGCAGGCCCAGTTCCTTGATTCGGGCATCTACCTGTTCCGCAGTCCAGAACGCCAGGGGATTGATCTTGAATTTGCGGCCATCCTGTTCGATGAGCGGGATATTGGCCCGGGTCGCAGCCTGAAACCGCTTGCGTCCCGTGATCCAGGCCTCATAGCCATTCATGGCGCGCGCCAGTGGCCGGACCTTGCGCAAATTACAGCAGGCATCCGTATTGCGCGTCCAGAGCAGGCCGTTTTTGTCTTCGGCCTCCACTTCCTTCTCATCCGGCTTGACCGTAATCACATTGGTCAGCCCCAGAATTTCCGTCAACTGATCCCGATAGCGCAGGGTTTCGCCAAACAGCTTGCGGGTATCCAGAAAAATAATAGGGGTCGCAGGATTCACCCGGGCCACCATGTCCAGCAGAATGACAGATTCGGCGCCAAAAGAAGACACCAGGGCAATACGGTCCTTGAATTCCCTGTTGATCATGGCATCAAGCAGGTCATCCCCCTCCGTCATGTCGCCATATAAACGGGTCAGGCGATCAATTTCCCGTTCCCCCCGATCGCTCTCCCAATCAGCATTCCCGTTATTCTTCAGCTCAACATTTTCGATGACGGCGGCATCCATTGGATCGTCCTTTTCTGCTCTATCTGCTCGTCTGTGTTTCCGGTTGCTTTTCCGGTTACTTTTTTGGCAGCTCCCCCCGAGGCCCACCATATTCGCAATACTACACGCCATATGTAAGAGATTAACAAGAACATTTCAAGTTTTTATGTATTTTTAATTTATTAACATTATTTTTATGTTATTATTAGGCTCCGAAAAGCACCCTGAAATGCCGGCCAAGGACGGCTTACATCTGATAAGTTTTGACGCTGCGGGTAATGCTGATGGCGATATTGTCCCCGGACACGACGATCTCCCCCTTGGCAATCAATTCGCCATTGGCATAGATCTTCACCGGCTGGTCCTGATCCCCGTCGAGATCAATCACGGCGCCACGCCCCAGTTTCAACAACTGGCGAATGGGCATCATTGTCTGCCCCAGCACAACGGTCAGTTCAATTTCGACATCTTCGATGGCCTGTGACATGACCTGTCTTATCCCTTCACTTTATCCTCAAGACCGGATATAGGATTAAAGAGAACGTTATCATGGAACAGCATAGTTATTTTTTGATTAATGGCAAATCCAATATCATCAATGACCGACAGCCCCTCCAATATTGCCAATCCTTCCAATATTGAATGGGACATTACAGACGATTTGGTGCCCTATGAAGAGGCGCTTCAGCGCATGGAACAGCGGGTTCAGGACATTCATGACGGGACAGCCCGGGAACTGGTCTGGTTGCTGCAGCATCCGCCGCTTTATACGGCGGGCACCTCGGCCGACCCGATCGACCTGGTCGACCCGGACCGGTTTCCGGTCTACGCGGCTGGACGCGGTGGCCAGTATACCTACCATGGCCCGGGACAGCGGGTTGCCTATGTCATGCTGGACCTTAGGAAACGCGGCCGGGACGTGCGGAAATTCGTCTATGATCTGGAACAATGGGTGATCAACACACTGGCCGAATTCAATGTAACTGGGGAACGCCGCCCGGGCCGGGTGGGCGTCTGGGTGGATCGGGGCCAGGGGCGCGAAGACAAAATCGCTGCCATCGGGGTTCGCGTGCGCCGCTGGATTACCTTCCACGGGATTTCGCTCAATGTGGATCCCGACCTGGACCATTTCAGCGGCATCGTGCCGTGCGGGATTTCGGAACATGGCGTGACGTCCCTGGTGGATCTTGGCCTGCCGGTCACCATGCACGATGTGGACGCCGCCCTACGCCGGAGCTGGAACGAAATTTTCTGAGTCCCCGCATTATCCCGCCTGATCCAGTCCCCAAAAGAAACCCTGGGGGGATCAGGACCGCCGCTGATCCACATCCACGGTGGGTTTTTGTACAAACCCCTTGGGCGTGATTCCCCGGGCGGGAAATTGTTCAATTTTTTCCACCACAGCCCGTTCCGGCCCCAGATGACACCGGCGGATCATCTCCTCCACCTTGTCTTCACGCCCTACCAAAAGTGCCTCTACCGTACCGTCAGCCCGGTTCCGCACCCAGCCATCCAGGCCCAGCGCCGTGGCATGTTCCACAGTCCAGGCACGGTACCACACGCCCTGTACCCGGCCATGAATAACCATCCTTACCGCTTTGTATCCTTCGTCCAACATACTTAAAACCTAAGCCGAACTTGACCTGAAAACAAGTTCAGACAGTTCAGGAGGAGCTAATTTTCTCCATTTATCGTTTTTATAAAAATATATCATTATGATATTATGTGATTCAATCAAATCATCCCAACCACACATAATACACAAAGCATCGGAATGAGGAGGATCACATGGGAGCCCAGGAACAAAACACCATGAAACGAAACAAAAGGCTGCTTGCCACCAATAGCCTGATTTTTCTTTCCGCGTTGACAACGTCAACACATGTGACATATGCCGAAGAAAACGAGACGAAACTGGTACTCGAGGAAATCATTGTCACCGCCCGCCAACGTGCTGAAAGTCTTCAGGATGTCCCGGCCAGCATCACCGCCCTCACCTCAGACGTGATTCAAAGCGCCAGTATCCAGCGTGCGGAGGATTTTATTGGCCTCACCCCCGGGGTAACGCTGGTGGACGCAGCGGAAGTTGGCGACACCCAGGTCAACATCCGCGGCATTAACGGCGCCCGGGATGCGGAAAACAGTTTTGCTTTTATTGTGGATGGCATTTTAATGACCAACCCTGCCGCTCTGAACCGGGAGTTTGCCAACCTGCAACAGATCGAAATCCTGAAAGGCCCGCAAGGGGCCCTGTATGGCCGCAACGCCGCAGCCGGGGCGATCATAGTGACGACACGTCAACCTGGGGATGAACTGGCTGGAAATTTCAAAGCCACTGCCGCCAATAATAACAGTTATTACGCCTCCGGCACGCTGAGTGGGCCGGTGCTGGAAGACAAGCTGGGGTTTGTCCTGCATGGCGATTTCAGAACCACGGACGGATTTTACAAAAACACTTTCGTCAACAGAAAAAACACTGACGACTTTGAAAACTACAACATTACTGCTCGGCTGGTCTGGGACAATGGGGACAACACGACTGTTGATACCAAAATCCGCTATGGAGAAGTAGAAGCCTCGGCCATTACCTTTAACGCCGCCTTCGCCTTTCCGGCCTTCACAGGCTTTTCTCCGGAATGGTTTGAAGACGTCAATGATCATGAATTTGTGTTCCAGGGAAATGTGGAGCCGATCAACGAGCAGGACGCCTTCGAACTGTCTGTGAAAGTTGACCACGAAATGAACTGGGCCACCCTGACAGCCTGGTTTCTGTACAGCGATATAGACCAGGACCTGATTGCCGATGGCACCAGCGGCGCTTTTGGGTTTTTCAATGCTGAACCCAATTGCCGGGCTTCCACCGCAGCCCTGAATGCCGCTGGCGTCGTACTGCCGCCACCACAGGTTCTGGGCACTGTGCCGGATTCACTGTTTGTTGTAGGCCCGGGCGGATCGGTTTTCGGTCCCTATACCCCCACCACCTGTGACGGCTATCAGTATCAGTTGCGCAATCAGGATGATATTAGCCTTGAACTCAGGCTGACGTCCCCCTCCGATCAGGACCTGCGCTGGATCGCCGGCGCCTATTTTCTAGATCTGAACCGGGAAGTGGCGGTGGCCACAGGCATCGACACCGGGGAGCCGATCATCGGTAGGCCCTTTAACGGCCCTGACAGCTCAAGTCCGACCGAGCAGCTGGTGCATGACCGCTTCGACAGCCAGGTCTATGCGGTCTTTGGCCAACTGGCCTATGATGTCACAGAAAAAATCGAAGCCTCTCTCGCCCTGCGTTATGACCGCGAGGAACGACAGGTCAAGAATTTGGTCCCGACGGATGCAGTCACACAATTCATTGACTTTGACGGGTTCCCATTTGACGGGGGCGCTCCACTCAATCCGGGCCTGGACCCTGCCCTGAATCCGGGCGGGATCACCGATCAAAGCCGCACTTTCGAACAGCTCCAGCCCAAAATCAGCCTGACATGGGATGCTTCTGATGACGTTACCCTATTCGCCAGCTGGGGCATTGGGTTCAAAAGCGGCGGGTTTAATAACCAAGGCAGCAAGGCCACCATTGACGCCTTTATCAACAGTCTTCCTGGAATTGGGGCCCCCTTCCCCGCCGTAAGCGTTGAGGACACCTTTAAAAAGGAAAAATCCAGCGCCTTTGAACTGGGCTTCAAGGCCAAAGCCTGGAACGGCCGCGTGAATATTGAAGGAGCCGGGTATTACACAGAAGTGGACGACATGCAGTTTTTCGAGTTTTATGTGGGACCGTTCGGCCTCTTGCGTGTCGTTTCCAACATCGACGAAGTGCAGATTACCGGGTTTGAACTCGGGATCAACGCCCGGATCGTCGATGAACTTCTGCTGTATGGCGGGTTCAACTATACCGACAGTGAGATCAAGAAAAATTCAGTCCGCCCTGACACGCTGGGCAACAAATCCCCCTATACGGCCGAATACACGCTTAATCTCGGTATGCAGTTTGATCATCCCGTTGCCGACGGTTATAATTTCGTCGCCCGGGCGGACTGGCGACTGGTTGGACCAACCTGGTTCCACACCGTTCAGGATCAGGAACGCCCCACCGGCTTTGGCGTCCCGGCCGACTATTCATTAACCCGCCGTGACAGCTACAATCTCCTGAATGTGCGTGCCGGGATAGAAACAGATAACTGGTCCATCGCAGTCTTTGCCGACAATCTGACCGAAGAAGAATATCTAGAAGAGGCCATTCCAGCCCCCGAATTCGGCGGTTCTTTCATTCATCCCGCTGACAAAAGAACCATAGGGGTCGAGGCCACATTCAGCTTCTGATCATCAGCCAGTTTCGATGATCCGGCAGCTTCTGGCCATTCGGATCATACCTAAAAACCAATGGCCGCATCCAAGATGCGGCCTTTGTTCGAAAACAGATTACTGAAAAATCACTCTTTTATGCAAATTCAAGGATCACCTCGTCCACTGCCAGGCTGTCGCCCGGTTTAGCCGCCACTTTCGTCACCACACCATCCCGTTCGGCGCGCAGAATGTTTTCCATTTTCATGGCTTCGACCACGGCCAGGGGCTGACCAGCCTTGACCTCTTGACCTTCCTTCACCTCAATACTGACCACCAGCCCGGGCATGGGACACAGCAGATATTTCGACAGATCCGGCGGCAGTTTTTCCGGCATCAGCGCCGCCAGTTCCGCCTCGCGTGGCGTAAAGACGGTGACCACCTCACTGGCCCCGTCATGGGTCAGACGATAGCCAGTGTTGAGCCGGTCCACCTCGACGCTGATATCCCGGCCGTTCACATTGCCTACAAACACCGACTTTCCAGGATGCCAATCGGTGATCACCACAAAATTCTCATCCCCGATATACACCATACAGCCGTCCTGGGTCGCCTGAAACCTGACTGAATGGTCATGTTTCCCAACAGAGACCACCCATTCATCGGAAAAGGCCGGGGACTGATCCTTAATGCGTCCTGAGATCTGCCGTTGCCGGTCAAATTCAAAAGCATGAACCACCATTGCCACCGCCACCATATTCAGGCGCGCCTTATCGCTCAGCGTGCCGCCCTGGAAGCCGTCCGGATATTCTTCGGCGATGTAATTGGTGCTGAGCCGTCCTTCCTGAAACCGTTTAGCGTTCATCACGTCACTCAAGAAGGCAATGTTATGACCGACCCCGCGAATATAATACCGATCCAGCGCGCCACGCATATGCTGAATGGCTTCCTCCCGGGTTGCACCATAGGTAATCAGCTTGGCGATCATGGGATCATAGAACATGCTGATTTCGGAACCTTCATAAATCCCGGTATCCACACGTACATTATCGTTTTCCTCGGGCGGTTGATAATGGGTAACGCGCCCCGTGGACGGCAGAAAACCGCGCAAGGGGTCTTCGGCATAAACCCGACTTTCCAAGGCCCAACCATTCAAGTGTACGTCTTCCTGCGCCAGACCAAGCTCTTCTCCCGCCGCCACCCGGATCATCTGTTCCACCAGGTCAATGCCGGTAATCATTTCCGTCACCGGATGCTCCACCTGCAAACGGGTGTTCATTTCCAGGAAATAGAAATTGCGGTCCTTATCCACAATGAATTCCACGGTGCCCGCGGAGCGATAGTCCACCGCCTTGGCCAACGCCACGGCCTGTTCTCCCATGGCGCGCCGGGTGTCTTCATCCAGGAAGGGGCTTGGGGCCTCCTCGATCACTTTCTGGTGACGGCGCTGAATGGAACATTCTCGCTCACCCAAGTAAATCACATTGCCATAAGCATCGCCCAGGACCTGAATCTCAATATGCCGTGGTTCCTCGATAAACTTTTCCAGGAATACCCGGTCATCGGCAAAGCTGGATTTTGCTTCATTGGTAGCGGAAATAAACCCTTCCCGGGCTTCCGTGTCGTTATAGGCCACCCGCATACCCTTGCCGCCACCGCCGGCAGACGCCTTGATCATCACCGGATAGCCGATATCCTGGGCAATCTTCACCGCCTCGTCGGCATCCTTGATCACGCCCATATATCCGGGCACCGTATTAACCCCGGCTTCAGCCGCCAGTTTTTTGGATTCGATCTTGTCGCCCATGGCGGCAATGGCCTTCACATCGGGACCGATGAAGACAATGCCTTCCTCTTTCAGGCGGGTGCAGAATTCGGCATTTTCAGACAGAAAGCCGTAACCGGGATGGATGGCTTCCGCCCCGGTCTGTTTGGCGGCCTCTACAATGCGGTCCGCCAGCAGATAACTTTCCGCCGCCGGCGCCGCCCCAATATGCACCTTTTCATCGGCCATCAGTACATGCAGGGCATCCATATCGGCGTCGGAATAGACAGCAACGGTCTGAATGCCCATCCGACGGGCGGTTTTGATAACCCGGCAGGCAATTTCACCACGGTTGGCAATCAAAATCTTCTTAAACATATCGCTCATATCCTCCCCGCGCCTTACAAGGGTATATTGTCATGTTTTTTCCAGGGATTGCTCAGTTCCTTGTTTCTGAGCATCCTCAACCCCCGGGTGATGCGCCGTCTTGTGGCGTGCGGCATAATCACGTCATCAATATACCCGCGACCGGCCGCCACAAAAGGATTGGCAAACTTGTCTGTATATTCCTTGGTCTTGCGTTCGATCTTTTGCGGATCATCCATATCTGCCCGGAAAATGATCTCCACCGCCCCCTTGGCGCCCATCACCGCAATTTCCGCAGTCGGCCAGGCATAGTTCAGATCCCCGCGTAAATGTTTGGAGGCCATCACGTCATAGGCCCCGCCATAAGCCTTGCGAGTGATCACCGTGATCTTGGGGACAGTCGCCTCACCATAGGCAAACAAGAGCTTCGCCCCATGTTTGATAATGCCGTTATATTCCTGTTTGGTGCCCGGCAGGAAGCCCGGCACATCCACAAAGGTGATGATGGGGATATTGAAGCAGTCGCAGAAGCGCACAAACCGCGCCGCCTTACGCGAGGCATCAATATCCAGACATCCGGCCAGCACCATCGGCTGATTGGCAACAATGCCTACGGTCTGTCCTTCCATGCGGCCAAAGCCGATCAGGATATTCTTGGCAAAAGACGGTTGAATTTCAAAAAAGTCGCCTTCATCGACAACCTTTTTGATCAATTCATGCATGTCATAAGGTTTATTGGGATTATTGGGCACCAGCGTATCCAGCGACATTTCAATGCGTTCGGGATCATCATAGCTGGGCCGAACCGGCGGCTTTTCCTTCGCATTCAGCGGCAGAAAGTCAAAAAAGCGCCGCGTCTGCATCAGGGCTTCCAGATCATTTTCCAGCGCAAGATCGGCAACGCTGGATTTGCTGGTATGTGTGATCGCCCCGCCCAGTTCTTCCTGGGTCACCACCTCATTGGTTACGGTTTTCACCACATCCGGGCCCGTCACAAACATATAGGAACTGTCCTTGACCATAAAAATAAAGTCGGTCATGGCCGGGGAATATACTGCGCCGCCCGCACACGGTCCCATGATCAGGGAAATCTGCGGCACCACCCCAGATGCCATGATATTTTTCTGGAACACATCCGCATAGCCCGCTAGCGCCGCGACCCCTTCCTGAATACGCGCCCCCCCGGAATCATTGAGGCCAATCACCGGCGCCCCATTGGTCATGGCCATATCCATGATCTTACAGATTTTTTCGGCGTGGGTTTCCGACAGGGAGCCGCCAAAGACCGTGAAATCCTGACTGAACACGTAAACCAGACGCCCGTTGATGGTTCCGGAGCCCACAACCACACCATCACCGGCTATGCGCTGCTGATCCATACCGAAATCAATACAGCGATGCTCCATAAACATGTCGTATTCTTCAAAACTTTCCGGATCCAGCAACAGCTCAATGCGCTCCCGCGCCGTCAGCTTGCCTTTGGCATGTTGTGCCGCAACCCGGCGTTCACCGCCCCCTGCTCTAGCAGCAGCGCGTTTACGTTCCAGTTCATCCAAGATTTCCTGCATAACGTCCTCACTTGTCTCCGACGGGGTGACCCAAACCCTGTTTTTCTACTCATGAGTAACATTGATTATGGAAACTCACGGGCTTTTTCAAGCATTTTTTTCCAGGGCCCGTCATATTTAGGCCAGGACCCATTAATTATTGCGCCTCCCAAAACAAGGTATCAGACCCTATCCCTGGCGAGAGGTCAATGTTAATCTGCCGCGGAGGCCCGTCCGGGATATGATGATCCGGCCCGGCATAGCTGAAGCGATCTGTAGCATGCAGAAAATCATAAACGAATTTTCGGTGTTCAAACTTGAAAAAGATGGGGGGCTGCCTATTTGTTGCATAACAATTATAGGGGACAAAGGTGACTTTACATTTGACTGTTATGGACTGGACCCGGCGCTTTCTCAGACTGGAAGCGTCAGCGGGAATTATTCTGATCATTGCCGCAACACTGGCCATCATCATCGACAACACACCGCTGACGGTCTATTACGAAGGTCTGCTACGGCTGCCCATTTCCATCAGCATTGGTGAATTCGGCCTGTCCAAACCTCTTCTGCTGTGGATCAATGACGGCCTTATGGCCATATTTTTTATGCTGGTGGGGCTGGAAATCAAACGCGAAGTCATCGAAGGTAACCTGTCCAGCCTGAACCAGATCAGTCTGCCGGCCATGGCGGCATTGGGCGGCATGATCATTCCTGCCCTCATTTATTACGGGATCAACCGAGACTTTGCGCCGGGGCTGAATGGCTGGGCCATTCCAGCAGCCACAGATATCGCTTTTGCACTGGGGATTCTCAGCCTGCTGGGCCCGCGTATTCCGACGTCATTAAAGGTTTTCCTGACCGCGCTGGCGATTATTGATGATCTTGGCGCCATTCTCATTATCGCCCTGTTTTATACCGCAAACCTGTCCGCGCTGTCGCTCTGGCTGGCCGCCGGCACCATCGCGGTTCTAGTGGTCCTGAACCGGCTGCGGGTCACCCATACCGGCGCCTATATTCTGGTGGGGGTGCTTTTATGGATTTTTGTGCTCAAATCTGGCATTCACGCCACGCTTGCCGGGGTGGTTGTGGCCCTTGCCATTCCGCTCAGGGCCAAAAATGAAGAAGGCAACTCCCCCCTTGTGGCATTGGAACATTACCTGCACCCCTGGGTCGCCTATATGATCCTGCCGTTTTTTGCCTTTGCCAATGCGGGCGTGCCACTTGCCGACCTAACCCTGGAGGCTCTTTTACATCCGGTGTCCCTGGGCATTGCCGCTGGGTTGTTCCTGGGCAAGCAAATCGGGGTTATGGGCTTCTCCTGGCTGGCCGTGAAATTTGGCATGGCCCACCTGCCGGAAGGCAGCAGCTGGTCGCAGATTTACGGCATCAGCCTGCTGACCGGCATCGGGTTTACCATGAGCTTATTTATCGGCTCCCTGGCCTTTGAAACGGGGCCGGACTTCAGCAGCGAGCTCAGAATCGGTGTGATTATAGGGTCCGTGCTTTCCGCGCTGTGCGGCTACGCCGTTCTGTATTTCACCAAACGCCGCGAAGCCGCTGGCACGCCGGAGATAGCCTGAGAAACAGAACTCAGGCTATCTCATCACACTCATCACAATTCACTCTAGCGCATCAGGGACAGGAAACGCACCGCATCCCCCAGTTCGGCTTTTATCTGCCGGCGACGCTGTTCTGCTTCCTCGTCCTTGCCCCATTTTTCCGCCTGATAGGTTTCATCCAATTGGCCGGCCTTCCAGGCCTCTTCCATGTCAATCTTCCCAGCATGTAGGCCAAGTCCGATGGTCAGAGATCCGGTCAGCGTTGTAATATTATGCAAGGCCGTGAGTTCATAACTGTCCATGCCTTCAAGTATTTTGCGAATTTTTAGCAACTCGTCAGGTTCCTGGGCCATATGCAGGACACCGCTGGTCACTTTCAGATGAATGTCATAATGGTCCTTGACCCAGTTCAACAAAGGGGTCCAAACAGTTTCCTGTCGATGCACCAGGTCTTCCGGAGAGTTGGCCCGATAACAAAGCTGGTCATTGCCCCCGAATCTGACCAGATCCTCGATAATTTCATCGCGCCGGGCTTCCACCCGATCCAGCATGGTATTCAGCAGCTTGGTCATCGGCATGCGGGCCGGGTCAATACTATCTTCCTGACTGTCCCATTCTTCCTTGACCACCTCAGCCATGGCGCGGGTGGGAATAATAAGTGGTTTCTTTTCCGGAGTCTTGAGCCGGTGATCATCCAGCTTTACAACAAAACCCCCGTCTTCTTCTGCGATGGTGACGGTTTTATAAAAACGTTTCATACAAATGCTCCTGTCCTCTGATTATGCTTGAGAGACACTCTTGTCGCCTTCACAGCAGAAGGTCCGGCAGCTCCCCCATGCGATGGATGACATGACTGGCTCCGGCGCTCACCAGTTCCCGGTCCTCGTGATACCCCCAGCTTACACCAATCCCCCTGACCCGGGCAGCCCGGGCCATTTCCATGTCATAGGTGGTATCCCCCACCATGACCGTATTTCCAGGGTCCATCCCTGTTTCCCGCATGGCATTCAGCAACATGGAAGGATGCGGTTTTCCGGGGCCGTCATCGGCGGTGTTCAAGGTCAGGAAATATTTCTCCAGCCCGTGATTGCTCAACGTCTTTTTAAGCC
Source organism: Luteithermobacter gelatinilyticus (assembly GCF_005849285.1). NCBI lineage: Bacteria > Pseudomonadati > Pseudomonadota > Alphaproteobacteria > Emcibacterales > Emcibacteraceae > Luteithermobacter > Luteithermobacter gelatinilyticus. Next base: position 999,575 of record NZ_CP040517.1, on the reverse strand, counting down.
CCCTCTGGGATTTCCCCGTTGCAATACCTAAAAGATAGCCCTCAACCAGGAGGTGGTCAAGAATCTCAACCACCCCCTCATATAGCGGCTCCTGGGTGCGCCCTTCCTGGCGCAGATGTTGAAAACATGTGACAAAGGCTTCCCGAATGGCAAGGTGACGGTCCCGGTCCAGATCGGGAAAAATGCCCTCAATGGCTTGCAAAAGAGACAACCCCACAATACGCCGCACCGGTTCATCACCGGGATAGATGACCTCACAGGTCGCGCAGGCATGGCGCATGCTTTCAAGGATCATGTGCTGGCCGTCCACAAGGGTGCCGTCGCAATCGAAAACCACAAGCTTCATTTGTTTTTCCAGATTCAGAACTGAAACACCGACAGAGGGATACAATTCACTCTACACTTCTTCGGCGAAAGGATCAGACATGTCATCGGCATCAAACCCGAACATGTCCCAGCTTTCGCGCATATGACGCGGCAGTTCCGCAGTAACCGACAGCGTGCCCCCGTCCGGATGCCGGATATCCAGATGGCGGGCGTGAAGATGCAATTTCCGGCTTACCGCCCCGTCGAGGAAAGCTTCCTTGCCACCATATTTACCGTCACCCACAATCGGCGTGCCCAGCAGCGTGGCATGGACGCGGATCTGGTGGGTACGCCCCGTCACCGGCTTGAAGGCAATCCAGCTCGCCTTGTCCAGGGCATAATCCATCACATAGAAGTCAGTAATGGCCCGTTTGCCGTTTTCCGACACCTGCATGCGTTCGCCGCCGGAACCGGGTTCCTTGTCCAGTGGCGCCTTGATGGTTCCTTCAGCCATATCCGGTCGCCCCACCACCAGGGCCCAATAGATCTTTTTGGTCTCCCGCGCCCGAAAGGCTTCGGTCAGCTTTTTGGCCGCCACAGCCGTGCGCGCCACCACCAGAACCCCGCTGGTGTCCTTGTCCAGACGATGCACCAGCCGGGGCCGTTCCGGCTTGTTGCCCTTGAGCAGGTCAAGATAGCCGTCCACATGCCGGGTGGTCTTGCTGCCGCCCTGTACCGCCAGCCCCGGCGGTTTGTTGAGCACAATCACGCTGTCATCCTGATAAATGACCATCTCCTGCATCATGCGCCTGTCCTGTTCAGAAAAGACGGGTGTGCGGGACACTTTGGCCCGATGCGTCGGCGACGGGCTACGCGCATCATCCAATGGCGGAATCCGTACCTCCTGCCCGGCTGCAAGACGGGTACTGACCTTGGCCCGTTTACCGTCCAGACGGATCTGGCCGGTACGTAACAATTTGCACAGCCGTCCATGGCTGAGTCCCGGATAATAGTGTTTGAACCATTTATCCAGCCGCCAGTCGCTCTCCTGCGACCGGACTTTCTGATGGCTGACACCCACCATAACTGCTCCTAAACTGTCACTAACTTACCTACGTGAAGGCCGGCATATAACGACGCGACCCCCAGAAAAACCGATCCCAGGCCGTACAGGCCGGCCAGACTCATTTCATTCTGCTGCACCATGCCGCCCAGTTCCAGGGAAAAAGCTGAAAAGGTTGTGAAACCGCCCATGATTCCGGTGACCAGAAATACCTGCCAGACATGCGGTAATTGATAGCGGACGGCCAGCATATGAACAATCACACCCATGATAAATGAGCCCAGAATGTTGACCGTCAACGTGCCCCAGGGAAAACCAGGCCCCATCAGGGACAACATCAGCTTTCCGACCAGAAACCGGCCCGCTGCCCCGATCGCCCCGCCTGCTGCGGCCGCCAGGATCGTTTTCATCACCAGTTCTCCCGTTCTTCTGCTGCCAGGCCTTAACCCGAATAAGGTCTAGGAAATGCCATAAATCCACCCCCTATGCAAACGAATAAGGCGTAAAAAGTCACCTGATCCCAAAGGTCCAGCCTTCATATTTCAGGCCCCGGGGCGAAGCACTTTGCGGCTTCCAATAGGCCACGCTTTCAGCAATATGGCGCAACCCCGCAGCGCTGAGGATGGCGTCACTCAGATGATCATTCGCCACAATCGCCCGAACCTTTTCCGAAACCGGCCCACTGCCCAGCCGGGCCAGGGCCTGATCCAGATCGTTCCAGTTCCGGATTTTACGAGACCCCCTCCCGGCCAGCGCTAAAAAGGCCCGGGTGTAGATTTCCACCAGCGTCACCCCATGCCGACGTCTTTTGTCCCATGGCCAAATAGCGATTTCCGGGCAACGCCGTTTTAGCGCGCGTAACATTCTCATGCCCGCAAAGCTGCCAAGCCCCACCTGGCTGGGGCCGATCAGATGAAATACGCTTTCCGCCCGGCCTGCTCCCTGAGCCAGGGTCGCAATTTCCGTCTGCCTCAGGCGCCGCTCATACCGGTCCCCTCGATGTCCCGGTCGATGAAAATAAGTGCACAGCACAGGATGAGCTGCCATGTTTCCGGCATAATAGTCCAGGGCATCGGCGCAGATTTCCTCCACAAATCGCCACAAAGCCGCAACATCCTCCGGCCCCTGTCGCAGACCGGGCAAATATGCCCCATAATCCAGAAACGGCAGGCTGAAAGAAAAATCAAAACCGATCAGAACTTCTTCCCCTGCTTTTTCAAGCGCCAGAATCCAGTCCAGAATGGCACGTCGGGACCAGCCCCTCTTCTCCACAGGCAAAACAATATTTGGTGCGGTAGTGCCTGCTCTACACCGGGCCACCGCGATAGACCGGTGGCGTTGGCCCCGGCTGCCGCTCCAGTCAATGGCAACAAAAGTTGTATTTTCTTTCATGACCTTGTCAGTTTCCCGCATCCGTGTCATCATAACAACCTCTATGGCAGAAAGGGGTGCAAGAAAATGCTGATGTTATCGTTTTTTCTGAAGAAACTGATCCGCCGCGGCCGTCTGACCGTGATTGATGCCAATGGGAAAAAACATGTTTTCCAGGGGGATGAGGGGCCAGAGAAAGCCACCATCCGCTTTCACAGCAAAAGCCTGCCCCGACGTATTTTCCTTAATCCCGAGGTGATCACCGGCGAAGCCTGGATGAACGGGGAAATGACCCTCGAAGAGGGCACCAGCATTTACGATTTTCTCTATCTAGTCACCAAAAACATGGAATGGCGGCGGGATAATCCGCTCTATAATGGCGGACGGTCTTCCCTGACACGTCTGGCGGGGCTTCTCAACCAGATCAATCCCGTCAGCAAATCAAAACAGAATGTCGCACATCATTACGATCTGTCAGGTGAACTTTATGAGCTGTTCCTTGATCCGGATCGGCAATATAGCTGCGCCTATTTCAAATCCCCTGAAGACAGCCTGGAGCAGGCGCAGCAGAACAAGAAGGAACTCATTGCCAAAAAGCTGTTGCTCGACTCTTCCCACAAAGTTCTTGATATCGGCTGCGGCTGGGGGGGATTGGCGCTGACCCTGCATGAGTTGTCCGGCGCCCGGGTCAAGGGCATCACTCTGAGCGAAGAACAGTACCAATATGCCTGCAAGCGCGCTTCCAATTATGACAAGGTGGAATTTGCATTGCAGGATTATCGTCTGGTTCAGGAAAAATATGACCGGATTGTTTCCGTGGGCATGTTTGAACATGTGGGCCTATTGCAGTATCAGACATTTTTTGACAAGCTTCACGACTGCTTGGAAGATGGCGGCGTGGCCCTTCTGCATACCATCGGACGGGCCAGCGGGCCAGGGGCCACCGACAAGTGGACCCGGAAATATATTTTCCCCGGCGGGTATGCCCCGGCCTTGTCAGAAATTATGCCCCGGATCGAACGGGCGGGCCTGTATGTCACCGATATTGAAGTCTGGCGGCTGCATTATGCCCAAACCCTGCGACACTGGCGCACCCGTGTGGACCAGGCCCAAGACAAGATCATCGCGCTTTATGACGAGCGGTTCCTGCGCATGTGGCAATATTATCTGGCCAGCGCCGAATGCGCCTTCCGCAATCTGGCACATGTGGTATTCCAGATCCAGATTACCAAAAAACAGGATGCCGTGCCGCTGACCCGCGATTATCTTTATCAGAATCAGAACTAGAGTGAATTGAGTCAACCTATTCGCATTCACTCTCGGGGCAGATGTGTGGATCACCGCGCCTTTTTCAGAACCCCGCAATAATCGAGGACTTTTATCGCCCTGGCCCTATGACCCCTCTGAAGAGGTGTTCAGGTCTTCCCTGAGGCGGGCCCAATACTCCAGACGTTTCCGGATTTCGCGCTCGAATCCGCGCTCCCCGGGGGTATAAAATTGTCGGCGTTCCATGCCATCGGGAAAATAATTCTGCCCTGAAAACCCGTGTTCCGTATCATGGTCATAGGCGTATCCCTTGCCATATCCCAAATCCTTCATCAGCCTGGTCGGTGCATTGAGGATATGCATCGGCGGGTTCAGGGACCCTGTTTCTTTCGCCGCCCGGCTGACCTCTTTGAAAGCCTTGTAGGCCGCATTGGATTTTGGCGCAGTGCCCAGATAGATAACCGCCTGAGCGATGGCCAGTTCACCTTCGGGAGAGCCCAGAAACTCATAGGCGTCCTTGGCGGCCAGGGTCTGATGCAAGGCTTCCGGATCCGCAAGACCAATATCTTCCACCGCAAAACGCACCAGCCGGCGCAGAATATAAAGCGGATCTTCTCCCCCCGCCAGCATCCGCGCGGTCCAGTACAGCGCCGCATCGGTGTCCGATCCTCTGAGCGACTTGTGCAGCGCGGAAATCAGATTGTAATGTCCTTCCCGGTCTTTGTCGTAAACGGGAGCACGTTTTTGCAGAACCTTCATCAAACCGGCGGAATCCAGCGGTTTGTCAAAATCCAGTCCCAGAAGAACCTCCGCCAGATTAAGAAGGTAACGTCCGTCTCCATCCGCCATGCCATAAAGCAGATCGCGAGCCTCCGCCGTGAGCGGCAGTTTTTTCTTCTCCAGCGCTTCTGCACGGCTGAGTAGTTCCGCCATAGCGGCTTCATCCAGCCGGTTAAGGGTCAGAACCTGCACCCGGGAAAGCAGCGCGGCATTCAGTTCAAAAGACGGATTTTCCGTGGTCGCCCCCACCAGAATAATGGTGCCGTCTTCCACATAGGGCAGAAAACCGTCCTGCTGTGAACGGTTAAAACGATGAATCTCATCCACAAACAGCAACGTTCCCTGCCCCGTCTTGCGCCGTTGCCGCGCGGCCTCGAAACATTTGCGCAAATCTGCCACGCCGGAAAAAACCGCACTGATCTGTTCAAAATACAGGTCGGTTTCCCTGGCCAGAAGCCGTGCCATGGTGGTTTTCCCGGTCCCCGGCGGCCCCCAAAAGACGAGCGAAGCCAACCGCCCCGCCCGCAGCATGCGGGACAGGGCGCTGTCGGGGCCGGTCAGATGTTCCTGCCCCACCACCTCCTCCAAAGAGGCCGGGCGAAGCCGGTCCGCCAGGGGATGCGGCGCCATGTCCTCCATCCCCGCAGCGTCGAACAGATCATTCATTTATTCAGGTCCTATCGGCAATAATATCTGCTGGTACCACGCACGCCGCATTCAATAAATCGCCCGCCCCGCCTGAGGGTGAACGTCATATTGGCGCCGCTGTCCTCCAGCGCGGCTTCCAGATCATCAACGGTTTCCACTTTATCACCATTGATGCTGTGGACAAAGTCCCCGGGCCGCATAATGCCCAGACGTCGGATCGGGCTACCCCGGTCAACCTCCAGCACAATAACGCCTTTCTCGAACATGCTCAGTCCCAGTTCATCGGCATAAGCCGGCGACAGATTGGCCACCTTGACCCCGCGAAACAGATGCCGGCCGTCCAGAATAGTCACGTCACGGGGCGGGTTTTCCTCTGGCGGCTGCATGGGCACCATGACGGTAATGATTTTATTGCGGCGATAGACTTTGACCGGGATTTGGCCGCCCACCTTCTCCAGACCGACATAATAACGGATCGCCTGCGGATCAAAAACATCCTTGCCGTCGATGCTGAGCACCACATCCCCCTGTTTTAGCCCAGCCTGGTCTGCCGGGCTGTCAGGATAGATATCATCAATTAACACGCCGCCCGGCCGGTCAAGCCCCAAGCTTTCAGCAATGGCGCTGGTGACCGGCTGCCCCTGGGCACCGAACCAGGGGCGAACCACCTTGCCTCCCGACAAGGCGGATGTAACCACAAATTTCACCATATTGGCAGGAATCGCGAAACCAATTCCGTGCGAGCCCCCGGAACGGGTGAAAATCGCCGTATTGATGCCCAGAAGTCTGCCATCCATCCCAATCAGCGCCCCGCCGCTGTTGCCCGGATTGACTGCAGCATCAGTTTGAATAAAAAACTGGTAATCAGCCACATTTACCTGGGTGCGGGCCAGGGCGGAAACAATGCCGCTGGTGACCGTCTGTCCTACTCCGAAGGGGTTACCGATGGCCAGCACCAGATCCCCCACTTCCACCCTGTCCGAATCCGCAAATTCAAGAACCGGCAGGGCCTCTCCCCTGCTGTCAATCTTGAGTACGGCCAGATCCGTGCGGGGATCATCCAGAATCACCTGGGCGGCAAATTCCCGCCGATCGGCCAGGGCCACGATAATTTCATCGGCCCCCTCAATCACATGATGATTGGTCACGATCACGCCGTTGGGCCGAACAATGACACCTGAGCCCAGAGACCGTTCAATTCTTTCCCGTGGCACACCGCCAAATCCGTCGCCAAAAAATCTCTGAAAAAACGGATCATCAAAAAAGGGGGAGCGGTAGCTGCGGGTTTTCACCACGCGCTTGGTATAAATATTGACCACGGCGGGTGCCGCTTTCTTGACAACGGGAGAATAGGACAAAGTAATTTCGGCCTGGCTCCGGGGAACCTGTTTCTGCGCCAGCGCAAACGCGCCATAAGGCAGAGACATCATCAATACCCCGAGGATAAAGAAGCCTAGAACATTCTGGGTTCCGAATTTTTTTTTAAGGACCGGCAATTTCATCTATGTCTCCTGGCTGCCTTCAATTATGCTTTTTTACAATATAGAGCGACATCCGCTATAGTGAAGAGATAACAACAAATCAGGTAAAGCAAAATCCGGGCGGCAATATGGAAAACTTGATTTACTGGATGGGACTGGCTGGCATCGGCGTTTTTTCCATCTCCGGCGCTCTCGCCGCCCTGCGTCAGCAGCTCGACCCTTTCGGTCTGATTGTCATTGCCACCGTCACCGCCATAGGCGGCGGCACGCTCAGAGACATTATTCTGGATCTGCCTGTATTCTGGGTGATTGATCCCACATCAATTTACGTCATCCTGGCCACTGCTGTCATCACCCCATTCTGGGCCCGGTTTCTGGAAAGCCGGATGAAAGTCCTGATTTGGGCGGATGCCTTTGGCCTCGCCCTGTTTGCCGCCACTGGCACCCAGAAAGCCATGACCACCGGCACTAGCGCCGTTGTCGCCATCACCATGGGGGTGATGAGTGCCGCTGCCGGCGGGGCCATTCGCGACATTCTGTGTAATGAAATCCCGCTGGTGCTGCGCAAGGAACTGTACGCCGTCCCTGCTATACTCGGTGGCAGCAGCTTTTATATCATGACCCAGGCAGCCATAGATCCGGTGTTGACCCTGCTGGTCTCCTGCCTGATCACGCTAATGGTCCGTCTGGTCGCCGTGACCTATTCCCTGTCCCTGCCGGCCTTGGGGAAAAGGCCCGAACATCAGTAAAGGAATTTTGATGGGAAAAAATTTCGACAAAACAACATTTGACGAACGGGACTTCCGGAGTTTTTCCCAACGCCTGAATGAGCAGCTAATCCTGCTTAAGAAGATCCTCGCCCGACCGGATTTCGGGGTGGGCCCCATGACACTGGGTGCTGAATTTGAAATGTATATCACCGATCGGGAAGGCATAATTTCCCCGATTAACAAGAAGATTCTGAACAAGCTGGACACATCCCGTTTCCAACTGGAACTCAACCAGTTCAACCTGGAATACAATGTCACCCCGACACTTGCGGCAGGGGCGTCCTTTTCCACCCTGCACCGGGAAATGAAACAGGCGCTTGCCGACGCCAATAACGCTGCTGGCGCCTATGACAGCCGTCTGGTTCCCATCGGTATCCTGCCCACTTTGCATCAAGAACATCTGCAATCGGCCTATATGACCGATATTCCCCGGTTTCATTGCCTGTCCAACAGTCTGCACAAACTGCGTGGCAAAGCCTTTGAAGTGAATATCAACGGACGCGATTCGCTGCACCTGACCTCAAGCGACGTGACGCTGGAAGGGGCCAATACCTCCTTTCAGATCCATTTACGCACAGAACCGGACAAATTCGCCGACACTTTCAACACTATACAACTTATCACCCCGCTGGTCGTGGCGATGGCGGCCAACTCGCCGCTTCTTCTGGGGCGGCGCCTGTGGCAGGAAACCCGAATCGCCCTGTTCAAACAATCCATTGACAGCCGCCGACGGAATAGCGTGGCCTGGCGGCAACCGGCCCGTGTTACTTTCGGCCACGGCTGGGTCAGAAACGACGCCTGGGAGCTTTTTGCGGAAACGGCTCGCCTGTTCCCCCCAATCTTCCCGGTGCTCTGCGAAGAAGACAGCAAAAAACTTTATCAACAGGGCAAATTGCCCGGCCTTGAGGAATTATGCCTGCATATGGGAACCACCTGGCCCTGGAACCGGGCCATCTATTCCGCCAGCGACGGCGGCCATCTGCGCATAGAAATGCGGGCCCTGCCCGCCGGGCCGTCGCTCATTGACATGACGGCCAATGCCGCCCTGTATATCGGCCTTGCCATCGGGTTACGGGACCGGATCAATGACATCCTGCCGGCCATGCCGTTCCGCTTTGCCGAATATAATTTTTATCGGGCGGCCCAGAACGGCCTAGAGGCCCGCATTCTGTGGCCCGAAGAAAAACAGCATCACCCGGTTGAGCGCCCCATCACAAAAGTGATCGAGGCCCTGCTGCCGGTCATGCAGGAAGGACTTAACCAGATCAGGGTCGAGAAAACCCTCATCCAGCAGATGTTCACAATCCTGCGGGACAGACTGAACGCCCGAATGACCGGGGCGCGCTGGCAACTGGAAATGTTTGAAAAATACAAAAAACATCTTGGCACAGAGGAAGCCTGCCAGGCCATGTTAAAAAACTATATTCAGGAACAGGGGCGAGACCGTCCCGTGACCGAATGGAGCGCTGCCTCCTGATGACTGCATCTGATACCATCAACATCTGGATCGACCCGCCGGAAGAAGAGCTGGGAAACAGCCTGAAAGACTTTCTGACCCGTTTGGGCGGCCCCACATGGATCCAGATCACCGGCAAGGACAGCAGCCGCTGCCGCGGAGTCGTTACCCTGCTTCACGGCAATGAACCTTCCGGTGCCAAGGCGTTGTTTCACTGGCTGAAAAACCGGCCCGTACCTCAGGTTACCTTGCATTTTCTGATCTGTTCGGTCCGCGCGGCGCTCACACCTCCGGAATTCAGTCACAGGTTTCTGCCCGGTCATGCGGATATCAATCGTTGTTTCCGGCCGCCCTACGCCGGCCCCGAAGGCAAACTCGCCAAACAGATCCTGCATCATCTGCGACAGCTAAAACCGGAAGCCGTGCTGGATATTCACAACACTTCCGGCTCGGGGCCGGATTTTGCCGTCACCTCTCATTTGACCGAACAACACAAAATGCTGGCGGCGCAGCTCAGTCACCGGCTGATCTATACCGGCATTCATCTTGGGGCACTGATGGAAGCAGAGATCGGCGCCCCGATTATCACCCTGGAAGCCGGAGGCTGTTGGGATATGGAAGCCGACAGAACGGCGCTCAAGGCCATCGAAACCTTCGGCGGCCTCGACACCCTCTTTTCCCCCGCCGCAGACGCCTCGACCTGGCCCGAAATTGATCTTTACGCCCATCCCCTGCGCGTTGAGCTGCAATTCGGCACAACACTGGCCTATGGCCCACATCGAATGCCCAATATAAATGTCACATTGCATGAAGATATCGAAAGATACAACTTTGGCGTCACCGGCAAGGATGTGGCGCTAGGCTGGCTTGACGAACAAGGGCTGGACAGGTTTTTGGTCCTGGACTACGACGGGCGGAACCTCGCCAGGGAACTGTTTTATGAAAGAGATGGCATATTGTTCACCACCTGTGACCTGCGGCTGTTTATGGTGACGACCCAACCTCATCTTGCCCTGAGCGACTGCCTGTTTTATCTGGTGCGGACATAATAAAAAAGGCGGTCTCGGGACCGCCTTTTGTGTATTTCTGATGTAATAAAAAGCTTATGCCGCTTCGTCAGCCTCGGCCTCTTCATCGTCCACCTGTACCGGACCAGAAGCCTGACCTTTGGCCTCCTCATTTCGGTCAACCAGTTCAATAACAGCCACCGGCGCCGCATCCCCATGCCGGTAACCGGCTTTCAGGACACGGGTATAACCGCCCTTACGGTCTGCATACCGTTCTGCCAGTTCCCCGAACAGTTTAGCAAGAACATCAATTTCCTTGCCGTCCTTGATGGTTTCCCGGGAAATTTGCGGCAGTTTGGACGCTGCCAGACGACGGGCATGCAGATCGCCGCGTTTACCAAGAGTAATCAGTCGTTCCACAATAGGACGCAGTTCCTTGGCTTTCGGCAGCGTGGTAATGATCTGCTCGTGCTTGAGAAGCGCATGTGCCATATTGGCAAACATGGCTTTGCGATGAGAGCTTGTTCTATTCAGCTTACGGCCAGCTTTGCGATGCCGCATGTTCCTTACTCCTTGGGAGGGTATCCTCTAACGGACCCTGCCCCATTTTGGGTTAAACTAATTAAAATTCCTGTTCCATTTTCTTGACAAGTTCCTCGATATTCTCCGGCGGCCAGCCCGGGTTTTCCATCCCCAGACGCAGCCCCATGGAAGCGAGGACCTCTTTGATCTCGTTCAGGGATTTACGCCCGAAGTTGGGGGTACGCAACATTTCGGCTTCGGTTTTCTTCACGAGATCGCCAATATAGACAATATTGTCATTCTTCAGGCAGTTGGCGGAACGAACGGAAAGTTCGAGTTCATCCACCCGACGCAACAGATTACGGTTAAAGGCCGGCTCTTCGGATTCCTTCTCATCAGCAACATCTTCGGGTTCTTCAAAATTGATGAACGTCTGGAGCTGATCCTGCAGGATCCGTGCTGCAAAGGCCAGAGCATCTTCGGGGGTTACCGTACCGTCAGTTTCAATGGTCATGATTAATTTGTCATAATCCAGAATCTGACCTTCACGGGTATTTTCCACCCGATAGCTGACCCGGCGAACCGGGCTGTAAAGGCTATCTACGGGGATCAGGCCGATGGGAGCATCGTCCGGACGGTTGTTAACCGCCGGCACATACCCCTTACCGGTATTGACCGTAAGCTCCATACGCAGCTCAGCCCCTTCGTCCAGCGTACAAATCACCAGCTTAGGATTGTAAATAGTCACACCGGCCACTTCGGTAATCTGCCCTGCCGTCACTTCACCGGGCCCGGTGGCTTCGAGGGTCAGCCGTTTCGGCCCCTCTTCCTCCATCCCGACGGCCATGTTTTTGATGTTGAGAATGATGTCAGTCACATCTTCCCGCACTCCCGGAATGGAAGAGAATTCATGAAGCACATTGTCAATATGGATTGACGTCACAGCCGCTCCCTGAAGGGAGGACAGCAGCACGCGGCGCAGGGCGTTGCCCAGAGTCATGCCGAAACCCCGTTCCAGAGGCTCCGCCACGATAGTCGCCTTCCTGCGCTCGTCACCTTCCTGTTTGATGTCAAGCTTGGTCGGCTTAATGAGTTCCTGCCAATTCTTTTGGATCACTGTTCAATCCCCGTAAAAATTTTCACGTTACCTGCGCCCTTCCGCCTGCGGAAAGGCAGAGCATTAGGTAATTTTATACCCGGCGGCGTTTGGGCGGACGGCATCCGTTATGCGGGATCGGCGTCACATCCCGGATGGAGGTGATGGTGAATCCCACAGCCTGCAAGGCGCGCAGAGCAGATTCACGTCCGGACCCCGGCCCCTTCACTTCAACCTCAAGGGTCTTCACGCCGTGTTCCTGGGCTTTCCTGCCGGCATCCTCAGCCGCCACCTGCGCCGCATAGGGCGTAGATTTACGGGACCCTTTAAATCCCATCGCCCCGGCGGTGGACCAGGAAATGGCATTTCCCTGAGCATCGGTGATGGTAATAATCGTATTGTTGAATGTCGAATTCACATGCGCAACCGCATTGGTGATATTCTTGCGCTCTCTGCGACGAACACGTTTTTCAGCAGCCATCTTTCAAATACCTTATTTCTTCTTACCGGCAATCGGAACAGCTTTACCCTTGCGGGTGCGGGCATTGGTGCTTGTCCGCTGTCCGCGTACAGGCAGTTTCTTACGGTGCCGCAGCCCCCGGTAACAGCCAAGGTCCGTCAGACGCTTGATGTCCATGGCTACTTCACGACGAAGATCACCTTCCACGACATAATCATTGTCAATGGTTTCGCGGATTTTGATGACTTCCGCATCGCTCAATTCATTGACCCGTGTTTCAGGTTTAATGCCAAGTTTTTCACAAATGGCCTTGGCCGTGGTCCGACCAATCCCATGGATATAGGTCAAAGCAATTTCCACCCTCTTCGCGGTGGGTATGTTAACGCCAGCAATACGCGCCACGATCGTATCTCCCGATCAAATTTCCAATAAAGTCCCAGCAACGACCCGGATAGCCGTGAAGTTGCGCGATTATATGTATTAAGGACGCTCAGTCAACCTTTCAAAGGCCAACTTGTACACTTTTTTTAAAGCGCGTCCAACACCTGATTGATCTGGGCGGTGACATCATCAATGTCGGCCATCCCATCAATCGTTTTCAAAACTCCTTTTTCCCGATAATAGGGAAGCAGAGGAGCCGTTTGTGCGTGATAGGCTTCCAGACGCGAGACAACCGTTTCACGATTGTCGTCCGCCCGGCGGATGAAATTCGTAGAACCACAGCTGTCACACACACCAGCCACACGTGGTTTGAGGTTCGTGTCGTGATATCCCGCATTACATTCCGCACAGGTATACCGCCCGGCAATGCGATCAATCAAAGCTTCGTCATCGACCTTCATTTCGATCACCGCATCGACTTTCAGGCCTTTTTTCGCAAGCATTTCGTCCAGGGCTTCCGCCTGAGCCACGGTGCGCGGAAAACCGTCCAGAAGGAAACCTTTTTCGCAATCCTGTTGGGCAATACGGTCTTCGATGATTCCGATCACAACATCATCCGAGACCAGTTTGCCAGCATCCATGAATTCCTTGGCTTTGTTGCCAACCTCGGTCTCATTGGCCACAGCGGCGCGCAACATGTCTCCGGTGGACAACTGCACCAGTCCGCGACTGGCCTCGATACGCTTTGCCTGTGTGCCTTTTCCGGCGCCCGGCGGACCTAACAAAATAATAATCATCTGCGACGTCCCTTCCCTCTCAATTTGGACTTCTTCAGCAGGCCCTCATACTGATGCGCCAGAAGATGGCTGTGGATCTGACCTACCGTATCCATGGTTACATTAACCACAATCAGCAGGGAAGTCCCGCCAAAGTAAAAGGGAATGCTGTATTGAGACCGCAGAACCTCCGGCAGCAAACAGACAAGTGTCAGGTAAAGCGCTCCGACCACGGTCAAACGGGTAAGCACAAAATCCAGATATTTGGCCGTGTTTTTACCCGGACGAATCCCCGGAATAAAGCCACCATACTTTTTCAGATTCTCCGCGGTGTCCTCCGGATTGAACACAATGGCGGTATAAAAGAAACAGAAGAAAATGATTCCGATAGCATACAACGCCATATACAACGGCTGTCCCGGCCCCAGCAAGGCCGTTACCGTCGTCATCCATTCCGGTCCACCATCGGCCAGAAACCCCGCCACCGTCATCGGCATCAGCAGCAAAGAGGATGCAAAGATCGGCGGAATCACCCCAGCGGTATTCAGTTTCAGCGGCATATGGGACTTGTCGCCTTGGGCAATCTGATTGGCTTGTTGGCGTTTTGGATACTGGATCAATACCTTGCGCTGGGCCCGCTCCATAAATACGATGAATGCAATGACCACAACAACCATGACGATCAGACCGACAATGACCAGCGGGCCGCCCAGAAGCCCCCGGCTGCTCATATCCAGGGTTCCGGCAATCGCCGACGGCAACTGCGCCACGATCCCGGCAAAAATGATCAATGAAATCCCGTTCCCCACGCCCCGGGCGGTGATCTGTTCACCCAGCCACATCAGCAACAGTGTGCCCCCCACCAGGGTAATGACGGTGGTCGCCCGGAAAAACAGCCCCGGATCAATGGCAATACTATTTTCCAGTCCCACGGCAATGGCATATCCCTGCACCGCCGTCAGCAGCACCGTCCCATAACGGGTATACTGATTGATTTTGCGGCGTCCGGCCTGTCCCTCTTTTTTCAGCGCGCCGAGCGTGGGCGAAATGGAGGTCATGAGCTGCATGATAATGGACGCCGAAATATAAGGCATGATGTTGAGCGCAAAAATACTCATGCGCTGCAATGCCCCACCCGCAAACAGATCCAACATCCCGAGGATGCCGCTCTGATTTTGGGTGAACATCTGGCTCAGGGCAACAGGGTCAATGCCTGGCAGGGGGACATAAGTCCCCAGACGATAGATAATCAGCGCACCAAGGGTAAACCAGATCCTTTTCTTCAGCTCCGTTGCCTTGGAAAAGGCACTGAAGTTCAGGTTCGCCGCAAGTTGTTCCGCTGCTGAGGCCATATGTCTATATTCCCTGTTGCCTTATTATGGTTATATCAACACTTATGCTTCGGCGGTTTTGGCGTCTTCTGCCGCGTTGTGCTCAGAAGCCAGTACGGTGACTTTACCGCCGGCGGCCTCAACGGCCTTGATGGCGGCGGCTGACGCTCCGGAAACCTCAATATCCACCTTGGCTTTCAGCTCACCCTTAGCCAGCAGACGAATGCCGTCCCGGATGTTTTTCACCAGACCCGCCTCCTTGAGGGTGGCAATGGTGATCGGTTTTTTGGCATCCAGCTTTTTAGCGTCAATTGCTTCCTGCAACCGGCCGATATTCAGCGGCACGAAGGTCTTGCGGGAGATGTTGTTGAACCCCCGCTTCGGCAGACGCATATGAATCGGCATCTGCCCTCCTTCAAAACCCTTGATGGCAACACCTGAACGGGACTTCTGGCCCTTTACACCGCGCCCACCGGTTTTGCCCTTGCCGGACCCGATCCCGCGACCGATACGGGTGCGGGCCTTGGTGGCGCCAGGCTTATTGGCAATTTCGTTGAGTTTCATGACAATTTACCTTGCTTTAAGCTTCTTCAACTTTGACCATGTGGCGGACTTTGCGAATCATGCCCCGCACTGCAGGAGTATCCTCCAGCTCGCGGGTTTTGTGCATTTTATTCAGACCGAGACCGATCAAAGTTGCCCGCTGGTCCTGGGTTCTGCGGATCGGGCTGCCGACCTGCGTCACCTTGAGTGTTTTCTTTTTCGTGGCCATCAGTTGTTACTCCGTAGCCTGGGCAGCCTGGGTCACCTTGTCCCCGCGACGGCTGACAATGTCACTGACTTTTTTGTTGCGCCTGGCGGCTACCATGCGCGGCGAAGCCTGACGTTTCAGGGCATCAATGGTCCCGCGGATCATGTTATAGGGATTAGAAGATCCCGTTGATTTGCTGACCACGTCCTGAACACCGAGCGCTTCAAAAACCGCACGCATCGGACCACCGGCGATGATCCCGGTACCGGGCTTCGCGGAACGAATGACCACCTTACCGGCACCGTGTTGCCCTTCAATATCATGATGAAGGGTCCGTCCTTCGCGCAGCGGCACCCGCACCATGTTCTTTTTGGCGGCTTCTGTCGCTTTGCGAATGGCTTCGGGAACCTCACGGGCTTTCCCTTTGCCAAATCCGACGCGTCCTTTCTGGTCTCCTACCACAACAAGGGCGGCAAAACCAAACCGGCGGCCCCCTTTGACCACCTTGGCCACACGATTAATGTGAACAAGCTTTTCTACCAGATCGCTTTCCTGGCGGTTATCTTTATCTGACCGAGCCATACTGTCTTCCTTTCTCGCTCTTAGAAGTTGAGACCAGCTTCACGCGCGGCTTCGGCAAGGGCCTTCACACGACCGTGATAAAGAAACCCACCACGGTCGAAAACCACTTCCGTCACACCGGCGCTTTTGGCGCGGTCTGCGATCAATTTTCCAACTTCGGCAGCGGCTTGAGTATTGCTGCCGACTTTCAGCTTGCTGCGCAGGTCAGCATCCAGTGTGGATGCTGCGGCAACCGTCACGCCCTTTTCATCGTCAATTACCTGAGCATAAATATGCTGGTTGGTACGATGAACAGAAAGACGGGGCCGTCCTGCTGCCACCTTGCGAATCTGTGTCCGGACCCGCTGGCGGCGACGTTTAAAGAGATCTTGACTAGTAAGCATAACGACCACCTATTATTTCTTCTTACCTTCTTTACGGAAGATATATTCGTCAGCGTATTTAATCCCTTTGCCTTTATAGGGCTCGGGTTTACGCCATTTACGAATTTCCGCCGCAACCTGACCGACTTTCTGTTTATCAATGCCAGAGATGACAATGGTCGTCTGGTCCGGACATTTGATATCAATGCCTTCCGGAATCGGATAAAGCACATCATGGCTGTAGCCAAGCTGCAACTGCAGGTTCTTCCCTTGAACAGAGGCACGATACCCCACACCAACCAGATTCAGGGTTTTGCTGAATCCTTCGGTTACACCGGTCACCAGATTCTGGGCGAGAGTGCGCTGCATGCCCCACATGGAACGCGCACGTTTGGTTTCACCAATCGGCATTACGGTGATCTGCCCGTCTTCAAACTTGACGTCGACCTCTTCCATAAAGGTCATGGCAAGCTGACCTTTCGGTCCTTTTACTGTCAGGTCGCGCCCGTTAAGGTTGGCTTCCACCCCCTGGGGCACAGCGACCGGTTTTTTACCAATACGAGACATTCTTCGTTTCCTTAGAATACTGTGCAGATGATCTCACCACCGACATTTTCAGCACGGGCTTCCGCGTCGGAGAGAACACCTTTCGGGGTTGAAACAATCGAAATACCAAGACCGTTACGCACGCGCGGCAGATCCGCCACAGAAGAATAAACCCGACGTCCCGGTTTGGACACGCGCCGGATTTCCTGAATCACCGGCTGACCTTCATGATATTTCAGTTCGATGGTGATTTCCGGTTTGCCGGTTTCATCGCCAGTGCGGGTATATCCGCGGATGTAACCTTCACGCTCCAGAACATCCAGAATGCGCTGACGCATTTTGGAAGCCGGAGAGGAAACCACTTTTTTATTCGCACGCTGTCCGTTACGGATACGTGTCAGCATATCTGCCAGAGGATCGTTCATCGACATCCGTCAGTCCTCCTTACCAGCTCGATTTCACAACGCCGGGAAGCTGGCCGTTTGACGCCAGTTCACGAAGCGTGACACGAGACATTTTAAACTTGCGATAATAGCCGCGCGGACGGCCGGTGACCTGACACCGGTTGCGCAGTCGTGTCTTGGCACTGTTGCGCGGCAGCTTGGCCAGCTGGAGACGGGCCATGAACTGCTCTTCCGGAGACAGGTTCGGATCTTTCGCGGCCTTTTTCAAGGCTTCACGCTTGGCGGCGTACTTCGCCACCAGACGTTCGCGTTTTTTGTTCTTTTCAACGGCACTTACTTTAGCCATGTCTTAATTCCTCCTGCCGCTTCAATCAGTTTGAAAACGGCATCTGGAAACCGGCCAGAAGCGCTTTCGCCTCCGCGTCGGTTTTCGCCGTCGTACAGATGATGATGTCGAGGCCCCGTACGCTCTCAACCTGGTCATAGTCGATTTCGGGGAACACGATCTGTTCTTTCAGGCCCAAGGCGTAGTTGCCGCGCCCGTCAAAGCTTTTGCCATTCACGCCCCGGAAGTCACGAACCCGTGGCAGAGCCACCTGAATCAGACGGTCCAGGAACTCGTACATGCGGGTACCGCGCAAGGTCACCTTGCAGCCCAGCGGCATGCCTTCGCGAACCTTAAAGCCGGCAATAGACTTCTTGGCACGAGTGATCACAGGCCGCTGACCGGCGATCAGCGCCAGTTCCTCGGCGGCCTTTTTCACTTTCTTGCTATCGCCGACGGCTTCGCCGACACCCATATTCAGCACGATCTTGTCAAGCTTGGGAACTTCCATCGGGTTCTTATACCCGAATTCTTCCTGAAGCTTGCCGCGAATTTCCTTTTCATATACGTCGCGCAGACGAGGACGATAATCAGCCATCGATAACCTCCCCTGATACCTTGGCGACGCGCACTTTGGTGCCGTCTTTTTCCACTTTAAAGCCCACTTTCGTCGGTTTGCCGGTTTTCGGATCCTTCAGAGCCAGATTGGAAACATGGATCGGCGCTTCCTTTTCAATAATCCCTCCAGGATTGGTCTGGGTCGGGCGGGTATGCCGTTTAACCATATTGATTCCCTGGACCACCGCGCGGCCTTCTTTCGGCAGCATCTTGATGATCTCACCGGACTTGCCTTTGTCCTTACCTGTCAGGACGATAACCTCATCGCCCTTCTTGATTTTGTATTTTACGGTCTGAGCCATTACAAAACCTCCGGAGCGAGAGAAATGATTTTCATGTGATTGGCTGCACGCAGTTCACGAACAACAGGGCCGAAGATGCGGGTGCCGATCGGTTCGTTCTGTTTGTTAATCAGAACTGCCGCATTACGGTCAAAACGGATGGACGTCCCGTCGGGGCGTTTCACCTCTTTGGCCGTACGTACGATGACAGCACGATGCACCTGACCTTTTTTCACGCGTCCGCGCGGAATGGCTTCCTTTACGCTGACGACAATGATGTCACCGACACCGGCGGTTTTCCGCTTGGACCCGCCCAGCACCTTGATGCACTGAACCCGGCGGGCGCCTGAGTTGTCGGCAACGTCAAGGTTGGTTTGCATTTGAATCATTGGTCTATTCCAACTTTCTGGTTAAAACTTAAATTTTCAGAAACGTTCTATTTAAACGTTTTCGATCACTTTCCAAGTCTTATTCTTGGAAATCGGACGACATTCTTCAATTCGTACAGTGTCGCCGACCTTACAGCTGTTTTTCTCGTCATGCGCATGGTATTTTTTGGTCCGGCGCACAACTTTTTTCAGCAGAGGGTGTTTGAAACGGCGCTCAACAAGAACAACAACGGTTTTGTCGTTTTTGTCACTGACCACTTCACCTTGCAAAATTCGTTTAGGCATATCGAATTACCCTTGATTACGGTTATGCGCCAATACGCTTTTCAGCAGCGCGCTTTTCATTGACCAGCGTCTGAATGCGGGCAATGTCCCGGCGGACCTGGCGGACCCGAGCTGTGTTTTCCAGCTGACCTGTTGCTTTCTGAAAGCGCAGGTTGAACTGCTCTTTTTTCAGATCGCTCAGCTGGCTATTCAGCTCATCCAGTGTTTTCGAACGAAGTTCAGATGCTTTCATCACGAACTCTCCTGATTATTCGCCAAGACGCGCCACAAAACGCGTGGCGATCGGCAATTTGGCGGCGGCACGGGCAAAGGCTTCACGCGCCAGTTCCTGTGACACCCCATCCATTTCAAACAGAATACGACCCGGCTTCACGCGGCAGGCCCAGTATTCCGGCGAGCCCTTACCCTTACCCATACGAACCTCAGCGGGTTTGGAAGAGACCGGCACATCCGGGAAAACCCGGATCCAGATTTTACCGGTACGTTTAATATGACGGGTCATGGCACGGCGGGCGGCCTCAATCTGACGGGCCGTGATGCGTTCCGGCTCAAGCGCCTTCAGACCATAAGCCCCAAAGGCCAGTGATGTACCGCCCTTGGCATTGCCGTGAATCCGGCCTTTATGCGCCTTACGGAATTTTGTTCTTTTAGGCTGAAGCATAATTTTACCTCAATTTCCTTAACGGCCTTTGCCGCCAGCAACTTTTTGCTGCTCGTTAATGCGTTTATCACGGGCCATGGGGTCATGCTCCATGATCTCGCCTTTATAAATCCACACCTTGATGCCGATCACCCCGTAAGGGGTATAGGCCTTGCTTTCCGCATAATCAATATCGGAACGCAGAGTGTGAAGCGGCACACGGCCTTCCCGATACCATTCGGTCCGCGCGATCTCTGCCCCCCCTAGACGGCCGGCGCTGTTGATCCGGATGCCCTCCGCACCCAGGCGCTGTGCGCTCTGCATCACCCGGCGCATGGCCCGGCGAAACGCCACACGACGCTCCAGCTGCTGGGCCACATTGTCGGCGGCAAGCTGGGCATCCAGCTCAGGCTTGCGAATTTCGACAATGTTCAGGCTCACATCGGCCGCCCGGGTCATTTTGGCAATTTTCTGGCGCAGCTTTTCGATATCCGCGCCTTTTTTGCCGATGATCACACCGGGACGTGCGGAATAAATGGTCACGCGGGCCTTTTTGGCCGGACGCTCAATGACAACGCGACTCACGCCGGCAGCCTTCAGTTCCTTCATGATGAAGTTGCGAATTGCAAGATCCTCATGCAGAAGATTGCCGTATTCTTCACCTTCGGCATACCAGCGGGAATCCCAGGTACGGTTGATGCCCAGGCGAAGCCCGATTGGATTAACCTTCTGACCCATTATGCGTCCTCCTCAACCTCGCGGACCACAATGCGGATCCGGCTGAACGGTTTCAAAATCTTACCTACGCGTCCACGGGCCCGCGGACGGAAGCGTTTCATGACCAGAGCCTTGCCAACACTGGCTTCGGCAACCACCAGGCTATCAACATCCAGACCGTGGTTGTTTTCCGCATTGGCGACGGCAGACTCGAGAATTTTCTTCACGTCCTTGGCGATACGGCGTTTGGAGAAAGTGAGGTCGGCAAGTGCTTTCTCGACTTTCTGACCGCGAATGATACCGGCCACCAGATTAAGCTTCTGGGGGCTGACACGAATCATGTTGCCGACGGCAACGGCTTCGTTTTCGGCAACGCGGCGAGGTGCTGCATTCTTACCCACTGTCCTTACCTCTTCTTCGCTTTTTTGTCGGCGCCATGCCCGTAATAGGTGCGGGTCGGCGCAAACTCACCAAGTTTATGGCCCACCATGTCCTCGGTAACATAGACCGGAACAAATTTGTGGCCATTGTGAACATTAAATGTCTGTCCGACGAATTGCGGCAGAATGGTTGACCGCCGAGACCAAGTCTTGATCGGCGTATTCTTGCCGGATTCGCTCATCTGTTCTGACTTCTTGAGCAAATGCAGATCGACGAACGGACCTTTCCAAACTGAACGTGCCATCTGTATTACTCCTTATTTCTTCCGGGCATGACGAGACCGAACGATGAAACGGTCCGTCGCCTTGTTGCTGCGGGTTTTCTTACCCTTGGTCGGCTGCCCCCAAGGTGTCACAGGATGACGACCACCAGAGGTCCGCCCCTCACCACCTCCATGCGGGTGATCAACAGGGTTCATGGCAACACCGCGTACAGATGGACGTTTGCCAAGCCAGCGATTGCGGCCGGCCTTGCCAATGCTGATGTTCTGGTTATCCGGGTTGGAAACGGCGCCGATTGTCGCCATACATTCCGCCCGCACATAACGCTGTTCACCGGAAGCCAGACGCAGCAGCACATAGCCGCTGTCGCGCCCGGTAACCTGGACATAGGCGCCGGCAGAACGGGCCATCTGCCCGCCTTTGCCCGGCTTCAGTTCAACGTTATGAACAATCGAGCCCACCGGGATGCTGTAAAGCGGCATGGCATTACCGGGTTTAATGTCTACTTTTTCCCCGGCCACAACCTTGTCGCCCGGCGCCACGCGCTGCGGCGCAAGAATATAGGCTTTTTCACCATCTTCATATTCGATCAGGGCAATAAAAGCGGTCCGGTTCGGGTCGTATTCCAGACGAACGACCGTGGCTTCCATATCCCATTTGCGACGTTTGAAGTCGATGATACGATAGGCCCGTTTGTGACCGCCGCCCATACGACGGGAAGTGATCCGGCCGGTATTGTTACGGCCGCCGCTTTTGGTCAGACCCTGAGTCAGCGCCTTTTCCGGTTTCCCTTTCCACAGTTCGGAGCGGTCCACCTGAACCAGGTTACGCTGCGCAGGAGTAGTCGGATTATATGTTTTCAAAGCCATGATTTAGACCCCCGTCGTCACATCAATGGACTGACCTTCGGCCAGTTTAACCATTGCTTTTTTGTAATCGCTCCGGCGCCCCATACGGCCACGGAAACGTTTTACCTTGCCTTTGACACGGATGGTGTTCACTGCCTCCACCTTGACATCAAACAGGGCTTCGACAGCCTCTTTGATTTCCGGCTTTGTGGCGGTGAGAGGCACCCGGAAAACCACCTGGTTCTGTTCGGAAACCAGGGTGGACTTTTCTGTAATCACAGGGCCCAGAATTGTGTCGTAATGTTTCAATTCAGTCATTTCAGCCTCTCCGTCAGGCTTTCAACGGCAGCCTTGGTCAGCACAAGCTTTTCCCGGCGCAGAATGTCATAAACATTGGCGCCCTGGCTCGGCAGAACATCCACATTGGGGATATTGGCCGCTGCTCGTTTGAAGTTTTCATTCACATCGGCCCCGTCGATAAACAGCGCATTCTTGAGCCCCAGCTTGTCAAGAGCCGCCACCAGATCCTTGGTTTTCGGAGCTTTCATCTCCATATTATCCAGAATGATCAGGTTGCCGGAAGCAAGCTTGGAGGAAAGAGCCGTTTTCAGACCCAGCCGGCGAATTTTTTTCGGCAAGCTGTGTTCATGAGAGCGAACAACCGGACCATGAGCTTTGGCCCCGCCACGGAACTGACCAACTTTCTTGTCCCCGTGACGCGCGCCGCCGCTACCCTTCTGACGAAGGAATTTCTTGGTGGTTGCGTTAATCTCATTACGCAGTTTGATCTTGTGGGTGCCCGCCCGGCGTTTGGCCAGCTGCCAGACCACAACACGCTGAAGAATATCCGCGCGTTCCGGCAGAGCAAAAATACCCTCGTCCAGATCGACGTCACCCGCCTTTTTGGCATCAAGCTTCAATACATCGGCTTTCATGGGTTTTATTCCTTATTCTCTTCAGCGGTTTCACCTGCACCCTCACCGCCTTCGGCAGGCGCTTCAGCGGCCGGAGCTTCGGCAGCCTCGGCAGCGGCATTCACACGAACCGCGCCCGGATAAGGCACACCTTCCGGCTGCTCTTTCTTCACGGCGTCCTTGATCATGATCCAGCTGCCCTTGGCGCCCGGAACGGCGCCCTTGACCAGCAAAAGACCTTCTTCAGGGTCCGTGCCAACCACTTCCAGGTTATGAACCGTCACCCGCTCGTCCCCCATGTGACCGGCCATTTTCTTGCCTTTGAAAACGCGGCCCGGATCCTGGTTCTGACCTGTGGACCCGTGAGAACGGTGAGAAACAGATACCCCGTGCGTGGCTCTGAGACCGGCGAAATTATGGCGTTTCATCGCCCCGGCAAAACCTTTACCCTTGGAAATGCCGACCACGTCAACCTTCTGACCGACCACAAAGTGTTCGGCCGTCAGTTCGGCGCCCACGTCAATAAAACCATCGTCAGCCACACGGAACTCGGCCAGTACAGCCTTGGGTTCCACCTTGGCTTTGGCAAAATGGCCACGCATTGGCTTGGTGGTGCGTTTGACCTTGGCCTCACCGGCGCCCAGCTGAACGGCGTTATATCCGTCTTTGTCCATTGTTTTATGGGCAACCACCTGCACATTGTCCACATGCAGAATAGTCACCGGCACATGCTTGCCCCCTTCGGCAAAAACACGTGACATACCAACTTTCTTGGCGAGAAGTCCTGAACGCATGTCCCTCACCCCTGCAACTTGATTTCCACATCAACCCCGGCGGCAAGATCCAGCTTCATCAGCGCATCAACCGTCTGGGGCGTGGGTTCAACAATATCAAGAAGGCGCTTGTGCGTGCGCATCTCAAACTGTTCGCGGGATTTTTTATCAATGTGCGGCGAACGCAGCACAGTGAATTTCTCAATCCGCGTCGGCAGTGGAATGGGGCCACGAACGTTGGCACCGGTTCTTTTCGCCGTATTGGCAATCTCGCCGGCTGCCTGATCAAGCACACGATGATCAAAAGCTTTCAGGCGGATGCGAATATTTTGTGATTCCAGCATGTTAAATACGCGGGCCTAAAGCCCGCGCTCCTTATCTAAAACTGTTATTCGATAATTTTGGAGACGACGCCGGCGCCGACGGTGCGGCCGCCTTCGCGGATGGCGAAACGCAGACCTTCATCCATGGCGATCGGGGCAATCAGCTCCACATCAATGGTCACATTATCGCCCGGCATCACCATCTCGGTGCCTTCCTGCAGGCTCACCACCCCGGTCACATCCGTGGTCCGGAAATAAAACTGCGGACGATAATTGCTAAAGAACGGCGTATGACGACCGCCCTCTTCCTTGGTCAGAATATAGGCCTCAGCGGTAAACTTGGTGTGCGGCGTAATCGTGCCCACATGCGCCAGAACCTGACCGCGCTCCACCTCATCACGGCCAATCCCGCGCAACAGAGCCCCGATATTGTCCCCAGCTTCCCCGCTGTCCAGAAGCTTGCGGAACATCTCAACACCCGTCACCGTCGTCTTCTGGGTCTCGCGAATGCCCACAATCTCAACTTCTTCACCAACCTTGATCACCCCACGCTCCACGCGGCCCGTCACCACAGTCCCGCGACCGGAAATGGAGAACACATCTTCAATCGGCATCAGGAACGGCTGATCCTTCGGACGCTCCGGCTGCGGAATATACTCGTCAACCGCCTTCATCAGCTCAAGGATCTTCTCCTTGCCAATCGCGTCATCACGACCCTCAAGAGCCGCCAGCGCTGACCCCGCAATGATCGGAATATCATCCCCCGGGAAATCATATTCGCTCAACAGCTCCCGAACCTCCATCTCCACAAGCTCCAGAAGCTCCTCGTCGTCAACCTGATCAACCTTGTTCAGGAAAACAACCAACGCCGGAACCCCAACCTGGCGCGCCAAAAGAATGTGCTCGCGGGTCTGCGGCATCGGACCGTCCGCCGCATTCACAACCAATATCGCACCATCCATCTGCGCCGCACCCGTGATCATGTTCTTCACATAGTCCGCGTGACCAGGGCAGTCCACATGCGCATAGTGCCGCTTCTCCGTCTCATACTCAACATGAGCCGTCGAAATCGTGATCCCGCGCTCGCGCTCCTCTGGCGCCTTGTCAATGTTCGCGTAATCCGTAAATTCCGCGCCGCCCTGCTCGGCCAAAACCTTCGTAATCGCCGCCGTCAGCGTCGTCTTCCCATGGTCAACATGGCCGATTGTCCCAATGTTACAATGCGGCTTCGTACGTTCAAACTTCTCTTTTGCCATCTTCGTTACCTTCTCACTTATATTCAAGCGTCCCGCTTTATCCTCACGGGAAAAGTTAGTTGCGTGTTAATATTCAATTCGATGATCAGGCATATTTCGCCTTGATTTCCTCAGCGACGTTCTGCGGCACTTCCGCATAATGATCAAACAACATGCTGTACTGCGCACGTCCCTGAGTAAATGACCTCAACTGGTTGACATAACCAAACATATTGGCCAGCGGCACCATCGCGGTGACCACCTGGGCCGGACCGCGGGCTTCCGTGCCGGCAATCTGGCCGCGACGTGAGTTCAGGTCCCCGATCACGTCACCCATATATTCCTCGGGCGTTACCACTTCCACTTTCATCATCGGTTCCAGAAGCTTGATACCGGCCTTCTGGGCCGCTTCACGCATGGCCCCGCGACCGGCGATTTCAAACGCCAATACAGAGGAGTCAACATCGTGATAAGCCCCATCCACCAGACGCACCTGGAAGTCGATGATCGGGAAACCGATCAGCACACCGCTGTCGGCCACATCCCGGATCCCTTTTTCCACACCAGGGATGTATTCACGCGGAATATTTCCGCCCTTGATTTCATCAATAAACTGAATGCCGGACCCGCGCTCACCCGGGGTGACAACTATTTTCACCCGACCGAACTGACCGGAACCACCGGACTGTTTCTTATGGGTGTAATCCACCTCAACCTCACGGGCGATGGATTCACGATACGCCACCTGCGGCGCCCCCACATTGGCCTCCACCTTGAATTCCCGCTTCATGCGATCCACGATAATATCAAGGTGCAGCTCGCCCATGCCGGCGATCACGGTCTGACCGCTTTCCTCATCGGTTTTCACCCGGAAACTGGGATCTTCGGCCGCCAGACGATTAAGGGCAACCCCCATCTTTTCCTGGTCGGCTTTGGTTTTCGGCTCAACGGCCACCTCAATCACCGGATCAGGGAATTCCATGCGTTCCAGAATAACCTGGTCATTATTGGCGCAGAGGGTGTCCCCGGTAGTGGTGGTTTTCAGACCGCACAACGCCACAATATCCCCGGCGCGAGCTTCCTTGATGTCCTCACGAGAATTGGAGTGCATCTGCAACATGCGGCCGATTTTTTCTTTCTTGCCCTTGACGGAGTTGGTGACCTGAGTGCCGGACTCCAACACCCCGGAATAAATCCGGCAGAATGTCAGCGTCCCCACAAACGGGTCGTTCATGATCTTAAACGCCAGAGCGGCAAAAGGCTCGTCATCGGAAGATTTACGCAGGATTTCCTTTTCCCCATCCACAGACACACCACGAATGGCTTCCACATCAACTGGTGACGGCAGATAATCCACCACGGCATCGAGCAGCGGCTGAACCCCTTTGTTCTTGAAGGCCGTCCCACACAGCACCGGCACAAAATCGCCGGCAATGGTGCCTTTGCGGATCAGCTTCTTCAATGTCGCCATATCCGGCTCATTACCCTCAAGATAAGCCTCCATGGCGGCCTCATCCTGCTCCACCACGGTTTCAATCAGCTCCATGCGATAAGCGTCTGCATCATCCTGCAGATCCGCCGGAATGTCCTTTTCAACATAGTTGGCGCCCATGCTTTCATCGTCCCAGACGATGGCTTTCATTTTCAGCAGGTCAACCATACCCTCAAATTCGGCTTCTGCGCCAATCGGCAGCTGGGTCACCAGCGGAACTGCCCCGAGGCGATCCTTAATCATCTCCACGCAGCGGAAGAAGTTGGCTCCCATACGGTCCATCTTGTTCACAAAACACATGCGCGGCACTTTGTATTTGTCCGCCTGACGCCAGACAGTTTCGGACTGGGGCTCCACGCCGGCCACAGAATCGAACACAGCCACCGCACCGTCAAGAACCCGCAAGGACCGTTCCACCTCAATGGTGAAGTCCACGTGACCCGGGGTGTCAATGATATTGATCCGATGATCGTTCCAGAAACAGGTGGTCGCGGCAGAGGTGATCGTAATCCCCCGCTCCTGCTCCTGCTCCATCCAGTCCATGGTGGCAGCGCCATCATGCACCTCACCAATTTTGTGGCTCACGCCGGTATAGAACAGAATACGTTCCGTTGTTGTGGTTTTACCGGCATCAATATGCGCCATAATACCGATATTGCGATATTTTTCGAGCGGGGTTGTGCGTGCCATCTTCCTGATTCCTTAAGTCGTCTATTACCAGCGGTAATGAGAGAATGCCTTGTTGGCTTCGGCCATACGGTGCGTATCCTCACGCTTCTTCACTGAAGCGCCGCGATTGTTCAACGCATCCATCAATTCACCGGCAAGGCGCTCGGTCATGGTATTTTCATTGCGCTTACGAGACATCTCAATCAACCAGCGGATCGCCAGCGCCTGCGCACGATCCGCGCGCACCTCAACAGGCACCTGATAGGTCGCCCCCCCGACACGGCGGGACCGCACTTCAACCGCAGGCTTTATATTGTCCAGCGCCTCATGGAACACTTCCATCGGCTCACGGCCCGTCTTGGACCGAACCAGATCCAGCGCACCATAAACAATTCTTTCAGCTACGGATTTTTTACCGTCAACCATAAGGTTGTTGACAAATTTCGTCAGCACAACATCCCCAAATTTGGGATCCGGCAGAACTTTGCGCTTTTCAGCAGCGTGACGACGAGACATATCCTATTCCCTTTACATCCTGAGATAAACCGCCCCTTATTTGGGACGCTTTGCCCCATACTTAGAACGACCCTGACGACGGTTGGACACACCCTGTGTATCCAGCACACCACGCAGGATGTGATAACGAACACCGGGAAGGTCCTTCACGCGCCCACCGCGGATCAGCACCACAGAGTGCTCCTGCAGGTTATGCCCTTCACCGGGAATGTAACTGGTCACCTCAAAGCCGTTTGTCAGGCGCACACGGGCTACCTTACGCAGGGCCGAGTTCGGTTTCTTCGGCGTAGTCGTATAAACGCGTGTACACACGCCACGCTTTTGAGGACAAGCCTCCAGCGCCGGAACCTTGTTACGGGCTACGGGCTTTTTACGCGGTTTACGTACCAACTGGTTAATTGTCGGCATCTCGATTCCTTAGTCGTTCGTTTCTCTACGTACAGCAAAAAGACCAGCCACCTACTTTCCCTAAAAAAAAGCAAAAGAGCAGCACTCGCCTGCTCCGGCTGATCAGCTTAAACCTGAATTTTCATTCTCTGAGTACCTAGGCGCAGCGTTTAGGCCGTTCAAACAAGACCTACCACCTGCCCCTCAAAGAGTGAGCGCATACTATGTTCGCAACTATGTACAGTCAAGAAAAAATTCAGACACCTGTTTCAAGGCGACCTTTTCAGGAAAAAAGGCCGGATTTTCCACATTTTTTGGAAGATCCGGCCTTAAAATTTGTTATTTTCTTTCAAGTTTCTAAGGGAAATCCCTTCAAAACCCTGACTCCAGCATTTTTCGCCGTGTTTGCGGCTTTATTCCGCCTGTGCTGAGTCGCCTCCTTCAAGCGGCAGCGGCTCGGCCTGGGCGGCGTCCGATACCGCCACACCGGCATCCCGCTTCTGGGCGATCCGACGATAATTGTTCATCGTTGCCCCGGTTCCTGCCGGAATCAGGCGACCCACAATCACGTTCTCCTTCAATCCGATCAGGTTGTCCTTCTTGCCGGAAACGGCCGCTTCGGTCAGCACGCGGGTAGTTTCCTGGAAAGAGGCTGCGGAAATAAAGGACCGGGTCTGCAAGGACGCCTTGGTGATCCCCAGCAGAAGCGGTTCGCCCTTGGCCGGCAGACGGCCTTCTTCTTCCATTCTGGCGTTTACCTCTTCAAACTCTTCCTTATCCACCTGCTCGCCAAGCAGGAAGGTGGTCTCACCCGGAGAGGTGATTTCCACTTTCTGAAGCATCTGGCGGACAATCACTTCGATGTGTTTGTCATTAATGGTCACACCCTGAAGACGGTAGACTTCCTGAACCTCGTCAACCAGGTAATTGGCCAGCGCCTCAATACCCATGGTTTTCAGAATGTCATGCGGCGCCGGGTTGCCGTCGATCAGATATTCTCCCCGACGGATAAAGTCCCCTTCCTGCACGGAAATATGTTTTCCTTTGGGAATGAGATATTCCACCGGTGCTTCATCTTCATTGGCCGGACGAATGGTGATGCGGCGTTTGTTTTTATAATCCCGCCCGAATTCCACATATCCGTCCACTTCGGCAATAATGGCGTGATCCTTGGGCCGGCGAGCTTCAAACAATTCAGCCACCCGCGGCAGACCCCCAGTGATATCCTTGGTTTTGGCCGCTTCACGCGGAATACGCGCCACCACATCACCGGCATGCACCTGATCCCCGTCATTGACGGACAGGATGGCGCCCACAGACATGAAGTAGCGGGCTTCACTGCCATTGGCCAGTTCCACAACCTCGTCTGCTTCGTTGCGCAGCGTGATCCGCGGCCGCAGATCCGCGCCTTTGGGCTGAGACCGCCAGTCAATCACCACCTTGCTGGAAATACCGGTGGCTTCGTCGATCTTCTCGCTGATGGAGACCCCTTCGATCAGATCAACATACCGCACGGTACCGCCTTTTTCCGTAATGATCGGAATGGTATAGGGATCCCACTCCACAAGTTTGTCGCCATGTTTGACTTCAGCGCCTTCATCATGAATGAGGTGTGAGCCATAGGGCACCTTGTGTTTGACGCGTTCGCGCCCCTCCTCATCCACAATGACCACTTCCATATTGCGGCTCATGGTGATCAGCCGACCTTTGGAATCGGTCACCACATTGCGGTTATTGAGCTTGATCCGGCCGTCATGAGACGCTTCGATGGACGACTGTTCGGATACGGATGATGCCGCCCCACCGATGTGGAAGGTCCGCATGGTTAGCTGGGTTCCCGGCTCCCCGATGGACTGGGCGGCAATGACCCCCACAGCCTCGCCGATATTGACAGGAATACCACGCGCCAGATCCCGGCCGTAACATTTGGTGCAGACGCCGTTTTTGGAATCACAGGTCAGTACAGAGCGGACCTTGACTGTTGACACGCCGGCCTGTTCGATTTTCTCAACCAGCTTTTCGTCCAGATACGTCCCGGCCTCAACGATCACCTCGTCGCTAACCGGATCTTTCAGGTCCACAGCCACGCAGCGTCCGAGAATCCGTTCACCCAGGGACACAATCACATCGCCACCTTCCTCGACCTCGGTCAGGTCGATCCCGGCCTGGGTGCCGCAGTCATACTCCACGACAACGCAATCCTGTGCCACATCCACCAGACGGCGGGTCAGATATCCGGAGTTCGCCGTCTTCAGGGCCGTATCGGCCAGCCCCTTACGGGCCCCGTGGGTGGAATTAAAGTATTCCAGAACGCTCAAGCCTTCCTTGAAGTTGGAAATAATCGGGGTTTCAATAATCTCCCCGGACGGTTTCGCCATCAGACCGCGCATTCCGGCCAGCTGCTTCATCTGCGCCGCAGAACCACGGGCCCCGGAATGGGCCATCATGTAAATGGAATTGATTTCACGGGACCGGCCGGTTTCCGGATCCACGCCACTCTGGGAAATTTCCGCCATCATGGCGTCCGCCACCCGGTCGGTACACTGGGACCAAGCGTCAACCACCTTGTTGTATTTTTCTCCTTTGGTGATCAGCCCCGCATTGTACTGGGCTTCAAATTCCTTGACCTCGTTGGTGGTCGCGGCAATCAGCTCCGTCTTGGCCTTCGGAATCACCATATCGTCCTTACCGAAGGAAATCCCGGCCTTACAGGCTTCCTGGAAGCCAAGGCGCATGATGGCGTCCGCAAACAGCACGGTTTCCTTCTGCCCCGTATGGCGATAGACCACGTCAATCACCTGGGAGATTTCCTTTTTGGTGAGCTGACGGTTGATCAGGTCAAAGGGCACATTGACATGTTTGGGCAGATATTTGCTCAGCAGCATGCGGCCCGGCGTGGTTTCCACGCGGATAGATTTGGGATTACCATCCTCATCCACTGTTTCATAACGGGCGGAAATCTTGGAATGAAGGGTCACCACCTTGTTGAACAGAGCCTGTTCAATTTCCTCAAGGCTGCCAAACACCATGCCTTCGCCCGGTTCGCCAACCTTTTCCGACGTCATGTAATACAGCCCCAGAACAATATCCTGGGACGGCACGATGATCGGTTTGCCGTTGGAGGGGCTCAGAATGTTGTTGGTGGACATCATCAGCACACGGGCTTCAAGCTGCGCTTCCAGGCTGAGCGGCACGTGAACGGCCATCTGGTCCCCGTCAAAGTCGGCGTTAAACGCGGCGCAGACCAGCGGATGCAGCTGGATCGCCTTGCCTTCGATCAGGACCGGTTCAAAGGCCTGAATGCCAAGGCGGTGCAGCGTTGGCGCCCGGTTCAGCATGATCGGGTGTTCGCGGATCACCGTGTCCAGAACGTCCCAAACCTCGCGCCGTTCTTTTTCCACCAGCTTCTTGGCCTGTTTGATGGTGGTCGCAATTCCCAGCTTGTCGAGCCGTGCATAGATAAACGGCTTGAACAGCTCCAGGGCCATTTTCTTTGGCAGACCGCACTGATGCAGCAGCAATTCCGGCCCGACCACGATTACCGAACGTCCGGAATAGTCCACGCGTTTCCCGAGCAGGTTCTGACGGAACCGGCCCTGTTTCCCCTTCAGCATATCAGACAGGGATTTCAGCGGCCGCTTGTTGGCCCCGGTAATCACCCGGCCACGCCGACCGTTGTCAAACAGAGCATCAACCGCTTCCTGCAGCATGCGTTTTTCGTTCCGCACAATAATGTCCGGCGCCCGCAATTCCATCAGCCGCTTCAGGCGGTTGTTCCGGTTGATCACCCGACGATACAGATCATTCAAGTCGGAAGTGGCGAACCTCCCGCCATCCAACGGCACCAACGGGCGCAGCTCTGGCGGGATAACCGGCAGCACGTCCAGGATCATCCATTCGGGTTTATTGCCGGATTCCAGAAACCCTTCAATCACCTTCAGGCGCTTGACGATTTTCTTCGGTTTCAGTTCAGATTTGGTTTCAGCCAGTTCCCGGCGCAGGTCTTCCCGATCCGCTTCAAGATCAACATTTTCCAGCAAAACCTTGATGGCTTCCGCCCCGATGCCGGCGGTAAAGCTATCCTCGCCGTACTCCTCCTGAGCGCGGTAATACTCCTCCTCACTCAGCAACTGCTTCATCTTCAGCGGCGTAAGCCCCGGCTCGATCACAATATACTGCTCAAAATACAGTACCCGCTCCAGATCCTTCAGAGTCATGTCCAGGATCAGGCCAATGCGGCTGGGAAGAGATTTCAGAAACCAGATATGCGCGACCGGCGCCGCCAGGTCAATATGGCCCATGCGGTCACGGCGCACCTTGCTGAGGGTTACTTCCACACCACATTTTTCGCAGGTAATGCCGCGATATTTCATGCGCTTGTATTTGCCGCAAAGACATTCATAGTCCTTGATCGGGCCAAAAATACGCGCACAGAACAGGCCATCCTTTTCCGGCTTGAAAGTCCGGTAGTTAATGGTTTCCGGTTTTTTGATCTCGCCGTAAGACCAAGACCGGATTTGTTCAGGACTTGCAATGGAGATCCTGATATTATCAAAGGTCTCCGGTTTCGCAGCCGGGTTGAAGAAATTCATAATTTCCTGGCTCATAACCTTTTTACTCCTAAATCTCTTCCGGTCTAGTTAAGAGTTGCTGATCAATTCAACATTCAGGCCGAGAGATTTCATCTCTTTGACCAGAACGTTGAAGGATTCAGGGATACCGGCTTCAAAGCTGTCATCGCCACGAACGATGGCTTCATAAACCTTGGTCCGTCCGCTGACGTCATCGGACTTGACCGTGAGCATTTCCTGAAGGGTATAGGCGGCCCCATAAGCCTGAAGGGCCCAGACCTCCATCTCCCCGAAACGCTGTCCGCCAAACTGTGCCTTACCGCCCAACGGTTGTTGGGTGACCAGGCTGTACGGACCGATGGAGCGTGCGTGAATCTTGTCATCCACCAGGTGATGCAGTTTGAGCATATAGATATAGCCCACCGTCACCTTGCGGTCGAACCGTTCCCCGGTCCGCCCGTCATATAGATCCACCTGCCCCGAACCGTCAAGGCCGGCCAGTTCCAGCATTTTGACGATATCCTCTTCGCGCGCCCCGTCAAAGACAGGGGTAGCCATGGGAACACCATTGCGCAGATTACCCGCCAGCTCTACGACATCGTCGTCGTTCAGCCCGGCAATCTCCTCATTATATTGGTCTTCGCCGTAAATGATCTTGAACTGCTCCCGCAGTTCCCGGGCCTTTTCGCTGTTGTCCTTGCCGACCTGATCCAGCAACTCGCTGATCTGAACGCCAAGACCACGAGATGCCCAGCCCAGATGGGTTTCAAGAATCTGCCCCACATTCATACGGGACGGCACACCCAGCGGGTTCAATACAATATCCACCGGCGTCCCGTCTTCCAGATACGGCATGTCCTCGACCGGCAGGATACGGGAAATCACCCCTTTGTTCCCATGACGGCCGGCCATCTTGTCCCCGGGCTGAAGCTTGCGTTTCACGGCCACGAAGACCTTGACCATTTTCAGCACGCCCGGCGGCAGTTCATCACCACGTTGCAGTTTTTCGATCTTTTCCTCGAAACGAAGACGCAGACGGTTGCGGGCCTCTTCAAACTGCTTGTGCAGGCTGTCCACATCTTCCATTGTTTTTTCGTCATCGACGGCAATTTGCCACCACAGTCCCCGGGACAGATTCTCCAGCAGTTCTTCCGTAACCGTTTCGCCTTTTTTCACTTCCTTGGGACCGCTGGTGATCACATGCCCCAGCAGCATCGGTTTCAAGCGGGCGTAAATATTGCGGTCCAGAATGCTCTGCTCGTCTTCGCGGTCTTTGCTGAGACGTTCGATTTCTTCCCGCTCGATGGCAATGGCACGTTCGTCCTTGTCCACGCCGTGACGGTTGAACACCCGGACCTCAACCACGGTTCCGGCAACCCCTGGCGGCAGGCGCAGGGAAGTATCCCGCACATCAGCGGCCTTCTCACCAAAAATCGCCCGCAACAGTTTTTCTTCCGGCGTCATCGGGCTTTCGCCCTTGGGCGTGATCTTGCCGACCATGATGTCTCCGGGATGCACTTCGGCGCCAATATAGACTATGCCGGCCTCATCCAGATTGCGCAGACCTTCCTCGCCCACATTGGGAATATCGCGAGTGATTTCCTCCGGCCCCAGCTTGGTATCCCGGGCCATCACCTCGAATTCCTCGATATGAATGGACGTAAAGACGTCATCTTTCACGATACGTTCGGAAATCAGGATAGAGTCCTCAAAGTTATACCCGTTCCAGGGCATAAAGGCCACCAGCACATTCCGACCCAAGGCCAGCTCGCCCATATCCGTGGACGGCCCGTCGGCCAGCACGTCGCCACGCTTGACCGCATCCCCTACTTTCACCAGCGGACGCTGATTGATGCAGGTGTTCTGGTTTGAGCGCTGGAACTTGCGCAGCGTATAAATATCCACACCGGACGCTCCCGGTTCCACTTCCTCGGTCACCCGGATCACGACACGGGTGGCATCCACCTGGTCCACGATCCCGGCCCGTTCGGCCACAACAGCGGCGCCGGAATCCCGGGCCACAACCCGTTCCATGCCAGTGCCCACAAAGGGGGATTCCGCCTTCACAAGCGGCACGGCCTGGCGCTGCATGTTCGATCCCATGAGGGCGCGGTTGGCGTCGTCGTTTTCCAGGAAAGGAATGAGCGCTGCCGCCACAGACACCACCTGTTTCGGCGACACGTCCATCAGATCAATATCCTGCGGCTGTTTCAGGTGGTGTTCCCCCGCCTCGCGACAATCCACCAGTTCAGGCACAAAGGTGCCATCTTCATTCAATGGCGTGTTGGCCTGAGCCACGGTGTATTTTTCCTCTTCCATGGCCGTAAGATAAATCACCTCGGATGTCACCTTGCCGTCGACAACCTTGCGGTAAGGGGTTTCGATGAAGCCGTATTTATTCACCTTGGCAAAAGTTGCCAGGGAGTTGATCAGACCAATGTTTGGCCCCTCCGGCGTTTCAATCGGGCAAATCCGGCCATAATGAGTGGTATGAACGTCACGCACTTCAAAGCCGGCCCGCTCACGGGTCAGGCCGCCCGGACCCAGCGCCGACAGACGGCGCTTGTGGGTAATCTCGCTCAACGGGTTGGTCTGGTCCATGAACTGGCTGAGCTGTGAAGACCCGAAGAATTCCCGCACGGCGGCCACGGCCGGCTTGGCATTCACCAGATCATGCGGCATCACAGTATCAATATCAATGCTGCTCATGCGCTCCCGGATCGCGCGCTCCATGCGCAACAGGCCGATGCGGTACTGATTTTCCATCAGTTCGCCCACAGAACGCACCCGACGGTTGCCCAGATGGTCAATATCATCCACCGTGCCCTTGCCGTCCTTCAGCTCCACCAGGGTCTTGACCACAGCCAGAATGTCGTCCTTGCGCAGCACCCGAACACTGTCTTCCACATCCAGCCCTAGACGCATATTCATTTTTACGCGCCCGACGGCAGACAGGTCATAACGTTCCTGATCAAAGAACAGACCGTGGAACAGGGCATCGGCGGTCTCCCGGGTTGGCGGCTCACCCGGCCGCATAACACGGTAAATTTCCGCCAGCGCCATTTCCTCGTTTTCGCATTTGTCCCCCATCAGGGTGTTGCGGATATAGGGCCCCACATTAACATGATCGATGTCCAGCGTATTGATCACATCATAACCGGCATCCTCGAACACCTGCAGATGATCTTCTGTGATCTCTTCGCCGGCCTCGATATAAATCTCACCGGTTTTGCCATTGACCATGTCTTCGGCAGCAAACCGGCCCACCAGTTCTTCTTTTGGCAGCAGCAGCGATGTCACCCCTGCATTTTCCAGCTTTTTGGCCAGACGCGGGGTGATTTTCTTGCCGGCTTCGGCCACCACTTCGCCATTGTCTGCATTAATCAGGTCGAAATTGGGCTTGCTGCCCCGCCATTTTTCAGCGTCAAAGGGAATAACCCAGCCGTCCTTGTGGCGTTTGTAGCTGGCCACGTTATAGAAATAATTCAGAATATCCTCGGACGACATGCCCAGCGCATACAACAGCGTCGTCACCGGCATCTTGCGGCGACGGTCAATGCGCACATGCACGATGTCCTTAGCGTCAAACTCAAAATCCAGCCAGGACCCGCGATAGGGGATGACCCGGGCGGCGAACAGAAACTTGCCCGAAGAATGGGTTTTCCCCTTGTCATGATCGAAAAACACACCCGGTGAGCGGTGCATCTGGCTCACGATCACACGTTCGGTACCATTGATGATAAACGTACCATTGTCGGTCATCAGCGGCAGATCGCCCATATAGACGTCCTGCTCCTTAATATCGAGAACAGAACGGGCGCCGGTTTCCTCATCCACCTCAAAAACAATAAGGCGCAGCGTCACGCGCAGCGGCGCGGCATAGGTCATGTCCCGCTGCTGGCATTCCTCCACATCATATTTCGGCGCTTCCAGGTCGTATGACACAAATTCCAGGGAAGCCGTTTCGGCAAAATCCGTAATCGGAAAGACGGATTTAAAAACACCCTGCAGGCCATCATTGACCCGTTCTTCAGGGGGAACGTCCGCCTGCAGAAACTGGTCATAAGAACTGACCTGAACCTTGATCAGGTTCGGCATTTCCGTTACTTCTTGAATACGACCGAAATTCTTGCGAACTTTTTTACGACTGGAATAGGAAGTCGCCATGCTCAATCCTCGCCACAGTATTTAAAGAAAATTGCCCCAAACAGTCACCGGAAACAGCTTTTTTTGAGGTCAATTGAAACCACCACCATCAAGACGCCAGAAACCGCTTCAGATTGAAAATCTGAAAACGGCAGTCTAAAAATGAACTAATTTTTTATCAATTTCAACGGCAATATATTGTTTTTTCACCAGAATTGCCAAAATCAAAAGCGGCCTGACAGCATCCTCCCCTTCATTCAGAGGAAAAGCGGCCGGCCTCCCCTGAGGCCAGCCACCCGGATAATTAAGCTTATTTCAGCTCGACCGTTGCGCCAGCGGCTTCAAGCTTGGCTTTGATTTCCTCAGCCTCAGCTTTGGCCACAGCTTCCTTCAGGGTCTTCGGCGCCCCTTCAACCAGGTCCTTGGCTTCTTTCAGGCCAAGACCGGTGATGGCACGGACTTCCTTAATGACGTTGATTTTCTTGTCGCCGGCAGCCGCCAGAACAACATCAAATTCGTCTTTCTCGGCAGCCGCTTCACCGCCAGCAGCCGGCGCACCAGCAGCCGCAACAGCGACAGGCGCCGCAGCAGACACGCCCCATTTTTCTTCGAGCATTTTAGACAGTTCTGCGGCTTCCAGAACGGTCAGGGTTGAGAGTTCTTCAACAAGCTTTTCAAGATCAGCCATTGTTCATTTCCTTAAAAATATAAATTCGTACAAAACCTAAAAACCAGTGCACGTTGCCCGGTTCACTTATCCCTGTGAACCATAAGCCCCGAAAACACGAGCCAATTGAGCGGCCGGAGCCTGGGTGACAGAAGCCAGCTTGCCGGCCGGCGCCTGCAACAGACCAACAATCTTTCCGCGCAGTTCGTCAAGGGACGGCAGTTCTGCCAACGCCTTCACGCCATTCACGTCAAGAGAGGTCGTTCCCATAGCACCACCAAGAATTTCGAGCTTGTCGTTTTTCTTGGCGAACTGGACCAAAATCTTGGCCGGCGCCACCGGATCCTCGGAAAACCCAAGGGCGGTTGGACCGGTCAGATATT
This sequence comes from Luteithermobacter gelatinilyticus, assembly GCF_005849285.1. Classification (NCBI taxonomy): domain Bacteria; kingdom Pseudomonadati; phylum Pseudomonadota; class Alphaproteobacteria; order Emcibacterales; family Emcibacteraceae; genus Luteithermobacter; species Luteithermobacter gelatinilyticus. The sequence goes on along the minus strand of NZ_CP040517.1, from coordinate 961,375 downwards.
CTCCGATTGACTCAATTTCGGAACCTTCAAGAGCAAGACGGGCAAGACGGTTCTTAGCCACTTTGATACTGGCGCCTGCTTCACGCATCTGGTTCCGCAGGTCCGTCATCTCAGCCACACTCAAACCGCCGTTGCGGACCACCACAACGGAAGCCGAGCTACTGAAGACGTCCTTCAAGAAGGCAACAGATTCCTTCTTTTGGGCTCGATCCATTCTCGTCTCCGATTCAGTTACGCAAGAGTATACACCCTTGCCGGTTGAGCCATGATATGACGGAGTGCCCGTCATATCGTTTTACACCTGTCATCTCTCCCTTTACCCCAAAAGGAAAGGGAAAACGGAAACTGCACCGACCAGGCAGCACATCCCCATCTATTGCAGGCTGTTTCACCATTTAGGCCCTTTCATCTCGCGACTTCCGGACACCTGCAGTTTCGGACAGGCGGCTCCCGATCCACAAACACCTTACTCTGTACATCAAAGCTGCTTGCTTTCAGGAGCCTTGCGTTTCCGTCAGGCTAGCCCAACGGAATTCTTTTATCGGCCCCTTCCCGCAACATGCGGGAAAAGGCCAAAAATTCTATTTGCGGCGACATCAGGCTCCCGCAACGGAAGCCACATCCACCTTCACACCCGGCCCCATGGTGGAGCTGACAGAGATACGTTTCATATACGCTCCCTTGGCTCCGGCCGGCTTGGCTTTCAACAAAGCATCAATCAGGGTTTTCGCGTTTTCCACAAGGGCCTCTTCGCTGAAACTGACCTTACCGACGCCGGCATGGACAATCCCGGCTTTTTCCACACGAAACTCAACCTGACCGCCTTTGGCCGCCTTGACGGCGCCGGCCACATCCTGGGTTACAGTCCCCAGTTTCGGGTTCGGCATCAGCCCCCGCGGGCCCAGCACTTTCCCCAAACGACCAACAATCGCCATCATATCCGGAGTCGCAATGCAGCGGTCAAAGTTGATCTCGCCTTTCTGCACAGCCTCCATCAGGTCTTCGGCGCCTACAATATCGGCCCCTGCCGCCTTGGCTTCCTCGGCTTTATCGCCACGGGCAAACACCGCCACCCGCACGGTCTTCCCGGTGCCATTGGGCAGAGAAACAACGCCGCGCACCATCTGATCGGCATGACGCGGATCAACGCCCAGCGCAACGGCCATCTCTACGGTTTCGTCAAATTTCGCAGAAGCCCTTTCCTTGATCGTCTTGATCGCTTCTTCAATGGGCAGCATCGCGTTCGGGTTCAGGCCCTCGCGCATCGCTTTCACACGTTTACTGACACGAGCCATGGTCTTACCCCTCCACTTTCAGGCCCATTGAACGGGCAGAGCCTTTGATGATTTCCATCGCCGCCTCAAGAGAGTTGGCATTCAGGTCCTTCATCTTCATTTCGGCAATCTCACGAATCTTGTCGGCGGAGATGGTCGCAATCGTCTCGCGCCCCGGGGTTTTGCTGCCGCTCTTCAAATTCACCGCCTTCTTAAGCAAGAAAGATGCCGGCGGAGATTTCGTGACAAAAGTAAAGCTTTTATCCGCATACACAGTGATAATGGTCGGAATGGGCATATTCTTTTCCATATCCTGCGTGGCGGCATTAAACGCCTTACAGAATTCCATGATATTCACGCCGCGCTGACCCAGAGCCGGACCAATTGGCGGCGACGGATTTGCAGCCCCCGCGGGGACCTGCAACTTGATATATCCATCAATTTTCTTTGCCATTTTCTTCCCTTTGACAAATCAATAAAACCTGACCCCAGAGGGCCGCCGAAAGGGGGCGTGGTGCAGTCATGGCGGACCTCCCACACCATCTGGGAACCTTTAGGTAAAAACCCGCCCCGGCTCCCAAGGGCTGAGTCTCACGCCATCAACGGCGCGACTCGTGAAAGGCAGGCTTATAGCAGCCCTTTGATCAAAACGCCAGCCCTTTTCACAGAACTTGCGCGGCGTGACTCCCACCTTCCGCGTTAAGCTTTTTCCACCTGGCTGAATTCCAACTCCACCGGCGTAGCCCGTCCAAAAATGGACACGGAAACCTTAAGCCGGGAACGCTCGCCATCCACCTCTTCCACAATACCGGTAAAGGAGGTAAATGGTCCGTCGGTCACCTTAACCTCTTCGCCAACCTCATAGGAGACTTTGGCGCGAGGCCGTTCGACCCCTTCAACAACCTGATGCAGAATCCGCTCGGCCTCTTTATCCGTAATCGGCGTCGGTTTGCCGCCAGCCCCCAGAAAACCGGAAACTTTCGGCGTGTTTTTCACCAGGTGATAGGTCTGGTCATTCATGATCATCTTGGCCAACACATAGCCAGGAAAGAATTTACGCTCGGAGGTCACTTTCTGGCCGCGCTTGACCTCCACCACTTCCTCCGTGGGCACAATCACTTCTTCAACAAGGGATTCCAAGCCGTGCTGAGCCGCCTGATCCTTGATGCTCTGCGCCACCTTTTTCTCGAAACCGGAATATGCCTGAATGATATACCACCGTGCACGTGACGCCATGATCAACCTCCAAGCCCCAGGATAAGCGAAACGATATAAGACAGCCCCTGGTCAACAAGCAGGAAAAAAAGAGCCATAAATGCCGCCATGATAAACACCATAACCGTGGTCACCATGGTTTCCTTGCGGGTCGGCCAGGTTACCTTGGACACTTCCTGCCGGACTTGCCGGACAAATTCTGCAGGGCTGGTTTTTGCCATTTTTTCAATAATCCGTTTGTTTGGGTATACCCCCTTCGTCAAATCCCGAAAATCCAGGCGACACATCACCACAAAGCCGGGATTGGACATCACGAAATGGCAGGAGTGGAGGGACTCGAACCCCCGGCACCCGGTTTTGGAGACCGGTGCTCTACCAACTGAGCTACACTCCTCCAGTTCGTGGGCACGTTATAAAGCGGCATCATCTCAAGTTCAACGCGAAAATGATGCCACTTTCAAAAAAATTCTCCGACCCCTTGGCCGGAACGCAAGCGGGGCGGAAAATTCCGCCCCGTGCTTTTATCGGCGTTACCGAAATTATTCGATAATTTTGGAGACGACGCCGGCGCCGACGGTGCGGCCGCCTTCGCGGATGGCGAAACGCAGACCTTCATCCATGGCGATCGGGGCAATCAGCTCCACATCAATGGTCACATTATCGCCCGGCATCACCATCTCGGTGCCTTCCTGCAGGCTCACCACCCCGGTCACATCCGTGGTCCGGAAATAAAACTGCGGACGATAATTGCTAAAGAACGGCGTATGACGACCGCCCTCTTCCTTGGTCAGAATATAGGCCTCAGCGGTAAACTTGGTGTGCGGCGTAATCGTGCCCACATGCGCCAGAACCTGACCGCGCTCCACCTCATCACGGCCAATCCCGCGCAACAGAGCCCCGATATTGTCCCCAGCTTCCCCGCTGTCCAGAAGCTTGCGGAACATCTCAACACCCGTCACCGTCGTCTTCTGGGTCTCGCGAATGCCCACAATCTCAACTTCTTCACCAACCTTGATCACCCCACGCTCCACGCGGCCCGTCACCACAGTCCCGCGACCGGAAATGGAGAACACATCTTCAATCGGCATCAGGAACGGCTGATCCTTCGGACGCTCCGGCTGCGGAATATACTCGTCAACCGCCTTCATCAGCTCAAGGATCTTCTCCTTGCCAATCGCGTCATCACGACCCTCAAGAGCCGCCAGCGCTGACCCCGCAATGATCGGAATATCATCCCCCGGGAAATCATATTCGCTCAACAGCTCCCGAACCTCCATCTCCACAAGCTCCAGAAGCTCCTCGTCGTCAACCTGATCAACCTTGTTCAGGAAAACAACCAACGCCGGAACCCCAACCTGGCGCGCCAAAAGAATGTGCTCGCGGGTCTGCGGCATCGGACCGTCCGCCGCATTCACAACCAATATCGCACCATCCATCTGCGCCGCACCCGTGATCATGTTCTTCACATAGTCCGCGTGACCAGGGCAGTCCACATGCGCATAGTGCCGCTTCTCCGTCTCATACTCAACATGAGCCGTCGAAATCGTGATCCCGCGCTCGCGCTCCTCTGGCGCCTTGTCAATGTTCGCGTAATCCGTAAATTCCGCGCCGCCCTGCTCGGCCAAAACCTTCGTAATCGCCGCCGTCAGCGTCGTCTTCCCATGGTCAACATGGCCGATTGTCCCAATGTTACAATGCGGCTTCGTACGTTCAAACTTCTCTTTTGCCATCTTCGTTACCACCTAAATCTAGCGCCCCGCCGTCACGGCGAAGCCATTTCAATTCAAGTCAGTAAATGGGCGATATGCCGCATTCACCACATCAAGACACTGCGTACAGTGATGCTCACCTCTTCTTATCCTATCCCCGCAGATAAGAAAATTGGAGCGGGTGATGGGAATCGAACCCACGTAACCAGCTTGGAAGGCTGGGGCTTTACCATTAAGCTACACCCGCTCAAGATTTCTGCCACCCGCCCCCCTTCTTCAACTCTTACACAAAACAGGGGAATGGTGGAGGGGGCAGGATTCGAACCTGCGTAGGGAAACCCGGCGGATTTACAGTCCGCTGCTTTTGACCGCTCAGCCACCCCTCCATGGGTGGATTAGCTTCCCATAAATGGGCAGCTGTGAAGCCGCAATATGGACATTTCTCACGCGATGTCAACGGTATTTTGCAAGATTTTTGAATAAAAAATGCCTTGCCCCCGCTTTTCGCGTTATTTTATCAAAAACTGATGATTTATCAAAGTTATTGCCTCGCTCATCATCCTGTCTTATAGCTAGGAAATGAAAAGAAAAAACAAAGCCACACCGTCCGCAAAGAAGGCGCCGCACGCCACCGGCCGAAAGGGGTCGGCAACACCGGGACCAAGAACCGCAAAACGCAACTCCGCCCAAGCTGGCACTGCCCTGCATCCCGGTCAGAATACCGTCCCCGACCGGGCCGGCGGACTGTGGCTGTATGGTCGGCATGCCACCTTTGCCGCCCTTAACAATCCGGAACGGCAAAAAAAACGCCTGCTGATCAGCCGCACGCAATCCACCCTGTATATGGATCAGCTGGCGGAGCTGCCGAATCTGCCGGAGAATTTGTCTCTGGAGATTGTGGATCCTGATGAGCTGGGACGCGTGGTCCCGCCGGACAGCCCCCATCAGGGCATTGCGCTCAATTGCGCCCCCCTGCCCCGGCGCCATCTGGAAGACAGCTGTGCCCCCCTCGCCGCTGAGCAGAATCTGGTTCTGGTCCTGGATCAGGTGACAGATCCGCATAATGTGGGCGCCATTATCCGCTCCGCCGCCGCGTTCGGCGCAAGGGCCCTTATCACCCCCGACCGCCATGCCCCCCCGGAATCCGGCGCGCTGGCCAAAGCGGCCTCGGGGGGCCTGGAACTTGTTCCCTGGGTCCGGGTCACCAATCTCGCCCGGGCATTGGAGCAGCTGGCGGACATGGGCTACTGGCGGCTGGGCCTGGACGGAAGCGCGAAACTTTTGGCGGAGGCTGCCGATTTCGGAACCACGATTGCGCTTGTCCTCGGGGCCGAAGGTCGGGGGTTGCGCAAAGGCACGCGGGACCATTGCGATGCCTTGATCAAACTGCCGATCAATCCGCGGGTTGACAGCCTGAACGTCTCCAACGCCGCCGCCATCGCGCTCTATGAATTTTCCCGTCGCTCCCGGTAGGGAAACGTCAACAAACCTCAAGATGCCTCAAGATGCCTCAAGAAACCTCCGGGGGATAAGGCGCTCAGGGGCTCTGAGACCGCACTTTAGTGAAAATACGCTTGCGCTGATTTTTGGACTTGATTTTACCGCCAAGGCGCACTAGGTTGCGCCTAATTCCGCCTATGGAGGCCCCTATAGCTCAGTTGGTAGAGCAACTGATTTGTAATCAGTAGGTCCGCGGTTCGAGTCCGTGTGGGGGCACCATACTTCTCAATAAGTTAGCACATATCAGCCAATCCCCTTTTCTTCCGGGGTAACATTTGGGGTAGCAAAATCAGCCTTTTTGTTGCAAAGGTGGGAAATCTTTTTTATTGCAGTTGAAATCTTTTTTGTTGCAGTTAATGAAAAGCGAACCCCACCGCGCGGTTCCCGAATATTGCGCCCCAGAGATTTGATCCCCCCTCCCTGTGAGAATTTTAAACCCCAGTGAGGTGAATCGAAAATTCGCCTCATAATTCGACGCCGGTTTTGAGGCAGAATCGTTTGACAGAAGCAAGTATCTGGTCAGCAGATTATGTCCACGTGTAGGGCTCCGGGTTGTTGTTATGATGCGCGACAAAATTCATGATATCAGTCTCCAGTTCCTTCACTGAAGAATGAACGCCTCGCTTGAGTTGTTTGCGTGTCAGTTCAGCGAACCAGCTTCGATCTAATTGATCCAGCTTGTACTTGTCTTAGAAGAGTGGACAGGACCTCCAAAAGAATTATTGATATTTTATGGAGGAAATTATGATCCGAAAAATACATTCAGAAAACTTCAAGAGTGAGGCTGTCAAGCTATCGCTGACCGATGGTCAGTTCGATGCGCTTGTATCTTTCACCTTCAACTTGGGCGCCGGGGCGCTGCAGCGTTCAACTCTGCAGCGGAAGGTAAATCGGAATGAGCATGACGAGGTGCCAACGGAGTTCATGCGATGGGTGTGGGCGGGAGACCGGAAACTTTCCAGTCTCATCAAACGTCGTGCTGCAGAATTCATCCTCTACTCAGGTGGATCCCACGAAACTTCATAGATCTGTGCACCTGCAAGCTGATTCCAGTTACCGGGTCAGCTGCCAGGTCTTGTTTGCCCCGCGCCAGTATGGCCCACCAGATCCATTAACTTCGCATAGTTATCCACGACGTCATATTTAACAGGATTGTCAGTAACGTCCTTGCTGATTTTCTCGAAAAATCTTCGTGCACAGTCGATTTTTTTCTCCTCGATGCCTCGCAATTTCATGGAAGACATGGTTCCTTTGGTTTCTGCGACAAAATAAATATGCCGCACTCGACCTTCTTCAAACGAAATGGCCCAGTCCGGGTTGTAATCCCCAACAGGCGTTGGTATTAGGAAGCCACGCGGCAATTTGGCATAAACAACAATCTCGGCTCCTGTATCCATTTCCGAAACAAACTTGCGTTCAACTTCGGAATCCACGATCGCGTAGTCGTATACGTGCTTCTTTAGTTTCTTTGTGGCACGTGAGAAGTCTTGTCCAGTCTGGTTGGCCGTGAAGATATCGACATCGTACCGCTCATTCAGCTCATCGTAGGCCAGACGCTCGATCACCATAGCGGCCTTCTGCTCGGTAATGATACGCGAAGCCTCGGCGATAAAATGCTCAGGATTCTTATTGAATTGGCCAAAAACAACAGGCTGAATTTTACCAAGAATTTCCGCCACTGTTTTGCGAGTTAGTCTAGAATTTTCAGCAACCTTGCCTACAAGATCGTATTTCACGCGCGAGTGAATGGAGTCACCATATTCTGTTTTCGTCTCCTGAACCTCAAATCCTCCGCCCTGGCGTAGCTGCTCGTCGGTCAGTCCATCCTGCTGGATACCTGCCTGCACCGTATATTGGAGTGGTGTGACGCACAGTTCTTTGTTTAGTGCATTCACGCATATCTGGATCAGTTCCGTTGAGTCGAACTCAACCCTATAGACCGCTTTGCGATTGAGCCGCGCCCAGAGCGCCTGAAACTCCTTCTTCTCAAAGTTCGCATTCAGGGGATTGGTCTTAGGCTTGCGGCCGTCATCGACCTTGGGCAGTTGCGCGTCGCTGAAGACGCTGTCGATGAGCTGGAACACCTGCTCGGCGTGCGGCTTCAGTTCCTCGGGCAAGTCGGCTAGTTTTCCCGCCGCCTTGGCCTCGTGGTAGGCGTCTGCGATCTGGTCCGCATCGTCGGTGTAGTCATTCTTCACCAGATAGCGGTAGATCTGCTTGGCCATGGCGGCAGTCACCTCAACCGGGCCATGCTCAGTCGCGAGTGTCTTGCCCGTGAAGTAGTCCTCTGTTGCCTGCCGCGGACGCGACGAAAGGGTTTCCGCGATCTCCTTCTGGAGTCCGGCGACGAAGTCCTTGTAGCTCTCGCTCGCCACGACAGTCAGCACATTGATGTCGTGCACCACCGCCGGGTGGTCCATCCTGTCCCCGTGCTGATCGACGCTCAGCCGCAGGCCGCGTCCCACCTCCTGGCGGCGGGAGATGGTGTTGTCACTGTGCTTCAGCATGCACATGACGAAGACGTTCGGGTTGTCCCACCCTTCGCGCAGTGCCGAGTGGGAGAAGATGAAGCGCGTCGGCTCTGCAAACGACAGCAGGCGCTCCTTGTCCTTCAGGATCAGATCGTAGGCATCCACGTCGTCGGAATCGACCGAGCGGGCACCAACGGCCGGATCCTTGAGGCGCTTCGTCTTCTTGTCGATCGAGAAATAGCCATTGTGGGTCTTGGCTGGGTCGAGGCCCTCAAGATATTTCCGGTACGCCTCATTGTCGATTGCAAGCTCCGACAGGTACTCGTCTCTTAACAACGTGTACTCTTCCTCGAAGATCCGGGCATACTCTCCTTTCTCGTCGGCCTGATTGTAGTCCCGGTATTTCACCACCTCGTCGATGAAAAACAGCGACAAGACCTTGATGCCCTGTGCGAACAGCTGCTTTTCCGTGTCCAGATGGGCCTTGATCGTCTCGCGGATCTGGATGCGGCGGATGTCGCGTTCAGAGACGTCGCCGTTTGCCTCACCAGCCCTCAGCATTTCCCCGTTGGTGAATTCGACCGTGTCGTTGACGGCGTCGATCTGGCTGATCGTGAAGCCGCGATACTGATCCAACTCGCCCGACTCCACGAACAGGTCGTCGCGGAATTCGAGCCTCCGAAGCTGGCGCTTGATCTCGCCCGACTTCAGCTTCACCTCCATCTCGATCCGCGCCACGGGGGCCCTTTTCGAGATGTCGATACCTTCCAGGTAAAGGTAAGCATTCGTACCCGCCAGCCCGCGGGTCTGGATGCCCCGCACGGCGATCTTCTTCACCAGTTTCTGGTTGTAGGCGTCCAGCGCATCCAGCCGATGAACGCGGTTGTGCTGGGTGCGGTGGGTCGCCGAATAGCGCAGGATGAACAGCGGCTTGAACTTCGGCAGAGCCTCCAACGTTGCCTGACCTTCCATCTTCTGAGGTTCGTCCAGAATCAGGATCGGGCGGTTCGCGGCGATCACATCGATGGGCCGACGCGACTGGAAGTCATCCAGCTCTTCATAGATCCGTCGGTTGTCCTTGCCGCGCGCGTTGAACGCCTGGATGTTCATGATCATCACGTTGATCCCGGCGTCCGAGGAAAAGCTTTCCACCTCGTGCAGGCGCTTGGAATTGTAGATGAAAAACCGCGCGCGTCTGCCATAGGTCTCGGTGAAATGGTCGGCCGTGACCTGGAACGATTTGAAGACCCCCTCGCGGATGGCGATGGATGGCACGATCACGATGAATTTCGACCAGCCATAGCGTTTGTTCATCTCGAAGATGGTCTTGATGTAGCAATAGGTCTTGCCCGTGCCGGTCTCCATCTCGACGTCGAGATGAATGCGGCTCGCGGCCATGGCCTGTTTCTTGTAGGCGGCCTTGACGGGGACGCGGGCGCCCTTGTTGTCGAAGGTCGTGAAGTCTGTCAACGACTGCGAGACGGGCAGGTTCTGGCGCTGCTGCACCTTCTGGATGTTCTCCAGGATCTGCACGTCGCTCAGGGCGAGGTCGGCGTTCTTGAAGCCTTCCTCGAAGGCTTGCGCCGATCCTTTATAGCCCATTGCATCTGGCTTTACGTTTCCGGGATCTATACGGTAACTCAGACCGTCCAGCTTGGGCTGGCCTTCGAAGCAATCGACAACCGATTCCACCGCAGCGGTCTGATAGGGCTGGACCTTGAACTTGAGTTTCATGTCCGGCCTCAGATCGCTTTGACTTCGGTGGTGGGCGAGAGCTGGCGGAAGATCTGTTCGACGTTGATCTTCACCGCGTCCGAGACGAAGCCGTTGTCGCGGAAGACAACGCGCAGGGGCTCGTGGCTTGCCAGCTCCTTCACCAGATCCTCGGTGATCCCGCGGTCGAAGCAGGCGACGAGGGCGTTGTCGTCGACGAAGAACACGGTCTTGCCCTGCACCGTTTCGCGGCGGATGGGCAGCGTCAGGTCCACGCCCCAATCGACCAGCACCTGGAACAGCAGGTCTTCCGCCGTGCGGTCTTCCTTCACGTTGTCCACCATGTCGAGCAGGTCGGACTGCTTCAGCTCGTCCGGGCGGTAGTAGACGTCCTTCATGTTCGAAGTATCGACCTTGAGCACCCGGAAGCCGACATCGCGGTTCCAGTCGGGGTGGCATTGGCTTTCTAGGATCTTCTCACCCGCGCGGCGGATGCGTTCTTTTGTAATTTCCACGACAGTCGCAAATCCTGCTTTTCGCGCCTCCGATCCCTCCGGCGTTGGTTCCGCAATTTGAACCATAACGAACCTGCGATTGCCGCCGTCTTCTGCGTTCTGAGCAAGAACGGCGTGCGCTGTCGTTCCTGAACCCGCGAAGAAATCCAGTACGATAGAGTCCTGCCGAGTGGCCATTCGAATTAGCTCTCGAAGAGTGTCGACGGACTTAGGGGACTGAAAGATCTTTTCACGAGTTTCAAACAACGCGTTGAACGCGGCTTGACCTTTTTCGGTATGGTACATCTTATCAGTCCAAATTGATTTGACTTGCTTTGTAGCTTCTCCATCGTCACCCGTCGCATAGTTCTTGCGGAAAATCTTCCACGTGCCTTTAACCTCTCTCGCGACGATCTCATCTAATTGGGCGCGAGCCTTCTCTAATCCCCAGGTCCAGCACCCTTCGAAGCCATCTTCCCAATCCGGATAGACAGGTTTTCGACCGTCGCCGGGCTCCAGCGCGACTTCGCCCTTAGCGCTTACAAAAAACGGGTAATATAGGTTCTGACGATTGTGTTTTCCAAACTCTCTATGCGTGTTGCGCAGCTCAAGCTCACGGTAGCGTCCGCGCTTGTCCTTTAGCTTGTAGTTTGCAGCTATCTCATCGTCACTTTTGGGAACATTTACAGCCCCCTTCGAAAGTTGCTGCTTTGAATACCCTACCAAATATTCGTGGCAATTGGCGACATATTTATCTTGCGACCTGCCTTTTGGGTTGCACAAAAGAGTTATCTGGAAAAGTAAATTATCTTCTCCGAACACTTCATCGAACACCTTTCGAAGATTCGATATCTCGTTCTCGTCAATTGATGCAACAATAATTCCGTCTTCAGCCAAGAGGTTGCGCGCAATACGAACTCGTGGGTAGATCATATCAAGCCAATCAGAGTGAAACCGGCCGCTGCTGTCTGTATTTGCGACGAGTCGTTCTCCCGACCCCGCGACCTGATTCGATTTTATGAGAAAGTCTTGGGCGCTTGCGCCAAAATCGTCCTCGTAAACAAAATCGTTACCAGTGTTGTACGGTGGGTCAATGTATATGAATTTTATCGCACCCAGATATGTTTCCTGCACCAGTTTCAATGCTTCGAGGTTATCGCCTTCGATGACTAGATTTTGCGTTGATTGGAATTCGACGCTCTCTTGAGGAGAGGGTCGCAGCGTCTTGGCGATGGGCGCATTGGCCAGCGCCAGCGCTTGCCGCTTGCCCGGCCAGTCCAGCCGATACCGCTCCTGCGGCCCTTCCACGATGTGGTCGCTCAGCTCCTGCCGAAGCTGATCGAAGTCCACTGCCAGACGCAGCTTGCCCGTCTTCTCGTCCCGCGCCTCGGTCACGCAGCCGGGGAACAGCTCGCGGATCTTGGCGATGTTGTCCTGGCTCAGGTCGGGGCTGTGCATTTTCAGTTTATCCATGGACATCCTCTTAGCGATTTAAATCGATGTTGACCAGCCCATTATGGATGAGCCGCTCCAGTTCCTGCTTGGCTGCGCGCAGCTCGGCATTGATGGTCACGCGCTTGTTGAATTGTTTCTCGCGCTTAAGCCGCGCCTTGATCCGCTCGACCTCGCGCGTCTGGCGTTCGATCGCCTCGGCCTGCGCGATGCGCTTTTCCAGCGACATGGGCCTTTCCGGCTCAGCAGCGGTGAAGGGCGCTTGAAGTGCCTCACCCATACCGGCGACCCGCCGCGCCGTCTGCCCCGCCACCAGCGGCTCGAGCAATCGCTCATACAACGCGCCCAGGTTCAGCGCCACCGGAAGCGGGGTGCGCAGCGCATCTTCGGGCAACCAATCGCTTTCGAAATAGTCCCCCACCACCCAACGGGTGCTGTCAGCCTCGCCCCGATTATTCAAAGACGGCCGTTTGTAAGCCGCAGCCATTTGAATGTTCCCGCCATGGGCAATCTCAAAGATCAGTGGGAAAGGAATGGCCTTGTCGATGGCACGCAGCACCTTTTCATCCAGTGTTGCGGTGCGCGCGGTGATACAGAAGACCTGAATTTCTGCAACCTGCTTCGTGGCGGTCAGATTAATCGTCTCGGGCGCCAGCTTATGCGACCAGACAATCTGGTCCACCTCGCGCACGAAGAGGTCCTTCAACGCTGTGTTGGCGCTGGCATGTTCGTAGATCTTGCTCTTGGGGATCACGCGCCCGAAGGCAGAAGCGCGGGGCCAGTCGTAGAGAATCTCAGAGGCGGTCATGGCCCGCCCCCTTCGATGACCAGAAAGGCGATCAGTTCAAAATCGTCCAGCCCCTTGATGGTGTGGCTCAGCGCCGTAGTGCGCCCGCCGCTGAACAGGCTGTCGATGTCCTTCTCTTCTTTGACCTCAATCATAGAGCGGATCGCACTGGAGAGCAGGTCGGAATAGCGGTCCATCCTGCGTCCGTTATCGGTTCGTTCATTAAAGATGCGGCAAAGATCGTGCAGTGGTTCCGTCCGCCCCTTGCAACTGGTGCGGATCAAATCGAGCAGACGCTTGACCTCGGTGTGGTCGGCGATGATCTGGCCGTCGTCGCCGATATAAACCAGGTAGAACGGATGCAAGCGGTTCTGCTGGTTGACGTTCACGCTGTCGTGGATGTTTTTCAGCGCGAAGATGACGCCAGGGTGTAGGCCTAGCTCCGGCTGCGCGGGGACGACCGCATGCATGCCGGGTGGGAGGTTGTCGAGTTCGCCGTGCACCTTAATGTAATTGAGCAGATCCATCCGGAAGTCGTTCAGCCCAAGGTCGGTGATGGATATACCGGCCTTCACATCCTCAAGCTCGATGACTTCTTCCTGCAGGCGCTTAAGCTGCTCTTTACGGTAGGCAATATCAGTCGATTTGGCGGTGAGAACATTGTCGTCACCGGTGGCGGTGATGTCGGTGATCACCATCCGGTTTTCAACTCGTTCCTTGAGGTTGATGTATTCGTCGAGCGTGATGTCCGGCCAATAGTTGACCAGCTGGATCTGGCTGTTGGGGGAACCGATCCGATCGATACGCCCAAAGCGCTGAATAATGCGTACCGGGTTCCAGTGGATATCGTAATTAACCAAGAAATCACAGTCCTGAAGGTTCTGGCCTTCCGAAATACAATCTGTACCGATCAAGATATCCAGTTCATTGGATTCCTCCGGCAGGACGATGGCCTTTTCCTTCGAGCGTGGGGAGAACAGTGTTAACACGCTCTGGAAGTCATAGACCTTCCTGAGTGTGGTCTTGGGCGCATCTGATCCAGTGACCTTTCCGACATGCAGCCCGAGCTGCAGCGCGAAGGGTGCGATGTTGTCATACAGGTAGTTGGCGGTGTCGGCGAAGGCCGTGAAGATCAGAACCTTGCGGTTTCCCGGATTCAGTGGCTCATCAACCTTGCGCTGGATAAGATCGAGCAGGTGCTGGAGCTTGGCGTCGTCCTCCGGTTTGACTTTCTCCATCGAGGTGATCAGGTCCTCGATAAGGGCGAGGTCTGCCGACAGGTCGTGCTTCCAGGACGGCAAGTCCATATCGGCGAGGCTGATCTGCACTTTCTTGCCGACCGTGAACTCGTCGAGGCCGGTAAGGTCCTCGTCTTCCGGGTCGAAGTCGCTTACTTCCGCAAGGTAGTCACCGACGCTCTCATTGCGCCCAGTTTTCTCGAATTCGTCGATGGCGTCGAGCGTGTGCGAGATGTTGGCGCCGAGAGACCGAAGTGTGATGCGGAACGCCGCGACCGAGCTTTCCAGGCGCTTGAGCAGGTTGGTCGTCATCAGCGCCTGCAGGCTGCGCTCCCGATCCGCCTGCCTGAGCTTGCCGCGGCCACCCTCGACCTGTGTGTCGTAGAGCTCCTCATACTTCCGCAGACGGCTGGGCAGGATGTAGCTGATCGGGGCGTAGACCGCGAGCTTCAGCACCGAAAGCTGCGCGAAGATGTCGTTGAGCCCCATTACGTCGAACCGCTCGGTGAGCGGGCAATGGAATGAAAGCGGCTTGCGCCGCTGGGGGAATTTGCCGATGTCCTTGGTATCGTAAAACGTCTCGATATGCTTTCGCGACCGAGCGATGGTCACGGCGTCAAGAAGTTCAAAGAAATCGAAGTCGAGCGCCTTCAGGATTGACGCTGCAGTTCTTTCCTCTGGAGGCAAGGAAGACCATTCATTGAAGGCTTTCTGGGCCCGGCGGAAAATCTCTTCGATGCTGGTTTGTGTCTTCAGATTTTCGCTGAGCGCTTCGGACTGCCCCTCGTAGGCAAGCGCCAGCTGGTTACGAAGGTCGGAGAACCTGTTGTTCACCGGTGTTGCGGATAGCATCAGCACTTTGGTCTTCACGCCGGCGCGGATGACCTTGTTCATCAGCTTTTGGTAGCGCGTCTCGCGATCTTTGTAGACATCGTTGTTGCGGAAGTTGTGTGACTCGTCGATCACGACGAGATCATAGTTGCCCCAGTTCACGCGATTAAGTGGGATACCGAAGGACTCGCCGGAGGTTCGGGACAGATCCGTGTGGCAGAGGACGTCATAGTTGAACCTGTCCTTTGCGAAAATGTTGGTCGTCAGGTTTGTGTTGTAGTTTCGCCAGTTATCTGCAAGTTTCTTGGGGCATAGAACAAGAACGGAACGGTTTCGCAATTCGTAATATTTGATCACAGCCAGGGCGGTGAATGTCTTGCCAAGGCCAACTGAGTCTGCAAGGATACAACCGTTATAGGCCTCAAGTTTATTGATGATGCCGGTTGCCGCATCCTTTTGATAATTGAATAGCTTATTCCAGACAACACTGTCCTGATAACCGGTCAGGTCGTTTGGCAAAACGTCTTCATCAACTTCATCCAGAAAGTCGCGAAAGATGTTGTAAAGCATCATGAAATAGATGCGCTCAGGCGAATTTTCTTGATAGACGGACTCGATGTACTCGCAAATAGCAGCGGTGACGTCCTTCACCTTGTCCGGGTCCGACCAAATCTGATCGAATAGCTGAAGATACATCTTGGCATGCACCGGATCATCGAAGCGTGTTACGAAGTTGGAGACCGCATCACCCTTCTGGTAGCCAAGATCCACGGCTGTAAAACCGCTGATTGGCATGTAGGCCGCTTCGCCTTTAGGTCCGGCTACGTGCACAAATTGCTGCATCGGGGCCTTGGTCGTGTTGGATCGGAAACTGGCCTTCTTGCGGACCCAGTCGGCGCACTCGCGGGCGACGGCGCGTTGAGTGAGCTTGTTGCGCAACTGGATCTCGAATTCCGTGCCATAGAGACCGCTTTCCCGCTGCGCCTTGGGAATAAAGAACTCCCGACGTTCCTTCTGAAGGCGGTCGGTCACCTCGGTCGGCACAAAGGTTGGAGCAGTGAAGATAAACTGCAGGCTATCGATCTTCGAGAGCTCGGACTTCAGAGCTTCGAAAGCGTAAATCGAGAAGCAAGACGCGGCGACCTTGAGTCTGCTCCCGGGCTTTAGTGTTTGTTTTAAGTCATCACCCAATAAGGCATTGATATTGTCTAAAACCTGCATGTCTTCCCTGCCTAAGCCATGTACTCATAACCTGGTGCAATGACCAAGTTCTCAACGCCATAGAGCGTTTGCTGGTTCTTCAGCCATAAGTGATACTCGGCACCTGTGAGGGCGTGATTCTCCGAGCAGTCGACGTTCCAGCGCCACAGCACGTAGCCCGCCACGGCCGCTCGCACATTCACCTTCAGCATGCCGTCCTGCATGCCGTATTCGTATTCGACCGTTTCCGGGTATTGCAGCCGCGGATGCGGCACCAGGTGCATCTCGACGATGCGATTCCACTGAATATCCGCTTCTTTGGTTTCGTTGGCCGGTATGGTGGATTCGTTCAACAGTCTAGGCTTGGCGATGCGGTTGATGACAAAGTCGGTGAAACGCTCGCGCTTGCGGTCATAGGCGCGGACGTGCCAGCGCAGGCCGTTATCCACCAGGGCAAAGGGCACAATTTCGCGGAAAGTCGCTCCGCTGGACAGGGAGCGGTATTGGATCTGCAGCACTCGCTTCTGGTAGATGGCCTGGCTGACCTTAGCGAGAATGGCCATCTGGGGGGCGTTGAGCTGGATCGGTGTCTCTGCACTGATCAGCGGCCGGTGCGTACCCACGTAGTCGTCGCCCAGCCCTTGGCAAAGTGCAGTGAGAGCCTGGCTTTGCGAATAGTCGAATATCGGTTTGAAGTGATCGGACTGGATGTAAGTCTTGGCTTTGGTGTCGTAATCCAGGTTCTTGGGCGCCAGCTCCTTATAGAGGGAAAGGTCCCGGGTAGCCGCCGCGGCCTTGATGCCAAACCGCGATGTGAGGTCATTGCGATTAACTGCGCCGAGGAACCTCAACTTAAAGTCGATATGGAACAATCGTTCCTGTTGTGCCTGGCTAATGTCTTCTAGCTGCGTTTTTGCCATGAACGAATTGGGGACACCTCTCGCATTTTAGTGCGCAATTTCGCTATGTAGCATATGTTGCATACCATATCGATGTCAATAATAGCCATTGTTATCATCAAATTGATGATAATTGGTGTCGGTTCGATCTGAACCGCTAGCCATACTTCTTGCTGCAGATTTTACCCGGTACTCTGGTGAAGGTCTCTACCTACCAGATACCATACGCAGCGCTTGCCCCAATGGCATTCTATTTGGCCGGAGGCGAAGCTCGCCGTTGATAAGGCAATGTTCCAGTTTACCACCGTTGCATTGAAAGGCTGGCGGGATCTCAAAGATCGGTAGCCCCTTCTGTATTTCCGTAGTGATTGGTTTCCGATCAGGCTCTACCAGCTCAGCTGACAGCGTGGTTGTTTGTGGCATGCTAGCTGGCTTGGTTGGTGATTTCGCCGGCTTTGTGTGGTGGACCCGGGATTTGATTGTATTAGCAAGGTGCAGAACTTTGTACTTTAGGATGTCTTCCATCCAGTAGGGCGCCCGGCCTCCGGTCTTCACAAACTTCTGTCCGCAGCCGATGAAGCGCTAACGGACATAGTGGGTTCAGTGCCAAAACCAGTAACCAGAAGGTCAACGGTATCGCTTAACTTAAAAAGTAACTGGCCACGCACAGCCCAAGTGTCATCATTGCCAAGATCGGATCCAGCTCCTGCCGGTTGTGGTAGACCGTTATCCAAACCGGGCTCAAGATCTGCTGGCACATAAGTTTGCTCCGGACAACCATTTTTCAGGTAACCGTCATGACGATTATACATTGCGGACAGCCGCCCCAAAATATTTTCACTCAGCGGGCCGCCAACCGCCCCTTCGAGCCTAACCTGATCATAAGCTCCATAAGTAACGTCCACATAACCTTCCATTTCTTAGGCTCTAGGCATTTATATTGATTGAGAAATTTTTTATCTGGAGATGGAATGATTATATGGACACAGATAAGGAAAAATCTTGATAATCCGCGCAACCTTTTTTGATCGATAACGCAATTAAGAAGCAAAGGTGACCTGAGCCCTTTAACTTCCTCCATTTAAAAAGTAGAATTCATCACATAAGGAAAGGACATATGAAGAAGGTCAATTGACTGTAAACAGAATTGGCGAGACTAAAAATGGAAGACACAACAAATGGATGACACAACAGGCTTTGTCCCCCCCCCCTACAAAAAAAGGTCGATAACGACCTGATTAATATTGTTAAATCTCATGCTATTGTCGCAATGACTGACACAAGGGGAATCATCTCCGATGTCAATGACAAATTTTGCGAAATTTCCGGCTATGACCGTGATGAATTAATCGGCCAGTCACATGCTATTATCAATTCAGGTCATCATAGTCGCGCTTTCTGGAACGACCTGTGGCAAACTATCTGCCGTGGGGAAACATGGCATGGTGAAATCTGTAACCGCAAAAAAAATGGGGGTCTCTACTGGGTGGAAAGCACAATAGGCCCAATTTTAGATTCTAATAGTAGGATAGAAGGTTATATTGCGGTTCGTACTGATGTCACTAGACAGAAGCTCTCCTCTATTCTTATCGAGGCTGAGCGCCTTGCACTTATGGAGATATCTAGGGGGGCAGCTTTAAGTCGGCATGTAATGTGATCCTTGATCAACTTCTTGCAGTTGATCCATCAATGGCGCTTTCTGTGTTCGAGATTGATCAACAACGCTGTTTAAGGCACCTGACAGCCCGGAATTTGACATCAAAATATATAAACGCCATAGATTCTATGGAAATTTCTGGAAATATTGACGGTTCAGAAACCACTGCCTTTACAAACCGATTGATTTTTGCTGAGGATATTGCCAGCCACCCCAATTCGCTCTACAGAAAACTGAGCAAATTGGCCCTTGCAGAGGGCCTGGCCTCCTGTTGGTCACACACCGTAAGGGATGATCATGGAAATGTTATTGCCATCTTGGTCATTTATTATTCAGAATCAAGAGCCCCTTCCAAGCACGAACTTGCAATAATTAATGCTGTCGCACCTGTTATTATGATTGCTCACAAGGCACAACTTTCAAGGGCAGCTTTGATAAAGGAACGTAATAAAGCGGAAGCACTAGCTGAATCCCGTCGATTATTTATTGCAAACCTCAACCATGAACTACGGACACCCTTAAACCATATAATCGGTTTCTCTGAACTCCTGTTGTCCAATCCGAAGTACAAGACGGACGAATGGAGTATAGAAGCAATCAAATCCGCAGGTAAAGATTTACTGGCAAAAGTTGAAAAGGCCATCGAAATCGCCGCTTCACACGAGTCGATACCCAAAGAAAAATTTGACCTCGTTAGGTTCTGGCATAGCGATATTCACGACCATCTTCAAAATCTCCTTGACCAAACCCCACGAGATGTGTCCATCATATATACAACAAAACATATCCCGGTTCTGTTCTCAAAGACAAACCTTAAACAGGCCGTTCTGTATATTTTGGATAACGCTATAAAATACACCGAAACAGAAGGGAAAATATTTATCAAAATTGAACGCGTTAATCAGAAGTGGGCAATAATTAGCATTGCCGATAACGGTGTTGGCATGTCTGAAAAGATGATAAAGTCTGCCACAAAAGCATTTGAAGTGGCTGACCCCAGTTATACCCGCAAGCACGGTGGACTGGGACTGGGCCTCACGGCAGCCGATAAGCTGCTTCAGCAATCTCTTGGTAAGCTGGAGATACAAAGTACTCTTGGAAAAGGGACAAACGTCAAAATTTGGATCCCCATGGCCTAAATTTACTTTAATATTAGATTTTATATTAGCAGAGTGCTGACTCTGAAATTCGTATCATATTTGTGTCAGGTTCTTCAAATTCCAGAGTCAATAAGAAGATTGGTTAATGATTTAAATCTAGAGTGAATTGTGAATAGGTTGACCCATTCTGCCGGTCAGGTCTGGTTCAGGAGCCAGGGGTTTGGCGCAGGCCATACTGGCGGTACGGCCAAGCCAAACCCCGCCGGAACTGGACCAGATCGGCCCGGCCCTTCGGGTTGGCGGCTTGGGGCCGCTCACCTTGTCAGACGCCTGGCCCGATGCCCCGCATCGCCCGGCGCCGTCTTCCGCGTGAGGCGGGCCACAATCCGCCAACAGAATTGAGCCAACCTATTCACAATTCACTCTAGTGTGGTTTTTAAATGTGAAGTTCCCAGACTGCATGACATCAATAATGACAGAAACTTCAAATTCACCACATTAGGCCGTAGACTCATAATGTCTCGGCCAAACGCGCATTGAAGCCAGATAGACAGCAACGAAGGATTTTTCTGGCTTTTTGTTGTATCGGGTTGCGATACCGCAATCGTTTTGCAGCTTGGCGAAAAAGTGTCCTACCAGGTTTCTTTGTCGATACGACCGCTTGCTGAATTGGAAGGCTTGTTTTCTGTTGGTCTAGGGCGGGAATATCCGCCCACGGCGTGCTGGCCAGAACCGCCACAAGATGCCGTTGAGCACTTTTCTATCATCAACACGGCCAACACCACGTGGCTTGTTCAGCTGCAAGGACTGGACAACCGACCAATTATAATCGGTCAGTTCATACCGACGACGGCTCAAAACCTCTTTCGTTACCTAAAGGGTTTGAATCATATCTCCGCCGGATTGAAAACCCTCTTATGGGTTTACGGCCTAATAAAGCATTATCATGACGATAGTTTTAAATTAAAATGAAAATCAATTTTCGGATACGGTCAGAACGGGCAAAATTCAGAAAGAAATACCCCAAAGATACAAATCTCCAGCACCACCAAAATCACATACTGACAGGTACAGAATGGCATTTAGCCAAGACCCAGGTCAGTGTAACATACAATCGCATTATCCATTCTAATGAAAAAAGGCCCGCCTTTTTTAGGCTGGCCTTTTAAAGGGGATGGGGTTAAAGCCACGAAGGCCGTTCGTAAATAAACGCGACTTGAGTTTAGGCTTAACCATGGCAAGGATTAGACGAAAGCGCACAAGAAAACTTTCCAGTCCCTGAAACTCAGTAATCAAGCCCCATCATCAATTTTCCTCTTATCCTCTCAATGCCTGCTCAGACTTTCCCGAAAATACTTCAACCCCTTATATAGCAGAATAATATGAGCTAGGGTCGCCACCCCGCCAACTGTCATAATCGAATATCCCACCGCCGTCTCATCCTGAAAGACCCTGTCGGTCATGGTTGCCACAAGGAGACTACCTATGGTTAACCCGAAAATATTTGAAAAAAACAGAAACAGGGCCGAAACCTGAGCTCGCATACGGTTGGGAACCAAAATCTGCATGGCTGCTGCCGACGTTGCCAAGGGAAAAGATGAGAAAAACAGGGCTGCCGCCAACAAAACAAACGATACCATCATATTATCAGCAACAGGATACAGGCTTATGGGGATCAGCAGCCCGATCCCACCACACATGCCCGCCCGGATAGACGCATCGGATTTTCCAATTTTCTGAAAATAATCGGTAAGCCAGCCACTGCCCAGAACACCCAGTGTGTTACATATGAGCATGATGACTCCAATGACATACCCCACTTCCCCAGCCGTCATCCCAAAACGCCTCATATAAAATGCCGGAGACCAGCTTAGCACACAAAAAAGTCCCATAGCCGCAAAGGAAAATCCTGAAAACATATACACAAACGTCCTGCTGTGCTGTTTCATAAAGTGAAGCGCACGCCAGAACGAAACGGCGTCCTCCTCGGCATTATTTTTAACTGCGACGAGATTACGGCGTGGCGGATTTTTTACAGTCAGATATATCACTAAAGCAACCAGGATGCCCGGAAACCCGACGATAAAAAATGTTACCTGCCATGGCCGCACAATCCCAATTCCCCAAAGAGAAATTTCATCAGCACTGCTTACCATATCAATGACGGCCCCACCAATAATCAGGGCCAGCCCCCCGCCGATAAAGGAGCCAATGGAATACACAGCCAATGCCCGCCCCAATTTTTCTTTCGGAAAATAATCTGCAATCATGGAATAAGCTGCAGGAGAAAGCGCTGCCTCACCAATGCCAACATTCATCCGGGCCAGAAACATTTGGATAAAGTTTTTGGTGATGCCACACGCCACCGTCGCAATACTCCAGACCAAAACGCCAATTGCAATAACCTTGGGGCGCGAAAAACGGTCCGCCAAATAAGCCATGGGAATGCCCATGGAAGCATAAAACAGCGAAAATGCCAAACCATGCAACAAACTAAACTGGGTATCGGATAATTTCAAATCCGCTTTGATCGGTTCAATCAACAAAGACAATATCTGTCGGTCCACATATGAAAAGATATAGGCGACCATACAGATAAAAACCACATACCAGGGATATGCATATGATTTCTTCTCCAGTGCCTTGCCAGTCTCAGTAATCACTTCAGCCATGCTGTTTTCCCATCTTCTGTTATTTTGTTTACTGCCCGGGTTTTTCCCAGATTTTACGTTTCTGCATATGCTGAATTTGACGATTGATTACTTTTTCCCTGTATTCTTCATGTTTCATAGGCTTCCGATCGAGATACAGATTTTTAGGGTAAATGGGCTCTTCATAGACTATTTGGTACATTTCCGTACGCAGATCCTTTGCCCAGTTTGTCCATTGGGAATTCTGGCGATGATACCGGAGAGCCTCAATATTTACTGGCCCGCAAACCGATGTAGAGACACCCCCATAATCCTGACGCCCGACAATCTGCCCCCTGTAATCAATGATTGCCGAACGACCGCCAAATGTATCAATCGGCGTATCCGAGTCCTGCGTCAGATAATAGGTCCCCATATTGGGGGCAATAATATACATGTTATTGTCGAGGGCACGGGCACGGCTTTGAATTTCATAATAGTCATTAGAAGCGGCCGGGTGTGGAATAGAGGCCCGATACACAACCTCGGCACCATTAAGTGCCAAGGCTCTTGCATTTTCCGGATATGACCCTTCATTGGCCATCATAATCCCCAAGTTACCAATTTCGGTCCGCACCACCGGCCAGAAACTGTCCAGCGTGCGCCCATACCGGTCAATCCACCAGTCATAAATGTCATGAGGGCAAACGGAGTGTTCCACAGGGTAAAGTGGCGTAAGCTTATAATGCTGTAGAATGATCTCACCTTCGGGATTGATGATGAACCCTACATTAAAAAAGCGATCCTTGACTTCCGGGTGCCGGGCTTTTGCCTGCGCCATAATATAGACACCATATTCTTTGGCAATTTCCCCGATCAGATCCGTTTCCTTACCCGGAATATCAATGCAGCAACTATTGGCAAACTCCACATGATCCAGGTCCATCACCTCATCATTAAATCCCTGAAGGGCTCCTTCTGGCAAAGCTATCAGCTTCACAGGAAGGTCTAGTCCTGATAGCCAACAGGCAGCTTTGATCATATGACGATGATGTTCAATGTTGCGCAATATGTCCTCACGCCGGGAAATCCCCCAAACTGTAGGAATAAGACCAACGGCATTATAGGGTTCAATAGTCATAAGCAGTTCCATATAAAGAGTGAAACACGAAAAAGCATCATGTCAGTGGGGTGTCTTTTCCAACACCCCGTCGCATTTAGAAATAGGTTTTTATGGTCAAAGACCATTCGCGGGGACGTGCGTAACTGCCTTCCACATATCCCCCTGTTCTCATATTGGCACTGGCTGAATTAAGATAGACCTTATCGGTCAAATTCCGAACCCCGAGTACAACACGCCAGTTCTCATCGTCCGTTTCATAGGTGAGGCTGGCATTCAACAATAGAAATCCATCCTGCACCACCTCCGGTGTATTAATGGCGTCATTATAAACCTTACTGGTATATACCCCGTCAATTCGCGGAGTTAATATTCCAGCGCCTCCCCCAAGTTCCCATGTATAAGCAGCGGAGCCGCTTACCATCCATTCCGGTGCATTGGAAAATTTGCTATTAATAGTGACCCCAACGGCATTAGGGCTCAAGCTGTCATAGCGGGCATCCAGATAACCAATCCCCCCTTGCACCAGCAACCCTTCTATCGGCAGGAGTGTCAACTCGGCTTCAAACCCCTTCATTGTTGCTTCCCCCGCGTTCACCGTGACAGATGCAACGGCCTCACGGATCAGTATCTGCATATCGGAATAGTCCGAATAAAACGCCGCTACATTCAATCGTCCGCGTTTTTCCCAGAAGGATGATTTGAACCCGACTTCATAAGATGTCACAAATTCCGGATCATAACTTGGGATTACTTCAGCCGGATCCTGACCAGGAGCCGGGACAATCGGGGGGAAAACCCGCTGTGTAAAACCGCCACTCTTAAAACCTTCTGAATATGTCCCGTAAACCATCAGATTTTCGGATATATCATAGGAAATATTCAAATGCGGCGTCCATTCATCCACAGACGTTTTTTTCTCAACAAAAGGCAATACGCGCGTGCCAGCGGGGATCGTTATCCCCGGGCCAGCCGCCACAGGAGTAAGCAAAACCTGATCAGGCGTAAAACCTTTATTTTCCTTGGTGTAACGGAGACCCGCTGTCACATGAAGATCGTATGTAATGTCATATGTTGCATTTACGAAAACAGCCTTGTTATCATTTTTAACCAAACCACCGGATCTGAAAGTTCCAACGGAGATATCAACAAAGTTATTATTGTTGGCTTCTTCTTCGAAATAATACAGACCCATCACCCATTTCAATTTGTCATTCAGTGCCAGGCCGGAAAACTGTAGCTCTTGACTGAACTGGTCCTGATCAATCGTATCCTCAGTTTCAAAAATCACCATCGGTGCGTGATCCGCATCTCGGGTAGAATAGCTTTCCAGATTGCGATAAGCGGTAATAGACTTCAAATTCACGGCACCCAGTCGCCAGTCCAGAGTTATCCCTACACCCCAGTAATCAATTTCCGATGCGCTGACTTGCGTAGAATATGTAGTAAATGGGCTGCCGATATAGCGGCTTGAAAAACATTCAGGATTATTTTCTGGAATTGCACAGTCGCCGACCTTGACATTGTTATGAAACCCTGGAAAGGCCCGGGTGGGATCTACGGCGATGAGAACATTTGGAGCACTTTCTTCCCGCTCTCTCGTATAATCCGCGTTCAATAATACATCAATATTCTCAGAAGGCAGCCACAACAGTGACGCTCTTACAGAACCGGAATCATTGTCCCCCAGTTTCGGGGCATTCGGAAGGGCAAGGTTGGTTACATACCCGTCTTGATTACGGGAACTGGCAGAAATTTTGGTCAACAGGTTGTCTGAGACCGGAAAGTTAATATTAGTACCAACATCAATACGATTGGCACTGCCAATTGTAACACTGCTATCGCCCCCAAATTCAGGGGCAGGTTTCTTGGAAACAATATTCAGAGCCCCGCCAATTGTATTACGCCCAAATAAAGTACCCTGAGGACCACGCAAGACCGAAATTCTCTCAAGATCCAAAAAATCCAGAGCTGCTCCGATAGCCCGAGCATAATATACCCCGTCCACATAGATACCGACACCGGGGTCTGTAGTAGGTGCAAAATCAACCTGCCCTACACCACGGATAAATACAGAGGCCGCAGAATTACTGCCTGAAGATGGAGCCGCTGTATCAAAAATCAGGTTAGGGGTAGCCTCATCTAGATCAGCCACCGAGTCAATCTGGCGATTTTCCAGATCATTTGCTGTAAACGCTGTAATGGAAATAGGTGTATTCTGAAGATTTTCAGCCCGTTTGCGAGCCGTTACAGTAATTTCCTCAAGAACAAAAGACTTCCCATCTTGCGCGTCTACTTCACTCCCCTGTGCCAACGAGGCCGAGAAGGCCATCACTACGGCACTCGTCATGAGCGTTTTATTCTTCATTACCATCTCCCTATCATCTCCCTTTTCTCGGATCATTTCCCTTTCCGAATATGGCAAAAGCATGATTGTTTAGGGGAAGGAATTCTATCCGGCATACGAACAAACTATTCAAAAGACGAAATAAAAGAATCTTGGATTTGACTGGGGGGATATTTCCATACACAATATCCAGCGGCCATATCTGCTGGCACTAAACAGGGCTGAACCGCTCCCGTAAACAACAAAAGGCAGTTACAGGCATAATTTTCTGGGAGATACTCAAGGGAGAGAAAAAAAGATGATGACTGCGCCATCTTTTATGAATAACCCTTTGAACAATCATAAAATTTTCAGGTCTTCTGATATTGAAGAAACAAAAGAGGTCGTAAGCCAGTTCTTATGGCCACACTATATGAAAATCAATAATGCACGCAAACAGGTAAACACCAGGCTTGATGGCCTAAGCCTTGATAAATTGGGGCTGCTGCATTTACATTATGGTGCTAATGTGGAGGTGAATGCTGGTGAAATTTCAGATTATTACCTGATTCAAACCACATTAAAGGGTAATGGTGCTGTTAGAAACGGCTTGAGATCGACCAGAACAGGTGTCGGCATCTCAACGATTGTTTCTCCTTCCGAAGAAACTCATGTCAAACTTTACGACGACTGCCATCATCTGATTCTTCGTATCAAACGTGAAGCCATTGAAACCCATCTATGCCGCTTGTTGCAAACGGAATTAAGACAACCTTTGGTTTTTGATCTGAGTATCTGGCACTCTACCCCGATGGGTAGCCTTCTAATCAACACGATTAATTACATCTGCAACTTATACAATGTGGACATTTCCCTTGTACAGAAACGGGCTATAAGTGATCAGTTTACAGACCTGGTTATGACACTTCTGTTGTTCCAGCATCATCATAACTATTCAAATAAAATGGAAAGCACAGAAGCAAGCGCAACTCCATGGCACGTGAAAAAAGCGCGCGAATATATAGAAGACAAAATACACGAGAATATCACATTGGCTGATCTGACATCTTATACCAACGTTACAGCCAGGACATTGCAGAATAGCTTCAAGCGTTTTTTGGATACCACACCAACGGAATATATACGTCAGGTAAGATTAAAACGTATTCATGAAGAACTGCAGACAGGTACTGAAACCACAAGCGTGACCGATATCATGCTCAAATACGGTGTCAACAACATTGGCCGCTTTGCAACCTATTACAAAAAAAGATATGGTTGTTTGCCCTCTGAAACCCTGCGCAAAAGACTGAACAAATAATTTTCTTTATTTCGGCCTTCGGATGCCGGGTTCGCATTCTGGATAGTCCCCTGTGCTTGCATTTTCTACAGTGCCGGAAATACCAACTATTCAGAAAAGGATGTGAACATGGAGATAGCGGTACTTGGCGGAGGTCATGGCTGTTATGCGGCGGCGACGGAAATGTCGGAACAGGGGCATCGCGTGCGCTTGTGGCGCCGGGATGGGGCAGCGCTGGCACCGGTTCAGGAAAGCAGCAGTATCTCCCTTGTGGATCACAAGGGCAAGCGGGACGTCCCCATACACAACCCCACGACCTCGCTGGAAGAGGCGGTACGGGGCGCAGAACTCATTATCATCCCCCTGCCGGCCACGACCCATAACAGCCTGGCACAACAATTGGCGCCTCTACTGGATGACGGTCAGGTGATTTACCTGCCTCCCGGCACCTTCGGCAGCATCATTTTTGCCCGCGCAATGTGCGAAGCCGGTAATAAAGCAGATGTGAGCTTTGCAGAAACCGGCACCCTGCCCTATCTCGCCCGCAAACACGGCTCTCGGGAAGTAGTGGTTAGCGCCTATGCCACCCGGTTGCCCACTGGCGTTTTTCCTGCCAGGAACACTGCCTATGCCGCTAAGCGCCTGAAACAGGCCTACCCTGCCATCGAACTAATCGAAGACTGCCTGAGCGGCGCCCTAATGAATGCCGGACCGATCATTCACCCGCCCCTGATTATGATGAATGCGGGGCCGCTGGAACATTTCGATGCCTGGGATATTCATAACGAAGGTACCCAGCCCTCTATCCGCCGGGTCACGGATTCCCTGGACGGGGAACGGATCGCTGTACGCGAGACACTGGGCTATGGCGCACCACATTTCCCTCTGGCCGACCATTACAGCCCGGACGGTGAGGAATGGATGTATGGCAATGCGGCCCACGAGAAACTCACCGACAGCGGCGACTGGCGGGAGAAAATCGATCTGATGACTCATCGTTATATGAATGAAGACACAGCACTGGGACTGTCCTTCCTGGTCTCAGTAGGCAAGTGGTGCGGTAAGGAAACGCCCCTCGCGCGGGGATTTCTGGCCATTGCCTCCGCCATTACCGGACGTGACTTATATGCTGAGGGACGCACGCTGGAAAATCTTGGCCTGGCGGATTATTCCCCGGCCCGAATGCAGGCGTTTCTGAAAGACGGAGTTTTTCTGAATGACTGAAAAAGTGGATAAAGTTCTTGTGGTCGGTGCGGGCCGTATGGGCCGGGGTATTGCGCTAACCTTTGCCTTTGCCGGTCTTCCTGTTCATCTGGTGGACATGAAAGATCGCTCCGAGGATGAGCAGAACCAGTTAAAAAAAACGGCGTTCCGGGAAATCAGAACAGATCTGGATTTTATGGCGTCCGTGGGACTTCTGGAAAGCGGTTTCATTGATGATGTCCTGAATCGCATCACCCTCTTGGATCGCGAGAACGCCCGGCCATCCGCCGCCGAAGCCACGCTGATCTTTGAAGGAGTGCCGGAAGTCATGGAAGCCAAAAAACAGGCATTCCAGTGGATCGACGAACACGCCAATAGAAACGCCGTCCTCGCCTCAACCACCTCTACCATGATGGTGGACGAACTCGCCGACCTGGTCCGCCATCCACAAAATTTTGTCAATGCCCACTGGCTCAACCCGGCCCATCTCATGCCGTTGGTGGAAATCAGCAAAGGCAGCAAGACCTCCGGCGAAACCATAGACCGGCTGATCACTATCCTGGAACAGATCGGCAAAGTACCCATTGTCTGTTCGTCCAGCCCTGGTTATATCGTGCCCCGTATTCAGGCCCTGGCCATGAATGAAGCAGCACGCATGGTGGAAGAGGGGGTCGCCAGCGCCGAAGACATTGATAAGGCGGTAAAGGTTGGTTTCGGTCTGCGTTTTGCTGTGCTGGGACTGTTGGAATTCATCGACTGGGGGGGCGGCGACATTCTCTATTATGCCTCCGATTATTTGTCCGGGAAAATTGACCCGGCCCGTTTTTCTCCCCCTGATATCGTTGTCAACAACATGCACCATCGCCGTAACGGCCTCAAGGACGGTATCGGTTTTTACGATTATCGGAACCAAGACCTCGCCGCCTATCGCAACCGGCGCATGACCGATTTTGTCCGCCTGGTCCGCCATATGGACCTTGCCCCGCAATATAACAGTATGCAACACATGACCCAGCAAAACTGAGCTGAGCCTGCTCACACCAAAACCGGGGAATCCTCACACTATCCCATGCCGTCACCACGAACGCGTGACGGCAAGTGGACAAAGGCGATGGTTCCCCCACCAATAGACCGGGTGCATTAAGCAGGTATCCCGGCCCGGCCCCGATAATTGCCTCTAAAAACATATCCGGCACAATAAAAAACTTATATATCAGCCCTAAAGCCCTAATAAGGGAACCGTCAAAAAATCCGGGAAAATGAAATGCCGGCTGTCAATAACCGCCAGGGCAATCAGCACCCATCCGAGAAGCTTTCCGCGTCGAGACAAATCTCAACAGGCTCGGGACCAAAGCAGCGCCCTCTTAAGTCTTAATGCTTTTTGTTTTCATGCCGCCCACCTCGCTGAAAGAACTTCGGCCTGCTGCAAAACTGTCTGCACGGCGGCGTCCTGAAGGTCTGGCGGGTAGCCGTATTTGCGCAGGATACGCTTGACTAAAACCCGCATCCGGGCGCGGGCAGCCATGCGATGCTGCCAATCTACCGAAGCATTGGTTTTAAGGCTGTTCAGAAGCTCGTGGGCAATGACCCGGAGCTTCTCGTCACCCATGACCTCGACGGCGCTTTCATTCTGGGCCAGGGCGTCATAAAAGGAAATCTCCTCCAAACTAAGTCCCTCTTCTTCTCCGCGTTGGTGCGCGGCGCGGATGTCCTTCGCCAGCTTGATCAGTTCCTGGATGACTTCCGCCGTCGTGATGGCGTTGGAGTGGTAACGGGCAATGGCGTCCTCTAGCCGTTCCGAGAAGGCGCGCGTCTGCACAACGCTGACGCGGCTTTGTGAGCGTATCTCACCGTTGATCAGCTTGCGCAGGGCTTCCATGGCAAGATTCTTTTTCTCTATCCCCTGAACTTCTGCGAGGAACTCGTCGGAAAGGATGGAGATGTCCGGTGTCTCCACCCCGGCGGCTTCAAGGATATCGACAATCTCGGTTGAGATGACGGCGCGGCTGACAATCTGCTGGACAGCCAGGTCTCGCTCGGCAGATGTTTTACTCGCACCCGGCGCGCTTTTGGTGAGCGCGGCGCGAATGGTCTGGAAGAACCCGACTTCGTCCCTGATGTCGCGGGCCTCGTCGCTGGCGGCGGCGAGCGCGTAGGCTTTTGAGAGCGCCAGCACAGCATCACTGAATCGGCGATGCGCGCGTTTCTTGCCCTCGTTCGTGGTTTCCTTTGCCGCAGCCCGATGCTGCATGTCCAGCACCCACTCCATCGCCCCGGCCAGAACGGCAAGCCGCTCCTGCGGCGAGCCGGTCAAACCAGCGCGATAATCGAAACCTCCCTTGGTATCCTGGGCGAACATATCCCGGACGATTTCGTACTTCTCCATCATCACGGCGATGGCTTCGGCCT